>CAYPGQ010000013.1:0-73861 GCA_964410125.1 uncultured Eubacteriales bacterium | reverse complement strand
ACCGGCGGGATTCGTTTTGTCACGCATAAAGACGTGGGCGATGAAGATGTCGACAGAGTCATCAATGCATTCCAAAAGCTCCTTTCTTAACCTGAATTATTCATAAAAACTGCTGATACTTTCTTTTTCATAAAAACAAAATATTAAAATCAATTTATATCTTTATCAGCAGTTTTTACCCTCCGGGCAAACCAATCTCACTGCATCGGCATCGTTGTAGCCCAATCGCAGTATACAGATACAGCTCATGAGCCACTGCCTTGCATCCTTTAATACTAGGGTGGGGTGGGGGGTCTTGGCTTGTGAATAATCCAGGTTTAAACATATATGCAAACAGGTAAGCTGGTTCCGTAGCCGCCGAGAAGGGCTTAAGTTTCTTTATCAATGGCGAGGGCTTGCTCGACGATTTCGGCTATATCCAATATCTGAAGGCTTTCTTCCTTGTCTTTGCTTTTGATGGCATCGTCGAACATGGTTACGCAGAACGGACAAGCTGTGGAAATCCATTCAGGATCTGTGGCAAGGGCGTCTTCCAGCCTTTGGATGTTGATTCTTTTGCCGATTTTCTCATCCATCCACATCCATCCTCCTCCAGCGCCGCAACAAAAGGAATCCTTTCCGGAGCGTTTCATTTCTCGGATATCCAAGGATGGGATAGCATGGAGCACTTCACGAGGGGCTTTGTAAATCCCGTTATATCTTCCGAGATAGCATGGATCATGATAGGTCAACTTTTTGGGGATGGCCCGGTCCAGCCTCAGATGGCCCGATCCTATGAGTTCGGAAAAAAATTCTGTGTGATGTTTCACATCACAGGAAAATCCCATTTGGGGATATTCATTTTTGATTGTGTTGTAACAATGGGGACATGTGGTTAATATTTTGCTGATTTTATAACGGTTGAAAGTTTCGATGTTAGCCTGGGCAAGAATCTGGTAAAGGTATTCGTTTCCGACACGCCTGGCGGGGTCTCCACAACAACCTTCCTCCATACCGAGGATAGCGAATTTTATGCCGAGGTGGTTTAGAATCCGTACCATAGCTTTTGCCACTTTTTTGTTGCGGTCGTCATAGGAGCGGAGGCATCCCACAAAAAAGAGATAGTCGATTTTTTCTCCCTGCATCTCGGATAGTATCGGGACATCCAGCTCTTCTACCCAATCTGCCCGGGCATCAAAACCTAAGCCCCAAGGATTCGAATTTTTCTCCAAGCCTCGGAATGCTTCCATCAACTCCTCAGGAAATTTACTTTCCATCAAGACCTGGGATCGTCTCAAGTCGATGATTTTGTCCACATGTTCCACATACACAGGGCAGTGTTCCATGCAGTTACCACAGGTTGTGCATGCCCAGAGCGTGTCCTCCTGGACAACATTTCCGACCAGCGTTGGGGCTTCATCGGCCTTTTTTCCTTGTTTATGCAGGTGGTTTTTCAGATCCAGGATGATATCTTTTGGGGAGAGCGGTTTTTCTGTGAGATGGGCAGGACAATGGTCCTGACATCTCCCGCAATGTGTGCAAGCGTCCAGGTCGAGGAGCTGTTTCCAGGTAAATTCATTTATCTTAGCAACCCCAAAAGTTTCAGCTTCCTCCTCTTCCAGATCCATGTGGGTAAGTGCCCCTTTGGATTCGAGAGACCTGAAGATCATATTCAACGGAGAACTGACGATGTGAAAAAGTTTGGAATAGGGAATATAGGCGATGAAACCGAGGACAAGAAAAAAGTGGATGCGGAAAAAAAGCATCGCCAAAAAACCTTTTGTCGAAATACTCAAACCGAATGTATGGATCAGAGAGGCCAGCACTTTGCCTATCGGGGCCCATGCTTGGATGTCTTTCCCGATTACCGAAAGCCGGAGGCTCTCCATGATGAGGCCTGTACCGAGAATCAGGAAAAGAAAGGCCAAACTGATGAAATCATCCAACCGGTTATCCAGCCTGGATGGGCGGGTGATATATCTTCTGTAAAATGCCAGGATCACTGAACCCAATCCGAAAAAAGCCACAAGGTCCAAAAAGAGAGATAAAAACTTAGCAATGGGAGAAGGAAGGGTAAACATGAACTGGACGATCACGATGACCACGAAGGGAACGAGAAAGCCCATAAATATGAATAAATGGATTAGACCAGGATACACATCTTGCAGGATTCTTCGATGAACGATCCCTTCCACCAGAAAAGACTTGATCCTTTTTCCGAAGCTGTCTGATCGGGAGTCCTGTTGGCCGATTTTCCAAAGACGGGTACGCCTTTGCAGTCCGTAAGTAAATACGGCGAGAGAAAGGAGGATGAGCAGAATGTCGAATGCTTTAATCATTGTTCCACATCCTACCCGGAGCAAGCATCACATCGTGGCAGTTTAGGCAATCCTGGTTTTTTGGAGGGCCGTCAAACTCCTTTATGTGGCACAAGATACATTCTGAAATTGAAGGCCTGTTTGTTCCTCCCAACATGTACTCATGACCGCTGTTGCGGTGACATGCAATACATTCTAGACCTTCTTGTTGGTGTATTCTGTGATTGTATTTTATGACCTTCTTTTTAACAGCATAGCCAAGCTCCAGGACGTTTTCGTGACAGTCCAAACACCTCTGTGAAGTGAGGAAATCATCGGCTAAATACTCGGGAGGAACAAAATGATTGGAGTGGCACTGGAAACATGAT
This sequence comes from uncultured Eubacteriales bacterium, assembly GCA_964410125.1. Taxonomy (GTDB): domain Bacteria; phylum Acidobacteriota; class Aminicenantia; order Aminicenantales; family Aminicenantaceae. The sequence goes on along the minus strand of CAYPGQ010000013.1, from coordinate 71,196 downwards.
GTCAACTGGGATGGATGGCCTTTTGAGTTTTTCCATAAATCCACAATTTCAGGATGACACTGGGCACAAACCCTTTCGTTTGTTGCGGAATAATGCACAAAATACCCAATGCCTCCACCTCCAATGATCAGGGTGGCCAAGATCAAAAGAGAAAGCATCGTCCAGAATCGTTTTTTAAATTTAAATTTAGCCATATTTTCTTTTTATTTGGTTTCAAAACTCAAAAGATAAAACTCTGGGCTTTTTTTTCCATCGGGTATTCCTGCAAGCAGGATTCTTGTTCCTTCATGGCTTGTGATCCTAGGCCCCCAAAAGGCAGGAAACCGCGGGAAATCCATCGGGAACAAACCTGAGACATAACCGGGAGTATTTTTGTCAAAGGCAGTTCCTCCTTTGCCTGTTTCAAGATCGAGGAAGACACCATTATATATGTGTTTATAAAGGATATACTTTCCGTTTCCGGTCAAATCGAAAAATTCGACCTTCGGAGAGATAGGAGATTGGAGATATACAATTTCAGACCCTTCTGAACTGACGGTGTATGTCCCGATTCCTTGTTTTTTCTTCCCTGTATAGTAAACCACGACTTTTTTTCCATCTTGGCTCAATTCAGCGAGGCTGAACCAACGATCTTGAAAATCGGTTATTTTTTTGACTAGGGTCCCTTCCCAATCGGATAAATAGAGATCGTAATCCAGTTTGTCATCCGAGGATTGGGCGCCGAACAAAATGCTGTCTCCTGATCCGCTTATGCCAAAGGCCCATCCCCCTCCTAGGAGTGGGCGGGAGAGTTTAGTTTTCCATTCCCATTGTTGCCCGTTGAATTCTGGCGCAAATATTGTTTTTTTCTTTTCGCTTTGAGTGTCGATCATAATAATGGCGCTAGCATTTCCGTAACGGACCGGCCCTAAATGTCCCTTCATCACACAAGCCACATGGCTTCCATCGGAGCTTACAGCATAATGCGATATCCTTTCCCATTCATTCCCTTTGAAATCGAGAGCTTTCCAGTCTTTTCCTTGAAGGGCTTTTATAGGGAAAGAAAAAATTTTAATCCCGGTGCCATCCGTGTTGATCATGGCAAGATAGTGATCCAGGATGTTTTCCGGTTGATCCAAGCTCAGGACAAATATGGCGACACGTCCGTCGCCAGATAATACCGGAGGTTTTGTCCCGATAAGGAGTGACCTGTCTTTATAGGGTTCTGGAGCCGTCATATTTTTGTCCAAAAAAAGCTCTGTTTCTTTCCCCGTATCGATGTTCATCAGCTTGATGGATCTGGTTACTTCCTCGCCGGTATCGTTCTCTAGCACATACAGCATCCACTGTCCGTCATCGCTCAAGCAAGGATAGTGAACGGAATTATTCCCAGAATAGGTGAGCCTTTTTATGTGGCCTTGATTTTTTAAAACATCAGAAAAAAGAGGCCCTGTCATCAAAATAATGACGATCAGTACGATGGAAATGTTTCCGATTTTCTTGTTCATGTCTCCAACCTTTAGATTATTCCTTGATTTTATGGACTTGGACCACTGTATCTTTGTATGCGTGTCCTCCTCCTACAGGGTCCACACGGTTTTCGATGATGGAAAAAGGGTTCACTCCTTTTCCTTTTTTGCCCCACCAAATGAGTTGGGTATCTCTGTCCTTGGTCTTGGATTTTCGAGCTTGTGCCACATTCCCGAATGCCGTGTGTCCCAATCCTTCAGCCAATGCAACCGAATCCGGATGAATACGATTTGTGGTCAAAACATGCAAGATCACACTCCCTACAGATGAGGAAACACGGACCTTGTCCCTGTTTTTTATGCCCAATTGTGTGGCTTTTTGTTTGTTCAGCCATAGCCGGCTTTCGTGAAATATTTCCCTGGCCCATTTGCTGTTCTCCATCCCTTCTGTTCCCAGGTTCGTTTTAAAGGTGGTCAGGATAAATTGGTTGGGTTTTGTTTTCTCCTCAGAGTGAACGGGAATGTAATCAGGCAACCGAAGCCGCCTTTTTATCGCAAAGTATTGCTCTGCGGGTATTTTGGGTTTTTTAGCCGTCCAAAAGCCCTTTTGTTTTAAGGCCTGGAAGCTGACAGCCTTATTCAAGAGGGAAGAGATCATTTTTGAAGTGTAGTCCTGAGTATCTTTATAGGGTAGTTTTCTCTCTATTGCCCCACCCAAATTTCTCGCCAGTTTCAAGCAGACATTCCCGACTTCCTTCGCTTCTCCAAGGGGTAGGAAAGTGTGGTCGAGCAACTTTCCAGAATCGAAAGATGGAAAACGCAAGGCTTCCGCCGGACTGAGAAGAGAGACTACGGGCTGCCGAAGATTGAGTATAGGGATTCCATCTAGCGGTGGGGCAGGCTCCACACCCCAGCTTTCTAAATAGGTGGCTGCTGGCAAGACCAAATCCGCCAGCATGGCTGTTTCAGTCATGTGCGTGTCCATCACAACCAAAAAAGGAGTGGTTTTTTCATCTTCCAGAAAGGCTGCGCTTTTATCACATTCCGGATCGGAATATGCGGGATTGGATAGGTAGCTGAAGTAGATATCGATAGGCGTGTCATTGCGTTTTAATCGGGATATAGTTTTCACCGTTGTCGTATCGGATGAGCGCTTCTGAGGCAAACGAGAGAAAAATATGCCTCCTTCTTTTCCCACATTTCCGACAATCCAGTTCAAGAGGGTAACACATTTTGTGTTTTGATAGCCGTTTTCGTGGTCGTATGCACCTCCTCCTAGGATGGCCACAGATGGTTTTTGGGACGCAAACTGATAAGCCAACTGCTCAATATCTTCAACTGCGACACCGCTCTCTCTCTCGGCCCATTCAGGTGTGTACCGGGACAGATGTGCTTTTAAAACTTCAGCGGAAATGTTCGCTTGCTTTTCGAGGAATTGAGTGTCAGCTAAACCTTTGTTCACGATCACATTGGCCATCGCAAGCGCAACGCTTCCGTCAGTGCCAGGCTTGATGGGATGCCACTCATCGCTTCTGGCTGCGGTTTCGGACATGCGCACATCGAATGTTATCAGTTTTGTGCCCCTTTCGATCCTGGCGATGGCGAGGCGACGGGCTATCCCGACAAAGTAATCATGATTGGCGAACGGATTGGCCCCGAAGTTCAGGATGGTGCGGCTGTAGGCAACATCCGGGATGGAACAGGAAAAGCCAGTCACCGATGCGAACGCTGACGAACGGTTGATGTTTTTCAAAACAGGACGGTCGATGACGGTTACCTGTCCGATGGCCTGGATAAAATGCCTCAGAATAAGATCCTGACGACCCAAGTCCAAGACAAATCCCTTAGTCTGCCCTTCTTTTATTAAACTACCGATGCGTGTACTCAACGTGTGATAAACTTCATCCCAAGTGATTCTGCTCCAGCGATTTTGTCCTCTCGGACCGATTCTTTTCATAGGAAATAAAAGCCTTTCCGGATCGTTGACCAAATTGATTCCAGCAACGCCTTTGGCACAGATGCCTCCCCTGTTGTTCGGATGATCAGGATTCCCGAGAATCTGAACGAGCCGGTCACCGTTCAGATAAGCGATGATACCACATCCCGCAGGGCACTGTTGGCAGGTTGTGGGGATAGCAATTAGAGATTTTAGGGAGGTTCTGGATACGCCAAACTTTTTTTTGTCGTGATCTGAAGGAGCCCACGCTCCGAGGGCCATGGATGTGCCCGCCATCAGGGAGACGCCATCCTTCATGAATCTTCTTCTGGAAATTCCTTTTTTCCCCATAATATTTCCTCAAATCAACGGGATAGATTCTCCTCCGACCACCACGACGTATCTCATTACAAATATTCCTATGATGACAAGTAAAGAAGCGATAATCATGGTTACCAAGTTCCTGAATCGTGGAACGATAAGCAGGGTAAACGGCACGATTTTTCCCAAAAGGTTTTCCACGATCAAGAATAAAGGGAAAAAATTGCCGGATAAAAGCAGATGGGCTACATCCTGAGCATCAGAGTGGGAGATCAAAAGGACGAGAATGTCGCATCCAACTAGAAACAGGTCAAACACGATAACCCAGGCTAACATTTTCCCGAGATTTTCAAGAAGCGGGTAGTTTATTTTCTTATGCGCGGAGAAAAAGCGGTCCTTCACGATACATACCAGGATCATCAGGGCTATTCCTGAAACGATGGCTGAGACGAGAAACAATATAGGCATCAGGGCTGTATTCCACAGGGCCCTGGCCTTGCCAAAGGCCAGGATAAAGCCCGTATAGCCGTGGACCGATACGGCAAGGGGAATACCGATAAGCCCGAAGAGGCGTGTCTGCTTTTTCTTCTCCTTGAACATGAAATAGCCGTAAACTATGCAGTTGACAGGATAGAGAATCAAAAGGAATGAACCCCAAGTGATCGGGGACTCAAAATTCAAATACACAAAAAGGTGCCAGGCCCGGTGAGGCACGCCTATATGAAGCAGAAGGAATAGGGGAGCGATGATCAGCAAAACTGTTGCCAAGATAATGCCTACCCTGCCTAGAGATTTGTACTGTTCCATCCCAAAACCGTAGGCAAGCGTCGAAAGGATAAATGATCCTGCGCTCAAGCCTGTCAAGTAAAAATACACAGCGATAAATAAGCCGAAAGCTTCTTGATGCATGATGTTATAAAGAAGTTGACTCTCCATCACTCTTTCTCAGGTTCCTTTGTGTCAATGACTTCCTGGTCGAGTCCAATGTAATAAGTCCGGGGATCCGTTCCCAGCTCTGCTTTGATGACCTGAACGGCATTTTCAGCAAGAGCTTTGGCTATTTTGCTTTCCGGATCGTTACTATCACCGAATATGATGGCCCCTGTTGGGCATGCGAGAACACAGGCAGGTTCAAGGCCTGCATCCACGCGGTGGTGACACCAAAAGCATTTTTCGACAATCTTTGTCAGCGGATTGATATAGCGCACGCCGTACGGACAAGCAGCCATGCAATACCGGCATCCGATGCACCGGTGAGGATCGACATAAACGATCCCGTCAGAACGTTGGATCGAGGCTTTGACAGGACACACGGTCACGCAGATGGGTTTGGCGCAGTTATTGCAGACAATCGGAAGGAAATATTCTTTAGCATGAGGATATGTTCCTTTTTCCACTCGCTTTACCCAACTTCTCCAGACGCCGAGCGGAACATTGTTTTCACTTTTGCAGGCTACAGCGCAGGCGTTGCATCCGATACATTTGCGCAGATCGATCAACATGGCGTAGCGTTTTTTATTCGTTTTCATTATTTTCCTGATTTTCTGCGGTTTCGGTTGCTTGAGGAGTCGGTTCTTCCTGCACAATGGGCATTTTTATGTTTTCCTTCCATGATGCGATTCTTGACACAATTCTCTTTCGGGATCTGAACATGATCAGCGTACCGGATGCAAAAAGCAGAAGGAAAAGAAGAGCGTCCCCGACAAAATTGAGGCCTGCCCACCTGGTTGCATCCAGATGGGTTGGTCCCATGACAAGGTTGCCTTTTGACCGGACATCATGACAGCGAGTGCAAAAATCTTTGTAAACACGTTTGGCGCCGTGGGCCGAATCTTGATAGTGACAGTTTATGCAAACATTCATGTCGAATTTTTCGGATATGTCCCCCTTCCGATGCCCCGAAATTTTTCCAAGCGATGTTCCATCCAGAATACCTTTAATCATGATTTCGGGGTGGCATGCTCCGCAGGTTTCCCCGACATGGGATTCATGAACAGAAGATAAAGGATCATCGTGCCGCAGGATGTTATGTTTGGTGTGGCAATGATAACAAAGCGGGAGTTCTTTTCCGGGGGTGATTTTAGTGAATGTCTGATGTATATTTTTTTGATATTCCTCTTCCTCTACCGGATGGCAACGGGCACAATCCACATCAATAAAACCCTCTCTGAAGTGAAGGAAAGGATTGGCATTTGTGTGGCAGTCAACGCAGGTTAATTTGCCCAAGTGGTGGATATCTTGGGACCACATTTCAGGATCAACGTACAATGTCCGCAAATTCCCATCATGCATAATCTGGGAGATTTCATGTTTACCGTGACATGCCAAACAATCTTGATCAGAGAAAGTCGAGGATTGGGCATCCACAAACGAGAATGGGAGAAGAGCGGTAAAGGTGATAGCGACCAAATATCTTAAATGCATGCTTAACCGAATGAGATGATATCCATCCAGAGGTAAAATTTGGTAGCATAATGATCAGCAGTTGTCAAGCTAAAATGCCCGCTCGCCTCCGGATGGCTTCCTCCTCAGTTTGCTTGACTGCTTGAATTGGATTTTCCAGTTTTAATGCTGTTTTTTTGCTGCTCAAAAAGGGATCGCGATGCCCCAGTAGAGTTTGGTGAAAATTTGTTTATTTCCCAGGCGGCTTTCTTGAATGTCTTTCCAAATGCTGCCCCCAAAGGATAATTCCAGATAATCTAGGAGTTTTACGCGGAATATCAAGTCAGCCAGGAATGTCTGTCCAAGGGAGAAAAAGGATTCGGATTGAGCGATGATTTGGAGACTCATCCCAAAGCTCTCCTGTATCCAAGCTCCAACACGAATACCGTATTCCTGGAGAAGCTTCTCTCCTGAGAGATCGAGATGGCCAATGTGGTTGGTGTGATAAAGCAACCATGTGAAAGGTTCAAAATAGAAATTACCAACCTGAAACGGGAGGCCAAAACCGACATAATTGCGGTTGAGAAAGTAAGCCAGGCCATCGACGGTACTTTGATAATCGGAGTCATGGTTGGAGTCATGTCCTAATATAAGAACAAGATTTTCCAGGGGATTCAGCCGTAGAGAAAAGTGCCAGTCGAATTTTGTCCGTTTACTCCCGTCATCATGCGTCACAAGTTGAGCAAGAAACGAAAAATTTTCAGTGATGAAGATGCGATTTCGGAATCCAAAAGTCCATCGGTCTTTTTTCCCGGAGAGGTCATTGTAGCTGGGAAAATTAGAGGGAAGTTGTAGCTGGCCGAAAAATTCACCATGAAGAGTAAGTTGGTTATCCGGGAACAGAGGATTTTTTACTTTGTAAGGGCGGTAGACGAAGATTTCATATCCGTGCAGCGTTTCGCTTGCACAGATACAAAAAAGGCCGATTAACATAAGCATTATAAGAAGGCTATTTTTAAAATTCATAGGCTAATCCAAGACATATCCCCACACTGAGCCATAATCTTTTGACCAAATCACATTATTAATGACCATTATGTCGCTAACTGTCAAGGAAAAAAGCATGAAAGATGTCCTGAGCTATTCTCAATACTGCTGTTTGGATTATCCAATGCTCACACAGTCCTTAGACAATATAGGGACGTTCCATTCGGGGACACTCTATATAATTTATGTTTAAAAAGAAACCAGGTTGGTAACATAGGGTGTCCCCAGATGGGACGTCCCCATATTGTTACCCTCGAAAGTTGACTCAGGAAGGCTAAATCTGCCGCTGTCGTTGAAAACATCCCCTCATGCTTTTTTAGCAGATGCAATATGGAGTGAGGGAATGGAGTTTAAACGAGTGGAAAGAAAAGGTATAATACGGGAGAATTTATATAAAGGTAAGGATATATGAACGAAAAATTTGATCTAGCCATTATCGGAGGAGGCCCGGGTGGGTATGTTGCGGCATTGCGGGGAGCGCAATTGAAGCAAAAAGTTGTGTTGTTCGAGAAGGAAAGGGTTGGCGGAACATGCATGAATTGGGGGTGCATACCTGCGAAGTTTCTCCTTCATCAGACAAAAATTTTCAAAGAAACCAAAGATAATAAATATCTCGACGGACCTCTGGATGCCTTGACATGCAATTGGGGAAGAGTTCAAGAGCAGCGGAAAAAAATTGTGGAAAGATTTGTTCGGGGGATAGAATTCTTGTTGAAAAAAAATGGGGTTCAACTTGTCCAGGGTGATGCGAAATTACGAAATGAACGGCAGATCGAAGTTCAAGGAGAGAATAATAAAGGCATTTATAAAGCGGAAAGGATAATTCTTGCAACTGGGTCAAAACCTGCGGCTCTTCCCTTTCTCCAGCCAGATGGAGACACAATCATAACCAGCAAAGAAGGTCTGGAATTGGCTGAAATTCCCGATAATTTGGTCATCGTTGGCGCCGGTGCTATCGGTCTGGAAATGGGAGCCATTTATCAAAGACTCGGCAGTCAAGTCACCATTCTCGAGATCATGCCTGATATTCTACCTGGAAGCGACCAAGAAATGACAAAACGTCTGGAAAGAATACTCAGACTAAAAGGGCTTAATATATACACACAGATGGAAATTCGACATGTTTCTGGGGATAAAGAAAAAATTACCCTGGAGTCTTTTTGTTTAAAGGAGAAAAAAAACCGAACATTTGATGCCCAAAAAGTATTGTTAGCGGTCGGGCGTATCCCCAATTCTGAGGAATTCCTAGAGTTCGGAACAACTTTCGTTGATGAAAAAGGATTTGTGAAAGTGAATGAGTATCTCGAAACAGAGATATCTGGAGTCTATGCCATCGGTGATTTGAACGGAGGAAAACTGCTTGCTCACAAGGCTTTTCATGAAGGAGTATTGGCAGCCGAAAATGCCACCGGATTGAAGAAAGTAACCCGTTATAATGCCCTTCCGATAGCGGTATACACGGAACCGGAGTTTTCATCAGTGGGATTAACAGAACAACAGGCAAGGGAAAAGGGGCTCCGAGTTCAAGCGGGAGTGTTTTCTTTTCAAGCGAATGGCAGGGCCCTTACGATGGGAAAACCGGAAGGAATGGCCAAGGTTATCGCCGATGAGCAGGATACAATTATCGGAGCGCACATCCTTGGACCAAACGCCAGTGAACTATTGGCAGAGTTGACGCTTTGTGTGGAGAAGGGGATGAAACTCCAAGATGTGTCTTCTGCCTATCACATACATCCCACACTATCTGAAGCAGTTATGGAAGCCGCTCTGAGTGCCAAAGGAGAAGCCCTCCACATATTAAACACCTAGCCATCTTGTTTTTGATTCTTTTACTTGGATTGTTTAAGAGCCAAGATTGCTGCAGCGGCGAGGTAGTGGCTCATGATGCTGTAGTGATCTACCGCGAATGGGCTGCAACGAAGCCGATGTGGTGAGATTGGCTCTCCTGGAGGGTAAAAAATGCTGATGGCCAACCTCCCCACCCTGCATCTAAAAGGAAATTTGATAATTGGCTTTATTGAAAATGAATGATGTCATCAGCATTTTTTATAAATAATTTAAGTTATTTGATGTACCCCAGAGCCTTGAGCCTTTCGCGCAAGCTCTGGTCTAGTGTGACTTCATCCTTTTCCTTTTTCATCTTATCCGCTTGTTCATACAATCGGTTGATATCAACGAGCAGTTCAAAGCACATTTCGCGGTAAGCGATGTTAGCCGCTAAATTTTTTGTTTCTCTGGGATCTTTTTTCAAATCGTACAGTTCGATCTGCGAACCATCAAAGTTTCGAGCCACCCGTTTGGCATAAGGAGAAGATATCTTTTTATTGAGGATGAATTTGAAGTTGTCTTTATTAATTGAAATCACCGTAGGGGCTATTTTGAATTCCCTTAAAGCCAGATCGCTTACAAAGGTCCGTTGTGTTTTTTCCTTCCCATTTAACAAAGGAAAAAGGGAGGCGCCATCGAATTGCTTATAGCTTGTTTTAATCTCCATCTGTTCAAGGATTGTTGGCATTATGTCTGTTATACGAGCGATCTTTTCGATTTGGCGTCCTTTATGCTCTGTAACCGGGAATTTTATGAGCAAGGGAATTTTTATTCCCTCATCATAGATACTATGATCATGAAGCCATGCCTCGTGGTCAAAAAATTCCTCGCCGTGATCGCTGGTGAGGATGATCAAAGATTTTTCATACAACCCGAGTTCTTTCAGCTTATCCAAAATAGGTTGGACAAAAAACACATCTGTGTACTTGATCTCTCCATCGTATAAAGCGATGATGTTTTGTTTTGCCTTCTCAGAGATTTGGGTATCGAATCGACTTTTTCCTTTAAAAAGAGGTTCCATTTTGACCTGATCCCACTCGGCATCTTCTTTTAAAAATTCCTTCCCGGAAGGGGAGAGGTTGGCATACGGATCATGAGGTTGGTATGTATGGAGAAACAAAAAAAAGTTTTTATCTTTGTTGTCTTCGAGCCATCGGGATGCCAGTTGGGCTAAACGCTCGGCTTCATCTAGGCGGATCGCTTGGTTTCCGCGGAGCTTGATTTCTTGATAGGTATCAAATCCCTTAGAAAATCCGTATGTTTCACTCAGGTATCCTCCTCCTGTAAAGGCAGCGCAATAGAATTGTTCTGTTCTGAGGATATCAGCGAGAGTCAGCATGTCCGGATTCATTTTTTGTAGGGGAAAATACACTTGATGGTTGAGACAATTCAAGGATGTCAAAAGAGAGACATGGCCGGGCAGTGTCCATGATGTCGTGCTATAGGTGTTTTTGAAAAGAACGCCATCAGCGGCGAGACGGTCAATCGCCGGGCTTGTATTTCTTTGGTATCCATAACAGCCCAGATGGTCAGGCCTGACCGTATCCAATGAAATCAGGATGATATTTGTTTGATTTGTTTCCGGAATTTGATAAATCAGTGGATTTACCCATAAGGGAACGATATGAGGGGAATTTTCCTTTTTGCTACCCGGATTGAGATCATTGGTTTGGAAGGACAATCGAACTTTACTTCCTGCAAACGGACTGAGATCGATCTTTTCCTGGATGATATCTTTTGTCGTTTCCCAGTTGATCGTTTTGCTGAAAAGCGTTTCTTCTTTATCTGACCGTTCAAGAAGTAGGCGGAATTGGATAGATTGCTCCGATTCTAAGTTTTTGAATTCGTTAAGGATTCCATACCCGAATTCGAGAACGGCATTCGGAGGAATGTTCAAATCCATTTTAAATTCACTTTCCAGAGGGGCAGTCAGGCAATTATAAGCATATTCATTAAACGTGATTTTCTTTTTTATGGAAAACGGATTAGATCCTGTTCCGGAATCATACAAAGGAAATTTGTTCCTTATGTTATACATGTATTGTATTTCAGACTGGACGGCTCTCATTTTTCCTGGTAGAGCAACATAGGTGTAGTATTGAAAATGAAAATCCCCTTGAGGTTCCGAGCGCTCTTGCTTCCTGGGGTGGGTTAAAAGCAGGATATCGGAAGTGCCGGTCATTTTAACTTGACCGAGTACAACAGGTGTCTCTGAAACGTTTTGTTCGTTTGTATCGGAATATTTTATCTCGATCGTGTATTTTCCCAGATCGAGTTTTTTTCTGATTCGAAACCATTTTTTTCGTGTGATGACCAATTCTTCAGTATCAGATCCATTAAAAGATACCGTCAATCTCGGCTGTATGTTTTGCCAGTCAGAATTGACAAGATAAAGATCGAGGATGAGATTCCCCTCTGGCAGGAGTTTTTCGAATCGAAAAGAGTTCTCTGCGTTCAGGATGATACCCTGTCTTGTTTTGTCGTATCCACTATATTTTCTCAAATCCAAAGACTCACTTGTTCCGATCCACCGCCAGCCGGTTTTTTGCTTTTTATTGCCGCTCAAATATTTCACTTCTTGCCCGTCATTAAAAAGTTTCATTCCTTCTGGGAATTCTGATTCGTGGTTACCGAGAATGGGATAACCACTGGATGTTCCCCAAATTTCCTGGTCTTGGCTTGATAGATAAGGGAGGAAGGCCCATTTTCCGGTGATGTCTTCTTCTACGGAATTGAATTTTTCGATTATATTTTTTAGAGGTGATTGGACAATATTTTCTTCGGATATAATATCGATAATCCGGATAAGTCGAGATTCTTTTTTTCCAGATGAATCACAACATATGGAACCCGCAAGCAAAACAAGCAATAAAAAACAAGCGTAAAATTTTTTGGAAATTTGTTCGTTCATTATTTGCATCCTGTAATCCTGTTGCCCCTGTAAATCAATTGGAATCAGTCATTTTTTCTTTAAGGTGAGATATCCGTAAAAGTAATTATGAAAGAATAAAAAAAATTTGTCAAAAATGTTTGCATCTTTTGATTGTTTTTTATAAAATCTATGCCTTTATAAAAAAAGATGATAGAGCTATTTTTAGTATTTGTCGTATTCGGACTCCTTGGAGCGGTTCTTGTTTTTATGAATAAAATCCTGGGGCCGAAAAAAACCAATCCCACAAAAGAAACACAGTTTGAGTGCGGAAGTCCTTATCTTCAGGATGGAATCAATCCGTTCCCTGTGAAATATTATCTGGTCGCTTTTTTATTTTTATTGTTCGATATTGAAGTTATCTTTTTTTTCCCCTGGGCATTGATATTCAAACAATTTATACAAGAGGGAATGGGCGTAACCGCACTGGTAGTCATGTTTGCGTACATCTTCATTCTGCTGGCAGGCTTTATCTATGCCTGGAAAAAGGGGGCATTTGAGTGGGAACGATGAAACATAAAAAAGACGGAAAAGGCGGATTCATCACAACCACTTTCAATTCAATGCTGGGATGGGGCCGGAAATTCTCGTTGTTTCAGTACCCGTTCATCACGGCCTGTTGTGGTATGGAATATATGTCCGTGGCTTGTGCGCATTATGACCTGGACCGTTTTGGCATGGGATGGACAAGATTCACTCCTCGACAGGCTGATATGCTCTTGGTGGTCGGTACGATCACGCATAAGGAGGCGCCTGTTCTTAAAACTGTTTATGATCAGATGACCGAACCAAAATGGGTCGTAGCATTCGGGGCCTGTGCGGTAAGCGGAGGCATTTACGACAACTATGCTGTTGTACAGGGAATAGACAAAATTATTCCCGTGGATGTTTACATCCCCGGATGTCCGCCACGGCCGGAAACGATAATCAATGCTTTAATAAAACTTCAAGAAAAAATACAAAAAGAAGGGCATGAATGGCGATTTCAAAGGAAAAAATCTTAGAAGATATCAAACAGAAATTTTCCGATAATATTCTGGGTATGACTGTCCAATTCGGGGATGATATCATCCACATCAAAAAAGAAGCTCTTCAGGATATCGTGATTTTTTTAAAAGAAGATCCCTACGATTTTACCATGCTGCTCGATCTTACTTGTGTTGATTACCTGGGAGAAGAAGAGCGTTATGAAATGGTATATCACCTTTTTTCCTTTTCCTTAAACCTGCGGTTGAGGTTCAAAGCAAGATTGCAACAAAATGACTGTAAAATCGACTCTTTAACCCACATTTTCAAGAACGCCAACTGGCTAGAGAGAGAAGTATTCGATATGTTCGGGATCCATTTTGATGGCCATCCCTATCTGAGACGGCTTTTTATGTATGATGGGTTTGAAGGGCACCCATTGCGGAAGGATTATCCTCTGCGCAAACAGCAACCGAAAATACCTTTGAGATAATAGTATGAAATATAGGATACAACAGGAAGCCAGAGAAGGAACCATGCTTATCAACATGGGTCCATCTCATCCCGCGATGCACGGTACAACAAGGGTAATGTTGGAGTTGGATGGAGAAAAGATCATCAACTGTGAGCTGGAGATGGGGTATTTACACAGAGGATTCGAGAAAATCTGTGAGAACAAGACCTTTTTTAACATGCTGATCTACACAGACCGGATGAATTATGTTTCTCCACTGATCAACAACACGGGTTATGTCATGACCCTGGAAAAGATGCTGGGGATTGAAGCTCCGGAACGAGCCCAGTACATTCGAGTCATCTTAAACGAATTCTCACGGGTGTGCGATCACCTCACAGCTTTAGCTGCCATGTGTATGGAATGCGGGGCGTTTACAGTCTTCCTGTACATGATGAAAGCTCGAGAGTACATATGGGATTTGATGGAGCAAACGACCGGCGCCCGCATGACCACGTCTTTTATCCGGATCGGAGGAGTCAGGTCAGACTTTCCTTCTGATTGGAAAGAAACAGCCCGTATTGCCATCGATGAAACCCGCAAAGTGCTCAAGGATTGCAATGGTCTGATGAGCAAAAATAAGATTTTTCTCAACCGGACGAGAGATATTGCGATTGTGACTCCGGAGTTGGCGATCAATTACGGATGGACAGGGCCATGCCTCAGGTCTACGGGTGTCAATTACGATGTGCGTAAAGCTTTCCCGTATCTCGTGTATGATCAGCTGGATTTTGAAATTCCACTTGGTGAGAGAGGGGATAATTTCGACCGATATATGGTCCGTATGCAAGAAATGGAGCAGAGTTTGAGGATGGTCGAGCAGTGTATGGAAAAAATCCCTAAACCTTCTTCTTCATCCGAATCAGTAACAAAAGGATTGGAGCCGGCTGAAGCTATCAAAGCTTCCAGAACAAAAAAGCCTGAGGAAAGGATCAAGCTTTCTCCAAATCTTGAAGGAACAGAAAAGGAAAAATATCCCGGAATTCTGTCAGGAAAAAAATATATCGTTCCGCCCAAAGAGGATACGTACACAAACATTGAAGGTCTCATCAGTCATTTTAAATTATTCATGAGTGGTCACGGGATTAGTCCGCCTAAAGGCGAGGCTTATTTTGCTGTCGAGGGCGGAAGTGGCGAGCTGGGATTTTACATTGTATCAGATGGAACGGACAAACCCTACCGTCTCCATCTGCGAGCTCCTTGCTTCCATATTGTGGCGGCTCTCGAGGAAATTGTCCGGGGGCATTTTGTGGCCGATGTGATACCAACATTTGGGTCGATGAATATGATCGGTGGAGAATTGGATAGATGAGCCCAGAATTGACTGATCAAACGAAGAAAAAAATTGAGGAGATCGCCTCTCGCTACGCAAGCAAAGAGGCTGCACTTCTCCCTGTTTTGCATCTTGTTCAGGGTGAAAAGGGTTTTATCTCCCAGCAGGAAGAAAAGCAAATAGCGCATTTATTGAATATCAAACCGATAAAAATCAAAGAAGTGGTGACATTCTACACCATGTTCAATCAAAAAGAGGTGGGGAAGTATCACATCCAAGTCTGCTCCAACTTGAGTTGTAGTCTATTGGGAGCAGAATCCCTAATCGATCACTTGAAGGATAAATTGGGAATCGAAGTGGGGGAGACAACATCGGATCAAAAATTCACGCTCACGACCGTTGAATGTCTTGGTGCTTGTGAACAAGCTCCCTGTATGATGATCAACTTTGACTATTATGGGAATTTAGATAAGGGAAAAATCGACAATATTTTGGATAACCTAGAGTAGATAAAGTGGCAGATAAAATATTAACCAAACAATTTGGCCTTGAAAATCTGTTCAAAATAGATGTCTATCTGAAAAACAAGGGATATGAAGCTGTAAAAAAGGCTTTTGCGGAGATGAAGGCGGATGAGATCCTTGAGGAAGTAAAGGCTGCCAACTTGAGGGGAAGAGGGGGAGCAGGATTTCCTGCCGGTGTGAAATGGGGATTTGTTCCCAAGGATATCGAAAAGTCAAAATACTTGTGTGTAAACGCGGATGAAGGAGAGCCGGGAACATTCAAAGACCGGTACATCATGTCCCATAACCCTCATCTTCTAATAGAAGGAATAATCATCACATCCTATTGTGTGGGCATCAATACAGCATTCATATACATACGAGGAGAGTACGAAGCTGTGGCCCTGCGCCTGGAGCAAGCTATTTCTGAAGCATACGATAAGGGTTTCCTGGGCAAGGATATATTGGGAAGCGGGTTTAAACTTGACATTTATGTCCATAGAGGAGCAGGTGCCTACATTTGTGGAGAAGAAACCGCACTATTGGAATCTCTCGAAGGGAAGAGAGGAAATCCGCGTTTGAAACCCCCTTTTCCAGCATCCGTCGGACTCTTTGGTTGCCCGACAGTGATAAATAATGTGGAAACCGTTTCGAATATTCCCTCTATCATTCTCAATGGAGCAGCCTGGTTTTGTAAAGCAGGCCTGCCGAAGGATGGCGGAACCCGGATTTTTGGCGTCAGCGGAATGGTGAAAAAGCCTGGAATCTATGAGTTACCCGTAGGAACAAACTTAAAAGAAATCATCATCCAGCATGCAGGCGGGATGGTAGAAGGCAAAAAGCTGAAAGCTGTCATTCCGGGGGGCATGTCCGCTCCAATCTTGACGGCTGAAGAAATCGATATCAACATGGATTTCGATTCATTGGTAGAAGCCGAATCCATGCTGGGGTCGGCCGCGATTATTGTGATCGATGAGGAAACATCCATGTTGGATGTGCTGAAGCGTGTCACAAATTTTTATTCCCATGAATCATGTGGCCAGTGCACACCCTGTCGGATCGGGAATTCGTGGATAAACAAGATTGTTAAACGGATGGCCGATGGAAACGGAAAAAGAGAAGATTTGGATAAAATTATCCAGTTAGCAAACAACATGTTGGGCAAAACTCTGTGTCCGTTGGGAGATGCAGCTGCCATGCCCGTTTTGTCCATCATACAGAAATTTCGTGATGAACTTGAATCTTATATTCCTTTAGGAAACTGAAGTCAGGAGAAATATAGGAGATGGCGAAAATTTTTATCGATGAGAGAGAGATTGATGTTGCAGAGGGCACAACCATACTGGAAGCTGCTGAAAGTGCCGGCCTGCAGATCCCTCATCTCTGTTATCACAAAGCGTTTATCCCTGAAGGTACCTGCCGGATGTGTTTGGTTGAGATTGAAGGGATTCCCAAACTGGAATTGGCGTGTTCTACTCAAGTACGGGAAGGAATGAAGATATTCACGAAAACCGAAAGAGTCGCTGAAGCGCGAAAAGGAGTTTTGGAGTGCCTACTGGCTGAACATCCGATCGATTGCCCGATCTGTGACAAGGCAGGAGAATGCAAGCTTCAAGATTATTATGAAGAGTACGGATTATTCGAGAGCGAATTCAATGAGGAAAAAGAGAGGAGGCAGAAAAAGATCGAGATAGGGAAAAATCTTGTTCATGACCAGGAGCGATGTGTGTTATGCCGCCGGTGTGTCCGCTTCCTCAGAGAAATAACAAAAACGGAAGAATTGGGTGTCTTCCAACGTGGCATCCATACAGAAGTGAGCACGTATGAGGGGATTCTTGTTGACAATAATTATTCCGGCAACTTGGCAGAAATCTGTCCTGTTGGTGCTATCACTGACAAGGATTTTAGGTTCAAAACTCGATCTTGGTTTTTGCAGAGCCGTGAATCCATTTGTCCTCTGTGCAGCAGAGGGTGCAACATCTATGTGGATTCCCATCAGGGATTTTCTCGGTTTTCACTTCCAAAAAGGGTATACAGGATTCGAACTCGAGAAAATCAGATGATCAATGGATTCTGGATTTGTGATAAAGGCCGATATGAATATTCCTATCTCGATCAGGACAGACTCGATAAAATTGTCGTGAACAACTCCCCGGGTTCTCACTCATGGCCAGAAATCACATCCCTTATTGCAGGGGAAATAGGACGTCTATATCATATGAAGAGATCAGCTCACATAGGGCTTATTCTCCAATCGTGGCTGTCGAACGAAGAGTTATTCCTTATAGATAAAATATTCCGTAATGACATCAACATCGAAAAAATCTGTTTCCTCGATCCACCAGAGGAAGCCGCAGACGATTTCCTCTTAACTGCTGAAAGAACGCCAAATAGACGAGGCGCAAAAGAGCTTGGGTTTGATTTGCAGCCTGCCGATTGGGAAAAATTTTTAGAAGATGTTGATTTACTTTTTGTTTTTGCTTCTCCTATTAAGGATGATTCGGACCTTAGCCCGCTAAAGACCGCTTTGGACAAGATAGAAAAAACAGTCCTTTTTACATCCCACACTCATGAAATCAACTCCTCATTCGATATCGTTTTGCCCATGTCGTTGATCGCTGAAAAGGCAGGCTCCCTGACCAATATTGTAGGGAGTGTGCAATGTTTCTATCCTGCATTGGATGCCCCGGAGGATTGCAAGGCTGCATGGCAATTTCTCGTGGAATTAGGCAATAAATTAGCGTTAACTTTAGGTTTTTATGACCAATTTTCATCTCCAGAAAGCATTCAAGAAGTGATGAAAAAAGAAAATTCGTTTTTTCGAGAAGAACAGTGAGTGACTGGATTATTATACTGATTAAGATTATCTGTGCACTGGTCTGGTTCCTTGTGATAGCCCTGTATTTGACCTGGGTAGAGAGAAAAGAAAGTGCTGTCATCCAGGATAGGATCGGAGCAAATAGAGCCAATATCTGGAAGTTTCGTGTCATCGGGCTTTTTCAACCATTTGCCGATGCCATCAAGATGATTTTTAAGGAAGATTTCACTCCAAGCTTCTCGAGAAAATTCCTGCATAATCTAGCCCCTTTCATTTCCTTTTTTTTCGTGGCTATAACGATCTCAGCAATCCCCTTTGGGGATGTTCTCCGGATCGGAGGACAAGAGATCAAACTTCAAATCGTTGACTTTAATGTGAGCCTGCTGTTTGTGCTGGCCATGTTATCACTGGGGATCTACGGCATCATTCTTGCCGGTTGGAGTTCGAATAACAGATACACACTTATCGGAGGAATGAGAGGAGCGGCTCAGCTCATCTCATACGAGGTAGCATTGGGTCTTTCTTTGATCGGCCTGATTCTGGTTTATCCATCTTTGAAACTCTCGGCAATCGTCCACTTCCAGGGTGAATTGCTTTGGGGATGGCTTCCCAAATGGGGTGTATTTCTCCAGCCATTGGGATTGTTGATCTTTTTCTTCGCAGCACTTGCCGAAACCAAGAGAGTTCCGTTTGATCTTCCGGAGGGAGAAAATGAAATCGTCGGATTTTTCACCGAATACTCTGGACTCAAGTGGGGGCTCTTTATGTTCACGGACTTCATGGAAGTGCTGATAATATCCTGCCTCTTGACGACTCTGTTCTTCGGGGGGTGGCAGGTTCCCTGGTTGTATGCCGATGGATTCCATTTTCCTTGGGGAGGGGAGTGGCTTTTGCCCCACGGGATAGTGGTAGCCTTCCAAGTTTTGGCATTCAATTTGAAAGTCTTCTTTTTCTGCTGGCTTCAAATTTTGATCCGCTGGACCTACCCGCGATTCCGGTACGATCAGGTGATGGATTTGGGTTGGAAATTACTGGTGCCTCTTAGTTTGTTCAATATCGCCGGAACTGCGATTTTAATGAGTTTAATAGGATGATTAAAGCATTAGGTCATTTTATCGAGATTATAAAGGGAAGTATTATCACAACGCGCCATTTTATGGTGAATATGTGGTTCCACACTCTGAAACTTTTTAGGATAAAAACAAAAAGAAAGGGAGCTGTTACGATCCAGTACCCTGAGGAGAAAAGAAAGATTGCATCCAGATATAGAAGTTTGCACAGACTCCTTAAAAGGGAAGATGGCAAACCACGTTGTGTGGCCTGCATGCTCTGTATGACCGTATGTCCTTCGGAATGCATCTTTGTGGAAGCCGCTGAAGATCCTGATCCTGAGATCCAAAAGTATCCGTCCACATTTGTCATTGACCTAAGCCGGTGCTGTTTTTGTGGATTTTGTGTGGAGGCTTGTCCAGAGGATGCGATCCGAATGGATACAGGGAAGATCGAGTTCGCTGAGTACTCCCGCGACAACTTGATTTATGATCTCGAAAAACTCACGGGATGACAGTCGATAAAATATCTCTGGGGAAATTCACAATTTATGGTTTGCGTGATGGATATTTCTACCTGGATGGCGGCACGATGTTCGGAGTGGTTCCCAAAGTGTTGTGGGAGAAAATTTATGCTCCCGATGAACAAAACCGGATCAAAATGGGGCTCAACTCCCTACTCATCAAGACAGAGCAGGCTTTGGTCCTCATCGAGACGGGCATCGGTCCAGGGCTAGACGCAAAGGTTACACATTTTTACTCTGTGGAAAGAGAACCCGGTCTTTTAGAGGAGATCAAAAATCTTGGTTTCAATCCCGAAGACATCGATTATGTAATTAACACTCACCTACATTTCGACCATTGTGGGGGAAATACATTCCAAAATGATGAAGGCGAATGGATTCCGACTTTTCCGAAGGCCCAATACATCATCCAAAAGGGCGAATGGGAGTATGCTCTGGATCCCTGTTTTAGGGACAAACCGAGCTACATGCGCAACAACTTCCTCCCTCTGGAAGAGCATGGTTGTCTTCGACTGGTAGAAGGAAACACACCGATCACTCAAGGAGTAGAGGTTCTATTGGCGCCCGGACATACGGCCCATCACCAATGCGTGAAAATTTCCTCAGTTAATGAGGTGTTGTTTTTTTTAGGAGATATGGTGCCGATGTCCGCACATACGGGCCTATCATACATTATGAGTTATGACCTTTATCCTTTAGAAACTCTCGCAAATAAAAAAAAGTACTTCGAATATGCCATAGCTGAGGAATGGATCGTTGCTTTTGTCCATGATGCCCAGTTCTTTTTTGGAAGGATTATACAGAAAGACAACAAATTTTCCTTTGTTGCTTTAGCCTGAACTAGCCTGACGGTTTTAAAATCTTTATGGATTTAGAGGTTTTGGTTCTCTTCCATTTTGTGTGGGTATTACTTCCAACGTTTTTTTTTGCCTCAGGCATGTCCTTTGCTCTAGTGACGATCTTTAACGCCATTCCCTCATCGCCCTTCTCGGCGGCTATGAACTGCGCTCGTTAACTCCTGAACTCTACAACTCTATCCTTTGTTCCCGTGCTTGTGCGGAACTCTTATCTTTTGGCAAAGTCGTGCTCAATACAACATCGCCGACAATATGGGGCTATCGCCATATTGTTACCCTCGAAGAACGAATCGGGAAGGCTGGATCCTCAATGGCGCTGTGGACATGCCTGAGGTTTTTTTCTATTATAACTTACCTAAACAATATGGAAGAGAACCGAGATTTTTTGCTATAATGAAGAGGAAAGGATTTACAATGAGCGAGAATGAAGAAAAAATTGCGTGTCATGTGTGCAAGAAGATGATTCCGAAGGCCACAGCCGTGCATGCAGAAGGGGAGGAATACGTCCTCCATTTTTGCAGCGTAGACTGTATGGACTATTGGAAAAAAGAAAAAAAAGACGAAAAAAGAGAGACAGAAACAAAAAAATAATCTTTATTCCTTACCGAAATACCGAAGAATCATGATATTTCGGTAGTTGAATCTTGCCATAAATTTCATATCACTAGTAATATCAATGAGGAATCAATCTGGAAAAGAAACACACCCCTATCATCGAAGCACCGGTAAAAGTAAAAAAAGGGGAACCATTCGAAGTGAATATTGAAGTCGGATATTGGAACCGAGATTAATTGTTCCTCGGGTAAAGTTTGTCGTGGCTTTCGATCATGGTCATGATCTGATTGCCATAGAAAGATGCAATCTTCATGGCATTTGGGAAAACCAGATGTGGGAACTTTTTCCTGCTCCTGTGCGTATATCATTGAGAGAATACAATAGAGGAGGCCTCTATGTTTAAGAAGATTCTGATAGTGGTGATAATCCTCGCCGTCATATCCATTGCTGTGTTTATTGCAGCCAAGACCAAAAACAATGGTGAAGAAAATGGCATCCGATTAATACAGGTCGAACGGGGAGATATTGTCGAGAAAGCTCTGGCTATAGGGAGGATCGAGCCTAAAAAGGAAATTGCCGTGAAATCCAAGATTTCCGGGATCGTCAAAAACGTTTTTGTCGAAGTCGGGAATATTGTCAAAGCAGGTCAGCCTCTGATGGATATCAAACCCGATCCCACGCCTCTCGAATATGCCGAAGCCAAAAGGAACTCTGAAATCGCTTTGGCCAATTTCGAAAATGCGAAAAACGAGTATGATCGCATGAAAACACTCCTAGAATCACAGTTGATCTCTCAAAGGGATTTTGACATAGCAGAAAACGAATACACCCTGTCCAAACTGAGGCTAAACATGGCTCAGGAAAGATTGGCTTTGATCGATCTAGGAAGCACGAAAGTGGCGGATCGTCAAGTGGATACGGTCATCAAGTCGCCGGTAGCCGGGACTGTTCTGGAAAGAAGAGTCAATGAAGGAGATCCCGTCGTTCCGTTGACTTCCTACCAAGCGGGAACCGAATTGCTCCTGTTGGCAGATATGGATAGTCTTATCTTCAAAGGCACAGTGGATGAGATCGACGTGGGAAAACTCGAACAGGGTATGGAAGCAGAGTTGAAAATTGGGGCTATTCCTGACGAGGATATTTGGGGAATGCTGTCCAGGATTTCTCCAAAGGCAAAAAAGCAGGAAAATGCCACTCTATTTGATGTAGAGATCGAAATCACGAAAAAGGGAAATAAGGTCATAAGGGCAGGGTATTCTGCCAATGCTGAACTTTTAATCAACAAAGCAGCGGATTCTTTATTTATTCCAGAGAGATTGGTGGTGTTTGAGGAGAATCACACGTATGTCGAGGTGCAGAATGCAGCCGGTGAGATCGAAAAAAAGGAAATAAAAACCGGTTTGAGTGACGGCATAAATGTGGAAATTCTCGAAGGGTTAAGCCAAGGGGACGAAGTCGTGGAAAATCCTCCCAAGGAAATCAAATGAAATCCTTGATGTTCATATCTCAATTTTTCCGGGATATCCGATCCCAAAAATTGAGAACCTTTTTGACCATTTTCGGGATCACATGGGGAACCATTTCTGTCGTCCTTCTGTTGGGGTTTGGTGTAGGACTTGGAAGACAGATGAAAAAAAGTTTTCATGGCATGGGAGAGGGATTGATCATCCTCTGGCCGGGAAGGACGAGCATGCCCTTCGAGGGTCTCAACAAAGGAAGAAGCATGCGTTTTCGTGAAGACGATGCTTTTCTCCTCAAAAGGGAAATTTCCCAGATCAAACACATTAGCCCTGAATATGCACGAGGAAGTGTGCAGTTGAAGAGCGAAAAAAATACCTATTCCGTGTATCTGCGAGGAGTGTATCCTGTTTATGGGGAAATGAGGAATACTATACCGGAAAGGGGAGGACGGTTTCTCGACCCGATAGACATCGAACATAAAAAACGATCAATTTTCCTAGGATCGACGGTTAAACAGGAACTCTTTGGGGATGAACCGGCCGTGGGGCGCTTGGTCATGTTGAATTCGGTCCCTTTTCAAGTCATTGGAGTATTGATCGGAAAAACACAGAATTCAAGTTATGGAAGTCGAGACGAAACGGCTGCATTTATCCCTGCTACGACTTTTGCTGCGTTATTTGGGCATAAATATGTCAACAACATGGTCATTCGGGGTAAAGATCCCCGGCAGAACGAGATATTGCAGAAAAATATCCTCGGTGTCCTCGCAAAAAAATATCGGTTTCATCCAGACGACGAAGAGGCCATCGGGGTTTGGGACATGAGCGAAGGAGAAAAGCTTTTCACAGCATTCCAGTTGGGATTTAATATATTTTTAGGGATTGTTGGTGCTTTTACCCTTATCGTAGGAGGAATCGGGGTTTCCAATATCATGAACGTCGTTGTCGAGGAAAGAACGAGAGAAGTCGGCCTCAAAATGGCAGTCGGAGCCAAAAAGAGATTTGTCCTCTCCCAGTTTTTGTTCGAAACGCTTCTGATCACGCTCATAGGAGGAGCAATCGGCCTAGCCATCTCCTATGGGATTATCAGCGTTTTTCCCACCACTGGTATCGAAGAGGAAATCGGGAAGCCCACATTTTCATTGGAGGTTGCTGTAGTCACAGTGACGCTTTTGGGATTGATCGGATTCATTTCCGGGTTCGCTCCTGCGCGGCGCGCATCAAACCTCGACCCTGTTGAAGCATTGAGGTCTTAGAAAAAAAACATGAAAACGCTTTACTTGCTCCGAATGTTTTACAGAGAGCTCCGGAGACAGAGAAAAAGGATCAGCTTGACCATTTTTGCCCTTGCATGGGGAACTTTTTCCATCGTAATTCTTTTGGCGTTCGGAGAAGGTCTAAACAGGCAGATGAAAATCGCAAACCAGGGATTGGGAACAGGCATTGTCATCGTTTCCGGTGGCCAGACATCCATTCCTTATAAAGGATTGGGAAAGGGCCGACAAATTCTTCTGCGCAAGGAGGACGTGGAGCTCCTCAAAAACAAAGTGCCAGGGATAAAATACATCAGCCCCGAAGGCGACCGTTATGCCAACACTCTAACTCTTGGACGCAAGTCTTTCACGGAAAGAGTTATCGGAGTCTCTCCCTCTTTTGAGGAGATGAGAACATACTATCCCCAAAGGGGGAGTCGCTTCATTAACCCTGTCGATCTTCAAAACAAACGGAGAGTGGTCTTTCTTGGGACAGAAATAGCCAGGAGGCTTTTCGAAAACGAAAAACCTGTCGGGAAAACCATCATGATCAACGCCATCCCGTTTCTTGTTATCGGCGTTATGCAGGATAAGATTCAGAACAGCATGTATAACGGTCCGGATGTGGATAAGGCGGCCATTCCTTATTCCACATACCAAACCATATATGGAGATGAGTACATTCAACGGTTTATTTATATGCCCGAGGACATCGCCCGAACTTCTGCCATAAAAGATGCTGTGTACAAGGCCCTTGCGGCAAAACACAAATTCGATCCCAAGGATTCCCAGGCTTTAAGAACTTGGGACACGATCGAGGATGAAGAACTGTTCGATAAGATTTTTCTTGGAATCCAAATTTTTATGGGCATAATCGGGGGTTTAACCCTGATCGTTGCCGGAGTGGGTGTGACCAACATCATGTATGTCTCGGCAAAGAAAAGAACCAAGGAGATCGGAATCAAAATGGCCTTAGGAGCCAAAAAAAGGTATGTGCTTTTTCAATTTGTCTCGGAAGCATTGATGATAGCCCTTATCGGGGGTGCGGTTGGAATCCTTCTTTCGTTTCTGACCGTCGGTCTGTTCAAAGCCCTTCCTCTGGAAGGCGATGTGGCAGATCTTATGGCTCACCCCGTCATTTCAGCGGATATCATGTTTTTGACTGCCATGATCCTGGGCGTTATCGGATTTCTCGCCGGCCTATTCCCTGCAAGAAAGGCGGCGTCTTTGAGGCCCGTAGAGGCCCTCAGGTATGAATGATGAGGAGAATGGGATGATCAGATTGAACGAGATCAGCAAGGTATACGGAACAGGGGAAGTCAAGGTCGAGGCATTGAAATGGATCGATCTGGAAATCAAGAAAAATGAGTTTATAGGATTGATAGGTCCTTCTGGCTCAGGAAAATCCACGCTGATGAATATTATGGGATGCCTGGATACTCCTTCTTCGGGCGAATACTACTTCGAAGATATAAATGTCGAGAGTTTTAATCATAATAAGTTGGCCGAAATCCGGAATGAACGGATCGGATTTGTCTTCCAAAATTTCAACCTTCTTCCTTATGCCACCGCTTTTGAAAATGTAGAATTGCCGATGTTGTTCATGGGAGTGAAGACAAAAACCCGGAAAGAACGGACCATGAAATTGCTGGATAAAGTCGGACTGGCAAAAAGGGCTCGTCACAAACCGAATGAATTATCCGGCGGCGAGATGCAGAGGGTAGCTATTGCGAGATCCCTGGCAAATAATCCGAGCCTGATACTGGCGGATGAACCCACCGGAAACCTAGACACACAATCCGGCGACGAAATCCTGGCAATATTTCAAGATCTCTGGTATCAAGGGCATACCATAGTCGTGATTACCCACAATCCCAATATCTCAGGCCGGGCGCAACGGGTAGTGAAATTAAAAGATGGTTCGATAGAAAACAACGGAGCTTAAGCGCTATTTTTTAACTTTTTGTATCCAGTTAACGATATCATCGATGACCTCTTTATCCATATGGCCGACTTTTTGGTATTCTGCGGGGAAACACTTTTCTTTCCATGGGCCACTTCCTAGCCAGTACGGCAATTGTAGAGTGGGGCGGGCCAGCATACATATTTCTGGGAAATAATCATTCTTATAGGTATGCCCACAGCGACATTAAATTTGTCAGACGTAAAAGAATGTCATATACTGCAAAAGAATTCTTTGTAGAAAAACATGGATTACACTCAGGATTTGAAAAAAGCTTACAAAACATCCGCTATTCTTTATATCGCTTTTATGCTTTCACTCGTCATATATCTTGTCGTATTCGAAGTTCTCAAAGTTCGTATCCCAGACTTCCACGGAATGATGGAAAAAATCGACTTCCCCTGGCTTCGGTATGCTATTTATGCCTTGGGGTTGGTACAGATTTTCCTGATAAAATTCATTAGGGAGACTGCAACGAAAAGCATAAAGACGGTTGAAGCCAGAATCCTTATCAATCATCTTCAAAGGATGTCGATGATAAGTGCGACTCTCTGCGAAGTGCCAGTAATTTTGGGATTGGTGCTATTCTTTTTAAGCGGTAACGCTCAAGATTTTTATGTTTTAATGATTATGTCCTTCGTTCTTTTTGTGATGTATTTTCCACGATACATCAACTGGGAGGAATGGATTAGGTCCAGGACAAGTCATTGACGAGTTAAGAAGTGACAAAAAAAAGGAGAAATTGGAATATGCTGATACCAACCATCATTATGGCTATATTGGCCACTGTTCTTCTGGCGATCGGTTATTCAAGAGGAGAAGGGCAACACATCCAAGGATTAAATTCTGGCTTGAAGATGATAGTGGAGATTCTTCCTCTTTTGCTGTTCGCTTTTATCGTGGCCGGGATGATTCAAGTTCTTTTGCCGCAAGAGTTGCTATCGAAGTGGATAGGGGAGGAGTCGGGTCTAAAAGGAATCCTCATCGGGACAATTGCTGGCGGGTTGACGCCTGGAGGCCCGTATGTCAGTTTGCCTGTCGTTGCCGGACTACTCAAAGCGGGAGCAGGAGTGGGAACTTTGGTGGCCTTCTTGACGGCCTGGTCGCTTTGGGCAGTGTCAAGATTGCCGATGGAGATCGGGATCTTGGGTTGGAAATTTACCCTTATCCGTTTGGCTTGCACTTTTTTCTTTCCACCGATTGCTGGCTTTATCGCTCAACTCACTTTCTCAGGTGTCAAGTAGATGAAAATAAAATTCCTCGGTGCCAACCAACAGGTAACGGGGTCTTGCTCTCTGCTCGAGACAGAAACGGCTCGTGTGCTGGTGGATTGTGGCCTCTATCAGGAAAGGGAATTTTTGGCGCGGAACTGGGATCCTTTTCCTGTTGATCCTGATACTATCGATATGCTCTTACTGACTCATGTCCATCTTGATCACTGTGGACTTATTCCAAAATTTGTCCGGGAAGGATTTTCGGGCCCGATTTTGCTCACGTCTCCGTCAGAAGCTTTGCTGCCGATTGTTTTGCTGGATTCAGCACGAATCCATGAAGAAGATGCATCCTACAAGAAAAAACGGCACAAAAGAGAAGGACGAAAAGGACCTTATCCGGAAATTCCGCTGTACACTGTGAAGGATGCCGAGCGTGCTTTGCGCTTAGCTCAGGGTGTCCCATACAATAAATCCATCCCGCTCAAAGACCAGTGGGAGGTGCGCTTCCATGATGCCGGACATATCTTGGGATCAGCCATTATCGAGGTGATCGTACGGGAAAAGGGGCGACAAGAAACCGTGCTGTTTTCTGGGGATATCGGTCAATGGAATCGGCCTCTGATGAAAGATCCGGCAGTGTTCGATCATGCGGACTACATAGTTATGGAGACCACTTACGGCAATCGCGACCACGAAGAGCCAGAAGATGTGGATAGATTGTTATGTGAAATTATCAATGAAACGGTGGAAAGGGGAGGGAATGTGGTGATTCCGACCTTTGCCATCGAACGGGCCCAGGAATTGTTGTTCCATTTGGGTCGATTGAGCAGACAGAACCGGATCCCGTATTTGATGACCTTCCTAGATAGCCCGATGGCCTTGGATGTCACAGAGGTTTTTGTGCAATACCAGGACTCCTTGGATAAAGATGTTTTAAAACTCTTGAAAGAAGGGAAAGAACCATTTGGATTCCCTGGATTGAGACTGACCCGAACAACAGTCGAATCAAAATCCATCAATTCCATAAGAGGTTCTACAATCATAATGGCAGGCTCAGGAATGTGCACAGGGGGCCGTATCAAACATCACCTTGTTCATAACATCTCCCGTCCCGAGTCTACGGTTCTTTTTGTAGGATATCAAGCTCGTGGGACACTGGGCCGGCAAATTCTGGATGGAAAACCCGAGGTGCGCATACATGGGAAAAGTTATCCTGTAAGGGCGAAAATCGAGCAGATCCAGGGATTTTCTGCCCATGCAGGGCAACAGGACCTTTTCAGATGGCTGGATGCCTTCCGGTCTCCACCGGCCCGTCTTTTTCTTGTCCATGGGGAAAAAGAATCTTCTCACAGTCTTTCCGATTTGATCCGCAGGAAAAAAGGGTGGAAAGTCACTACGCCCCGCTATTCTGATGAATGGGACATGTAGAAGGTTGACCAGGATTATTCATAAATTATGCCGACACTATTTATGAACTGTTCAGGTTAGAATCTTAGCGTAAATATTGTCTGTTTTTTTGGTTCGGATTGGACCGTGATGGAACCATGATGAAGACGTATTATTTGCCTGGATAGGCTGAGACCGATACCGGATCCCTTGTCTTTTGTCGAAAAAAACGGAATGAAGATTTTTTCGAGATTTTCTGAAACGATTCCTGGGCCATTGTCTTTGACTTGGATGAGAATCCGTCCCCTTCCATCCAGATGAGAGATCAAATCGATCTTCGCTTTTTTCTGTCCTCCAATCGCTTGAAGTGCGTTCAGAAGAAGATTGATCAAGACCTGTTCGATGAGTTCAGGATCTGCTGTGAGTTCTAACGTTTTAGGATCGACGTTTATCCGGAGACGAATGGACTTTTCTTTGATATTAGCTTGCATGAGTTTTTCTACGCGTGAGAAAAGTTCTTTGACAGGAAATAACTGAAAACTGGGTTTTTGGATCAGGGTCAGGTTCCTGTATGCATCGACAAAATGAAGCAAACCTTGACTTCTTTTTTGGATGGTCTGGGCAGCTTCATGAATATCTGTCAATGACTCGGAATCGATTTTTTGTTTTGCTGCGGGAATTTGATAGCTATCCTTGAGCATTTCATTGATAGTCGAGGCTAACGAGGATATGGGAGTGATGGAATTCATAATTTCATGTGTGATCACCCGGATGAGTTTCTGCCAGGCTGCGATCTCTCTTTCCTCCAATTCGCTGTGAATGTTTTGGATGGATACAAGAGAAAAAGTTTGTCCTCTCAATTTGAATTCTGTGGCATACAGGGCTAGATGAAGCAACTCGTTTTGGTCTTCGACCTTGATCAATGCACGTTCTTTGGGTTTTATCTTAAAAAGCGTGTCTACAAGAGGCTTGCTGAATGTTTCGAGAGACTGGATGCTTTTTAAAGCAGGGATACCGAGAAGACGCTTGGCGGCTGTGTTGATCAATTCGACATCTCCGTTGGGTTGATAGGCGATCAATCCGATCCCGATATGTTGGACGATGGTCTGAAGATACTGGTAATGTTCTTCTTTTTCTTTTCTCGTTTTCCGGAACACATTCATGACCTCTGTGAAAGATTTCCTCAACCCGTCAAAGGAAGGTCCTAACCCGACGTCTTTAAATGTTTGGGAAAAATCGCT
This sequence comes from uncultured Eubacteriales bacterium, assembly GCA_964410125.1. GTDB lineage: Bacteria > Acidobacteriota > Aminicenantia > Aminicenantales > Aminicenantaceae. The sequence continues at coordinate 41,730 of CAYPGQ010000013.1, read as the reverse complement.
GTATCTAATAGAGGTGAAAAAACGTGTCAGATCCCTATTGGTTTTTTCAACATAGTGAATCAAAGCATAGGTTTGATAAATGATGAGTATGCCTACGATAAATAAAGCAGCATACAGAGAGGTTTGAAGTAGGATGAAGAAAAATCCAAAGATGGTAAAGCCTAGAAGGATAATCCGGATGATGCAGCTAAGGCGAAATCTATTATAGACCATATTTTTCCAATCTGCGGTACAATGATGCTCTCGATAATCCCAGCTCTTCGGCAGCGTGTGTTATGTTTCCTCCATGTTTGCTGATAGCACGATGAATGGCCAATTTTTCAATATCCTCTAGATTATAATCATCAAAACTCATGGAATCCCCTTTGACATCCTGAGTTGGAAAAAAGAAATCCGTTGGTTGCAGCACTTGGGAATCGCTCATGATGATGGCCCGCTCGATGGCATGCTGGAGTTCTCTTACATTCCCAGGCCAATGGTACTTCTCCAATCTTTTTAATGTAGCAGAACTCAGGCGTCGTAATGGCTTATTGTACTTTTTGCAGTAGATTTTTAAAAAATGTTCCACAAGAGCAGGAATATCGCCGATACGTTCTTGAAGGGGAGGAATCCGAATTTCCACTGTATTGATACGATAGAGCAAATCTTGGCGGAAGTTGTTTTGATTGACCATTTCATGAATCGGCATGTTTGTGGCACAAATCAGGCGCACATCCACTTCTATGAGTTTGTTCGAACCAAGCCGAATGACTTTCCTGTTTTCTATCACCGTCAACAGTTTTGCTTGGAGAGTGAGGGGGAGATTCCCTATTTCATCAAGAAAAAGTGTTCCCCCTGAAGCGATCTCGAAGCGGCCGGCCCTGTCACCCTTTGCGTCTGTGAAGGCGCCTTTCACATGGCCGAAAAGTTCACTTTCGAAAAGAGTTTCACTCAATGCACCCATATCTACGCTTATGAAAACTTCCTCGGCTCGGGAAGATTGACGATGAAGATCTCTGGCTACCAATTCTTTTCCTGTACCATTTTCCCCCAGTATTAAAACATTGGCCTCGGTCTTGGCGACTTTTTGAATAGCATTAAAAACATTTTCCATAGCAGGGCTTTTGCCGATGAAATCGTGAAAGGGCTGATCGAGGTCCGCACTCAGTTGTTTCTGTTTGGATCGAAGTTTTGTAGCTTCTGTTCGCGTTTGCCTGAGGTTCATGGCTGTGGTGAGGGTTGCGATGAGCCTTTCATTTTGCCAGGGCTTGAGGACAAAATTCGAAGCTCCTTCCTTGATTGCCTGGACGGCCATGTCCACATCACCAAAGGCTGTGATCAGGATAACAACAGCATTTGGATCGATTTCATGAATTTTATCCAGCCAATAAAATCCTTCCTTTCCGCTTGTGGCACCCTTGGCGAAGTTCATATCCAAAAAGATAACATCGTATGCTTCGTTTTTGAGCAATGAAGGAAGAACTTCTGGCGTTTTTTCTGTGTGGACGTGTGTGACGTGTTGTTTGAGGAGTAGCCGTGCAGCTTGGAGGATGTCCTCGTCGTCATCGATGATGAGGATTTTGCCTGTCTTTCTATTCATATTATATTCTCCGTATTGCTAGTTTCATATTCATCCGTTGAGAGCAAGAGTTGCAAGATATGTGCCGTTCATGTGATCTCAGTATTTCTCAGACTTCCCATAGCTTTCTGAATCTATCCATATTATAATATAACTGTTCGATTATGAACAGGCTGTGTTATGCAATCGAACACTTTTTTTTAGGATTTGAGCTGCTGTCAGAATTCCTCCCCTAGGTTTATGAGGCTGGCACAATTATTGCAAAAGGAAAAGCCTGATGAACAGCCCAATCGAATAAGGAGACCTCAAATGGGAATGGACAAACAGATTGACAAAAAGAAATGGCCTCCAAAAAAAATTGCTATGTTTGCAGGGTCGGGGCTATTTATTGCCTTTGTTATATATATTTTCGTTTTTGGAATGAGCAAGTCCTCCCTTAACGTAAAAGCAGAGCGTCTTACCATATCTGAGGTAATCCGAGGGCCCTTTCAGGAGTTTATTCCGGTCATGGGAAATGTTCTCCCGTATTACCACTATTTAACGGCAGTCGAAGGGGGAACGGTCGAGGAGATTTATTTGAGGGCCGGTACCAACGTGGAAAAGGGAGACCCGATTTTGAAGCTGGCCAACACCACTCTTCTTATAAACTTGATGTGGCGAGAGTCTGAATTGTTTCAGCAGATAAACAACCTCCGCAACACACGGCTTGATATAGATCGGTACCGACTGGACTTGAATCAACGGCTTGCTCTTGTGGAAAATAACCTTCAGCAGCAGAGACGATTTTTTGAGCGCTACCAGGAACTGATAAAGGACGATTTAATCTCACAACATGAGTACGAGTTGGCAAAGGACCAGTATGAATATCTGGTGAAAAACAAGGAGTTGACCATCGAGAGCCAGAAAAAGGATATAGAATTCCGGCAATTGCAAGTGGACGCTTTAGAAGGCCAGGTCGAACGGATGACTAATAATCTTGAGATTATCAGATCTCGCCTTGAAAATTTAACCATCAAGGCGCCTGTTTCCGGTTATCTGACATCTTTGGACGCAGAAATTGGACAATCCAAACAAGCGGGAGTGGACTTAGGGGAAATCGATACGCTTGAGGGGTACAGGATCATGGCAGGGATCGATGAGCACTATCTGGCCCGCGTGGAAAAAGGGAGAAACGGGACATTCGAATTCGCGGGAACTAATTATGACATCATCGTCACCAAGAAATACCCCACCGTCGTTGAGGGGCGGTTCAGAGTGGACATGGAGTTCGTGGATGAAACACCTGAAGGCATAACGGCTGGACAAACGTATCACATCCGATTGGAACTGGGCGACATCTCAGAAGCGATCCTGTTAGCACGGGGAGGATTTTCCCAGACAACCGGAGGGAATTGGGCCTATGTTCTGGAGCCATCTGGAGATGTGGCGATAAAGAGAAGGATAAGACTCGGACGGCAAAATCCTGATTTTTTTGAAGTGCTCGAAGGACTGGAACCAGGCGAAAAAGTTATCACATCCTCCTACGAAAGCTTCGGAAACATGGACAGATTGGTTTTAAAGTAAACTAAAAGTGTGTATATTACGTCTATAAATAAAGAGAACGTGTATACTAAAGACTTTTTTCGGAGGAAAATATGATTAAAACTAAAGACTTGAAAAAAATCTACAGAACAGAAGATGTGGAAACAACGGCGCTGAACAACGTGAACCTTGATGTCAAGGAAGGGGAGTACGTAGCCATCATGGGACCATCTGGGTGCGGAAAGTCCACTTTGCTCAATGTTCTCGGTATGATCGACAAGCCCTCTGAGGGAAATTATCTCTTTATGGGTGAAGAGATCGGCGGTTATTCCGAGAGACAGCGAGCGAATCTTCGTAAAAACAACATCGGATTTGTTTTTCAGAGCTTTAATCTCATCGATGAACTAACCGTGTATGAGAATGCTGAACTTCCGTTGCTCTACCTGGGTTATTCTGCAGCTGAACGGAAAAAAAGAGTGACCGAGGTTTTGGAGAAGATGGAGATCATGGCAAGGAAAAATCATTTTCCCCAGCAATTATCCGGAGGTCAGCAGCAGAGAGTAGCCGTAGCTAGAGCTATCGTTGCAAGGCCGAAATTGATCCTGGCAGACGAGCCTACGGGTAATCTTGATTCTGCGCACGGTGAGGAAGTGATGCGGATCGTCGGGGAACTGCATGAAGCAGGGACCACAGTCGTCATGGTAACTCACTCTCCGGCTTATGCTGAATACAGCCACCGTACGATTCACCTGTTCGACGGGCATATCGTCTCGGAAAACATCAAGGAAGAATTCAAAATTTAAACTCTCTCCGACCAATCATTGGTCTAAGAGGTAAGTCTTACTCCTGATAATTAGGAAGAATCTTGATTTATTTTAAGATTTCTGTAACCAAATGGCTAAAAATTTCGTCTAATATAAGTAGAGGCATTTTTTGAAAAGCGAGGCAGACATGAGCCTAAGAGACATACTAAAGAAGTTGGTTGAAAAGAGCGCTCCGATTTTATTGAGCGACAGCAACAATAAAGATTGGGAAGCTGGGGCACTTTTAGATAGACTGTCTGAGCCCATGCTCAGGAGACGTGCCCATTTTCAGCCTGGTTTGTACATTGCAGAGATCAACGATGGTGGATATCTCGGTACTGTTCTTTTTAAAGTCAAGAAAAAAGCATAATTTGTGTATAAATCCAATCCTTATTAACCTGGGCACTTCATAAATTATCCAATTTCCGATTTCAGAAAATTGGTACATGTCCCCAATTTCTGGTAATATGTCCCTGATTTCAATGCATATAGCATTAAATGACGTTAAAAAAATCAGGGTTTTCCCTTTGGGCGAACCGATCCTCCGTTGCGAACGTAGTGAAGCAATCTCGGGCGATTGCGGAGCCTGCTCCGAGCAAAGCAAAGGAGTCCTTTGTTTCCTCGCAAAGACAGCTGCACGGATCACGCCTCGCATCCATTAATACTAAGGTGGGGGGAGGGTCTCGATCCGTGAATAATCCAGGTAAGTTCCCTGTAAAAATTTCTAAAAATTATAAAAAAAGGAAACCTTTTTTGTGTATTTTGCGTATTCTAATATGAAGAATATGCATGGTTGAATAAAGAGGTGCATCTATGGAGATACTGACAAAATTGGAGGAGTTAATACTTCTTTCGGTTTGGAGATTGAAAGAAAATGCCTACGGAACGACTATCTATAAATATATAGAGGAAGTCACAGGTAAAAAGCTATCCCTGGGTGGGGTCTATTTTCCGTTGGACAGGTTGGCAAAAAAGGATTACCTCACAGCCTATATCGGCGAGGCCACACCAGAGAGAAAGGGATTGAGCAAAAGATATTACAATCTTACCGATAGAGGTATCCAAGCTTTGGGTGAGATCAAAAGGATAAATGAAATCATGTGGGCCGGCTTCCCAGAAATAGCCTTATCCTTCCCGGAAACCGGATGAAAAAGAATTACACGACACCGCCGAGACTCGGACACTGGCTGCTTTCTCGAATCTATGGAGGAGGCGATCACTTCACCCTCATAGGCGATTTTGGTGAGGTCTATGCAGAGATCGCGAACGATAAGGGGGAAACTGCAGCATCCCTTTGGTATTGGGGACAAATAGTAAAACTTGTTCCTCTTTTTCTATCGAATTCTATTTATTGGAGTGTTCAAATGATAAAAAACTATCTAAAGGTTGCTTTAAGGAACATAAAGAGACATAAAGGATTTTCTTTTATCAATATTGCGGGACTCGCCATCGGTCTGGCTTGCTGTCTGCTCATCACCATCTGGGTTCTGGATGAATTGAGCTATGACAAATTTCACGAAAATGCGGCAAATCTGTACCGTGTTGAAGAGGATCAGCATTACTCAGGGAGAATTTTTTATGTTTATGTGACGCCCTATCCCCTCGGTCCTGCCCTCAAGGCAGAGATCCCTGAAATCCTCGATGCCACCCGGGTAGTTTGGACACGTGGAATGTTATTCAAATACGAGGATCACACGTTTTTTGAAGATTCCGGAAGGGCGGTCGATCCTTCCTTTTTAAAAATGTTTACCTATCCTCTCGTCAAGGGGGATAAAAATACAGCGTTGGATTCACCTTTTTCTGTGGTCCTCTCTGAGGATCTGGCGGAGAAATATTTCGGGGAAGACGATCCCATCGGCAAGGTGATCACTCTGAATAACCAGCATGAATTTACCGTAACAGGTGTCCTCGAAAACATCCCGCATAACACTTATTTGCAGTTTGATTTTCTTGTTCCTTACGAAATCCTGAAAAGAACGGGTCAAACCCGAGAAGAAGATTTTGGCTCCAATTCTATTTACACTTTTGTCCAACTTCCGGAAGGTACTCTTCTTGAGCAGGCAAATCAGAAGATATTCGGGTTTATCCGGACAAAAAATCCCGAAAGCCGTACGGATCTTAGGCTAATGCCATACACAAAACTCCATCTTCATCAATTTTTCGGATATGAAAAAAGTGCCGGAGCAATTCAGTATGTATATATCTTTTCCGTCATCGCTTTTATCGTCCTATTGATTGCCTGTATAAACTTCATGAATCTGTCCACGGCCCGCTCCGCTAACCGGGCCAAAGAAGTTGGATTGAGAAAGGTGGTAGGAGCGATAAAAGGACACCTTGTGCGGCAGTTTTACGGGGAATCGGTAGTGTATGCGTTTATCGCCTTGATATTTGCCGTTGGAATTGCAACCTTATTGCTTCCGGCGTTCAGCAATCTTTCAGGCAAAGAACTTTCCTGGAGCGTCGCCGGTATCGAGACCATTTTGATCGGATTGTTGGGCATCACGTTGTTTACTGGACTGGTAGCCGGCAGTTATCCAGCAATGTTTTTATCTGCTTTCCAACCAGCGAGGGTCCTCAAAGGCGGGCTCTTTTCAGGATCGGGAGGCGCTCGGTTCCGCAGAGTCCTGGTCGTAGTCCAGTTCGCGCTTTCGGTTCTTTTGATTATCGGCACAGGCATTGTTTACCAGCAGCAGAACTACATCAAAAACATGCGTTTGGGATGGGATAAAGAACACCTGGTTTACATCCCTATGAGAGCGGACACCAAAAAGTCTTATAACGTCCTCAAACAGGAGTTGATTCAAAATCCACAAGTTCTTAATGTCACCGGGACTTCCCAGCTGCCTACACATATCGGAAGCAATTCAGGGGGAGCCCAGTGGGAAGGCAAGGATCCAGAGCTTCAAATATTAATAGGATTTAATTCAGTGGATTTTGATTTTATCGAGACCTTAAAGATCGAGATAGCTGACGGAAGGAGTTTTGACAAAGAGTACACATCCGATTTATCCAAATCATGGATCGTCAATGAAGAGGTGGTCAAATTGATGGACAAGGACTCTGTAATAGGAGAGCGATTCAGCCATGTGGGTGTAGACGGCACGATTGTGGGCGTTATGAAAAATTTTCATTACCAGACCCTCAGAAACAAAATCGAACCCTTGGCTATCGCTGTGAATCCCAAGGACCTCAATTACATGATTATCCGGATTCCGCCGGAAGACGTTTCTGCTTCCCTGGGATTTATTGAAAACACATGGAAACGGATAATACCCACCTATCCGTTTGAATACCGCTTTATGGATGAAAGATATGACATGATGTACCGGGCCGAACAGAGAATCGGGACTCTGCTGAGATGTTTCGCGGTCCTTGCCGTTTTTGTGGCCTGCCTCGGTCTTTTCGGTCTGGCCTCGTTCATGGCTGAAAAGAGAACAAAAGAGATTGGAATACGCAAAGTTTTGGGTGCAAGCGTCACTCAGGTCACCAGACTTTTGTGCAGAGAGTTCTTTCTCCTTGTCCTAGTGGCAAATGTTATCGCCTGGCCTGCAGCCTATTTTATCATGAGGAAATGGCTGCAGAGTTATGCCTATCGGGTGGATCTGGGATATTTCGTTTTCGTTGGCGCTATGCTTTTGGCATTGTTTGTGGCCATTTTGTCAGTGGGGTATCAAGCTATCCGGGCCGCACGGGCCAATCCCGCCAAATCCCTCCGCTACGAATAGAAAAAATCTGGATATTTGGACAAATCGGAGTGAATTCGTGTTAAAATGATATTGTGAACTGGGAAAAGCAAATTGATAATCTACAAAAGATATTGATAGAGATTATTGATAGCAAAATTCTTCCCCAAGACAGTTATTTAGCGGGCGGTACAGCTCTTTATTTTTATCTGAATCATCGTGTTTCTTTCGATATTGATTTTTTTTCGCAGAAACCATTTCGACCTGATGCATTGATTTTTGAAGCACGAGAGAAGTTTGATCGAGTGGATGTTGAAATCTTGGAGAAGGACAGCTTGATTCTATTCCTGTCTCGAGAGAAAATAAAATTTTCTCTATTTCATCTGCCTTACCCACTGTTATCCAATTTAAATTTCCGAGAGCTAAAATCCAACCTCGATTGCCCGATAGCATCTCTTGAAGATCTTGAAGCCATGAAAGCTTTAGCTCTTGCCCAAAGAGGCTCTGCCAAAGATTTTGTCGACCTTTTTTATTTGCTCAAAAGGACGTGTCATTCATTCAAGGATATGTTTTCTTTTGTTCAGCGGAAATATCAGGTTGAAAAAAAATATAGCTATCATCTGAAAACCGCTATGGTTTATTTTTTCGATGCCGAGCAAGAGGTAGATGATATTTTGATCGTCGATAATTCAGGAAAAATTCGAAAAATCACACATGAGCATTGGAAAGAAATCAAACGATTTTTTACAGGATTCTGTCAATGAGAAAAGAACTTTTTTGGGATAGAGACGAAAAATCGATCTCTCCTGATGTCGAGATTGAAAGAGCCATAAATTTCGGAGGTTTTGATTACATAGAAGAGGTCCAAAATAAGTACGGCATTGAGAAATTCAAAGACGTTTTACTAAATAAAAAAAGCTTGAGTAAAAAAGCAGCTAATTATTGGTGCCTTGTCCTCGGAATCGATCAGAAGGATACAGCAGTTTTCAAGAATCCAATCTCTATTTGGACGCCATTCAGATAATTATTTATCCTACTCCTTAATCCCTGAACTTCCTTCTTCCCAAAGATCGAGGGATTTTTTTAAATTTATTTTTAACACCTTGTCAACTTTTTTTTCAACAATGGCGTCTATATATATGACAATCCTAAAAAATTGAAACAAATGGCATTTTGGAAGAAACCTTGAAACTTTTAACCAGGGCAGAGGAATTGATTTTATTAGCTGTTTGGAAGTTGAAGGGCAACGCTTATTGTGTTCCCATTAGAGCACAATTATCTGAAATCACGGGGGAGAATTGGTCGCTTGGGTCCATTTATATGCCTTTGGACCGCCTGATCAAAAAGGGATACCTGAAGTCTTATTTGTCGGAATCGACTCCAGAACGGGGAGGAAGGCACAAACGGATTTATGAGTTGACCGATGAAGGCATGAAAGCCTTGCTGCGATTGAGACAAGTCCAGGCCAATATGTGGCGGGATATTCCCAAGTCATTCAAAAATGTTTAAATGAGAAACTACAAGAAGTCTTTTAAGCCTCCCAGGATTGCAGAGAGGTTATTGCGGTCGATTCTGCCGGATAGGGGATGGGACACCCCTCTCGGAGATTTTGAAGAATTTTATCACCAAATGTCAAAAGAGAAGGGGGCTTTCCATGCCCATCTTTGGTATTGGTCACAGGTCTTCAAGCTAATACCGGCAAAAATGGGGAACTCCTTGTATTGGAGAATAATCATGATGGCTAACTATTTAAAAATCGCACTAAGGAACATGCGAAGGCATAAAATTTATTCTTTTATCAACATCATGGGTTTAGCCATCGGGATGGCCTGTTGTATCCTGGTTTTTTTGCATGTTCATCATGAGCTGAGCTATGACAGGTATCATCAAGATGGGGACAGGATATTCCGTATCGCTCAAAAAATCCAAAAAGAAGCGGCAGAATTGGATACGGCCAGAGTGGCCACACCCTTGATTCCTGCAATAAGAGAAAGTTTCCCGGAAGTGGAGAGCGCCGCCCGGTTTCAGCTGGCGACCTGGGATAGCCTGGTCGAGCGGGAAGAAACAAAATTTTATGAAGACTGGGTGATGATCGCAGAGAATGACATATTTGATGTATTCACCATCCCGTTTATCAGAGGAAATCCAGAAAAAGCGCTCGATAGGCCAAGGACCGTCGTCATCACAGAGAGAGTGGCCCAAAGGTATTTTGGTCACGATGATCCTGTCGGCCAAACACTCGTTCTTTGGGGAAATCCCGTGGAAATCACAGGCGTTATCGAAAATTATCCCAGGAATACACATCTCAAGTATGATGTGATCATATCCTTGAATGGTTTCGAAAGAGTCTGGAACCTCGATAATTGGGGATGGACAGGATTTTATGCGTACGTCAAGCTGAAGCCCAACGTCGATCCGCAGCATTTTGAAGAAAAAGTCCGCCACATTGCGGATACATATGCAAAGGAAGAACTGGAAGAGGGGGGAGTGGACTTCACCTTTTATCTTCAGCCCATTTCTTCCATTCATCTCCATTCCAACCTTGTCTCCGAGATCGGCTCTCCGGGAAATCCGCGGGATATCATGATATTTTCGATCATCGGGATATTGTTATTGCTCATCTCCTGTATCAATTTTATAAATCTCGCAACTGCCCGTTCGGCAAACAGGGCCAAAGAAGTTGGTGTGCGGAAGGTCGTGGGTGCCCACCGCACGCAATTGACCCGCCAATTCCTTCTGGAAAGCATGCTGGCGTCTATTTTTTCATCGGTATTATCGCTCGTCATCGTGGCTCTGACCTTGCCTTATTTCAACATGTTGACAGGCCAAAGCTTTGAAAGGCAGGATTTGTTCGAACCCATGATCCTTTTGAGTTTATTGGGTCTTTCCGTTTGTGTCGGTTTCATAGCCGGAAGTTATCCTGCTTTTTTTCTCTCCCGGTTTATGACCGTGAATGTTCTTAAAGGATCCAGAGGCCATGATCCCAAAAGGACCCTGCTACGAAAGGTTCTTGTGGTGGCCCAGTTTTCGATCACGATTTTTCTCGTTATCGGAACTCTTGCTGTTTATAGACAAATCGATTTTATGAAAAACAAAAATCTCGGATTCGATAAACTTCAAAAGCTGATCATCCCTGCAGAAATGGGAGACAGGTCTGAATCGGTTAAAAACGAATTCCTGAACTATCCTTCCATCATAGGATCCACGGCACTATGGAATGTGCCGGGACGCCTGGCAAACTTAATCGAAGCCCGGCTTGTCGGCGAAACGGATGAAAATACCCAGAGCATGAACTTTTATTATGTGGATAGCGATTTTCTCCCCGAATACAAAATCGACATGATTGCAGGGAGGTCGTTCCAGAAGAAAGTTCAGACCGATATCGAGGACACATTTATCCTGAACGAAACCGCAGCCAGGGCTTTCGGCTTTTCTTCCCCTGAGGAAGCGATCGGAAAAAGAATGTACGAGGGAGGATCAGGAGGCATAGGGACGATCATCGGCGTGACCAAAGATTTCCATTACAGGGGGCTTCAGACAAAAGTGGAACCGCTCGTTTTGCAGTGGCGGCCTGATTTTTTTTCCTATCTCAGTTTAACCGTCAAGACAGAAAACCTTCCCCAGACTCTTTCTTTTGTGGAAAAAAAGTGGAATGAACTTCAGCTTGGGGGTCTGTTCACATATTTTTTCCTCGATGAGGATTTCAATCGCTATTATCGATCGGAGGAGAATTTGGGGCGGCTTTACACCACGCTTACCCTGCTGGCCGTATTCATATCCTGTTTGGGATTGGCTGGATTGTCCTCTTTTGCAGCAGAACAGAGAACCAAAGAAATCGGCATAAGGAAAATCCTCGGTGCCTCGGTGCCTAATATTTTGGTTCTACTGGTGCGGGAATTCACGAAATGGGTCTTTCTCGCAAATATCATCGCATGGCCTGTCGCGTATTTCATAATCGACAAATGGCTGCAAGGTTTTGCTTACCGGACAAGCGTGACTGTTTGGATATTTGGATTGTCGGCCGCTTTTGCCTTTCTGATCGCGGTTATGACGGTGAGCTACCAGTCCTTTAAGGCGGCCTTGACCGATCCCGTGAATTCACTCCGGTACGAGTAGTTCCAGCTCAGAAATGAACGGCCACATTTTCCCGGTCACAAAAAATCTTTTTTTTTCAGAATCGTAGGCAATGCCGTTAAGGACATAATCGACATGATTCCGGAACTGTTCGGGAACGATTTCGCTCAGGTCGATAATGCCTGTCACCCTTCCTGTCCTTATGTCAATTTTAATTATCTTCGGCAACTGCCATATGTTCGCATAAATAGCGCCTTCGACATACTCCAATTCATTGACTTTTTGGACCGAACCCAGATGGTCATAGACATCAAGATGGCTTTTCACTTTGAATGATTCCGGGTCCAGGAAATAAAGCCTGCTCGATCCGTCACTGACGATCAGGTGTTTGCCATCGGTCGTGATTCCCCATCCTTCTATCGGGACCGGATACCGGAAGGTATCAAGATGGCGGAAGCTCTTTTTATCATAGACGAAGCCGATTTGAGAAAACCATGTCAGCTGAATTATTCTGTCCTTATAGATTGTTATTCCTTCTCCGAATATATCTCGAGGAAGTCTTATTTCTTTTACGATTTCTCCTGTTTCCAGTTTGATCTTTCTTAATCTCGATGAACCGTATTGACCTGTTCCTTCGTACAAAAATCCATCCTTGAAAACCAGACCTTGTGTAAAAGATCCCGGAATGTGGGGATATGTACCGGTAATTTTATAGGGAATTTTTACTGGCGGCTTTTCAGTAATACTCTTTAGGGCTGACAGATCAAAGATCAGTGGAAAAAATAAACAAAAAGTCAAAACGACAGCCATGAGTTTAAAAGCTTGATATACGAAATATTGGATCATACGATCTTCCATAATCATTTTATCTTATTTCATAGAATGTGTCTCATATTTATTGGGCTATGTCCGATTACGGACATTTCGTGTTTCTAAATCGTACAGTTTTTTTACATCTTTTTTAACCTCTCACTTTAACCACCTCTGAGTTTCAGAGAAATTTGGTTGTGGCACATTTTTTGCATACATAGAGACGTTAGGTATCTAGTGATGAGAGGTATAAAATGATTTCAAAAGCATTGGTTGCAGCATCTACAAAACCGATGATCTTGTCCATTCTTATGAGTGGCGAAAACTACGGCTATCAGATCATCCAGAAAGTGAAGGATCTCTCCGGTGGAAAGCTGGAGTGGTCGGACGGCATGCTCTATCCCGTGCTTCACAGGCTGGAGAAGGACGAGTTCATCCGCTCTCAATGGAAAATATCCAATGGAGGAAGACTTCGCAAGTATTACATGCTGACGGAAAAGGGTAGGGAAGAGCTGGAAAAGGAGCGCAAACAGTGGCTCAGCGTGCATGAAGCGCTATCCAAGTTATGGAAGCCTATTCCCGCATAATATCATTATGATGTGTAGGAGGACAAAATGTTCGAGCTGGAAAAAGCCATAAAACAGTGGCGAAAAAACCTGAGAAAAAACGAAGCGATGGAAGATGGATACATACAAGAAATGGAATCTCATTTGAGGGATGTCATCGAGGATAAAATAAGACAAGGAATAAGCGAGGAAGAAGCCTATCGAATATCCACTGAAGAAATCGGACATACTGACAGAATCGGGGAGGAATTCCATAAAACTGATGCGCGTCGCCCTCTTTTCATGCCTGACCTCATCTGGAATTATCTGAAGGTCGCCATTCGCAGGATAAAAAGAGAAAAGGGTTATACATTTATCAACATCGTGGGATTGGCCATCGGGATGGCCTGCACCATCCTCATTTTTCTCTGGGTTCAGGACCAGAGGAGCTTTGACCGGTTTCATGAAAATGCTGACCAGATTTGCCGTGTGTATTACACAAATGAGTTGTTCGAAGGATCTGCGATATATCTGCCGGGCCCGCTGACAGAGTATTTAAAAGACAATTATCCTGAAATTATCGACGCCACAAATTACAAACATTGGAAAAGAAAAGTCGCTTTTGGAAACAAAAGCTATTTGAGCACGGGAAGTTATGTGGATCCCTCTTTTTTCGAGATATTCACTTTCCCTTTTATCAAAGGAAATCCTCAAACAGCTCTCGATAAGCCCCATTCAATCGTGATAACAGAGGACCTGGCCGATAAATTTTTTGGTGATGATAATCCGCTAGGGAAAACGATCAGCTACTATGTTTTCTCTAAGAAAATAGACCTGGAAGTCACCGGAGTCATTCAAAATGTGCCTCCAAATTCTCATCTTCAGTTCGATTTTTTAATCCCGTATGAGATCGGATACGACTGGATGAAAACCTGGAACAACAATTCCGGTTGGAGCTATGTCATGCTGAACCCGAACAGTTCCTATCAGGAAGTGAGTAGAAAGATCTCAGGAGTTCTGGAAATTCACAGGCCCGAGAGTAGATATGTTCTGCATCTACAGCCGTTAAAAAGAATTCATCTTTATTTACCAAGAGGAGTGGGCCAGATCGTTTATGTCTACATTTTCTCCGTTATGTCCTTGATTGTGCTTCTAATCGCCTGTATCAATTTTATGAACCTGTCAACAGCCCGTTCAGAGAAGCGGTTCAAAGAGATAGGGATAAAAAAAGTCGTCGGGTCCAACCGAACACAGCTTATCAAGCAGTTTTTAACAGAATCCATAGTGATGGCCATAATGGGAATTGTTCTAGCGTTATTTCTTGTTCAGGCGATTCTCCCATCGATTAACGCTATGCTAGGCGCTCATCTCACGTTGAGTTTTACAGGAAAATTTATCGTGATTATGATGGCTATAGCATTATTGACGGGTCTTTTAGCGGGAGGTTATCCGGCTTTTTTTCTTTCCGCCATCCATCCTGTGGTCATAATCAAAGGACAATTCTCGACCAAAAAATCCGGCACAAAGGGAGCGTCTCTGAGAAAAATGCTTGTTGTCGCACAATTCGCCTTTTCCATATTTTTTGTGATCTGCGTTGTGGTTATCCATCAACAGATGGATTACATCAGAAATAGGGATCTGGGATTCGATAAGGAGCATGTCGTTGTTGTGGAATCCATGGGCGAATTGAAGCAGAGAAATCAGATCGTTAAAGAGGAACTCCTACAGTTCCCAGAAGTCCAGGGTGTAACCTTCGGGGCGTTCAGTCCCTTTAATTGGGAGAGCTCGGAGGGCAGCATTGGCATGTCCTGGACCGGAAAAACCACAGAGCTTGAATTTGTTATAGGCCAAAATTATGTGGATTATGATTATACCGATACCCTCGGGCTGGAAATGGTTCGAGGACGATTTTTATCCCAAGATTTTCCGGCCGATGCTTCAGAATCCTGTGTCGTTAATGAGGCTGCCGTCATGGCCATGGGGATGGAAGATCCTATCGGCAAAAAGATAATCTGGAGTCCTGGCACAGAGCGGGAGGGCTCGAGAACGATCGTTGGCGTTGTGAGAGATTTCAACACTCAATCCCTTCATGCCGAGATCAAACCCTTTGTATTGTTACCGCTGGAACGATACAGCCAGGGGATGAGCAATTTTTTGTATATCAAAATTCGATCGGAAAATATTGCCCAAACTATCGGCCACATCGGGGCCAAGATCAGGGAGATCGTTCCGAACGATCCTTTTGTCCATTATTTTCTGGATGAAGAGATGAATAAGCTTTATGGAAACGAACAGCTCACAGGAAAGCTGACGCAATACGTTTCCTTTCTGGCCATATTCATTTCCTGCCTCGGACTGCTGGCGTTGGCCTCTTTTTCAGTGGAGAGACGCACGAAAGAGATCGGTATCCGCAAAGTGCTGGGTTCATCGGTGCCTCAAATCATTTTCATGCTCACCAAGGATTTCACTAAATGGGTGTTGTTGGCCAACATAATCGCCTGGCCCTTAGCTTATTTTGCTTTGACCAAATGGCTGGCAAATTTCGCCTTCCGGATCGGGATCGAATGGTGGATATTTTTACTGGCTGGTGCAATGGCGCTTGTTATCGCGATTATTATAGTCAGCTATCAAACCATAAGAGCGGCCGCGGCCGATCCTATAAAAGCATTGAGGTATGAATGACTTTGTCATTGCGAATGGAGTGAAGCAATATTAGGAGATAAACATGTTTGATTTGGAAAAAGCCATTAAACAGTGGCGGAATACACTAAGAAAGAACCAAGCGATAGAAGATGGATACCTTGAAGAAATAGAATCACATCTGCGGGATGAATTTGAAAATCACAGCAAAAAAGGAATTTCTGAAGAGGAGGCATTTAAAAAAAGTTTGGGGAAGATCGGCCACGTAGATAGTATCGGGGCTGAATATTTCAAAACTGATACTAGGAATATCAATGGACGTCCGCCCTGGAATCCGTCTCGTTTTATGCCTATCCTTGTATTTAATTATCTCAAGGTTGCGTTCCGGCGAATTAGAAGACATAAGGGACATTCTTTTATCAACATCGCAGGTCTAGCTGTGGGAATGGCTGCCTGCATTTTGATGCTGATATGGGTTCAGGATGAGTTAAGCTATGACAGATTCCACAAAAATGCCAGTCAGATCTACCGCATCAACACCGAAGACACTTCTGGAGGTAAAACTTTTTTACTAGCAGGTTCTCCAGCCCCATTGGGTCAGGCCATGGTCGAGGAACTGCCAGAAGTATTGCAATTTGCCCGGGTGCAGGCGGGATGGCCGAGATGGAATCTCAGCCTCGAAGAAAATCGCTTTTTGGAGGAGTACTTGGCTGCTGTGGACCCGACATTCTTTCAAATTTTTTCATTTCCGTTTATCAGTGGTAATCCAAAGACTGCTCTGGAAGACCGTTATTCTATCATTCTTACAAAAGATCTAGCGGATAAAATCTTCGGCGATGAGGATCCGATGGGAAAAGTCATAAAGTTGAATAGCACGGATATGACCGTGACAGGAATTATCGCAAACATCCCCCGTAATTCCCACCTCCATTTCACATTCGCTTTTCCAGCTATCAACATGACAGAATGGCGGGAATCAAAGTTAGACAAGTGGGATTACACGCAGTTTGCGACGTATGTCACCCTCCGAAAAGACGCCGATATTGCAGAGGTCAACAATAAGATGAAGAACATCGTCACGAAGCACCTTCCCGAACTCAAGGGGAGTGTTTATCTCCAGCCGCTCAAAGACCTCCACCTCCGCTCTACGGGAATCAATACCTGGATGCTTGCCTATCCCGACAAAGGAAACATCGCATACGTTTACATCTTTTCTTTGACCGCTTTTTGCATACTTATTCTTGCTTGCATTAACTTTATGAATCTCTCCACTGCCCGTTCCACCGCTCGCGCCAAAGAAGTGGGTATGCGCAAGGTCGTCGGTGCCAGGAGATCAGACCTTATCCGGCAATTTTTAGGAGAATCGGCCTTATTAACCTTCATAGGCTTGCTTGCTGCTGTACTCCTGGTGGAACTGATGCTGCCAGCATTCAGCCAGTTGGCTGGAAAAGAATTGAGCCTGCTTCAATCAGGGAACTGGCAAATTCTGGTCGGTCTGTGTATTATTTTGCTGGCGACAAGCCTTATTTCCGGGAGTTATCCTGCGATATTCCTATCTTCTTTCCAGCCTGTCAGGGTCATTAAAAATATCGGTCAACAGGGCATAAATCGCGGAGGTGCATTGCGGAAAGTCTTGGTCGTCCTGCAGTTTACGTTTACGATAGGACTTATCATCTGCACGGCCGTGATCTACCTTCAGCTCCGTTTTATGCAAAACAAAGACCTGGGATATGATACCGAACACATCATTTCATTTGCTGGTTATAATGAATACGAGACGAACTTTGAGGCCGCAAAAAGCGAGTTGCTGCAGAATCCCAGCATCCAGGCAGTGTGCAGAGGTTTCCCCCCTCCAGCAGGAGAGTGGGGGACAACCGAGGTCGACTGGGAGGGAAGAGATCCCTCATTGGAGGTCAAGATAGCGCAAGGATCGTGTGGCTATGATTATATAAAAGTTTTTAACCTGAAAATGGCAGAGGGACGCTTTTTTTCTTCCGAGTTTGCCGATGACGACCAGAACTGGGTTTTGAATGAAACAGCCATTGCAGCGATGGAGATAGAAGAACCTGTCGGAAAATGGTTTTCTTTCAGGGGCCAAAAAGGGACAATCATCGGAATCGTGAAGGATTTCCACGGATCTTCACTCCATAATCCCATCGCGCCTGTAGCCCTACAACCAACACAAGGATTTTTCGTGTTCGTGAAGTACCGTCCTGAGAATATAGCTGATGTCCTGTCATTCCTGAAGACAAAATGGGATAAGTTTGTTGGGACACACATCCCGTTCCGGTATGGGTTTATCGATGAAAATATCAAAAACTGGTACCAGACAGAGCATCGGGTAGAGAAAATATTCCTGTATTTCACTATATTGACAGTTTTTATCGCTTGTTTGGGCCTATTTGGACTGGCGTCGTTCACTGCTGAGCAGAGGACCAAAGAGATAGGTATCCGGAAAATATTGGGAGCCAAAGTTTCAGGTCTGGTAGTCTTGATGGTCAAAGAGTTTGCCAAGTGGGTCTTGATTGCCAACTTGATCGCATGGCCGGTCGCATTTTTTGTGACCAGAAGTTGGCTTCGACGGTTTGCCTACCGGACTGAACTCGGCCTGGAAATCTTTATTTTTTCCGCAGCAATCGCTCTTTTCATCGCAACATTTGCCGTGAGCTACCAGGCCATCCGAGCGGCCACCGCCAACCCGGTTGAGTCATTGCGCTACGAGTAAATTAGGTAAGACTCAAGATCACGGGAAGATTCCTCTTTCCTTGTAAACCATTTCCAGCCTGTTAATGGCTACGATCTGGGCCGCGGTTCTCATGTCGGTATTATACTTTTCTGCCGCCTGACATACCCGTTCATAGGCGCTGACGATGATCTTTTTCAATTTGGTGTCGATCTCCTCAACTTCCCAGAACTCACTTCGCTTATTCTGCAGCCACTCGAAATAGCTGACAATAACCCCCCCGGAATTGCAGAGAATGTCGGGAATCACATCGATGCCCCTTCTCTGGAGAACCTTGTCGCCTTCGGGTTCGGTGGGGCCGTTGGCGCCTTCAGCTACCAGCCTGACATTGAGAATTTCAGCCGTATCGGCCGTTATCTGATTTTCCAGGGCGGCAGGGATAAAGATGTCGGCCTTGGTGCTAAAGAATTTATCATGATCAAGGGCTTCTGCTTTTGGATAGCCCTGAACGAGGCCCTTGTTCTCCCTCACGTATTCTGTGAGCTTGTCGGCATCGATCCCTTCTTCTTTACGTATGGCGCCCGAAACATCCTCGACCGCTATCAATCTCGCCCCGTGATGTTTCAAAAGGCGGGCAGCCCAGGAGCCCACATTACCGAAGCCCTGAACGATGTAAGTTGCACCGTTCAGGTTAAAGCCGTGATCCTGCGCCCATTTTTCAATCAGAAAAACGACACCCTGTCCTGTAGCTTTATCCCTGCCCTGGCTTCCACCGGCTTCAAGAGGTTTACCTGTGACAACATGTATACACCGGTTTCTCTCCGTCGGCGTCATGGTGGACATATATGTGTCCAGAATCCAGGCCATGATTTGAGGATTTGTGTTCACATCAGGAGCTGGAATGTCATATTCAGGCCCGATATTGTCACCCAGAGCAAAGGTGAATCGTCTTGTGATCTTTTCGATTTCTTCAGGACTGAAATCGGTAGGATCAATCTGGATTCCACCTTTTGCCCCGCCGAACGGGATGTTAACTAGGGCCGTCTTCCAGGTCATAAGTGTGGCCAAGCCCCTTACTTCATCGATATCAACCATAGGGTGGAAGCGAAGTCCTCCCTTAAATGGTCCCAGGGCATTGTTATGCTGCACCCTGTAGCCGGTCAACATCTTGACCCGTCCATCATCCATTCTGACAGGAAAATGAACGACCAGTTCGTTCATCGTTCCGGCCAGAATCTCACAGATATCTTTGTCGCAGTGAATAACGTCTTCTGCTTTTTCAAGCTGTTTAATTACATTCTGATACAGATTCGTTTTTTTGCTTGACTTTGCTTGGTAATACTCGCATCGCCAAATCCCGGTCACCGGTTTCACAATGGAACAGATGTCCCGGATTTCACAGTGCCTGCACAATCCTTTGTATGGACTGCTCTCTTCCAGTCCAGGCCTGCCATGCTGGTAATACAACATTTTCCATTCTTTTGTTGTGCTTATGGGTTTTAACCCATCCAAGTCTTTTCGTTTTTTATCACTCATTTTTTATCTCCTTGAATATTTTTCTAATGCAACTTCAGTGCCATTATGTTACTACTGTTGTTCGGAATGGGATATTTTTCGGCTGCGATAGATAAAAAACTAATAAGTTATTGAAAATAGGTGAAATATAGAATGTATGTTTTTTTTAGATGACTTAAGAAGATATAGAAAAAGAGAAACAAATTCTAAAATCAAATGGATAGATTTTATCCACCGGGAAAATTTTTACCGCTTTGTCAGTTTATCCCGCAGCGTTTTGCGAGTGATTCCCAGTATCTTGGCGGCCTGGGTTTTATTTCCATCTACGCTGGCCAGCACAATGCGGATATGCTCAGCCTCCACTTCGGCCAGGGTTCGGTTCGGACTTACTCCTTGCAGAGCAGAAAAGCGCATAAGCGACGGAAGGTCGGGAATACCGATTGAATCCCCTTCGGTCATGATGAGCAGTCTCTGGATGATATTTTCCAATTCCCTTACATTTCCAGGCCAGTCATAGCTCTTCAAAACCTGAAGGGCCTCATCTGAGAAACGGGGGAGAGTCTTTCCGAATTCCTTTGCGAATTTTTTAGAAGAATATTTGACCAGCAGTAAAATGTCTTCCTCCCTTTCTCTCAAAGGAGGAATGTCGATGGTGATGACATTGAGCCGGTAGTAGAGGTCTTCCCGGAATTCGTCCTTTTTAACCAGTGCCAGCAAATCCTTATTGGTGGCGGCAATGATCCGAATATCCACCTTCTGCGACTGTCTTGCTCCGACCAGGAAAATTTCTTTGTCCTGTAAAACGCGAAGCAATTTCACTTGCATCGTCAGGCTTGTCTCGCTGATCTCATCCAGGAATATGGTGCCCCCTTCTGCAGTCTGAAAAAATCCTGCTCGGGTTTCTACCGCACCGGTGAAGGCACCCTTGATATACCCAAAAAGTTCGCTTTCAAGCAGCGACTCAGGGATTCCCCCGCAGTTTATGGGCACAAAAGGGGAGGAGGCCCGCGGACTCCTGTAGTGGATGGCCCTGGCCACGAGTTCTTTCCCTGTGCCGCTCTCTCCCGTGATCAAAATGGTCGCCAGGTTCGATGCGGCTTTTTCGATGGCCGATAGAACCTTTCGTATAGCCTCGGACTCGCCGATGAGACCATGCCGGGATTCAGGGGAAAACTGAAGCGGTTTCTCGGCCCCTCTGCTGATGTGTAACTTTTCGAGGACACGTTGAACAGAAGCAAAAAGCTCTTCGTCTGTAAAGGGCTTGGCCAAATATTCTTCGGCCCCGGTTTTAACAGCCTCCACTGCCCCTTCGATCGAAGGGTAGCCAGTGATCATCATCACCTCGGTGTTCTTATAATTTTCGTGGATGTGCCTCACCAGAGAAAGGCCATCCACTTCGGGCATTTTAAGGTCTGTGATAACCAGATCGACCGGAACCGACTCAAGCACCTTGATTGCCTCCACAGCTCTAAGAGCTGTCAGGACGCGATATCCTTTAGACTCCAGGTTTCTTTGGAGTAGCTCCAGAGTATCTGGGGAATCATCTACCACAAGGATTTGTTCCTTTTTTATCGTGTTTTTCATGGCAAAATCTCCTGTTTCCTTGTTCAATCTGCAATTGGAAGCTGTATAGTGAATCGGGTGCCTTCATTGACATTGCTGTCTACTTGAATCGAGCCTCCATGAGAGGTTACAATGCCGTGCACCACAGCCAGGCCCAATCCTGTCCCTTTTCCCACGTCCTTAGTGGTAAAAAAAGGAAGGAACACCTGTTTAACATCTTTATCCTCCATGCCGATACCTGTGTCTTCGACGATGAGCAAAACGAACTTCCCTGATACTTTGGTCTTTATAGTCAGTTGGCCTCCCTCAGGCATGGCCTGTATTGCGTTGACGATTATGTTGACCAAAACTTGTGTCATTTGGGATGGATCGGCCGTCACCTCAGGTATGTCCTCGGCGAGCTGTCGGACAACCTTGATTCCCTCCTTCACACATCGCGATTCCAAGAAGTAAAGGCCCTCTTCGATGATCTGATTCAGATTCACGCTTGTTTTTTGAGGTGGCATCTGTCGGGCAAAGAGCATCAGTTTCCTGATGACCTCTCTTGCATGGAGAGAGGCTTTCATGATCTTTTCGATGTCTTTTTGGGCCTGATCCGGCATATCAGGATTTTTTTGAATGAGTTGGGTAAAACCCATAATGCTCCCTATGGGTTCGTTTAATTCGTGGGCCACCCCTGCCGACAGCTGGCCGATCGTGGCCAGGCGGTCCGCATGCCGGAGTTGATCCTGTAATTTTTCTTTATCTCTTTCGGATTGTTTTCGTTCGATGATCAGAGCGATCTCCCGGGCAACGGTGTCGATGAGATTCCGTTCCTCTTTCAAAAAGGGGCCCTCATCCAGTTCGGGCTTTTTCTCACAATAGACTACCTCCACCGTTCCTCTTTGTTGGCCATTCACTATAATCTCTGCGGTTTGCTTTTTGCCGCCCCCCTGAAAGCGGAGCGTTTCGAAGAGCCTGCCATCCAAAGTTATTCTGGCCGAAGCAATTTCAGGATATAACCAAGCAGGGGGAAGAATTTCAACGATGCCCTTCAGAATTCTTGCAAGCGAAGCGTCTTCCTGTTCTTCTAACTTGGCAATGCCGTAGAGGCAGGTCATTTCCTTCACTCGTTCTCTTAATTCAACCTGAGCCCTCCGGTGCGCCAAAGCAATCCCCACTGTGTGGGCAGCCCCTTCGAAAAATTCCACGTCTTGATGAGTAAAAAAGTCTTCTGATCGACATTTTAACTGGAGAAGGCCGATGTTTTCTTTCTCAATGGAGATCGGAATAAGAACAAATGACCGGAAATCCTTTTCATGGCTGAGAATGTCCCTATCCGGTTTCTCTTTGATTTTCCCTGTCCAGAAACTTCCCGTCCTGGCACCGATAAATATATCTCGACTCAGCCGTCCTTGCCATGTGTTTTTTTGAAGTTTTGGAATCGACCTGCCAGTTTTGTCTTTTTCCGCAGGCATGATTTCGAAGTAATCTGGAAAGTCAGCAGACCGGGAAACCTCACACCGGTAGAATTTTCCTCTTTCCTTAAGCCACATTCCGACTGCATCAGAACCGGAGAAATCCATAAGAATCTTGGAGGCTTCATGCAAAAAGTCCACTCTCAGTAAACCTTGCAGGGCAAGACGCATGATCTTGTAAGAAAGACTACGGATCCTCTCAAAGTCGTTGCGATTTTTTGTTGAGGCATCTATCTTATCGGCTTTTTTCTTTTTCATCTCTGTTATTGATTTAATTCACCTATTAACATTAATCTCTTGGACAGGAATGTCAAGAATAATCCCTGTGCCTTGAAACCGTTTTTTTCTACTTTTTACCAAGTCTGCCCTAATTTAACTCACACAAGGTTGGATATCAAATTTTTTGCGCTGTTTTCATCTGTTCGCAATTGAACACCGGATGTTGCCTCAGCGAACACTTTTTCTGGTAAAGTTGTAACATTTTCCTTTGTTATCCCTGTATCCCATAATGGCATATTTTTTGCTTTATAACACAATTGAGGAAAACCTTTATGCTTAAGAATCATCTGAAGCGAGAGAAAAATATCCCAAAAGAGGAAGAATAGATGAATAAAATGATATGGGTTTGGGCTGTGATTATTTTATTGGTTCTTTTTTTTCTAGGTTGAGAACAAATTAAGTGAGCGTTGGAGTTCGACGTGTTTAAAAATTACTTAAAAATCGCATTTCGAAACATCATAAAGCAAAAACTCTATTCCCTCATCACAGTCATAGGTTTAGCTGTTGGCATAACCTGCTGTCTTTTGATCATGCTCTATGTCAAACAGGAGCTCAGTTATGATACGTTCTATCCCAACACGGATAATATCTATCGTATCGGCCATACGATAATTCGCCCTACACGCACAGGCATAAGTGCCGCAACACCCACACCCCTTGCACCAGTGCTCAAGGCGGAATATCCAGAAATCGAACACATCACGCGGATATATTTTGATTCTCAAGTCCTGTTTGAATACAAAGAAAAACAGATCTATGAAGACCGTGTGATATATGCAGATCCTGAGTTTTTCGAAGTTTTTCCGTTTCCATTAGTCAAGGGCGATCCTTCCCACCTCCTTGATACTCCCCAGTCCTTAGTTATTACCGCTTCGATGGCAGAGAAATATTTTGGCAATGAAGATCCTATAGGGAAAACCTTGCAGGTCAACAAGCAGTATAACTTCATGGTTACAGGAATTATGGAAGATGTGCCTGTCAATTCCCATTATCACTTCGATTTTGTTATCTCTTTTTTAGCCAAAAATGAACAAAACTTCGGTCTGTGGCTCAATATGTGGACGGGATTCACTACCCTTTATACCTATGCTGTTTTACCTGAAAATATAAATGCAGAGGAATTCCAAACGCGAATAGAGGGTATTATCACCCGTCATGCAGGAAAACGGCCCGACGTTGAGAGAAAGACATTCCTCCAGCCGTTAAAGAGCATTTATCTGCATTCGCATTTAGAGGATGAGATCGAAACGAATAATTTTGTCTCCAATCTCATCATTCTCTCTATGATCGCTTTCCTTATCCTGATCATCGCTTGCATCAATTACATGAATCTGGCCACTGCTCAGTCCTCCAAAAGAGCCCGGGAAGTTGGTATGCGGAAAGTTTTGGGAGCCCAACGATATCAGCTTATCAAACAATTCATGGGAGAATCCATACTCCTTACATTGGTTGCCATGTTCATCTCGATAGCGACCGTCGAATTGCTTTTGCCGGCCTTTTCTTCCTTGGTGGGCAAGCCTATCGATTTCCAGTATGGACAAAATATATTGTTTCTTGCTGGATTTTTCCTGGTTGCTTTGTTGGTAGGTGTTTTTTCCAGTGTTTATCCGGCTGTTTTTTTATCCAGGCATCAGCCAATAAAAACCTTGAAAGGCATCAAAGAGGCGGTCAAGACCTCCTCCGGCCAGGTCTTTTTAAAAAGATCTTTAGTTGTCATCCAGTTTGTCGTTTCGATCCTGTTGATCGTGTGCACTCTGATTATCAATCAACAACTGAAATTTATGAGGACTGCTCATTTGGGATTTGACAAGGAGCACATGATCACCGTGCCCATTCAAAGCGATTCAGGACGGAAGCAATATGAGGCGATAAAAAATGAACTTAAGACCCATGCGGGCGTAATTGGTACGACGGCGTGCTTGAGAGCCCCCATTTCCGGTACAGTCATTGTAACATTCGGTCGTCCGGAGGGGGCATCGAGAGAACAAGCCTTTCATATCTATCACAATTTTGTCGACATGGATTATTTGGATAATTTCGGGGTCGAGTTGGCAGCGGGAAGGAAATTTTCCAGGGAATTCTCCACGGATGTAAAGGAAGCTTTCATTGTCAATGAGGCGGCGGTCCGAAAATCTGGCTTTTCGTCTGCCGAAGAAGCCATAAACAAGAGATTCCAAACGGGATTGGGAATACAGGGCACGATTATCGGCGTCATGAAGGACTTTCACATGTCTTCCTTCCATGAAGAGATCGAGCCGATGATCTTGAGCTTCGATCCCGAGTATTTTTGGGAAATAAATGTCAAAATAAAGTCAGACAATATCCCGGGAACCCTTGCTTCGATAGAGAAAACCTTTAAAAGTTTTCTTCCTGAATATCCGTTTTACTATTCCTTTTTGGATGAGGATATTAATTCGCTCTACCTTGGAGAGGAACAAACAGGGAAAATCATTCGAACATTTTCTTTCATCGCTATTCTGATCGCCTGTCTGGGTTTGTTCGGTCTGGCTGCTTTTGCAGCGGAAAAACGCACGAAGGAGATCGGTATCCGAAAAGTCCTGGGAGCGACATCCTCCAACATCATGTATCTCCTTTCTTCAGAATTTACCAAATGGGTTTTACTGGCAAACATCTTAGCCTGGCCAATCGCTTATTTTGCCATGAACAAGTGGCTTCAGGGATTTGCCTACCGTATCATCATCAGGCTCTGGCCATTCGTACTCGGAGCTTTGCTCTCATTTGCCATTGCCATGTTGACTGTCGGCTACCAGGCTCTCAAGTCCGCTGTATCCGATCCGGTTGACAGCCTTAGGTATGAATGATGAATATGGAGAATTGAGTAATGTTTTGGAATTACCTAAAAATTGCATGGAGGAACATCAAAAGATACAAAGGGTATTCCTTTATCAATATCTTTGGACTTGCCATAGGTTTGGCCTGCTGTATTCTGATCCTTCTATGGATTCAGGACGAGCTGAACTTTGATCGGTTTCACACGAATGCAGACAATCTTTACAGGATTGTCACGGAATTCCACAAAACAGAACCTGTCACACATTATTGGCCGGTTTGTGCACCGCTGGCTCCAGCCCTTAAAGAAGAATATCCCGAAATCATTAAAGCCACACGTTTTACCCGATTAAGAAGAGGCCAGTTGATCAAATTCGGAGAAAAAATATTCTTGGAGCCTCGAATTTGCCTGACAGATCCTGATTTTTTCACCATGTTCACCTTTCTATTCCTAGAGGGAGATCCTCAAACAGCTCTTTCCAACCCAAATTCCATCGTTCTGGTAGAATCGGTATCCGCAAAGTATTTTGGCAATGAAAATCCAGTCGGCAAGGTTCTCAATATCAACAATGAATTTGACTTTACCGTTACAGGAATTCTAAAGGACATCCCTGAAAATTCCACAATTCAGTTCGATTTTCTTATTCCGTTTATCCGGATCGAAGATTTTGAAAAAGCATGGGCAGTTTTGGACAATTGGACTCTCAGCGGATTCGCCACGTATGTTCAGCTTGAAAAAAAGGCATCGGCAGAGACGCTTGTAAATAAGATTGCTTATTACCTCAAAAACCATGTCCCCGAATCAGAAGATGTTATTTATCTCCAGCCTTTTGAGGACGTACATCTGTATTCTTCGCATATCCAATTCAGTGTAGAAGGCCAGGGAGATATCGCATATGTGTTCATCTTCTCCCTTGTCGCCTTTTTTGTCTTGATTATCGCCAGCATCAATTTCATGAACCTTGCCACCGCGCGGTCAGCCACCCGTGCTAGAGAAGTGGGATTGAGGAAGGTTGTCGGTGCCACCCGTGCCCAACTCATAAGACAATTCTTTTGTGAATCTGTTGGCATGGCTTTTTTTTCCTTGATTCTTGCTGTGGTCCTGGTCGAACTGTTTCTTCCGGCCTTTGCAAATCTTTCCGGAAAAATACTCGTTTTGGATTTTTCCAGTCATTACCATATTGTACTGGCAATAGTCATCATAACTCTTATCACTGGATTCATCTCCGGTACATATCCGGCTTTGTTTCTTTCTTCTCTCAGGCCTGTTAAAGTCCTGAAGGGAGCACTCAAAACAGAAGGACGGGGCTTCTTATTCCGGCGGATTCTCGTGGTCTCTCAATTTTCTCTTTCCATCCTGCTCATCATCTGTACGATCGTTGTATCCCAACAGATTGGCTATATACAAAACAAAAAACTGGGTTTGAACCGAGAGCATGTGGTTTATCTTCCGATAAGAGAATATCTGGCAGAAAAGTATGAAACGTTTAAAACCGAATTGGACAATACGGCAGGCATCATGAATGTGGCAGCCTCCTCCAGTTTGCCGACATCTGGCGTGATCCTAACGACGGATAAAGTATCATGGGAGGGGAAAAATCCGGAGGATAACGTCGTCTTGGAAGTCACATCAACAGGATACGATTTTATCGAGACATTCGATATGGAGGTGGTCGAAGGGAGAAGTTTTTCCAAAGAATTCCTCACCGATGAGGAGGAAGCCGTCGTGATCAATGAGACGGCTAAAAAGATCATTGGAATGGAAGATCCGGTAGGAAAACAGCTGATTTTAGGGGATTCGGCTACAACCATCATCGGGGTCGTCAAAGACTATCATTTCAAATCCTTGCACAGCGAGATAGAACCTCTGATATTGGCCCTAGTTCCCAGCCTCTACCGGTATGTTTTCATCAAACTGGAAGCTAGAGATGTCCCGAGCACTTTAGCCAGCATAAAAAGCAATTGGAACATGTTCTTTCCCGATACTCCGTTTGAATACCATTTTTTGGATGAAGCCTATGACAAACTCTACAGGTCGGAACAACGCATGGGAATCCTGTTTAATTATTTCACTGTTTTGGCCATTTTGATCTCTTGCCTGGGGCTGTTTGGCCTGGCATCCTTCATGGCAGAGAAACGGACAAAAGAGATCGGCATCCGGAAGGTCCTCGGAGCATCCCTTTCCGGGATCATAATGTTACTGAACAAACAATTCACCAAATGGGTTCTGATAGCAAATTTTATTTCTTGGCCGATTGCTTATTATGCGATGTCCAAGTGGCTTCAGGGATTTGCCTATCGAATAAATCTGGGAATCTGGACTTTTGCCCTGGCTGCGCTTATCGCGTTGGTGATTGCTGTGATGACAGTCAGCTATCAATCCGTCAAGGCTGCCTTGAATAATCCTGCAAATTCATTGAGGTATGAGTAATGTTTAAAAATTACGTTAAAACAGCATTGAGGGCTATGAAAAGGCATAAGGGGTATTCTTTCATCAATATTTTTGGCTTGGCGATCGGTATGGCCTGTTGCATCCTGATTCTCGTATGGGTTCAAAATGAATTGAGTTATGACCAGTTTCACGAAAATGGCAATGATATCTACAGAATTATCAAAGAAGAAATCACAGAAGGGGAAACTCGATGGTCCGCCCTGACATCGCCTCCTCTAGCACATCCCTTAAAAGAGGATTTTTCGGAAATTATCCGCTCGACCCGGTTTGGCAATTGGGGAAGAAGGGTCGTGCAGTATCAGGATAAGCGTTTCAATGAAGACAGATTCGAACATGCCGACACTGATTTTTTCAAGATATTTTCATTCGATTTTATCGACGGAAATCCAGATTCTGCTTTTTCAGACCCATACTCTGTGATTCTCACAGAAGACACAGCCAAAAAGTATTTCGGGATAGAGAATCCCATCGGGAAGATTTTGACAGTCGAAAATATCTATGATGTCAGAGTGATAGGGCTCATCAAAAACATCCCTGAGAATTCCACTATTCAGTTCGATTTTCTCTCACCCTTCGTACTGCTCAAAGAATTCATCGGTGAAGACAACATGCAGAATTGGAACTTTAATTCTTTTATGACTTTTGTCCAATTGGCCCAAAACACAGATGAACAGGGTGTCAATAAAGCAATTGCCGGCTATATAAATAAGTTTATCCCTGAGGAAGCTTACAAACTTGTTCTCCAACCTTATAAAAAGATCCACCTCAGTTCTTATGTTCTTCATGATTTTAGTGGAGTGGGGGACATGAAGTATGTCTATATATTTTCTGCTCTCGCTTTTTTTGTGCTCATAATAGCCTGCATAAACTTCATGAACCTTGCCACGGCTCGTTCGAGCAGACGGGCGCTCGAGGTCGGCATTCGGAAGGTGTCGGGTGCGAAAAGATTAGACCTCGTCAAACAGTTTTTTGGCGAGGCGCTTTTTTTATCTTTTATTTCTATGATTCTAGCGATTTTTCTTGTCGAAATTCTGCTGCCTTCCTTTAACCGGATATCTGGCAAAAATCTGGGATTGGATTTTGCTGGGAATGTCTTTCTTTACGGCGGACTCCTGGCTATTGCTGTTATTTCTGGATTATTTTCAGGAATATATCCAGCATTATTTTTATCCTCTTTTCAACCTGCAAAAGTTTTGAAGGGAACTTTAAGAATGGGTTCCAAAGGAGGTCTGTTCAGAAGAATATTGGTTGTCACGCAATTTTCTCTGTCTGTATTTTTAATTATTGCCACCATGGTCATATTCAAACAGTTAAACTATATCCGCAATGTTGACATGGGTTATGACCGCGAACACCTCATCCATATGAGTATGGTGGGAGACAGCAATCAAAAGTATGAAACCTTGAAACAGGAATTGAGCATGGGGCAGAATGTCGTGGCAGTTTCTGCATCATTCGCGCTTCCCACGAGAAACTTCAACTCACCTGGAAGCCCTGATTGGGAAGGACGACCTGCAGATAAAGAAGTCTATATGAATGTCGACTTTGTGGATTTTGATTATTTTGAAACGCTGGGGATCAAAATAGCAGAAGGCAGGACATTTTCCAGAGATTTCGCAACAGATGCCGAAGAGGCTTACATTGTCAACGAAGAACTAGTCAGGCAAATGGGCATGGAAGCACCGGTGGGGAAACGATTTGCATTCTGGGAACAGTGGGGAACGATCGTGGGGGTTGTAAAAGATTTTCATTTCCAGTCTCTTCATAACAAAATCAATCCGGTTTCATTTAGATTGGATCCCGATTGGCTGAGACGCATTTATATTCGTATAAAACCGGATGATATTCCGGCTACAATCGGTTTTATGAAGGACACATGGAACAGGATCGTTCCTGATTATCCGTTTGAGTACCACTTCCTGGATGAATCTTTCGAAAAGCTGTACAAAGCAGAACAACAGATGAGCGCGATCACAAATTACTTCACTATCTTAGGCATTCTAATCGCTTGTTTAGGCCTTTTTGGCTTGGCCGCTTTTATGGCAGAGCGAAAGACAAAAGAGATTGGGATCCGCAAGGTGTTGGGCGCATCTGTCCTGAAACTCATTTATCTGCTTTCGTCTGAATTTGCCAAGTGGGTTCTTCTGGCCAATATCATTGCATGGCCGGTTGCATATTTAGTGGCACACCGGTGGCTTCAGAATTTTGCCTACCGCATGAATATTCACGTAGGTATGTTTTTACTGGCCGCTGCTCTTTCTCTTTTCATCGCATTGGCAACTGTAAGTTTTAAAGCGTTGAAGACGGCAACTGCCAATCCAGCAAAGGCTTTAAGATATGAATAAAATAAAATAGGAGGATTGAAATGAGAGAAGTCGTACTGCAAATACCGACGTTGGAATCCGAGCAAAACATCGACATCGATGTGAAGATCAACGGAAAAAAAAGAACCATGCATTACAGAGTCGAGATCATTGCGTGGGAGGACTATGACGGAAAGACAGTGGAAAAGGTCGATGTGATCAAGCGGGTCATAAGAGAATACGACAAAGACTGGCACTTGATAGAAATCGGTATGCCGACAGACACGCACATTCCGATCATGTTTCGTAAGAAAAAAGCTGTAGATCCAACATAAGCCATGTTCAGAAATTACATCAAAATCGCTGCCAGAAACCTTTTTAAACAGAAGGTGTATTCTTTTATCAACATTTTTGGTTTAGCCATTGCCATTGCCTTTTGTATTCTGATTTTTTTGTTCGTCCGTGATGAGGTGACCCATGACAGCTTTCATCAGAAAGCAGCCCAATTATACAGGGTAAACATTTTAAGCAAAAATGAAGATGGCAGCATGTCCCCTCATGCAATGACTCCACCGCCGTTGGGACCGGCATTTCAGGAGGAATTCCCAGAGATCGTCCACATGGCCCGATTTAAAAAGATAGGAAACGTGGTCAATTATCAGGGGCAGTCTTCCAGGGAATCCATTACATTGGCGGATCCTGATTTTTTCAAAATGTTCAGTTTTCGTTTGCTACAGGGAGATTCCCAAACCGTGCTCGATGACCGGAACTCTGTCGTATTAAGAGAGGAAATTGCCAAAAGATATTTTGGGAATGACGATCCGATGGGAAAAGTCCTTTCTATCAAGTTGGGCTCTCGGTTTTTTGATTTCAAGGTGGCAGGAGTAGCTAGGGACATTCCGCAGAATTCCAGCATCACATTCGATATTCTGGTTTCCTTCGACCGAGTAAAGGATTATACTCCGCAGAAGTTATTGAATCAGTGGACAGGATCCACAACTTTAAGCTTCGTCGAGCTTCAACGGGGAGCCAGCAAAACAAGATTGGAAAACAAATTTCCTTCTTTTATCCAAAAGCATCTCGGTGAAGTTATCAAAAAATATCGCGGTGGAGATATGTCCGCCTACCAACTGGAGCTTCAACCCCTGAGAAAGATCTATTTGAATACTCAGGTGCGTTCATCCTATGTTGCCGGAAGCAATCCCCTTTACTCCTATATTTTAGCTGGGATCGCCCTTCTCATACTTGTCATTGCAGCCATTAACTACATGAACCTCGCTATTGCACGCTCTGCCACACGGTTGAGAGAGATCGGGATGCGTAAAGTTTTGGGAGCCGACAGGAAGAAATTGATGAGTCAATTTTTCGGTGAATCCTTATTTTTTAGCTTTATCTCTCTCTGTATGGGAATAGCGCTTGCCGAATTGTTCCTCCCTGCTTTCAATAACTTCACAAGTAAAAAACTTGCTATTGGCTATTTTTCCGATTGGACGACGCTGACTTCGATTGTGTGTTTGATGTTTATCGTTGGCCTTGTTTCAGGAAGCTATCCGGCTCTTTTCCTTTCTGGATTTCGACCGGTAGAGGTTTTGAGAAGCCATCTAAAGATAGGTGGGAAAAGCAAATTCAGCCGGGGACTCGTTGTTGTTCAGTTCACGCTGTCCATTTTTCTGATCATCGCTGCCCTTGTCATGACAAATCAACTCAATTATTTAAGAAATCGTAACTTGGGAATTCGAGAAGGCCAAGTTGTCATCATGCCCACACAGGGCAGTCCTCAAGGAACTCAGCTTGTAGATCGGGTTCGTAATGAGTTGGTCACATATGACAATGTTATCAGTGTAGCTGGGTCGAATGAATTACTCGGAAATGACAGGACATATACTGAAAGTGTCGTGAGGTGCCAGCAAACGAAAATTTTTGCCCATTATTTTTTCATCGATCAAGATTTTCTCGAGACCATCGGGCTTGAGATTGTCGAGGGCAGAGATTTTGCGCGAGAATTCACATCCGATCCAAAAAACTCTGTCATAGTCAACGAAACTCTCGTCAAGGAAATGGGTTGGGATTCAGCAGTCGGCAAGCAAATAAGGACTTTTATGGGAAGGAAAGAGCCAATGACAGTCGTCGGCATCGTGAAGGATTTCCACTTCGAGTCCCTTCACAATCAGATTAAGCCAGCTATTTTTTATATAGAGCCTCGAAACCAGCCAGAGTTTATCTATGTCAAGATCAGTGCCGGCGACATCCCGGGCACTCTTGGACTTTTAGAGAGCACCTGGAAAAAGAATGCTCCCAATTACCCGTTCATGTATTACTTTCTCGATGAAGAGTTTCACAAGTTATACAGAATGGAGGAACGATGGCAACAGATCATCCGCACCACCTCGATTATAGCCATCGTCATTTCTTGTTTGGGTCTTTTTGGATTGTCTGCACTGGCTATTGCCCGTCGCACAAAGGAGCTCGGCATCCGCAAGGTCCTCGGTGCATCCGTTGCTGGCTTGACACGGATGGTCAGCATGGATTTTTTAAAACTTGTTATCTTCGCCAATATTATTGCCTGGCCAATGGCTTATTACGCCATGAGTCGCTGGCTCCGGAGTTTTGCCTTCCGGATAGATATCAAATTTGGAGTATTTCTTTTGGCTGCGGTGATAGCTGCCGCGATTGCCCTGTTGACTGTAGGACTCCAGGCTGCGAAAGCTGCCCTTGCAAATCCTGTTGAATCCTTGAGATATGAATAGAATAAAAAAGCTATTCACGGTAAAATAGTCGAGATTAACTCAAGATTGGAGATTGACATGATAAAGATGAAAGACATCACAAAGTTCTATTCGTCAGGTTTTATCAAAACCTTCGTCCTACGAAACATCAACCTGAATGTGGAGGAAGGGGAGTTTTTGACTATCATGGGGCCTTCCGGTGCAGGCAAATCCACATTATTGCACATGCTGGGCATGTTGGATTCGCCCTCCAACGGAGAGTATTTTTTCTACGACAAACCCGTGCACAGACTGAGCGAAAGGCAGCTATCCGACCTTCACAAAAATCATATCGGATTTGTCTTTCAGAGCTATCACCTTATCGATGACCTTACTGTCTTCGAGAATCTAGAAACACCGCTTTTGTACAAAAAAGTCAAGGGCTCTGAACGAAAAGGCAAGATAGCCGAAATGCTCGACCAGTTTAACATGGTAGCCAAGAAAAATCTCTTCCCCAACCAATTATCCGGTGGTCAGCAACAAAAAGTCGCTGTCGCCAGAGCTATTATCATTAATCCCAAGTTAATTTTGGCCGATGAGCCCACCGGGAATTTGAACACTAAAGAGGGGACAGAGGTTATGGATCTTCTGAAAGAATTGAACGAGAGTGGGACCACAATCATTCAAGTCACGCATTCGGAAAAAAATGCTTCTTATGGCCGAAGAATCATCAATCTAGTCGATGGATGGATCGTGGATAAATGATGAACCGATAAAATTGTCCCTCGGAGGAAAAACGATGAAAAAGATGAAACTCGTGAATATTCTATTGGTTTTGGCTTTTGCCACAACCCTGTGGGGTCAACAGACAGAAAAACAGCTGTCTCTTGATGACTGTATCGTGGGGGCCTTGAAAAACAACCTTGGCCTGGCTGTGGAAGTGTTTAATCCCCAACTGGCTGACATATCTGTTACTCAAGCAAAAGAAAAATTTGTGCCAAGTCTAAACCTTGGATTCGACAAGCAAGAAACAAATCAACCTTCCTTTTCCTGGATCGATGCGGCCGATCAGGTTCAACAACAGTTTAAAGACTATTACGGTCAACTCACACAAGAAATCCCCACAGGTGGAAATTTCCAATTAACTTTGTATTCTTATGAAATTGAAACAACGGCGAATTTCCAGACTATCAATCCCAGGTTTGAAAGCCGGATTCGTTTTAATTTTACACAACCCCTATTGAAAGATTTTGGATTTAAAGTAAGCCAAAGGGAAATCATCATCGCCAAGAATAACACAGCCATTTCAGAAATTCAGTTAAAACAGACACTTCTGGACACCATTTACAATGTAGAGGAAGCTTATTGGAATTATGTCGGCAGTATTGAACAATTCAAAGTGATGCAGCAGTCTTTGAAACTGGCCCAGGATTTGCTGGCAAAAAACACAAGAGAGGTGGAAGTCGGCATGCTGGCGCCGATCGAAGTTTTGAGCGCCAAGTCCGAAGTTGCGAGGAGAGAAGCAGATATCCTCCAAGCAGAGGCGTTGATAAAGAGTACGCAGGATCAACTAAAAACAATACTGAATCTTTCTTCTAAAAAAGATATAGATCTGACGAGAATATTACCGACAGATACGCCCACATTCGAAGAAAGGGATGTCAGCCTGGAGGAGGCGCTGTCTGTGGGCCTGCAAATGAGACCTGACCTTCAAGCCATTCGGACAGATCTAAAAAACAAAGATCTGGATTTAGGGTATGCCAAAAACCAACTCCTGCCAGATCTCAATTTACAGGTCTCTTACTGGAGCCCTGGTTTATCAGGAACTCAGCTTATCTATGAGGATAACAATCCGCTCACCGGGAATGTCATCGAC
Organism: uncultured Eubacteriales bacterium; assembly: GCA_964410125.1. GTDB lineage: Bacteria > Acidobacteriota > Aminicenantia > Aminicenantales > Aminicenantaceae. The sequence goes on along the minus strand of CAYPGQ010000013.1, from coordinate 6,473 downwards.
ACAATTCCAGGTAAATCCTCAGATGCGATGAGAGATGCCTTCAAATTCAAATACAAGAACTGGACCTTGGGTTTAACCCTGTCCATCCCGATAACCTCGATCGTTACACGCGCGCAATATGCTCAAGCCAAAGTTAGCCTCAAGCAAGCACATGTCAACCTGCAGAATCAAGAACAACAGGCATTTCTGGAAATCCGCAATGCTGTCCGGGATGTGCAGACAAATTATAAGCAGGTACAGGCATATAAACTTGCAAGAGAGCTGGCACAGGAAAAGCTTGAAGCCGAACAGAAAAAACTGAAAGTGGGATTGGCGACGAACTATGAGGTTCTCCTCCACCAGAGAGACCTGGCCAATGCCCAGAGTTCTGAGCTAAGGGCTGTCATAGACTACAATCTTTCTCTGGCGGCTTTAGACAGAGCACTGGGGATGACCTTGGAGAAAAAGAACATTAAAATGACCGAGATCTGGTCCTCATTGGATTAGACCTGCAATTTTTGATCCTCCTACAATCTTTATCATTTTACTTTTAATAAATCTCTAGAATATAATAATCCATTCTTCATAAAAATAAATGCTATACCTATGCGTTGTCTAGGAAAAAAATTGAGTGAGGTCAAACATGAAAATTATTAAAAAGTATTTTGCGGAGGACATCCCTCGCAGGAAATTCCTCCAGATGAGTCTGAAGGGAGGAATAGCGATGGCTGCGACGCCCGCTCTTTTGACGCAGCTTATTTCCTGTAAAAAAGCAACTTCAGTGGGAGCAAAATTGGAATTGGATCCTCAGATTTATAACCGAACGATCCAGAAAGCCCTTGAAAAGGGGGGAGAATTCGCTGATGTTTATGTGGAAAACAGGATTTCACGGAATATCATCATGGAGGAATCCAAATTCAAGAACGCGGTGTTTGGTATCAACCAAGGGGCTGGAGTGAGAGTCATTTCTGGCGATAAAACCGGGTTTGCCTACACCGATGACATCACTGAAGAAACCCTGATTAATGCAGCGGAAGTGGCATCCTATGTTGCCCGTGGAACGGAAAAAGTTCCCCCTGTGGATGTAAAAGAGCAGAATCGGGAGTCCTATATCACCGTAAATCTTTCTCTCGAAGAAATTGCCGATGAGAAACGGCTGGAGGTTATGCAGCGGGCAAACCAGGCTGCATTGGATTATGACCCGAAAATAAAGATGGCCTTTATCAGCTATTACGATGAGGTGCGGGGAAGGACCATTGCCAACAGCGAGGGGCTTCTGTTGAGCGATGAGCTGCCTCTGATGTTTTTCATCGTACAAGCACTAGGGGTCGGAAATAACACGCGGCATATGGGCCGAGAGAGATTGAGCAAACATTCGGGTTTTGAGATGTTTGATGTGGTGACTCCAGAGGAAGTTGCCCGGACATGCGCTCGCGAATCCATCGTTATGCTCGAAGCAACAGACTGTCCTGCCGGAAAGATGGATGTTGTCATGCAAAACGGCTGGGGCGGCGTTCTTGTCCATGAAGCTGTGGGACATCCATTGGAGGGAGACAGCATCGCCAAAAAAATCGGTGTTTTCACAGGAAAATTGGGACAAAAGGTGGCCAGCGATGTGTTTACCATGGTTGATGACGGCAGTCTTCCCAATTTCAGGGGCACGACGAATTTTGATGACGAGGGTACCCAGATGAAGAAAAATGTCTTGATCAACAAAGGTGTGCTCGAAAAATATATGACCGATATCCTTTCGGCTAAGCAGCTGAACATGGAACGCACGGGGAATGGACGGCGCGAGAGTTTCCGCCACCTTCCCATCCCGCGGATGACAAACACGTACATCGATAAGGGAACAGATAAGCCTGAAGACATTCTTGCTTCGACAAAGAGCGGCATATACGTGCAAAGCCTCAGTGGTGGAAGTGTAAATCCGACCACGGGAGTGTTCAATTTCACTTGTCGGGAAGCCTACCTCGTCGAAAATGGAAAAATGACGACACCTGTCAAAGGAGCCACATTGATCGGCAATTGTTTAGATATCATCTCCAACATCGATGCTGTGGGAGAAGACCTTGCTTTTGGTCCTGGGATTTGCGGTAAGGGGCAAATGGCCGAAGTGTCGGCCGGACAGCCCACTGTCAGGATCCGGGGCATCAATGTGGGCGGAAGCCGGGCCCGCTGATAGACCGGAGCGAAAAAAGGAGATAGTCATGGATTATATAGCTTTAACAAAAAAATTGGTGAAAGGATGTTTGGATAAAGGAGCGGATCAAGCTGAGGTATATCTGGAAAACGGCCGGAACTTGCAGATCGAAGTCCGTAACGGAGAAATCGAGACCGTCCAAGAGGCGGCCTCCCACGGCGTGGGTTTCAGAGTGTTTGTCGGGGGACGGATGGCGTTTGCCAGCTGCAATGATTTATCGGAAAGTGCATTGGAAAATGCCATAGACAAAGCTATAGGATTTGCAGCGAACACGACAGCCGATGAAAACAACGTTCTTCCGGATGACAAAGGCCTAGCAGATGTTTCAGGCCTGTATGACCCTCAGATCGCTCAGATCTCCATGGACCAAAAGATCGAATTGGCCAAACAAGTCGAAAAATTGGCCATGAAGGATTCCCGTATCACTAAGAGTGCAGGATCCGGATACAATGAAGGTGAGGCTGAGGTATACTTGGCCAATTCAAACGGGTTGTCAAAATCTTATCGTGAGACTGCATGTTCTTTTGGGGTTTATGTGGTGGCAGAGAAGGGAGATCAGAAATCATCCGGTGGGGAAAATTGCTCGAGGCGGTATTTTCAGGAACTCAAGAATCCAGAGGAGGTTGCCGAAAAAGCTGCCCGAGATGCGTATGAAATGCTGGATCCAAGGATGGTCAAGACACAAAAAGCCGATGTGATTTTTGATCCAGACGTTGCGCGTTCGGTGCTGGGAGGAATTCTGGCTGCTGTAAACGGAGAACGTGTTCTTCAAGGAGCCAGTTTTCTGGCAGATAAGATGGGCCAGAAGATTGCGTCTGATCTGGTTACGATCATCGATGACGGAACCCGGTCCAAAGGCCTGGCCAGTAAACCCTTCGATGGGGAAGGGGTGCCGACACAAAAGAGAACGATCATCGATAAGGGCGTGTTAAAGGGATTCATGTATAACACCATCGTGGCGAAAAGGGCAGGTGTGCAAAGCACAGGCAATGCCTCCCGAGGCGGGTTCCGGAGCCTTCCTGGCATTGGGGCACACAATTTCTTTATGGAGGCTGGAACGGACGATCCTGAAGATATCATCAAAGCAACCAAAAAAGGAATATATCTCAGAGGAGTCACAGGATATGGGATTATCGCTGTCAACGGGAACTTCAGCGGTGGAGCATCGGGTTTTTGGATCGAAAAGGGAAAAATCGCTTTTCCGGTCAAAGGATTGACGATCGCGGGAACCGCGTTCGAGATGCTGAATGCGATAGACATGGTCGGGAATGACCTGGACTTGAATCGAAGCTTCACAGCCCCCACATTCCGGATCAAATCCATTCTGATCGGCGGCGAATAACGCCGGAGCTTTTATGGAAGTTTGTAAGATGAATAGGGTCTTTTTTCTGATTTTCATCACCATGATTTTTCTCTTCACGATGGATTGTGTTCCTTCTGATAAGGCAACGATTGAAGAGCGGATTGAAACCATAAAGACCTATCCCTTTTCTGAACCAGATCCAGTTCCCATCCTTACAAGATCCAGTCTTTGGGGGAGGGGAGCCCGGATTTATCCATATTTTTTCTTCGATAAATTCAGCAAAACGCCCATCGATAAAGAATGGAAGGTTATAAGGATGGAGAATCCTTATGTGTCTGTTTCTGTGCTTCCTGAGGTTGGAGGCAAAGTCTGGGGAGCTACTGAAAAATCTACCGGGAACGAATTCATCTACACCAACCATGTGATGAAATTTCGTGAGATTGCCTTGCGAGGCCCCTGGACTTCAGGAGGGATAGAGTTCAATTTTGGCATCGTCGGGCACACGCCCTCCACGGCCACACCTGTAGATTATCTGATACGGGAAAATCCGGATGGAAGTGCCAGCTGTGTTGTGGGAGCCATGGACTTGCCGTCACGCACCCGCTGGAGTGTGACCATCCATCTCCCGAAGGACAAGGCCTATTTCGAAACTCAGGCCTTCTGGTACAATCCTTCTCCCTACCATCAATCTTATTATTCCTGGATGAATGCGGCTGTAAAAACCACCGAAGACCTGCAATACATCTTTCCCGGCATTCATCATATTGGCCATAATTACAATGTGCCTCTCAGGTCCTGGCCTGTGGACGAGGAGGGTCGGGATCTTTCCTGGTACAGGAATAATGATTTTGGATCTTATAAAAGTTATTTCACTGTCGGAGAGTACGAGAATTTTTTTGGGGGCTACTGGCACGATACCAAGTTCGGATTCGGTCACTGGGCCTTGTATGATGATGTACCTGGCCATAAAATGTGGATTTGGGGTCTTTCTCGGCAAGGGATGATCTGGGAGGATCTCTTGACAGATGCAGATGGTCAGTACAGCGAGCCACAGGCGGGCAGATATCTCAATCAGAGCGACCATTCACTGTTCCTTCCGTACACAGCCGACAATTGGAGAGAAATCTGGTTCCCTTATAAAGATATCGGGCCCATGGTCAAAGCCTCTCCTTTAGGTGTACTCAATGTCGAACACGCTCAGGATTCTGTGAAGATCGGATTGTTTCCACTACAAAAAATAGAAAAATCCATAGTGGTAACTTATGGGGGAAAGGAAATCTTTCGAGAGACCTTGGCTTTAAATCCGGCAGAAATCTATGAAAAAAAGGTTCCTGTGGACTGGATTAAGGATCAGACATTGGCTATCAAGGTTGCAAATAGTCTGTTCTATTCCAGCGATCCTGAAGCCAATGACCTGGAGCGACCGATCCGGTTTCACTCCTATGATACAGAAACCGGGGAAGGAAGGTATCTGCTGGCCAAGCGTTTCGAGCAAGAGAGGAATTATTATTCCGCCTTGGAAAGCTATTTGCTGTGTCTGGAAAAGGAACCTCTCCACACACGAGCCCTGTGCCGCATTGCAGAGCTTTACTGCCGGAGAGGGGAGTACGAAACTGCCAAGTTTTACGCCCACAGGGCATTGCTGAATGAAATGTACGATCCAGAGGCAAACTATGTGTGCGGGATCATTTCGCGGCGTTTGGGAAATTTGACAGATGCTAAGGAAACTTTGGGCTGGGCAGCTCGTTCGCTCCAGTACCGCTCCAGTGCATACGCCCAGATGGCAGAGATCTACTTTTTGGAAAAAGACTACGAGCTATCCTGGAATTATCTACAAAAAGCCCTGGACTACAACGCCTACAACATCAATGCCATGCTCCTCGAATCAGCGATCTCTCGCCTAAACTCGCGGCCATACAATGCCCAAAAGGTGCTCCGAAAGATCCTGGAAATCGACCCACTCAATCATCTTGCCCGGTACGAGCTCTATCTTGTTTCGCCGAGTCAAAGCAATTTGGAGAGTTTCCGCAACATGATCCGGAATGAGCTGCCGAATGAAACCTATATCGAACTTGCCCTCCATTACATCAAGCTTGAAATGATCCAACAAGCTATACAATTGTTTGAATTTATCTCCGATTATCCCACGAGTTGTTATTGGATGTCCTATCTTTTTAGGGAAGAGGATCCTGAGAAAAGCCGGATGTATCTCGATAAAGCCCAGAAACATTCCCCCTGGTTAGTTTTCCCTTATCGAGAGGAGTCCATACCTGTATTCCGATGGGCTTCTCAAAGCAATCCCCAAGACTGGAAAGCCAAGTACTATCTGGCACTGATTTTGTGGAGCAAGGGAAGAGTTCCAGAGGCCCGCGAGTATTTCGACGCCTGCAATAGTCAGCCAGGTTTTATGCCTTTTTATCTTGCCAGAGGCCATTTTTACAAAAATGTCGACCTTCAACAGTCGCAAGTCGATTTTGAACAAGCAGTGAAGATTGATCCAAAGAGCTGGAAAACATGGCACACTCTGATCGATTTTTGCAGCGAACAGGCCATGCCAGAAAAAGCCTTGGAAGCAGCATTGGAAGCGACCCGCCTTTTCCCGAAGGAAGACGTGCTTAAGGTCGATCTGGTACGGGCCTTAATCGGGAATGAACGGAACGCAGAGGCAGCTGATATTCTGGAAAAATTGGAAATCCTTCCCTTTGAAGGGGCAAGCGATGTGCACAGGATTTTTGTGCGCTGTCATGTTAATCTCGGCTTGGAAAACATCCAGAAACGAAATTATGAACAGGCCATACAACATCTGGAAAAGGCTAAAACATATCCTGAGAACCTGGGGTCGGGACAACCTTATGAACCGGACCAAAGAATGCAGGATTATCTGATCGCCTACTCTTATAACAAATTAGGCAACAAGGAAAAAGCAAAAGAGATTAAAAAGGCCATTTATGATTACACACTCGAGCACATGTCCACCCAGGGAGAAAA
>CAYPGQ010000012.1:0-74396 GCA_964410125.1 uncultured Eubacteriales bacterium | reverse complement strand
CCCATCCCCAAGGCGAGATGCTGATCGTCGGGAACGACGGCGGTGTGGTAATCAGCCACAACCGGGGGCAGAGCTGGCGTTTTGTGTCCAACCTTCCGTTAGGGCAGTTCTATCATGTCAGCTACGATATGCAGATCCCTTACAATGTGTACGGAGGGCTCCAGGATAACGGATCCTGGATGGGCCCAGGATATGTTTTGAAAGAACGGACCATCAACGACTATCTCTGGAAAACCGTGGGCGGTGGAGACGGCTTCGACACAGAGCCAGACCCTGAAGTACCCGGAGCAGGATACGGGATGTCCCAGGGAGGAAACCTGTACTATTTCGATACCAACCTCGGCACCAGCCGCGATATCGTACCAACCGAATCCGATGTGAAACACCGCTACCACTGGAACGCCGGCTTTGCCGTCGATCCGTTTCACCCGGCAACCATTTACCTCGGCAGCCAATTTGTACACAAAAGCCCGGATAAAGGACGAACATGGGAAATCATCAGCCCGGACCTGACCACAAACGATCCCGAAAAACAGAAACAGGCCGAAAGCGGCGGTTTGACGCTGGATGTTACCAATGCCGAAAATCACACCACAATTCTCTGTATCGCCCCTAGTCCACTACAGGAGGGTGTTATCTGGGTGGGCACCGATGATGGGAATGTTCAAGTCACCAAAGATGGCGGAGGGGCCTGGGAGCTGGTCTCCAAGAACCTGACATCGGGGAAAAAAGGCATGGCTCCACCGGCAACATGGGTGCCCCATGTGGAAGCATCCAAAGCCGATGCAGCCACAGCCTATGTAGCGTTCGAGGACCACCGGAGGTCTAACTGGACGACTTATGTATTTGTCACCCATGATTTCGGAAAAACCTGGAAAAGCCTGGCAACCCCAGAGATCGACGGATTTGTTCACGTGATCGAAGAGGATCCGATCAACAAAAATTTGCTCTTCTTGGGAACGGAATTCGGCCTATTTGTAAGCTTCAACGCCGGTCAGAACTGGATGAAATGGACTCACGGCATCCCAACGGTTCCTGTAAGGGATATCGTTGTCCACCCCAAAGAGAACGACCTGATAGTCGCAACTCACGGCCGGTCTGTCTATATCATCGATGACATCTCCCCTCTTCGTGAAATATCCGAAGAAGTGATGCAGAAGAAGCTCCATCTTTTCAAAGTACAGGATACCTATCAATTCCAGCAAGGAAGATTGAGTTCTTATCTAAGCCCCGGAGACACATTCTTCATGGGCGAGAACAAAAGAATGGGGGCTGTCATTACTTATTATCTCATCCCGAGTGAAAAGAAAGAAACAGAAGAACAACCGGACAAAGAGATGGAAACAAGACGGCAGCAGATGATAGAGCGCATGCGGCAGATGGGGGGTGCGGCAAGAATGCGTGGCATGGGTCAGATGGGACAAGCATCCTCCCGTGTGAAAATAACCATCGAAGACGGCAGCGGCAAAATGATAAGCCGGGTAAACGGGACAGAAAACAAAGGAATCAACCGAGTTTACTGGAACTTCAGGGAACAAACGGAACAAGCCGCTCCTGCTGCGCGCCGGTCATCTTTTAGATTCGGCGGGGGTGGATCGACAGCTCTTCCTGGAGAATACACGGTCAAGATCAACTATGATGGTGAAGAAGCCAGTCAGACATTCACCGTAAAATACGATCCCCGCATCGATGTGGACATGGCAGTTCTCAAGGCCAATTACGAAGCAGGAAAGAAGGCCCGGAAATTATCCGATGTCATCAATTCAGCCAGTCAGCAGATCAATGGGACAAGAACGACACTCAAAACTCTCCAGGACAGTGCCAGACAAAATAGGAACCCCAAAAACAGGGAACTTCTTCAGGCTGCACGAGAACTGGACAAAAAACTGGAAGCGCTAGCAGAAATCCTGAATCCCACTCCTCCCAAACAGGGAATTGCGGACAGGTCAGCAGGATTACGCTCTCAGGTTATGATGGCGACAAGAGGCATGAGAGGAGGCCATGAGCCCATCAGCCAAGCTGCCAGGGTCCGCTATGAAAAGGCCAAACCCAAAGTCGAGGAATTCCTCCAGAAAGTAAACACAGTTTACAAAACAGATGTCGAGAACTTCAAAAAGAAACTCAAAGAAGCTGATTTTTCCCTTTTCAAAGCGTTCAAAGAGATAAAAATAGAAGAAAAATAGAAAAATAAAGCCGGTTTGACCGCAGTTGCTCATCGTGTTATAAGCAAAGAAACACGTGGGCACTCATAAGTTGGAAGATAATGAACTGATCAGGAAGATCTCCGACAAAGATCTTCTAGCTTTTAAACAACTGGTTGAGCGTCACAAAAATTTAGTTTATAACACCTGTTACAACATGCTAGGCGACCATCACCAAGCAGAAGAAGCAGCCCAAGACGTTTTCCTCCAGGTTTACAAATCTGCTGGAGCTTTCCGCCACCAAAGCAAAGTTTCCACCTGGATCTACCGCATCGCCGTCAATCGTTCATTAAATGTCATCCGTCATAACAAAAGATCCCGATGGATAAAAAGCCTTACCAGTCTGGAGGTTGAAGAGTCCGGTGGAGAAGAACCGGATAAGCTTTTAGAAAAAAAAGAAATGAAGGGCCTGCTGAAAAATGTAGTGGATTCTCTACCGGATAAGCAGCGAACGGTTTTCATTCTCAACAAATATGAGAACCTCTCCCCCGGTGAGATCGCGGAAATCTTGGACATTTCCACCAATTCTGTCGAAGTTCGCATCCACAGGGCAAAAATCAATCTTCAAAAAAAACTGGCATCTCTATTGACCTGAATGGTTCTCTTCCATCAGGCATGTCCTCCGCTTTAGTGAGGATCTTTAACGCCATTCCCTCATCGTCCTTCTCGGCGGCTTTGAACTGCGCGCATTAACACCCAATCTCTACAACTCTAGCTTCTGTTCCCCTGATTGCCCGCATCCCTGATTCTTTAGCAAAGTCGTGCTCAATACAACATCGCCGACAATATGGGAATATCCCCATATTGCTACCCTCGAAGAACAACTCTTGAAGGCTAGATCCTCAATGGCGCTGCGGACATACCTGATGTCTTTTCCCCGATATATAGCCGCACAAAACAGAAGAGAAACAGCTAATTCATAAAAAAATCCCGAAGAGGTGTAAGATTTACGGTGCGAGGGGTGTCTAATGGAGTGAAGGGCAAACAAAAATGAACTGGGACTGCAAAAAAGTAGCAAACAATCTGATCGACATTATCGAAAACAATATTCCGGAATCACAAAAAAAAGCAATCCAGGATCACCTTGCCATTTGTCCCCAGTGCAATCTGTTGGTCAAAAGATTCGCCCACGCATGGGAAGAGCTCTCCACGGCAGAGAAATGGACACCCTCTGAAAGGTTCTGGCCTGCACTATTCGCTAAAATTCAGGCCTACGAAAAGCCCCAACCTATGTGGGATAAAATTTTCACAGGCTTTAGAAATTCCCTTCGTCCAGCCACAGTAAGCCTTATTTTACTTCTAGGCATATTTTTTGGTTATTACCTAGGAAATATGCCACAAGGATCAATGAATAAGTCTGAATCCGATAGCATCGATACAACTCGATCCGAGATGGCATATGTTGACCAATACTTACAGGATTTCCAGGATTTTCCCGATGGATCCGTGAGCGATTTTTTCACGAAATATGAAATCCCAATACAGGAAGAGAAACCTTGAAAAAAAGACTTTTTATCATAGCCATGGTTCTCTTATTTGTCATCAACATCACGGCGCTAACAACCCTGTCTTACAATAGGTGGATTAAGCCCAGACCCGCCCCCCTGCAACCGGGTCAATCGGAAACTTGGCTAACTTTACAGAAACAAGTTTCATTGAGCTCACAGCAGTCGCAGACCATGCAAAACCTTAGACTTTCCTTCGAGAAAGAAGTCGACTCCCTCCGCCAGCAGTTGTGGGAAAAGAGGAATTTCCTTCTGGAAGAAGCCCGAAATCCATCCCCGAATTTGAATCGGATCGATTCGCTGATCGAAGAAATCAGTGCTCTCCAGGCGGATATACAGAAAAAGAGCGTTCGGAATTTGTTAAAGGACAAGGAAATTCTCACGCCCGGACAGCAGGAAAAATACTTCTCTTTATTTAAAGAACATACACAAGTCCGAGGGAGAGGGCATAAAAAGAGAGGAACCGGAAGACGTGGCCGAAGATGGTTGAAAGAGGATAAAAAATAATATTTATCATACAGGAGGTAATAAAATGAAAAAAGGCATTATTATTTTTGGCATTTTTACGGCTTTCATGCTGATTGCAGCTCTACCGGGACAGGCACAGCAATATTGGCAGCAGGAAATGTGGCCCAACGAAGGAATGAACCTGACCTCCGAGCAGATCGCAAAGATCCAAAAGCTGACCCTGGAGTTTCAGAAAGACATCCTGCCCATGGAAACCCAGCTTCAGACACTCTACATGGAAGTAGGCCCCCTGCCCTACGGGGACACCGAACAGGCAAAATATAATTCTGCATTCAAAAAGATCGATGCGTTGGAAATGGAGTTGGAAAAAAAGTATATGGCTCATGAAAATCAAATTCGTGCTCTTCTGACAGAAGAACAGAAAGCACTTTTCGACCAGTGGGGAGGATTAGGATACGAATTAGAAAGAATGGGCCTTGGAATGAATCCGGGAATGGGATTCGGTAGAGATTACGGAGGTTATGGTCAAGGTTACGGAGCCTATGGCAGAGGTTATGCAGGATATGGCAGAGGTGTTGGTAGAGGTTATGCAAGTTATGGCAGAGGTGTTGGTAGAGGTTACTCAGGTTATGGCAGAGGTTACTCAGGTTACGGTAGAGGCTACGCAGGTTACGGTAGAGGCTACGCAGGATATGGTAGAGGCTACGGAACCTATGGTAAAGGTTACTCAGGTTATGGCAGAGGTTATGCAGGTTATGGTAGAGGTTTCGGACAAGGTTGGAACCAAGGCATGGGAAGAGGTTGGGGAAGAGGGCCTGGAATGGGCCGAGGATATTGGTGCCCCTGGTATCAGCAAGGAATGTTCAACCGGCTCCGTAACTGGTAGTGAGTCTCGGAATTCCTGCAAACTAAAGGATTTGACTAATCCAGTTTTTTTAGGCCGGGATCGATAACAGAGGTTTTTGCCCTGGTCTCCACGTATTTCATCAGGGCGTCGATCTCATCGGCAGCTTTTAAAAAGGATTTGCTGTTCGTGCATTTAACAGCATAGCGTTTGCTTTCTTCTTCGACAAAAAGTTCCACCATGTTGATCCCGGTTTCATAATACATCTTAAGACGCTTGTTGATATCGCTCTCTTCTGCTGTTTGAGAAGGGCTCCACTCTTTAAGCGTCTCGCACAAACTCAACATAGCTTTCCAAAAGGTTTCTCCCTGGGCATATTTGGATAGATTTTCATTCAGGGCAATGCAATTATTTTTATGGATAACACTCCAGAACACGTATTTTTTCATTCCGCATATCATACCCTAAGTTGTGCTTGGCTTCAACGTTTCTTCCAAGTAAAGGGTGTCTGGAGCTGTTTTTCCACCCACGCGCGGTTGATCCTCATTCGGAACTGGCTGTGTCTCATCGAATCGCCTGTATCATAGTCGAGTGCGCGTTTATAATACTTCAAGGCTTCTTTCCGTTCCCCCATAAGATCTTTAAGTTGTCCCATCCAGGTATTGGCTGTGAAGATATACAACTTGGAAGTTTCCATTTGAGACACTTTTTCCATGGCTACAAACGCCTCAGGATAGTGACCGCTGTCGAACAACAGCATCCCCAGCTTAAACCAGAAACTTCGTTGTCCCATATTCAAACCTTTTGCCTTTTCATAGATTAAAATCGGTGTTTTGCCTTCCCTCTTCCAGTTGAGGTTCTCCACGATTTTTTGGAGATCTTCAGCAGTGGGTTGTGCCGGTATGTCTACCAATGTTGCGAAAGTGAAGGGGATTTTCAATCTCTCCTCCACCCACACCTTGTTCATGTTGATTCTCAGCCAACTGTGTGACATGGATTCGCCTGCATCATGATCGAGAGCTTGCCGATAATAACCGAGAGCTTCTCTCCTATTTCCCATTATGTCCTTTAGCAATCCCAGCCAGCCGAATGATGCGAATTTTGTTTTTTTGTCGGTCTGGAGATTTGCGATCTTTCGGAAGCAGTCGAAAGCTTCCGGATAATCTTCGAACTCATACAATCCCATGCCTATTTGATACAACATATCGCTGTTTGTGATTTCCTCTTCCTTGATCTTTTTGTAAATCTCGGGACTGTTTTCCAAACTCCATCCCAGAGAAAGCATTTCCGCCGCTTCATCCGAGATTTCTGCCAGGGGTTCATCCAGCATGGCCAATTTATGCTCAGGATCGATGACCGCTTCTTTCAGCTTGGATTTACTTGTAAAGGTCAGCTCATGGATTTTCAAATTGCGATCGGTCTTTTTCACCTGCTCTGACCCGTCTTCGAAAATAGCTTTAACCGGCACCGGCATCTTCATCGTTCCGAGCCGTCTCACTTTGACGACTGAGAGATAATCCTCCCCTTCTGGATTGCTCTCCTGCGCTTCGATCTTGTAGCAAAGGTATTTGTTGGAACGTACCCACTGGTCAAAAAACCAATTCAGGTTTTGTCCGCTTTCCTTTTCGAAAAAACGCTGTAATTCCCTCCATCCTAAACGTTTCCCGCCATACGTCTGCAAACATTTTTTATAAATGTCTTCAAAAGTCTCCCGTCCTAAAACCGAATCAAGAGCACTGACGATGCTGAACCCTTTGCTGTGTATTACGGTGTTGTTGTGATCATACCTTATTTTGGAAAGCTGCGCCGGAGGAATATCCACTGTGGTGTCGTTGTACATGGCCATTCCGTTGAGATAATTGCTCATCCAGCCCTGCCGTCGCTCGGGATCCACATCGCGAGCCAGTATGTAGTCGGTATCGGCAAAAATTCCCATCCCGATCCACACCCAGGCAGGCTGCTCCGGATCCAAAACCCACTCTCCCCAGTATTCATGACCGATCTCATGGGCTGTGATCCTCTGCCAGTGCATGAGCGATTCGCCTTCTTCAAACGTCTCTTCTCCATGGATAACCACGATGCCTGTGGCAAACGGGTATCCTCCCCAACGTCCCCTTCCTCCTGGAATGATGTACAGAAATTTGAACGGATAAAATCCCAGCCAATCCTTGTAGTACTTGATGGCATCGACCGCTGTGTCCATGCAAACACTGGCCGCTTTGGCTCCCTTTTCCGTAAAAAGAGTGGTGACTTGAATACCGTCAACCTCACGGGTTTCTGACGTTTGATCCTTCGCGAGGTGGATACCAAAGGTTCTCGCGCCATCGATCTCGTAACGCCCTGTGTTTTTGTTCAATCGGCCGCTGATAGCCAGGGCCCATCCTTCCGGCTTGTTCAATTTTACCGAAAAGGAATCATGCGACGGCAGGCCATCCCACCAGATTCGCGGATACCAATAGGTCGTTCCGAAAGAGGTATTATTCTCGTCAACCTCAAAAGTTTTTTTGAACGTGATATCGAACTGGATTTGTCCGCCGGGCTTGAGTGGTTCTGGCAACCGGCAAAATAATGGCGATTCAGCCGAATTCTCTTTCTGCATGTTTAAAACGGAAAGGCTCTCTCCCAGAGCTGCAACATCGATCGAATAGGCGGCGCTTATGAGCCAATCGATGCCCACAACGGAGATCGAACGATTCGAGTCATTCCGCAGCGTAACCGTCTCTTTTCCTTCGATAAAGCCGACTTCAATATCGACTTTTGCATCGATCACATAATGGCACTTGGGTGGATCAGCCGGCACCCAATACCCTTCCCCGCTGTCAAAAACGGATGGCGCACATGCCACGCTTATCAATTGGCTCAACAAAATAAAACAAACAAATGCGCTTCTTCTCAATTCTCCCCTCCAAAAAATTGTATACGTGTAAATATAAACATCCTCAGTTTATAATACCGCAAGTTTATGTCAAAAGTTGAAAATAAATCTATATTTATGAAATTAGTCCTCTTGGGAATGCTCCTTCCTTGCGCTGTAATTCTTAAAAAATCCTTTCTTGCAGTGATGATGATGTTTGTTACTTGATTTTTTTTTGCTGTCGCTTCTCCTCCACCCTGATACAGGATCAGATGAGTAACTTTCTTCTGCTCATCTTGACAAAGCTTATAATGGCTTCAACATCCTTGAGAAAAAACTTTGAGTCGGTCTATAAATCTTCGTGTATCTCACCCTATTCACACCAAGATTAATTCTTTTTGTGGCTCCGCCAGGAATTCGGCACCGTCTTTCGTGATAACCACCATCTCTTCGATTGTGACGACACCCCTCCCAGGCACCTTGAGTCTGGGTTCGATCGTAAACACCATCCCTTCTTCCAAAGGCTGGAAGGGTTTCTGGGCGTACTTTTCCCAGGCTGGTCCAAGAAGTGCCGTGCCATCATGGGCAAAACGACCCACTTGATGACCCAGCCCATGCGGAAACTCATCATAGCCCTGGGAAACGATGTGTTCTCTTGCAATTTTGTCGATCTCCACACCTTGGATCCCAGGCCTGATGGCTTGTCTCGCCAGCTCGATGGCCGTCACGATCGTATCAAAACCCTTTTGAACCTCAGAAGGCGCTTGGCCCTCCCCTTTCTCCAGGATATAAAATGTCCTCTGGATATCCGAACAGTAGTCTTCATATTTAACCCCAAAATCCATGTTCAGGACATGGCCTGACTCCACTTTCCGGTCAGTGGGTTTGTAATGGGTTTCAGCCGTCTCAGGTCCTGTGAATACGGCCGGACAGTGTGATTTCTCCCAGGCAAAATCCAAGCCTCGATTCTCGACTTCCTGAATCATGAATGCGGCGATCTCCTTCTCGGTCTTCCCCGGAGCAATAAAGGTCGTCACCTTGGAAATGATATCCAGCGTGTGTTCGATGGCTCTTGTCATTCGCTCTAGCTCATAGTCCGTTTTTCTGGCTTTGAGGCTGGATGCGATCTTCTCGGACGAAATAATTTTATCTGCATAACCGATTTCAGAAAGAAACTCATGAAGTGTCAGATACATCCCATGGGTCAGTCCATCACTGATCTCGCTGTCCTTGGAATAGTTAATCGCTATCGATGAAGGATCGATTTTTTTAATTGCATTGGTCAAGGGCTCTTTTACCCCTTCCAAATAACCCAGAACATGTGTGTAGACACCCAAGTCTTCTATGGTGGGTATATCCATTTGGCCGACAATGGCATAGGTCTCTCCTGACTTGGTGATGATAAAGGCCGAATGCCAGGTAACATGGGCCTGGATCAAATAATCCAGCATCGGATCATGCACGATCCCGCTTTCCCTCACAAACGTGATCCAACAATCCACATCTTTTTCGTTCAATATCTTTATAGCTTGCTCGACTTTTTCTTCAATCAGCATTTCCTTCTCCTTTTTCTCTTATTCTGATCGTTCCTTGAACTCCCCTGCCTTTTTGATGAACCAAGATATGATAAACATCCCCAAAAGAAGGTGAACACCGACTGTCCACCACAGGTACTCAGGATGATCCATCCGGTCAAAAACACCGTACAAGGTCGTGTAAGTCACGCCGCTCAAAGCCGAGCCGATCAGGAGGGCAACAAAATTGCATCCCATGTAAAGCCCGGCCTTTTCTTTGGGTGCTATCCAGGTGATGTATTCCTGGATCCGAGGGGAGGATGTCATCTCTCCGACTGCGAACAGGAACAAGCCGAGGAATAGGAAGGAAGGTGAGGCTAGGCGGGCATATCCTATAACTCCAAAACCTAGTGCCGCCACAAAAAGGCCGGTGAGAAAGGCGGGGATGGCTTTAAATTTTTCCACGATGCGGGAAACGAAAAACTGGAAAAGCATGATCATGTATCCTGAGTGCGCAATCGTCTCTCCGAGTACACGTTTCACACCATCCACATCGTGGGCCAAAAAGTTGGCAAAACCTGCGCCAAAAACGCTTCTTATTTCGAGATAGAGCCGGGCCGTGTCAAGGTTGCTGTCCACATAAAGGGCACACAAGTTGAAAAACGCCCAGAAAGGAAGCCAGAAAAATAAACCGAGGAGCACGATGAATACGGCAAACTTCAAATCGGAAAAAGCGATGTAAATATCTTTGAATTTCTGCCCGAGTGTCACACCCTCGATCTCTCTTTTTGGCTCTTTGTAAAAGAAAATGGTGAAAAGCAGCATGACTCCTATGGCGACCGCTCCTGCCATAAAGGCCACATCCCAGGATATCACCCGGAGCTTTCCCATCACGATCGGGCCAAAAGATGCCCCCAAATTCACCATCTGATAAAAAATGCCGAACCCAAGCGTTTTGTTCGTTTTGTCGGTGACGGCCCGCACTGTGCCCGCAATCAGGGGCTTGAAGATACCTGCCGCCAAACCGATAGTGAGCATGGTCAGTGCAATCCCGGAGAATGACTTGGTAAGCAGCAGGAGCAAGATCGAAGGCAGGTAAGCCAGGTAAGAGACAATGAGGACTTTTTTGAATCCATATTTGTCAGCAAAGGTGCCAGAGATTATAGGGATCCCGTACGAAAAAGCCAGGAAAATGCTCTGGACGATCCCCAGTTCACCGGCGGAATAACCAAGCTGCTGCATGTAGATGCCGAAGGGGATGAAAATCCCGTAGTAGGCAAACCGCTCCAGGATCTCGATGGTGTTGGCTGCCCAAAAAACACCCGGAAAAGGTGTCCTTGGTTCCTTTATCACTTGAGTTTGGTCTTCCATGTCTACTTCTCTCGTTGTGAAATTTATTTCTTTTTCGATTTATGAAGCCAGCCGCTGGTGATCCTTATCTCTCCTTTACCGGATGGAGTTCATTTTCGGTGTGTGCGATGACCGTGGCAGCGGCAATGTCGCCTGTGATGTTGATCACGGTCCGGGACATATCCAGGATACGTTCCACACCCAGGACAAGAGCGATTCCCTCCATGGGTATCCCGACCTGTCTGAGCACGATAACCAGCATCAAAACACCCATGGCAGGTGCACCGGCCGCACCGATGGAAGCGAGAGTGGCTGTCAGGACGATGGCAAGCTGGTCTCCTACGCTTAAGTCCATCCCATAAACCTGGGCGATAAATATGGCAGTCACCCCCTGATAGAGGGCTGTACCGTTCATGTTGATTGTCGCACCCAGGGGAAGGACAAAGCTTGAAATCTGCTTTGAAACACCGATTTTATCCTCGGCACATTCCATGGTCACAGGCAGTGTGGCAGAACTAGAGGAAGTGCTGAAAGCAATCAACTGCGCCTCGTAAATGCCCTTCCAAAACTTTAAATAGGGATATTTTGTGACAAGCGTCACGACTGCAGGATAGGTGAAAGCCAGGATAATCAAACCCCCGATGACAACGACACAGTAGCGCAGGAGCGACATCAAAATATCCATGCCAAACGTGCCTACGACAGCCGCAATGAGGGCAAAAACCGCATATGGTGCAATCCTTATCACAATCTCGACAATTTTGACCATGATATCGTTTATGGCCTCGAAAAAGGAGATGACCGGCTGCATTCTTTTTTTGTCGAGGAGGGAGATGACAACACCCATGAACATCGCGATGAAGATGATCTGGAGCATATTGGCTTTGACAAAGGAGTCGGCTGGATTGTCCGGGATGATGTTAATCAGGACTTCTCCCAGTCCGGGTCTTTCCTCGGCATGCAAGGCCTGCGCATCGGCCGTCTCTCCATAGCTTGCTTTGAGGTCGGCCTGGACCGATTCCGGAATATTGGACCCGGGCTTGAGGGTATTGGCCAGAAAAAGGCCAAGGGCAACGGCAGAGATGTAATAGGCGATGTAAAAAGCCAGTGTTTTGCCGCCTATGCGGCCTATTTTACGCATATCTCCGAGGCTGGCAACCCCCACGAGCAGAGAGGCGAAAATTAGGGGGATAACGACCATTTTGATCAGACGGATAAAAGCCGTCCCGATTGGGCGGATGACGGCTGCATCGGACCCGTAGATCAAACCGGCAACCGCACCAAGGACGAGCCCCACAAAAATCTGGGAGGCGACGCCTGTACGGCGGAGGGTGGTGAAAAACAGGATGACAATAGCCCCGAGAAGAAGAAGGGTCTGGATAATCTTTATACTGCCAGCATCGGCCGGACGGCCCAAGGCAAGCGCTACAAAACAGATCAATGAAGCAGCGACTGCTCCGAGGATCCGCTTTGTGGCCATATTCATCGGGAGATTAATACCACAATATCAGCAAAATCTCAAACTGCCTGCTCGTGACAATAAGCACTTCAACAATCGTAGACAAATTGACAAATCCAAATCACTGTCATAGGATTAATGCTTCGAAGTAAAATGAACAGGGAAAATTAGGATGATATGAAACGATACCTAAAATGGCTCTTTGTTCTGATCGGGATCGTTGTCATCCTCTATCTAAGAGTAAACACCGATTTTATAAATTTCGACGAAACGTTAAAAGATTTCGGCTTCTGGTCCATCTTGCCCGCGCTGGTCACCCTCATACTTTGTTTTGCTACACGTGAAGTCATTCCTTCCCTTTTTGCCGGCATATTGCTGGGAGGATTTATCAGCGGGAAGTATAACATTGTCCAGGAGTTCCTGATTCCATCGATTGGAAGTGCAAAATACGGCGAGATCTTGCTGGTCTATCTTTGGTGCTTGGGGGGTCTTATCGGCATCTGGGGGAAGACAGGAGGTGCTCAATATTTTGCTCGATGGGCCGGTGCCAAGATCGCCAAAGATCGACGTACCGCCAAGTTTTTTGCCTACCTTATGGGTGTGCTTTTTCACCAAGGAGGGACCATCAGCACGATTCTAGCTGGTTCCACTGTCCGGCCTGTATGTGACGAGAAGAAGGTCAGCCATGAGGAACTCTCTTACATCATCGACTCCACCGCTTCTCCTGTAGCCACGGTTTTGCCATTCAATGTATGGCCTCTTTATATTGGAGGACTTGTTTTTGGCACATCACCCATCTTTGCTGATTTGGACGTGAGCAAAGCATATATTTTCAAAGCGATCCCCTTTAATTTTTATGCATGGTTCGCCCTCTTATTCACGTTGCTGCTGAGCTGGGAAAAGTTGCCTTGGTATGGTAAACGGATGAAAAAGGCTATGGAACGGGTAAAATCCACCGGAGCCTTAAACAGGAGTGGGGCCCAACCACTTATTTCAAAGGAATTATCAGATCTCAAAATCCCGGAGGGATTCAAACCATCCATTCTGGGATTTCTTGTTCCTATCGGGGTACTCTTAGCCGTCGCTATAGGGCCTTATCTGATCATTGGTAAGCTCTATGTATCCGAAGCGTTTATATTGGCCACGTTATCGGCCATGATCTTAGCCATGTATCAAGGCATGCGATTAAAGATTGTCATCGAGGGTTTTATCAATGGATGCAAAGGAGTCACTGTCGGAGCCATAATCTTGGGTCTGGCAGTCACTTTGGGAAACGTATCTGGATCATTAGGAACGGCGAATTTCATCATCCGGGCGAGCGGGAAATTGATCATTCCTTTTTTATTACCGGCTATCTTTTTATTCGTGACCATGTTTATATCTTTTTCCATCGGGACATCTTGGGGTACCTATGCGGTGGTTTTTCCCATCGCGATGCCCCTTGCGTATTCGGTCAATCCTGATCCGTTCTTTAACCTGCTCTGTTTCGCCGCTGTTACGGGAGGCTCGGTTTATGGTGACAATTGTTCGCCCATCTCAGATACTACGATCCTTTCTTCACTGGCCACGGGTACAGACTTAATGGATCATGTGTTTACCCAACTGCCATTGGCGACTTTGGCAGCTGTTTTAGGAGCTGTAATGTATACAATCATCGCTCTGATAACACTTTAGGGACGTCCCCTATTCTTATCCTTTGGGTTCGATGAATTCCTGGAAAGGGGCCACAAATATAGGGTAAACTATCAGACATAATCCATGATAAAATTTTGGCCTTTCCGCATCGGCATCGTGATGTTGGGAATCGAAATCGTTCTGTTTATCTTATCCGCAATCCTTGATCAAACCTCGGCCACCAAGTTCCTTTCGATGATCGCCGCCGCCCATATCGGGGGAAGGCTTCCCTTTATCACGGTCGGCTTGGAAAACGGGTTTAAGCCCTCGCTGATTATTCCGATCATCATTCTCTACAACACAACATACATCTTACTGGTCTACTCCTTGTTCGTATCCCTCTCAAAGGGAATCAAAAGGTTTAAATTAGTGGCGAAATTCATCGGGTCCATGAGAACGAAAGCGGAAAATAGAAAACATTTTTTTAAAAAATGGAGCCGCCTCGGCATAGCCTTTTTTGTCTGGATCCCCCTGCCCTGGACCGGAGCAGTCATCGGATCCTTCATTGCTAATCTAGAAGGATACAGCGATAGGGACACGCTTTTCGTCGTCCTTCCATCCATGTGGGTGGGTGTTATTTCCTGGACATTGTGGTTCGACGAGCTTTACAAGTTCATCGATAGAATCGGCAGGGGCAAAACCACGTTCATCACGATATTCCTGCTGGTTATGCCTGTCATTTTTTATTTGATTAACCTGCTGTCTAGAGGGAAAAAAGCAAATAATATAAGGAGAACTTCATGAAAATGCGCAAATTTATCTATGTTCTTTTGCTCTTGCTTCTCACCTTCCAAGCGGCTGTGGCTCAACAGCCGGGCGAAGTCAGCTTCCACGACGAATCGGTCATGCCTGCGGGAATAAAAGGAGAGCGGATCGAAGCCGTTATCACGGTCGTAAACGCCAACGATCCCGATCGCTTGCGTGAATTTTTGGAAAAATACTGCACGGAAAGATTTCGCAATTTTGCACCCATGGATCAGCACATCGATGTTTTTCTCGGCCTATTTCAGGAAACAGGCGGGATGGATTTTCACAGCATACGCACCTATGTCCCTGAGCGTAAAGGTGAGACCGTCGTTATCCTAAAGGACCGGAACTTCGGCAGTTGGCGTGCTTTTGTCATGAGGCTCGACGAAAAAAACGACTCCCTTATCTCTGGATTGAATTTTACAATCGCCAGAATTCCCTCCAATGTTCAGGAACCTGCTCTAAACGAAGAACAATTCCTCCAAAACCTCAAAGACATGATGGAGGGATTGATTAAAAAGAATGTCTTCTCAGGGACACTCCTCATCGCCAAAGGAGATAAAATCCTTATGACATCTGTGGGTGGCGAAGCCAGTAAACGCTTCCATGTACCGAACAATATCGACACCAAATTCAACCTGGGGTCGATGAACAAGATGTTCACAGCCACTTCCATCATGCAGCTTGTCGAAAAAGGGAGTCTTTCGCTGGACGACCCGATTAGTAAGTACGTGGACAAGTCATGGCTTCCCGCGGAGATTACCTCCAAAATAACCATCCATCACCTGCTCACCCACACCTCAGGATTAGGGAGCTATTTCAATGAAACATACATGAAGGGATCAAGAGAACTCTTCAGGTATGTCGGTAATTTCAAGTCCCTGGTGAACGGAGAAAAGCTGGCTTTCGAACCAGGGAAACGCTTTCAGTACAGCAACACCGGGATGCTGCTTTTAGGGGTGGTGATCGAGAGCGTAACTGGCGGCAGTTATTTCGATTACATCCAGAAAAACATCTACGAACCATCTGGCATGACGGATTCCGATAGTTACGAAATGGATTATCCGGTCGAAAACCTGGCTATCGGGTACAGCCGGGATCGAAACAGCCTGTACGGCTGGCAAAACAACCTCTACAAACATGTCATCAAAGGAGGACCGGCCGGAGGCGGATTCTCCACAGTCAAAGACCTCCACCGATTCGCTCGGGCCACTCAGACAGGAAAGCTCGTGTCGCAAGAATCCTTGAATAAGATGTGGAAAGACTATGCGGGAGAATATTACGGCTACGGATTTACGGTCGAGGAAGGACCAAACGGCAAGGTCGTTGGCCACAGCGGAGGATTTGATGGGATAAACTCGAATTTGAATATCTATCTCGACAAAGGGTATATCGTCGCGGTGATGTCCAACTACGACAATGGAGCCAGCCCTATTGCTCAAAAAATCGGTCAGCTTCTCGCCCGAGTTCGATAGCAATTGTTTTCAGAAAATTCTTCACTTTGTGTTTTTATATAAGAAAGGATATACAAGAGTTTCGGCATTACTCAATATCGAATTTATTCAGGGTTGTCACTCTCTGCACGTATCTATAGAACCTCCTTTTTTCACTAAAAACCAGCCTTCTGATCCATCCAAACATCAATGAGCTAATGGCCGGAGGGAGCAGCTTTAACGACCCTACGAGAAACGGCAATGATTTTTTCCTGTTTTTCAGGAGAGTTTTCAAAACATTCAATGCGCGCACACTGAGATATTTATTCCCGAACTTGTATCTTGCCAGGAATAATTGATTTTCGTCAAGAAATTTGGTTTTTATGACCGAATGGCCTCCATCATACATTTCATAGTTATCAGGTTTCACCACAAGCCCGATTTGCATCAACCTCTCTCTTATCTTTGTTTTGGGATAGGGGACCAAGATCTGGACCGCAGAGAAATCGGTTCTCAAGCTCTTGGCAAATTTGAAGGTGTCTTCGATCTTTTCAAGATCATCTTCGGGATTACCGATGATAAACCCTCCTGCGATTGCGATCCCATGTTTTTGCAGATATTTGACGGACCTCACGCTTTTTTCCACGATATCGCCCTTGTTCAACTCGGCAAGATTTTTCTTGGAGGGACTTTCAATGCCCAAAAATACGTACTTGAATCCTGCCTTAGCCATTTTCTCCACCAAAGTTTCCGAAGATGCAATCCCTATCGAGCTGGCCTGCACTCCATAAATCAGATCGTTATGGCCATTCGTAATGATTTCGTCACAAAGATCCTTGAAAAGTTTGACATCCGTCGTGATGTTGTCATCGACGAATAATAAGATTTTCGTGCCCGCTTGTTTTGCCTGCACGATATCCATCATCACTCTTTCCATTTTGTGTGTTCTGAAAGTTCTCCCATACATACTTTGTATATTGCAGAAATTGCAGGACATCAAACACCCACGGGAAAATTCGATCAGGTCCCATGGGACCTTTAAAACACCAAAATCATTCCACAGTCGCGCCTTCCTGTCTGGCAGCTTAATCTGTGAGAAATCTTCCAGTTCTCTCGGCATGTTATGGATGAATTTGCCGTTCCTTTTAAAAGAAAGTCCATCGACTTCTTTTAAATCCGTTCCATTTTCGAGGGCATTCACGGCCTCGTTAAAACTCAGGTCACCTTCCCCCCGGAACAGGAGATCGAAAAAGGTTCCATCGGGGCTCTCTGCGATTTCCTCATACATGAGCGTGGCATGATATCCTCCCAAGGCGATTTTTATCCCAGGATAATGCCCTTTGATGTAGGAAGCGACCTTTAAAGCTGTCTTATACTGAAAGGTCATAGCACTCAAGCCAATAAGATCGGGCTTTGTTATATCAAGAGCCTCCTGTATCGCTCTCTTTACACCCTTCCTCCTCAAAACGAGATCGGCAATCCTCACATGATGTTTTTCATCTAAATTCGCGGCTATGGAAGACAATCCGAGATTGGGAGTCGTGAGCATTTGGGTGGGATACCCGTTGCTGACATCAGGCATCCCCATCAATAGAATATTCATTAAAATCCGTTACGTTAAATTATATCATACAGACAATCTTGGATTCAATATTCTGAGGATCGGCAAAGGGATATTGCTGTTTCTCATCCCTTTTGTGTGGGTTTTACAACCAAAGCACATCTCTAGGCATCAGTTATGTCCTCCGCTCTAGTGAGGATCTTTAACGCCATTCCCTTATCGCCCTTCTCAGCGGCGTTGAACTGCGCACATTTACCCCTACCCCTACAACTCTATTTTTTGTTCCCGTGCTTAGCCTGATCTCTGATCCCAAGGAAAAGTCGTGCTCAATACAACATCGCCGACAATATGGGGACGTCCCCATATTGTTTCCCTCGAAGAACAATTCGTGAAGGCTAGATCCTCAATGGCGCTGCGGACATACCTGATACCTTATTCCAATGGAGTTTGCCTACACATAGTGGGTGAGGGCCTGCTAATCTTGGCTTTCCGGGGAAAGATATGTCCGGGCTCCAGCAAAATGATCCCGAAAATATTGGTTGGAAAGAGATTCAACCCGGATGATCTTGTTTTTTCCGGGAGCATGGATGAAATTCCCATCTCCGGTGTAGATCCCCACATGAGAGATCCTATTCTTGTTTTGGCCGAGGAAAAAAACCAGGTCACCCATATCGAGGTTTTTCTTTGAAACGGGAGTGCCGGATCTGAACTGGGCCAGGGATGTCCGGGGCAAATGCAATCCGACAAGGTCATAGACAGCCATGGTCAGGCCGCTGCAGTCAAAGCCCTTATCCGGTGTATAACCTCCCCACCGGTAAGGTATGCCTAAAAAGCTGTGCGCACGGGTGACGATCTCATTTCGAATAGATTCAAGGCCGGATTGTCGGGATTGGCTGACCGCATATGTTTCCGGGCTTACAACAAAATATTCCTGGATGAAACCGGCCTGTTTGATGCGTTCAGCATTCTCCTCGGCGGGACGTCGGGAAAGGTAGTTTCCGAACCGAACCTTATACAGGCCGGATTCATGCTTGAAATAATAAGCATCAAGGTTTTTGGAGTTCAGCGAAAGCGTCAATCGGACCGCATTGTCCAAGTTGCGGAAGGCCCCGACTTGAATGACAAAACCCGTCTTGGAAACAGTCCATTGTTCTGACTGAGAGGTTGCTTCCAAAACCACGGAAGAATTTTTTGAACAAGAAATGAACAGAAAGAGGAATAAAGCCAATACCGCTAAAACGAGACGTCGCATGAATGCCACCCATATATTTTGTCGGTTAACCGACTCAACCATTGACTTCTTGAAAAACTATAGAAATAATATACGCAATTGATAGTATTAGTCAAATGAATAGTTGGAAACATAAAAAAGGAGAAAACATGGAAAACAAGAAATTCAATCGTCGCCGCTTTATCAAAAACGGAATCCTCGGCCTGGCCGGGACTGCTGCAGGAAACGCTTTTCTCAAAGCTGGTCTCAGACATTCCAAGCGGCCTCTAGGAGAAAAAGAAAACTTCATATACCGGACACTGGGCAAAACCGGAATAAAACTTCCTGTCGTTAACATGGGTGTTATGAACGCGGACAATCCCAACCTCGTGGCAGCCGCATTAGACGCAGGAATCGTTCTGTTGGATACAGCCCACGGTTACCAGAACGGCAAAAACGAGGAAATGATCGGAGGCGTGATCAAGGAACGCAAACGGGACTCTTATGTGCTGGCCACAAAAGTCGCATACTCTAAGGATCGAAAGACCGGCCTTTACCCGCCGGATAAAAACGTTCAATCCTTCGAGGATGAATTCAACATCAGCCTCAAACGGTTGGGCTTGGATTATGTCGACATCCTGTACATCCACGGCATCTCGGTGAAAGAAACCGTTTTTTTCGAGCCTGCCTTGAAATTTCTGGAAAAGATGAAAAAAGAGGGCAAGATCCGGTTCAAAGGATTCACAACCCACCGCAACGAGCACGAAATGCTGGATGCCGCTGTGGAGAGCGGTTTTTACGATGTCGTTCTTTCAGCATACAACTTCAGGCAAAAAAACAAGAAAGAAATCGGAGAGGCCATGGACCGCGCAGCTAAAGCAGGGATCGGAATCGTGGCCATGAAGACACAGGCCGGTGCGTATTGGGATAAGGAACGCCAGGAACCGATCAACATGAAAGCTGCCCTCAAGTGGGCCCTGCAGAATGAAAATGTCCACACATCCATTCCGGGATTCACTGCGTTCGACCAGATGGAGCTGGACCTTACTGTGATGGAAGATCTGACGTTGACGCCAGAAGAAAAAGCAGATCTGAGGCTGGATGAGGGGAAGATCCATGCCGGGCTTTACTGCCAGCAGTGCGGTACATGCGAGGAGCAGTGCCCTTCAAACGTGGATGTTCCTACCCTGATGAGAAGTTATATGTATGCCTATGGCTATAAAAATTTGAGCCTGGCCCACAGCACGATCGAAGATTTGGGATCCCATCTACCATGCACGGATTGCAGCTCTTGCAGTGTCTTCTGTCCCAATGGCTTCGATGTTCGTCAGAAAGTAAAGGACATTATTCGCCTAAAGGCGGTCCCCCGAGAATTTTTTGCTTAGGTCATTTATACTTTTTAGCGATTTGAGGTGCTCTGATCCAGTTGCCGTTCCATATCACAAGGTCTTTATCATAATCTTTGTCAGATTTTATCTCATAAAGACCGGCCTCCGGCTTCTTGGAATTGTACTTCCAGTTTTCTTTTTTGCCATCCCGTCCGTATGAAACGATAACAATATCTTTATCCGTACAGCCTTCGATGCCATCATAGACACCGTTGCAGGCTTTTCCTGTGTATATCCGATAATTGCCCTCCCAACTGTCGCTTATCGGAAGCACCTTGATATAAAACGGAGACAGAGCCTCGTTAAATTCGCTTCCTCTTGTGTATGTGCCTGACTGCTTGGGCGGAACTCCAGAATCCGTCATGTAGTCTGTCATAGCCTGGTTGATAAAAGTAACTTTTCTCAAGGAATTTAATTGCTTTGCTTGACCGGTCGCTTCGGAATCATCCATTTTTTCCAGACCCATCTGTTTTTCGTACTCTTCGATCAACTTTTCCCGTTTTTCCTTCGTGTCCAGATAGAGCCGAAGCTCGATGACTTCGTGGGAGATAGCTTGAGAGAGTTTGTTAATAGCCTCATGCCCTCCTGCTTTTTGGACATCGTATTTCTCTCCCTCGATATCTTCGATGAATTCATTGATCTCTCTGAAGTAATAAGGGCCCATGATGTTGCTTTTATCCTTCTCCACTGGGGTAATCACAATATTCAGGACTACCAGAATCCTATGAAATCTCTTGAAAAAAACATCATCGATTTGATTCTGAGCTTTAGCATTATTGGCATCGTGCATCATAGCTGCAAGTGCTTTTCGGGTTTTCTCCATAACACTTTCCTTCATCTCTGCCAGCTCCTTGAAAGTGAAAAAGACGGTATCCAGAAGCGCATAACCTGCATTTTCCTCTGTAGGATCGGATAAACCAATGGCCTTGAGATTAGCACACAAAATCATAAGAAATAAGACGATCAATAAGAGAGTAATCATTTTTTTCATCATTTGAGACCTCCTTCAGTTTTAAATATTCAATTCTCCAGATTTACTATTTTCGGCCTTTAGGAGTACAGCCGAATTTTGCAAGACTTTGCTTAAGTTCTGAACGATATCTTCACCTGGAGCATTTTCCCTTTGGATGGAGAAGATCACGCGTTTGAGCGACCATTCAAACTCATAAATGGCGGATTTTTCGGCATCTAGCTCAACTTGAAGAGGGCTTTGATTCAGGATGGTTTCATGCTGGCTGAACAACTGCACAAAAGTGTTTTTGATGCGCACGGATTCTGGCACTTTAGAGGAAGGGAGAAAATATTTCGTGGATAGCCACCCGAGGAAGATAATAAAGAGAATTGTACTCCCGGCAAAAACTGGCTTACGGAACCATTGTACATACGAACGGGATGGTTTTGAATCTTCGGCTATTTTTTTATTCAGGCACAAACGGAAAGAGTCTCCTCGATAATCCCGAAGAGCCTCTTCCTTTTCCTTCTGAATGAGATCAATATATTCAGACATTATTGTCTCCCTTGATTTGTTCTTTTATTGCTTGACGCGCTCGATTCAATCTCGACATCACGGTCCCCAGCTCAATATTTAAGGTTTCGGCTATCTCCTGGTAGGAAAGGTCGCCATATTCCTTCAGAACAAACACATCTCGTTGCTTTTTCGGCAACTTTTGAATGGCCCCTTTTAACAGGTGGAGTTGTTCTTGATGGATCATTTCAGATTCGGGAGCCTGGGGATCTTTTATCTTTTGTGTTATCTCAAAAGTAGAAATGCGATCGAGCCGATGTTTTTTTTGGAAATTCAGGCAGGTATTTCTGGCTATCCTGAAAAGCCAAAACTTCGCACGCGAAAGTTCACTTAAAGTTCCGATGTTTTTGTAGGCTTTGAGATAAACATCTTGGGCTAGGTCTTGAGCATCCGATGCATTCCGCGAGAAACCCAGGCAAATCAAGAACACCCTTTTCTGGTATGTCATCAACTCTTCAAAAACCTGGGATTTTTTTTCTTTCACGGCTGTGTACCCAATCATATCAATTCCGGCTAGAATTTCCACTCGTGTTTTTCATCCTCTATAGATTAAAGACAACCAAAACCCCCCAATATTCCATTTTTTAATTGGGGACAGGATACTCTTTCACCAATTAAATTCTATGTCACCCTAGAATAGAGTCCTATCCACTCGCTAATTAATTAGTGAAAGAGTATCCTGTCCCCGAATTAATGACAAGGTGTGTTCGAGGATGGTGTCTATGCCGGCGGCCATGTCTTGGGGTGTCGGGGAAACAGGAATATCAGGCAGGATCCCGCGGTCCTGTGGTAATCCCTGGACTGCAGAGGCAAAGGTTCCTGTGGCCACCGAAACCTGAAAACGGGAGTGCTTCAATAAAAAAGAATTCTTGGCATCATGACAGACATAGGTGGCTCCGGTCTCTTCTCCGACGAGCGTCCCGATTTTGTGATATTTCAAAAGTCCCAGCAGATGCCCTGTCGTAGAAGCCCCTCCCCCATCGATCAGAACATACAGTTTTCCTTTGAAATGTTTTTCTCTCAAAGGGACTGACTCTGCCAAACGGGCATACCTCCCATAAGCCTTGGAAAAATAGGGCACTGGCTCATGAGCAATGTGGGCAAAAAGACGGGCCGCACAAAAAGGATCGCCGCCGTTATTTCTCCTCAGGTCAATAATCAGATTTTTGATCCCTTTTTTTTCGATCTCCTCGAAGGATCCATCCATAAATCCATAAAACTTGTCGTGATCGTTGTAATAGACAAAATGCGGGATGGTCATGACGGCTGTGCTTATATCTTTCCGAATATCTAGATTCAGATCTCTCGGCTCTATCATATTTTTCCAGATCCTCAGGATCGGCACCGGTTGTATCACGGCATCTCGATCTGTTCCTTCTCCCGGTTCTTGATAAACCACCGCGAATGAATCCGGATGCCCGTAAAAAAGCGAATAAATCAACGGGAAACGAAAACCGAGACGGAATTTCTTGTATTGATCCGAACTGGCATCGGCCGATATCACCGTTTTAACATTCCGCAAAATTTCTTCCATCGGTTTTCCGTTGATGGATAAAATCTTTGCCCCTGTGGGCAGCGAATCGGTTTCACTATAAGAACGGTAGGCATAGGCATCTTCGCCGATAAATCTCATCTTAATCGGAAAAAGCTTTCCGGACAGATTATTCCAATATCCCGAAGGCATCCAAACGTTTGAATGCATGCACCCCATCTGGGCCATCAGAGAAGCAAACACACGAAAAGCATCTTCCAGCCCCATAGAACTGTTCAATTCCTTGAATCGCTGATTGAACAAGACATCAAATTTTTCCCTGGACATGTAATCGTACATGACCGGGTGCATACCTTCCATGGCACGCCGCATCTGCTGGAAATCCTCCTGCAACTGCTCTAATGTGAATGCCGTGTCAACATTTTCTCTCGTATGATGATCTGTGAGTGCCTCATAGAGTTTTCCTGGAAAGGACGCTTCGATTTCCTGAATGCTCTTAAATCCAAAGACAAAGGAAATGGCAATCGGATCCGCCCGGTAATCTATGTGACCCTCATAAAATCCATAACGCATGATGTAATATGGCACCATCTCCCCGGTGTTAATGTGGGAAAGCTTTTTTTGCAGCTCCTTCATTCGAACTTCGCCCAGATCCGAATATTTATCAGATAGAAATGCCTTTTCTTCCGGCTCCAATTCCCTCCACATCTTCATCTGATACATTCCCATAATCTCATCTTGAAACAGGGACTCCTGCCATCCCTTGCTGCCCTCCGCTTTTATGAAAACTTTTTTTTCATTATAAAGAATACATTGCTCCCAGAATCTTCCCGATCTTTTCAACTCATAATCCCTAAGGATCATATTCCAAACATGATACAATGGCCTCGCCATCTGAGGATGGATCAATCCCAATTTTTTTACCAACCGATTGTCTCCGCCGAGGACGGAAATGATATCCTCATCAGCTGCCATAAAGCCTGCACCAGACAATCTTCCCGGCCGCCCTAATTCAGTAATCTCAACGATCGATCGCCCTGTGATCATTTTTATCCGCTCCAGTTCCACATCTGAATGAAGCCCTGTTTTAGCCAACGTCGGAAAATCCTCTGCATCGACATAAAGCTGACGTCCTTTTCCCCATTGTCTCTGCTCATAATTCAGTTGTTTCCCATTTTCGACTGTGACGGTAATGAGCCTGTGGTTACTATCTCCACTCAAGATAACCACAATCTCTCTTCCATCTTCGGTCTTGTATGGGGATGAAAACTCAGGCAATGTATCAAGACTGTAGCCACTCCCGAACAAGAGAATTATTAAGCCAGAAACCAATAGAAGTTTTCTTTTCATTTTTTCCTCAACGATGGATTTTTTCTGTTTTCTTCATGATCCCTACTGAAACATACAAACGTGTGCCTCGATTTTGCACACTTTTAAGGAAAAACATTTTATGAAAGGATTATTCTGACATTCTCCATCAGTGATGGATCCGATCTGATCCACGAACGCTAAACTTAAACACCCGAACCGAAACCTGATCTTCTGGTTTCCTTTTTTCTTTCTCTATCTGATCCAGCAATCCCGTAGCAATCTTTGCATATATATCATCCCAGTTTTGGAGAGGTTCGGCAGATGTTACCACATAAATGAGCAATTCTCCTGTATCTTTTTCTACATAAAACCAGTTGGGAGGTAAGGGAATAAAAATCGTCTTCCCAGCTTGGAGAGGATTCTGTGCCGGATTGTATTCCGTGTTCGGGAAAAGTCGAACGAGCTGTTTATCGGCTCCGACTTGATACACATAGATATAACGCTCCTCAGGAAGCTGTAATATCAAGCGGTAATTATCCTCTGAAGAAAGAGAAATGGTTTCATCCTGGGGCAAGCTGATATCCAACCCTTCAATGGATTCCGATCCTTTTGGCTGATACTGAAACTCCATTCGTTCAGGAATAACAGCAGCAGCAGGAACAGCAGCGGTAATCTGACTCCTTTTTACTTCGCTCGCAACATCTTTCTTCACCGCTTTCAGTTCCATCCTTGGTCTAGCTGCAACTTCTTTAGATTGAACAAAGGCTTCTTTATCCACTTCCTTGGCTTTCTCCATCTTTTCTACAGTCTTTATCTTTGCCGGCGGCTCTTCATATTCTGTTTTTTCTATTCCCTCTTCTTTTTGCCCTACCTTGACTTTCTCCTGAATCTTGGCTCTTTCTGCTTTTCCAACTTTTTCTACCTGTTCTTCTGCCTCCGCTTCACCGAGAACCTGCATCCTGTCCTCAACCTCCTCCTTTTCCGCCATATCTGTGACAGCCCCTTTCCGCAAACCCACAAACGGACCCACTTCCTTAGGCGGTTGCAGGACTATCACCAGGATGATGAGGGCAGCCGCTATCCCGGCAGCCGCCAAGCGAACTGGCCAGGAGAACAAGACAAATCGTGGTTTTTTCTTTTTTTCTTCGAGCTTTTGATAGACTTCTGGACTCGGCTTGAGATCAGGCGCAGCTTCCATCTCATGAGCTGCCCATTCATCCATGATCTTGTCGAACTTTTTCTTGTCCATCGTATCTCTCGCTTCCAGTCCTATATACGTTTTAAGGACCGATTTTTACATCCCAAATTCATCCAAAAGCCCCGATTCCTTTGGCCTCGAGGCAATTCCTGACTTTTTCCCCGGCCAACACCACATACTTCCGCACGGCACTGATGGATTTGCCGAAAACATCGCTTATCTCCTCGTAGTTTTTTCCAAAAATGTAGTACATTAGGATGGCCTGTCTCTCTGTCTCTTTTTTTAGTTTACCGATGCACTCCCGGACAGCGAGTGCCAGCGAGGATTTGTCCATATTTTGCGATTCATCCGCCAGGGTATCTCCTAAATGAAGCTCCTTCCCACCATCATCCTGGCCTATGTTTTGTTCGAGAGACTGAAACTTCACCAACTTTTGGCGTCGGAAAAGATTGATCGCGTGATTGTGGGCAATCCGGAACAGCCAGGTCCGGAAAGATGCTTTTTTGGGATTGAATTGATGGGCCTTTTCGATTACCCGGATGAAAATATCGTGGACCATATCCTCAGGATTCGGGACATTCAATACATGGGATAGATACACATAAAGGCTTTTGGCATGCTTTTTGTACAATTCTTCAGCGGCAGCTGCCTGCCCCTCTCTCAGCAGCTGGACGATCTGTTCATCCGTCATCACCGTCATTATAATCAATTTTATCTGTCATTGCGAGATCCCGGTTTTTATCCTCATCTGTTATTGAATATTTCGAGCATCGCAGCAGCAGCTTTATTCTCCGGATGAGTTTTCAAATAACGTTTCACATAATCAGACGCATAATTCAGCGAGGTTTCTGAAAGTAATTCCAAACAAAGCTTCATGATATTTTTTGCATCTTCGACTCTATCCAGTTCAACCGCCATGCCGGCCGGATTGAAAAACTGCTGTTCACTAAAGTCATATTTTTCCGGAAAGTCCTGCTTTAAGGTATTCCACTCTCCAACCGCTGCCTCTACGCCTTCATCAGCCAGTCTTTTAAGCACACGAACACTGGCCGGCAGATCCAATTCTTGAGGCTCGTAGCCGAGAACAACATCCAGCGCCGCCAATGATACCTTCTCCACCGGAGCCGGAATGAAATTACACAACACAACCACCGCGATGTTTTTTTCCGGGAGCATGATAAAAGTGGTGTTAAAACCAACATCACCTCCTCCGTGACTGACAGTTTTTTCCCCTTTGTATTCCCCTATAAACCAGCTCAATCCCACAGATTTGCTCCTGCCTTTTGACCCGATCTGAGCTTTTTGTGTCCAGAGTTCTTCATAACTTGAAGAATCCAGGATTTTTTGCCCTTTGTATGTCCCGTGGTTCATATTGATGATTGCCCATGAACACATTTCAACAGCATTGGAATGAAGGGTTGAACTGGGACCGTGCATGCGGTTGTACGGGTATCCGTTCCACACCAGAGTTTTGACGGTACTCAAATGCGGCGAGGCCCAATTTTCAGCTAGCCCTACCGCTTTGAGGAATGTGCTTTCTTTCATCCCGCTCGGATCAAGGATATATTTTTTCACATAATCTGCAAACGGCATTCCGGATACCTTGCCAATCACATCTCCTAAACATTCAAACGCCATGTTGCTGTAGGCAAATCTTTCGCCCGGTTTACCTATCATTTTTTCACCTATCAGGCTGCGCACATACCGTTCTAATGCCCCCGGGTCATACTGCGGCTTATCCCACTCATAATCTTGGACATCCGGCATGCCTGAGACATGACTCAACATCTGTTGTATGGTGATCTCTTTGTATTGCTCACCATCCAGTTTGAAATATGGCAAATAAGTGATGACGGGAGCATTAAGGTCGATTTTCCCTTTTTCGACCAACTGCATAATGGCTGTGGCCACAAAGGGCTTGGAAATCGATGCCATATGGAACAATGTTGTTGTGGTTATGGGATCACGCGTTTCGATGTTCTTGAATCCGAATCCCTTGGCATAAGCGATCTCATTATCTTTGACAATGCCTATGGCCAGACCCGGCAGGTCATACGCCTCGATGACTTCGTTAATAAATGACTCCAACTTTGTTTGCAGATCAATGCCAAGATTGCCTTTGATGATATCCTCAGCCGGTTGTTCTTGAGGCTTATTACAACTGAAAAATACAAAAATGAATGTTATTGCTGTTCCGAAAATGATAAGTTTTTTAAAGCCTGTTGTTTTCACGATTCCCATCCTTTTATCTTGAAAAAAATCTTAGTAATAATACCAGATTGTCCGGTAATCCCTTATGTTTTCACCCCGGGCAGCCAGCTCTTCCAGGTATTCATAAATCGGGACATCGATATAGTTATAGGGGGGAATAGGTGTGATATTTTTTTCCCATGGATGAAATTCATAAACGCGGGATCCGTTCGGCAGTATCATAACCAGGCGATGGTCCTGCCAGGCTCGAAGATGGTTCTTTCCCAGTTTGGGAACGTTAAAGACCGGCTCATCGGTTCGATCAAGACCCGGCAGCAAACGGGCTTCTTCCTTCCGTTCTTGCAAAATCCTCGCGATCGGAACCATGTACCGCTTGGTCTCCTCTTTCCCTTTCATGTTAAACGTGTAGTACGGATCGACACCGATAGATTTCAGGTCCCAACGAAGTTTTGCCAGTTCAAAACGCCTGGAGTTTTCGATCGTGTAGACAACCTGGTTGTAGACGCTTATTCCCAGTTTTCTTATGTCTTGGATGGTTTTGAGCGATTCCGGTGTGATTTCATAGGAGTGCTCAAAATGGATCACCACGGCTATTTCCAGCTTTGGAGGTTTGTGATATTTGGAAACAAGTCTGAGCAGATTTTCTGTCCATCGCATCGGTAACACCACAGGGGTGCGTGTTCCCAATCGAATCCGATAGATATGTTTTTTTTGGGCCAGCACATCCAGTATCCTTTCGATCTGGCTGTCTTTCATCACTATCGGGTCTCCGCCGGTGACAAGAACATCGCCGATGCTTTTGTGCTCATCCAACCAAGCGAGCGCTTCTTCGATCTTCTCTTTAGAAGCCAGAGCCTTGGGGTCCAGAACCCGTTCGATCTCCCAATTTCGCTGGCAGTAAATGCAAATTTGGGAGCAGGTGTTAAAAGGTTTTAAAATCGCTATAAACGGGTAGCGGCGTGTTATCAAATCTACGGGAGACGTGTCATGTTCGCCCATGAAATCGAATAGGATGTTCCGATCTTTCTTGTGCTGCGACATGGTGTCCACATACTCCTTGGGAGGGATCACCTGGGCTCGTACGGCGTGATCGTATCCGATGGAAATATTCGAATCCATCAAGCTGAGATAATACGGCGTGATTCCAAAAGGAATTTTGTTTTTTTTGGCCTTCTCGATGGATGTTTTTTGATCGTTGGTCAGTTCGATCAGGTCCAAAAGCGGTTTCGAATCGCTGATAACATTTTTCAACTGCCATTTGTAATCGTTCCAATCCTGATTGCTCCCCCCAAAGTAGCGCAAAATCCTCGCCTTATTCTCCTTTCTCCATGTCACCACCTCTTCCTCGAGTCCCGAGGGAAACTTTTTGAAATACTTTCTCACGGTGGATCCAAAATTATCCAGGATGCCGCTTCTCGCTCGAGACGCCTCGAGTCCTTCCATTTTCAGGAAATCCGGTATGTGTTTTTTGACCTCATTGTTCTCAAGATAGATATTGGATTTGCCGATCACACTGCGAAACAGGTTGATGAATTCCATCAAAAAGCCCACAGATATTTCTGTGTCCAATTCCTCCTGTTTGTCCTGAGCAAGCCTCCACAGAATTTCTAGGGCGGAAACTCCGGTACGGTATTCATTGACAGGCCCGATGATGCTTTTAAAAACACGGATTCCCTCACGAACCGTGGCTTTTTCCAGGATATGAAGGTCGTTATCCACATCGAAGATTTTCCGCTCCGCTTTTTCCAAATATGTGTACAAGCCATCCCTTGCGGATTCCAGGTCAGATGCTGTTTTGAGGATAGTGCAAATCTCCGGGTTGGCCTTCCAGAGGCGTTCGAGGTAGGCTTCATAGTCCACCTCAAACTTGGGTTTAAAAATGGATATTTCATCAGAAAAAACATCATCGATGATTTTGGTACCGAATCTTTTGAGTGTTTCAGGATGAGAAGCTTTTTTGTTTTTCATGGTCGATCCTTTTGCATTTTTTCTTTTCGGTAAGAATCTTTTCTCCGTTATCATATCATCAGGAATGATTGCATTTCAATCAAGAGTTATCCAGAGACTTTGGAAGTGCAATCAGGTTCGATTCAATCCAGAAGATCGGATAGCCAGTGAAGGATATTGAGAAGCAGACGGGCGTTATCCCGACCGAGGGGATGGTTCATCCCAGCTTTCACACGTCCATTGGCAAAAACCTGGGCGGTGAACATAGCGGCCTCAGCAAAAAAGGCGATCCGTCCCTTTCCATAGGGCATAATTCCCCCCTGGCACCATCCCAAAACATCGATGTTCGGGGTTCCAGGCGGAAATTTGTTGTATTCCTTGGGAATCCAGGACCGGAATCCTTCTCCCAAAATCAGGAGAGGATGAAATCCTTCATCGCATCGGAAAGCCGAACCGGCAAAAGTGGCCACACGGTCTACCTTTTCGTCCGGTCCACGTCCATTTGTTAGAAAGTGGTCTGCAAGTGATCCATCTTTTTTCTGGAAAAGGGTAGGCCCAGGGTTTCCGGGCGGCGGGCCTTGCATGACATAGCCATTGCTAACCTCGATCCCGAACGACAGCGCCAAGTCCTTTATGGCTCCGGGATCGGGCATGTGATCCGTGATCACGAACAAATCTCCTCCCTTCTTCACCCATTCGTTGAGCATCTGAATCTCTTCCGCTGAAAACGTCGGGGGATCACCGGCCTTAAACGGCGGCTGAGCGTCTGCGATCACATAAATTACTCCCGGCTTCAGGAGTTCCACGGATATCTTGTCCTTAGCCTGTTTGACAACATAGCCGTCTTGCTTCAACAAATCGGCGAACGGGAGATAGGTCCCCACCGCGGTGTGAAAATTATTATGCGCCTCATCAATAAGGACAACGGGACCTTTTCCCTCGGGATACGCCGGATTTTTTATGACATAGGAAAATGACTTATCCACAGTACGCGGAGGCTCGACCCTACTGGCAGTCTGCTGGCCACTTCTAGCCGCAGAAAAAAAGGCAACGAGTGAAATGCTGATAATGAGAACGTTGAGTTTATTATTGTTTATCAATATCACATGAACTCCTCTATTTCTCGAATCGCAGAGCATCGAAAGTTATTACGCCGTTTTTTCCGCGAGTGGCATGCCCATGATGGACTTTTTCATATTTACACATCCGTGTAGAACAGTAATTTGGTGGCTCCCTTCATGGCCGCAAAAGGGTCGCATTGTTCATCAGATGAATAATCCTAAAATAAGCATTGATACACAAATTAATTTTTAAATAAGAGATCAGGGCAAAACTTGTCGGTTTTCTTCGATCTGCTCAAAATTGCCCATAGCTACAGCCATGGAATGGACTCTTTCCTGAGCAAGAACCCACCGGAGAGAATTTTCAAAAGAAGGTTCAGTTTTATCATTAGGAGCATAAGGGCCGCCCGAACATGTTTTCATCGCGATCATGCCGACATTTCGTTTTTTGGCTTTATCCATCTCGATCTCCAAGGCCGGTTGGTCCCATTCGCTGAAGCTGCCGGAGCTCATATGGATATAGGATCCCTTGTGATTGTAGGGGACCATGATCACCTCATAAAACTTTTTCTGATTGGCGGCTTGCAGCAGTTCGACTTGGTTAGTGTGGGAAGAGAATCCATACGCCCGTATTTTACCCTCTTTTTTGGCCGTCTCAAAAAATCCCATGACAGCCTCATGATAGATGACATCTGGATCGGATGCTCCATGGACCAGCATGATGTCGATGTAATCCGTTCGCAGAGCCTTCATGCTTGCTTCCATCGAGGCTGTCATATCATCTATCGCTTTTTTGACGTCTTCGGCAGAAAACGACCCATCCTCCTGGCTTTTGAGGCGCACACGGAGCTTGGATTGGATCACCACATCTTTCCTGCGCGGCTCCACCACCTCCCCAACCATGACTTCATTCTGCCCGCGGGAATAGGATCGCCCCGTGTCCAAAAAATTGAAACCGGCATCTATCGCAGCATTGACAAGAGACGGTTCCATCGTACGGGACGCGCCGAATCCAACAGGTGGAACTTTTATCCCTGTCCTGCCTAATTTCACAAGGCCGGACGGTGCCTTTGATTTTTTTTTTGTCCCAGTTTTTTTGCTTCCAAAGCCTAATACCCCAAATCCCAGAAAGGCGACTGAGGATTTTTGAATAAATTCCTTCCGGGACATTTTTCCTTTATGTCTTTTCATGGGTCAGACTCCTTTTGGATTCGTTTCTTGGCTTATACCATGGGATCATTTATATGTCAAAATTTCTTACATAAAATTTATTGCATTTACAAATCCATTTATATCTTAAACGGACAACAGGGAGCTGACAAAGGACGTGGAGAGTGAATATTGGCGTAAATCTTGCATAAGTAATTATTTAAAAAAAAGAAGGAGAGACTTGACAATACGACAATTGTCGTTTATATTAGTAACGACAGATGTCGTTATAGGAAGGAAACAAGATGACGATAAAAAAGCGGGATCGCAAACTCTCCCCAGCCAACCTCGAAATCATGAAAGTCGTTTGGGACAAGGGTGACGTGACCATCAATAATGTTGTGGAGGCCATCAATGCCAAGAGAAAAAACAAGATCCGGAGGACTACCGTCCAGGTCCAGATGAACCGGTTGGAAGATTACGGTTGGCTGAAACATACGGAAATGGGAAGAACATATGTCTATTCAGCTGTTGTCGAAAAACAGAAAACCCGAAGGGAAATCCTCGAGGACATCAAAAACAGAGTTTTTGGCGGATCGAGAGCAGAGCTTGTCAAATGCCTGATCGAGGATTCTGACGTTTCCCCTGAAGAAATCAAAGAACTTCGTGCGCTGCTCAAGAATATGTAAGGGGATCCAGCATGAGTTTACTCAACAACATCGTTTCGGCCGAATGGGTATTGAATGCAGCCTTTCAGACTCTTTTGATCCTAGGGGTAGGTGCGTTGCTCGTTTACGTCGTTAGACACAAAGCAGCTCCTCTTCGAAGCGGGATCAGTCTGATAACCATGTTGGCTCTTATCCTTCTCCCCTTCCTCTCAGTCTCGCTAAACGAGTTAGGCTTTCTGCCTCTTCGGACCGTCCTTCCGATAACAATCGGGCAAACCCCAAGTCCCTCTGTCTCTGTCCAGTACGGTCTGGCCGAGATGCCTATCGACGATACCAACAACGCAAACACCAACTATTTCAGGTTGTTTTGGACAGGACCGGTTGTCGTAAAGATCATCAATGTATTCGGGATTGTCTGGGGAATCGGCCTTTTATTCATGCTCCTTCGATTTATTCTAGGCATGATCTCCATACGCAACTTGAAAAAGGGAATGGTAGAGGTTCACAATCCTCGGATCTGTGCCGTCCTGGACTCAGCCGAAAAGGTATTTTCCGGCAAAAACAAAGCACGGCTTTACTCATCACAAAATGTGCCTTATCCTATGGCTGCTGGAGTATTTAAACCGTTTATACTTATTCCCGAACGTCTATTGCACAAATTACAGGACAGTCAAATCCGTGGGATTCTGCTTCATGAGCTGTCTCATATCCATCACCGAGACCAGTTTACCGGAATACTTCAAAGACTTATAACAGCTTTGAACTGGTGGAATCCTCTTGCCTATGCCCTGAGCACATCCTTTTCCAGGGCGAGGGAAGAGATATCCGATAATTATGTCCTCCTCCAAAACGACTCGAAAGAGTACGCGGAGTGTTTGATCAACCTGGCGGAAAAGACAGCGTTTCTAAAGTGGCTGCCGGTTTCCGTCGGACTGGCGTCTCCCCACATCCCTCTGAAAGATCGGGTCAAACACATCTTATCCAAGGAGAGGATCATGGACACTAATCTCAAAAAATCGACCATCACATTGATGGTCGTGGCGGCATTTTTGTTTGTCTTGGCGATTGCCGGTTCCAGGCTGATCTTTGCGACGGAAAAGCCTGAAGCCACAATCGAAAAGGTGGATTTAGCTCTGCCGGATTTGC
This sequence comes from uncultured Eubacteriales bacterium, assembly GCA_964410125.1. Lineage (GTDB taxonomy): Bacteria > Acidobacteriota > Aminicenantia > Aminicenantales > Aminicenantaceae. The sequence goes on along the minus strand of CAYPGQ010000012.1, from coordinate 40,480 downwards.
AGGAACAGGACAAAAAAGAGCAGGATCAAGAGGAGAAAAAATCCGCGAAAAAGGATGTCAAGCCCCCTAAGTTGATCAAAAAAGTCGAACCTGTTTATCCAGATGAAGCGAGAAAGGCAGGGATCGAAGGCACCGTCACTATCGAGGCCACGACAGACGATCGCGGCCGGGTACAAAAAGTGAAGATCCTGAGCTCCATCCCTGAGCTCGATCAAGCGGCTGTGGATGCTGTCAAACAGTGGGTTTACGAACCTATGATCATCGATGGCGAGCCCAAAGGGATTGTGTTTACCATCACATGCCGGTTTTCTCTTGACAAAGGGACGAAAGCAAAAGCTATTGAGGGAGGAGTGACAGGAACCGACCAAAAGCCCGCTGTACGTGCTATGGGGGACATCAAGCCCCCTAAGTTGATCAAGATGATCAAGCCGATTTATCCAGAAGAAGCAAGAAAATCAGAGGTCGAAGGCGTGGTCATTGTGGAAGCGACGACCGATATTTATGGCCGGGTCATCGACACAAAAGTACTAAGGTCTATCCCTGTACTGGATCAGGCTGCTATCGATGCTGTCGAGCAGTGGATTTATGAACCGATGATCATTGATGGCGCGCCAAGAGGCGTTATTTTCACCGTGACATGCACATTCAAGCTGGCTGAGCCAGTGCATGCCACAGGGGATATCAAACCGCCAAAACTGATCAAAAAAGTCGAGCCTGTTTATCCAGAATCTGCTAGAAAGGCCGAGATTGAAGGGGTGGTCATCATCGAAGCCACAACCGATGTTTACGGCAGGGTGAAAAAAGTGAAAATACTAAGATCCATACCGGAACTGGACCAGGCTGCCACGGATGCCGTTAAACAATGGGTTTACGAACCGAAAATTATCGACGGGAAACCCAGAGGAGTTATTTTTACGGTCACAGTCCAGTTCAAGTTAGACTAAGGCCCGAACACCTGAAGAGGGATCAGGGATAACGCCGCAACTCCGCGGCCCGGGACATTTTTTTTGGGGACAGGATACCCATTCCCCAATTAATGGCAAGGTCACTGAATTAAGTGAAAGGGTATCCTGTCCCCCATTTATATCCCCCATTTATATAATTAAGTATTGTCTCCTTGAAATTTTTCCTATATCCTTTTTCCTGTGAGGAGAATCCCATGAAAAAACAAGGAAAAAGAGTCTATCCTTATATTCCAAACTCAGTTCCTGAAATCAAGGAACAGATGCTGGAAGAGATCGGGGTCCAAAGTATCGAGGAGTTGTATGCAGACATACCGGAAAATCTTCGCTATAAAAAAAAGTTAAACCTGCCTCCACCACTCACTTCAGAAAATGCCTTAAAACGCCACATGGATGAAATTTTTTCCAAGAACAAGACATGCGAGGAAAACATCAGCTTTCTGGGAGGGGGATGCTACAAGCACCAGGTGCCGGCCATTTGCGACGAAATCAACCAACGCTCAGAATTCCTGACCGCCTATGCTGGAGAACCCTATGAAGACCACGGAAGATTCCAATCCCTGTTCGAATACGAAAGCCTGATGGGAGAGCTCCTGGATATGGATGTTGTCAATGTCCCCACCTATGACTGGAGCCAGGCTGCCAGCACAGCCATCCGGATGGCAGAGAGAATCACGGGGCGAAAGGAGATCTTGGTCTCCGAGATCATTTCCCCCGAGAGGCTGATGGTCATTAAAAATTACTGTCATCCCGTCGTCAAAGTCAGAATGGTGAAACATTGTCCGGAAACAGGAAAATTGGATCTTAACGATCTCAAATCCAAACTTTCCAAGGACACAGCCGGCATATACTTCGAGAATCCCTCCTATCTCGGATTCATCGAAGCCCAGGGGCAGACCATAGCGGACATTGCGCATGAAAACGGAGCATTGAGTCTCGTCGGAGTCGATCCCACGTCGCTCGGCATCTTGACTCCTCCCAGTCAGTATGGGGCCGACATCGTCTGCGGGGACATCCAAGGATTGGGGGTCCACATGTTTTATGGAGGCGGATTGGCAGGTTTTATCGCCACTCATGACGATGAAAAATTCGTGATGGAATACCCGTCGCGACTGTTTGGGATCACAACAACTACCATGGAAGGAGAGTATGGTTTTGGCGATGTCGCCTATGAGCGAACCTCGTTTGCAGAACGCGAGGAAGGGAAAGAGTTTGTGGGGACCCACTCCGCCCTTTGGGGAATAACCGCCGGTGTGTATCTGGCCCTTATGGGCCCTGAAGGAATTCATGAGCTTGGAACATCGATCCTGCAAAAATCCCAGTATGCGATGAAACGACTCTCCGCATTAAAGGGAGTGAAGGTCCCACGGTTCGATTCCTCTCATTTCAAGGAATTTGTGGTGGATTTTAACGAAACAGGACTCAAAGTCAAGGACATCAACAAAGCCCTCCTGGAAAAAGGAATATTCGGGGGCATGGATATATCCGCTGAATTTCCCGAGTTCGGCTACTGTGCCCTGTATTGTGTGACAGAACTCCACACCAAAAAGGATATCGATACCCTCCGGCAATCCCTCGAGGAAATCCTCGGAAATCGTCTGTGAGCAGGAGAATATCATGAAAAAAAACAGCACATTCAGGTTAAGAGAAAAGTTTCATCAGGCCAAATGGGATGAACCTGTCATTTTTGAGATGCACACCCCAGGAGAAAGAGGGATTCTGGTCCCTGAAGTCGAACAGGAAATCCAGGAGGCTGCGGGAGATGGAATCTCCAGCATCCCCGAGAACATGAGGCGCAAGAGCAAGCCCGCACTCCCCGAGGTTTCACAGATGCGTGTTTTGAAACATTTTTTGCGGATTTCCCAGCACACCCTGGGAGCTGATTTCAACATCGATATCGGCCAGGGAACATGCACGATGAAATACAGCCCTAAAATCAATGAATCGTTTGTCCGTTCCCCTAAAACAGCAGAAATTCACCCTTACCAAGACGAGGATACGGTTCAGGGTGCTCTTGAGGTTATGTACAAACTGGATACATTTCTCCAGGAGATCTCAGGGATGGACAAATTCACGTTCCAGCCAGGGGGAGGGGCAGCGGCCATCCTGGTAATGGTGTCCATCATCCAAAAATATCATGAACTGCGGGGAGAGGGCCAAAAGAGGGACGAAATCATCACCACGATCTTCTCCCATCCATCCGATGCAGCGGCCGCCGCTGTCAAAGGATACAAAGTGATAACACTCTATCCGGATGAATACGGGCTACCGGATATCGAAGCCCTGAAAAAAGCTGTTTCGGAGAGAACCGCAGGATTGCTGATAACTAACCCAGAAGACATAGGGATTTTTAACAACAAAATCCAAGAGTTTACCAAGATCGTCCATGACACAGGCGGGCTCTGCGGGTATGACCAAGCCAATGCCAACGGGCTTTTGGGCATCACACGAGCCAAAGAGGCCGATTTCGACATGTGCTTCTTTAATCTGCACAAATCTTTCTCGTCCCCGCATGGGTGCGGTGGCCCAGCAACTGGCGCCCTCGGCGTCCGTGACAATCTCATCGACTATATGCCCATGCCCCTGGTGGAATTTGACGGGAATAAGTATTCCTTGAACCATAATTTGCCCCACAGCATAGGAAAAGTGCGCGGTTATTATGGAGTTTTCCCGGTCGTTTTGAGAGCTTATGCTTGGATCATGAGCCTGGGAGCCGAAGGGCTCAGAGAGGTGGCCGAAGTGGCAGTGCTCAACAACAACTATGTGAAAAAAAAGATCCAGGAGCTAGGGGGTGCTGCCATTTCTTATCCGAAGACTCCTGGCAGGATCGAACAGGTGCGGTACACCTGGGAAAAACTGACTGAGGATACGGGCGTAAGCACAGAGGATATCACCAACCGGATGGTGGATTTTGGGTTTCATCTCTGGTCGAGCCATCATCCCTGGGTCGTGCCCCAACCATTCTCGATCGAACCTACCGAGTCCTATTCAAAAGCTGAACTGGATGAGTACTTGGCAGGTCTGGAGAAGACTGTCAATGAGGCCTATGAAGATCCCGATAAGGTGAAAAATGCACCTTACCAAAGCGTGGTGCACAAAATCGATCCCAATCCGCTGGATGACCCGAAAAAATGGGCCGTTACATGGCGGGCTTATCTGAAGAAGCAGAAAAAGGGAGAGTGAAAAGGGCATTGGAAAGGAAAAAACTGGGATTTCTCGTCAATCCGATCGCCGGAATGGGAGGACGGGTCGGATTAAAAGGAACCGATGGACAGGAAATCCTGGAAAAAGCGATCGCCCTTGGTGCACAGCCTTGGGCGGAAGAAAGGGCAAAGAGGGCATTTAAGCCTCTTTTGCGCCTCAAGAATGAAATAGAACTGATCACCTATCCTTCCCCGATGGGAGAAGACATTGCTCTGGAATATGGATTTATGTCTGAGGTAATAAAGGCTGATTTGGGAGATGTCACGACCGAAAAGGACACAGTGTATGCAGCCCAGGCCATGCTGGATAAAAATGTGGACCTGCTGTTGTTTGCCGGGGGTGATGGAACGGCGCGAGACATATGCAGTGCTGTCGGAACATCTCTGGTTTGTTTGGGCATCCCGGCTGGCGTGAAAATCCATTCCGGCGTTTTTGCCTCCCATCCTGTAAGGGCAGGAGAGCTTGCATCGCTGTACCTACAGAAATCGGTCCAGAGAACCGTGGAAGCCGAAGTGATGGATGTGGATGAGGAAGAATTGCGGAGAGAAATCGTATCCGCCCGGTTGTATGGGTATCTTCGGATTCCTCATGTCGAGCGTTTTCTCCAGCGTACAAAAGCCGGGAGCACAGGGAACGAAAAATACAGCCAAGAAGCTATTGCCGCAGAAGTGACGGGGGATATGTCGGATGAATTTTATTATCTTGTTGGCCCTGGCACGACGACCGGCACCATCATGCAAAGACTGGGATTAGAATATTCATTATTGGGTGTCGACCTGGTGTGGCAGGAGAATCTTTTGGGCAAAGATATGAACGAAGCCCAGATCCTTGAAAAGATTTCAGGGAAGTCGACAAAATTGATTCTGACACCCATCGGCGGTCAGGGATTTCTGCTGGGGCGAGGCAATCAGCAGATCAGTCCCGAAGTCATCGAGCAGATCGGCAAAGACAATATCATCGTTGTCGCCACGAAACAAAAGATTCATTCCTTTCATAGCCGGCCATTGCTCGTGGATACAGGAGACAATGCCTTGGACCAGACCTTAAGCGGCCATTACCGAATTATAACCGGCTTCCGCGAAGCCATCATCTACAAAGTCAGCTTTTTATAACCTACAGTTAGTCAATTCCCGTTTTTTGCCATTTTTATAACCTGCAGTTATAAAATCAAGGCTCTTGCAACCTTGTATCGCAGATCCGGGTTGTATACAATAAAGACGCTGGAGAGGGAAAATGAGATCAGTCAAGATCCTGTTACTGCTTATCCTGTATATTCCGATCAGTTGTTCCCTGATTGGAATTTTAGCATACCAAATGAGAAGCCCAAGTCCTGTGAGCGGTGATTATGCGTTTCTCGATGTTTTTTGGCACTATGCCAATCCATTCAACAGCACCTACAGCAGCGTTCATTTGCTCACACTTGTGCTCAGTCTTGCTTTTCTTCTGTTCATGGCCCTGGCTGTATCCTCACCCAAACCAATTATATCCATTTTTCACATCCGGATATTCTTGCTGGTATTGATTATATTGATCACACTGATCGTGATGATTTTTGTCGTTCTTGGACCCAGCCATTCTACACCCCAAGATATTATCAGGCTGTTTTTATACGTGGATGTTCACCTCATCCTTTTGATGTTTCTCACCTACCTTCCCATCTTTCGAAAACTAAAACCTGGGGCTAAATCTTAACAAAAGTGCGCTCTTTGTACATCCAGTAGAGAATCAGCCAGATGACCAAAAATCCCGCCATCCCTTGAATAAGGCCGTTCCAGGAACCGAGGCGGTCCGCCAATCCCCCGACAAAAATATCGCCAATGCGGCGAAAATCGAACAGGCGCGTGATCATGTACACAAAAATCGCGTTCATCCCGATGATCTTGAACACATAAGCCCATTTGCGATAACCCCAGACATCGATGATGAGATAAAACAATCCCAACAAAAGATAGCAGAGCCCTCCGGAAAACAGCACAAATGAGCTGGTCCACAGATGTTTGATGATTGGAAACCAGATGCTCCAGATCAGTCCGAGTCCAATGGATAGGACTCCGGCCCCAAAAAGCCACAAGACTTTTTGTATTTGTGTTTTTTTTGACCGGAGCAACAGCCCTCCGAAAACACCCAACATAACCGTTCCGGCAAAAGTCAGGCTGCTCAGAATCCATGTGTAAGTAGTCCCATCCTGAAAAGATCCAAGCAGCAGCTTATCAAGATACATGGCCAGATTCCCCTCGGATGTCAACTGTCCGGCCCCGTAGCCAGGAACCGGCACCCATGCCATTAAGGCCCAAAACAAAAGCAGCAGCCCCGTAGTCACCCCTATCTGCCATTTGATATTGAGGTTCAACAGGAGGATCGAACCGATTAAATAACCTGCCGCTATGGCCTGAAGGGTGTTGCAATAGATCGCCAATTTCGAAAGGTCGTAACTCAGAAGATGGCCCTGTGCAATTATCCCCAGGATAAACAGAATGAAAAAACGGATGATGATGTGAAAATAGAGCTTTTTGTGGCTGCTCCCTCTTGCCAGCCGTTTGGCAAAGGAAAAGGGCATGGCCACTCCCACGATAAAAAGGAAGAGCGGCATGATCAGGTCCCAGAACTGGAATCCTACCCATGGTACATGCTGAAGCTGTCGATCGATGAATCCTGTGATTGGGTTGTTGAATATCTGATGGAGATTCCCGAATATCCATGCCCCTCCTATTATCCAAAACATATCAAATCCCCGAAGCGCATCCAGCGATTCTAATCTTTTTCCGGCTTCATGTGTCCCTTTCTCCAACGTCATTTCCTCTCCTTCATCTAACTCATGCCAAGATTCTATAAAATTTCCCCACAAACGTCACTCCCCTTCTCTTTATTTAAAAAAACTTTTCTTTTATCTGATTTTTTTGGGAAGGAAATCCTAACTCCAACAATAAATTGTATTGAAAGAGGGCTTCACTATTGAAAGGAGGTGCTGCCTTGGATTTGAAAAACTTCAATTATCAGCGATTCAAAATTTAATTTTAAAAGGGGAAAAAACATGAAAAAAAGACTTTTTTTTGGAATGCTTCTAATCGTCTGCATCGTCTTTGTTTCCTTTGTATTTTCTCAGTTCTACCCTGGGGGAATGATTGCCTATTGGAAGTTCGATGAGGCAGAAGGAGTGATTGCTTATGACTCAGTTGGAGATAATCATGGAATTTTAATTAACGGGCCAACAAGGACAAACGGCTTGGTTGGAGGGGCTTTGAGTTTTGATGGATTTAATGATTTTGTTGAGATACCAGCTATGAGCATAGATTTTTCTCAGATGAGTTTAGAAGGCTGGATATATGTAAGACAAAATAAAACTCAAAAAGTATTTCGAGGTGAATTATCTCATGCATGCTTCGGCATCCATCGAGGATATTGGGAAAGATGTCAAAGCGCATTCGGTTCTCCCATTATACTAAATAGTTGGCATCATGTTGCTATAGTTGATGGTGTAGGTGTTTACATCGATGGTGTTTTAGAAATACCTAGCACAATGGGAGGTTTAACACCCACAGAAATTTTGTATATCGGCGGCCCCCCCTATCATGAGTATTTCAATGGGCTTATCGACGAAGTAGCAATATATGACAGGACTCTTACACCAACAGAAATCCTGCAGCATTACGTAAATGGCTTGAATGGCATGGGCTATGAAGTGGAGTGTATTCCCCCACCGACTGACATGGTAAGCTGGTGGCCTGGGGATGGAAATGCAGAGGATATCGTTGGTGAAAATCATGGGATGGAGATGTCTGGAGCAACCTTTGCTGATGGGATGGTTGATCAAACCTTCAGCCTCGATGGTGTTAATGATTATATCTTTGTTGGCGATCCTATGAATCTAAAAATTTCAGAGGATATTACAATCGATTCATGGATATATCCACAAGAAATAGGAGAAGGACAGGTTTCAACCATTTTGTCAAAATGGCCACAGACCGTATCCACGGATTCCTATGTAATTTCCATAAAAAAAATAGGCGGAGTTATTAAAATTATTGGCGGGATTGGCGACGGCAACACTCCTGATCACGGGCTCATAGGTGGAAAAATTCCTAGCAATACTTGGAGTCATGTAGCCATGACATATGATTCGCTTACAGGTACGAATAAGCTATACAAAAATGGTTATGAGGTTGCTTCGAGGTACAGGCCAAACGGAATCCACATTTCTGAGTCACCTGTGCTTATTGGGGCCTTTAAAAACCTCTATGCCACGAATCCACAGTGGTATTTTCCTGGTCTTATCGACGAGGTTGGAATCTTTAACAGAGCGCTTTCGGAAGGCGAAATCCAGGCCATCTATCAAGCAGGGAGTGCGGGTAAATGCAAAATTGTTAATCAGCCTCCTGTTGTCATCTGTCAGGATATTGAAGTTCCCGTAGATGGAAGCTGTGAGGCAAACATAACCGCAGCGGATGTCGATGGAGGATCATACGATCCAGATGATGATCCCATTACTCTTTCGATTGATCCCCCAGGTCCGTTTATTGTAGGCGAACATTATGTAACTCTAACTGTAACAGATGATTCTGAAGAATCAGACACATGCCAAGCCGTCGTAACCGTAGTTGATAGCATACCTCCAATACCTGATGTACTGGAGTTGCCTACAGTAACCGGTGAGTGTTTTGCAGAGATAACATCAACCCCAACTGCAACAGATAATTGTGCAGGGACTATATCAGGCACAACTTCTGATCTCCTTATTTATGGGGAACAAGGCACTCACACAGTAACTTGGACTTATGATGACGGAAATGGCAACGCAATAACTCAAACTCAAACCGTAATCGTTCAGGATGTGACTCCACCTCTGCTAAGCGTTACTGTCAGTCCGAATATTTTATGGCCGCCAAATCATAAGATGGTTCTTATTACCCCAACCATTGTTGCCAGTGATAACTGTGATCCTGCTCCGGACGTGAGGTTGAGTTCAATAATAATGAATGAAGGAGAGGAAACGAACACTTACGATCCTACTTATGATTCATGGGAGGGTGATGGACATACCTTTGATGATATCCAGTTTGATGAGGACGGCAATATTTACTTAAGAGCTGAAAGATCGGGAAGAGGAGATGGTAGAGTATACCAAATAACTTATACAGCAACAGATGATGCAGGGAACACTTTCACTGTCAGTGCTACTGTTACTGTCCCCCATAACCAATGATTGTCTGAAGAGTCCATAACGGGAAGAAAATTGCCACAGCAGCAATATATATAAGTGAAGGAGATTTATATTCCTTTACACATTTTCGAAGGAGGAAAAAATATGAGGAAGAAATTTTTGTTGACATCTTTATTTCTCCTGTTTGCAATCTCAGCACTTGGCATCTTTACTGAGGATGTCGCCCGAGCTCAAGGAGTCGGCCATGAGGACGTCCTGATAGGTTTCAAGAAATTTCCGGGCAAGTCTGAAAAAGCTCAGGTGGAGAAAACTGGAGGGAAGATCAAATATGCCTACCACCTTATTCCGGTCATCGCTGCATCTGTCCCCTCGACTGCAATCAAAGGGCTGAGACACAATCCGAATGTTACCTATGTGGAGGAAGATGGCGATATCTTCCTTGCTGATGAGTTATCAGACAGTTGGGGTGTCGACCGTATAGATGCAGAGATGGTATGGAATTATTCTCCTTACAACAAGGGTGCCGGTATCCATGTTGTTATCATCGATACTGGCATCAACAAGGACCATCCTGATCTGATAGCCAATATCGTCGACGGGGTGAATTTTGTCTCCGGGAAGGGCAAGAATAAGGGAACTGATCCTGATGCCTGGGATGATGATCACGGTCATGGCTCACACTGTGCTGGCATCGTTGCCGCCGATGATAACGGCTTTGGTGTAGTTGGAGTTGCACCAGACGCATGGCTCTACGGTGTGAAAGTGCTGGATAATAGAGGGAGAGGAAAGGCGAGCGATTTTATCGCAGGCCTGGAATGGGCGGTTGATGGCCCCGATGGAATCCGGGGTACTCCGGATGATGCTGAGATAGTATCCATAAGCCTTAGAATGTATGGTGAAGGTGTCACAGATGCATGTGACGCGGCCTATGCTGCAGGGCTCCTCCTTGTATCTGCGGCTGGGAACAATTGGGGCGGTGGTGTTACCTCTCCCGCTGATCACCCATCTGTCGTCGCTGTGTCAGCCATTGATCAATACAATAATATTGCCGAATTCAGCAGCGATGGCCCTTCAGTCGAACTTACTGCCCCTGGGGTAGACATTTACTCCACTTATAGAAACGGCGGCTATACCTTCATGGATGGAACTTCTATGGCCTGTCCGCACGTCGCAGGGGTAGCAGCACTGGCCTGGGCAACCGGATATTACATCAGTGGCTCTGCAGTGAGATACCAACTCAACAGGACAGCGGAATGGTTGGATAACGAGTATAATCTCTCAGAAGAACAGCAAGGCAATGGCATGGTGGATGCAGAAAAAGCAGTCGCACCTCCGGAACCAGCAGTCAATTTTGAACTGAGCCGGGATAAATATGGATATGACATAGATGAAATAGCTGTCCTGACTGCAGTAGTCAGCGATCAGAATGGCAATCCTATATCTTTCCTGCCTCCGACTGCCTTTGAGACCAATCTTTACGATATGGATGATCCTGGTCAAACTCCAATTTACAGACCCGTGGCATTCATCGAAACCGGAACAGCAGGGACTTACACCGGAGAACTTTTATTTGAAGGCCTGGCAACAGGAGAATATTCGGAAATATTATATCGGGCTGAGGTAACTGTAACTGATACACGAAATCTAACTGGAATTGATGATGAAACTTTTTGGGTCGTTGAGCGTACAGGATCCTTATTAGTCCTTATTGAAAACGTCAAAATCCCTCCCGATGACTGCTATACGGTTGGCGATACCATCAACGTTCAAGTGAGGGTTTTGGATGCAGATGGCATGACAGTTCCTGGTGCTGATATTCATGTAGAATTGAATGCCGCTTCCGGTAGATATTACTTGCGCGACGAAACGACCAACGGGGAAGGTGTGGCCGAATTTAGGTTTAAAACAAAGAAACCTGACGGGACAGGGGATTACCTCATAAGGGTATGGGCCTCCAAGTCAGGATATCCGTCTACATACGATGAAATGGTAATCTGTGTATGGTAGAAGGGAAAAATTTTTAATAAGGAGAGCATTATGAAAAAATTCCATGGTTTAAAACTTTTTGGATTGGTGGTCATTCTCGCATTTGCCTTTGTTTTTGTTGGTCTTGACTTTGTTCAAGGCCAAGTAAAAACATTAGGCAAACCGGACAAACCACCAGGTCAGGATAAAGGCGGAAAATACGTATGGAGTGTAGTCATACTGGATGGGGCAGGATTGGGACTTAAAGGCACAGCAGGCGATCCTGATCGATACGATGAAAATTGGTTAGGTTGGGTTTATGATGACTCAGAGCCAAATGTCAATGTTGAGGTCGAGACTCGCCACTTCCCGTTTGATGGTAACTATCAGACACGTTTTTCTTTTGAGGTATTTAATCCTATTCAGATCGATTTTGACTTCATTCCTCATGGCGCTCATTTTTACGATAATACGCCGAATGCAATGTGTATTTACCCTGGAGGATATATTGAAGATGATCCTAACAGTATGTTTTATTTCATGCGAGAATCCTATCATCCTCATCCAAGCTATGACAAAGTATATTTCAGGTTTTACACAGATCGCTCAGCTATCCAAGAGGAAGTCCATTTCGAACAATGGTCGAATAATTATCATGGATATCTGGATTTTCTCACAAATATTTCAGGTCCAGCGCCATTAGCATTCAAACCCGTTACATGCGAAGATTTAGGCCTTTTTGAATACAGTTTTATTCAATTTGGTGGTAGCGACGGCGAACTCAGCGACTATGGATATTTCGAAAGAATTCAGGAAGATTATGAAAATATGGATATTTGGAAAGTTGTCGTTGGAATGGAAAAAAATCCTTTTTATGATTATACCATTGGGCAAGGGATTGGAGATGATGCATGGGCCACTGACTGGTATAATATTTGTGTTGAGATGCAATACAACAAGAAAAAAAAGGGTGTAACATACGATGCCATCTTTTCCTCGCAGGGTTCCATGGATATTAAATTCGAGGTTTTATTCATAAGGACAAAATTATAGTAGTAGAGATACCCAGTTCCCTTACATTTTATGAACAGTAGTGAAAGAAATACCGGAAGTATAAATCAATTGACAAGATTGATTGAAAATGTATAATTTGCACCATCAAACACTGAAAAACGGCCGACAGCATAACGTCGGCAAAAAGCAGGGATATTGGAAACAGGGAGCAAAGAGCAAAAAACATCAATCGAAAAACTCTATACCCTGCTGCAGACAGGTGATCTTGATTCCTTCGGCGAAGCCTTCAGCTCGATTCGGAAAAAAATTGTCCGCCTCTCACAAAAAAGATTACAGAGGGAAGAAGTGGAGGATGTCGTTCAACAGACATTGAGCACCCTTTGGGAAAAAAGAACTTCGGTTCGAAATCCCGATCATCTCATGCCCTTCATTTTCCAAATCCTCAGGAACAAACTGGGTGACACCTATCGCCGGACTAAATTGAAAACAGAAACCCATGTCTCTGGGCCAAAGGTTTTGAATTCTCTCAAGAATCCTGCTCCCGAAACCCCGGAATTCTGTCTCGAGGAAAAGGAATTGGGAAGAATCCTCCGGGATGCCATAGAAATATGCGCAGCCGAGAATGGCACATGGGGCAAGGTCCTAAAGTTCCTCCAGGAGGGACTAACAAGGGAGGAAATCCAGAGAGAACTTGGGGACATCCCGATGGCAACAGTCTACACACGTATCTATCGTGCTCGTCAGAGCCTGATGAGAATTTTAAGGGCTAAATTTGGAGTGGAGATATGAGCTGCACTGACCAGGACATCGGAAAGCTTCTCGGCAGCTACGAACTCGGCCTTCTGTCTGATGAGGAAAAACGGCAGTTCGAGAATCATCTACTCGAGTGCGAATACTGTTTTCAGAGTCTCTATGAAGCTGCTCCCATCACGAACTTGATAAGAGAAGAAAAACTGGCTCCTTCCCAAAAAGTCAAACTTCATGATGTCAAAAACACAGCGCCTATCCGATTTTTTCGAAAGAAATGGGCCTTTGCAGCAGCAAGTGTACTAACTGTTATGATTATTGCCCTTGTTTTTGTGTGGCTCCAAGGCCCATGGAAAAAAACCGAGCGGCTTAGAGGCCATGACGATGTTTCAATCCTGATCGTTTCACCTGTGGGAGAAGTGACTGCTCCCAGTGAACTCCGGTGGAAACCAATTTCAGGAATCGACTCATATGAGGCCAAGCTTTACACCGAAGCGGGCGATCTCGTGTGGGAGAGATCTGTAAAGGGAGATACTGCTATTCTGCCTGAATCCGTACGTAAGTCCCTCATCCCAGGACAGATTTATATGTGGCAGGTCGAGGCTTTATCGCAGGGAGAACGCTTAAAGTCTCAATTGATCCGTTTTCGGATTAGAAGATGAAATAAACACAAAAAAAAGTATTAATATGGTATTTTTTCCAGCAATAATACTTAATGCCTGATAATTTGTAATGCTTTTGGGGAGAGCATCGGCTCCAGGATTCTCTTTAGGAGGCAAGTAATGAGAGGGGAAATCAAGAATAGATCAACCTTTAAATTTTCCATAACCGTATCGATTTTTCTATTAATAGTGACTTTCAGTTTGGGAGTTCAAGAAAAATTTGAAACATCCACCTCTGATGAAGATCAGACACTCCAGAAACTTGAGAAAGCAAAAGCTCTATTGAAGGATAAAAATTATACCGAAGCCGAAACCATAGCCCGAGAGGTTCTCAGTGAGATTGAAGCTATCCACGGGCTCGAAGACCAAAACCTTGTGGTTCCCCTGGTTATAATCGGACAAATTCTACATAACACCGGAGAACTAACTGAAGCCAAATCTTTTTTAGAACGTGCTCTGGCATTAAAGGAAAATGCCCCCAATTACGACTCCCAGGCAGTGTTGAGCTCTTTAGATATCCTGCGCAAAGTAGCTTCTGAAATGAGCGCTATTGATGAATGGTTTGCCCTTTACGAACGGTCCTTGTTCATATTGGAAAAAACACTCGGCCCAGAGCATCCAGACATTGCACCTCACCTGGTCGAAATAGGGAGACAGCATTTGGATATTGGGAACTACTCTCAGGCAAGCCCATACCTGATACGGGCAAAGGTATTAGCCGAAAAATTCCATGGGCCAAAGAGCGAAAAAATGGTCTGGTATGTTTACAACCTTGCACTCTTGTATCGGTTATCAGGAGATTATGAAAGATCAATACTACAATACGAGCGCTGCTTCACAATTCTAGGGGAAATTTATGGATCAGAATCAACAGAACTCGACCGATACCTCTGGAGCCTCGCAGGCATGTTCCTCGAAATGAAAGATTATTCCCGAGCAGAAGTTTATGTCCAACGAGTTATGAAAAAATGGGAGGAATATTACGGGCCGGGTACTCTAGAATCAGTGCCTCCTCTATCCATCTCCGCCTCAATACTGAGACACAAAGGAAAAATAGATGAGGCAATAGATTTTATTCAACATGCCATAAAGATTTTGGAGGAAAACCAGAGTCCTGACACTCGTATGGTTAATCCTTTGAGGAAACTTGCTGCCCTCTATTGCGATAAAGGAGAGGGCAAAAAGGGACTCGCCCTGATAGAACGTGCCCTGGCGATCAGGGAGAAATCCCATGGCCCAGACAATATCACGATGACCTGGGTATTGAACGATTACGTCGAGAACCTATGGAGTAATGGGCTGATCTCCGAAGCAATCAAGAATGCCTTTCGTTCTGAAGAGATCGCGAGGAACCATCTGCGGCAGTATTTCACATCAGCTTCGGGACGCCAAGCACTCTCCTATGATACGACAAAAGCCCGCAGCCTCGACATGATCCTCTCCACGGGTGTACAAGTCCAGGATGAAATCAAAGGAGCTGGAGGCAAAGCCTGGGATGCATTCATTCGATCCCGTGGTCTTGTTCTGGACGAAATGATGATGCGGAATCGAACTGTTTCTGAAGCCGCAGATCCTGAAATCTATGTTTTATTCCAAACCCTCACCTCAGCGCGCAAGCAACTCTCAGACCTCATAGTCCGCGGCCCCGGCCCTACGGCTTCAAAAGAAAACTACAGTGGACTTATCACCAAGGCCAGAAGCGAAAAAGAACAGGCAGAGCTGGCACTGGCTGAAGCCAGTATAATCTTCAGGGATGAGATAGTTCGAGAGAGGGCTGGTTTTGATGAGATTAAAACATCCCTTACTCCAGGATTCGCTCTTGTTTCCTTCGCCCGCTACATTCACTACGATCTTCCTCCAAAAGACCTGAAAGATAAAAGTGTTCAGTTCCGGGATCTTTTACAGGGCCAAGCCTATTTAGCCTTTATTCTCCGGGCTCAAGAAGAAAAACCTGTGATCGTTCCCCTGGGAAAGGCTGAAGAAATCGAACCCCTTATCTTCGATTGGGGCCAGGAAGCCGCCAGGGGAATAAGAATTCAAGGGCGATCTGCGAAAGAAGCAGTTTCCGTTTACCGGGCCGCAGGAGAAACTCTCCGCCAGAAAATATGGGATCCGATAGCCATTCATCTTAAGGAAACCAGATGTGTCTTTGTGGTTCCTGATGGAGTACTTCACACCGTTAATTTCGCCGCCCTACCTGTGGGATCTGAAAAATACTTAATCGAAAATGACCCCATGATCCATTATCTATCGGCAGAACGAGACCTTATATCCTCTGGGAAACCGCCAGTCAGAGGAACAGGACTTCTAGCTCTTGGCGATCCGGCCTTTGATGAAACCTCGTTTTTTTCTGCTCTTTCCGCCGGAGTCGAGCCCAAGCAGTCCTTCCTCTCTAAGGTCTCGTCTCTACTTCCCTTTAAGGGAACCCGCTCCAGCTCCGGAGACTTTAAATCTTTAGAATTTACTCCCCTTCCAGAGACCAAAAAGGAGATAAAAGAAATCGCGGATATCTGGAAAAGAGGTCAAGATTATAGAGGCGAGGATTTAATGCTTCTTGGCGACAAAGCGGACGAGAGGGCATTTAAAATGGCAGCTCCGGGCAAACAAATCCTCCACCTCGCTACTCACGGCTTCTTCCTAGAGGGAAATGGCCAACCAGCATTAAAGCGTTCGGAGGAGCATTCAGAGTCTGAACAAGAAAAAACAGAAGAACTTCCACCCACCACCCGGGAGAATCCTCTGCTCCTGTCTGGCCTGGCGCTGGCAGGTGCCAACCACCGTGAAAGCTCCGGACATGAAGAGGAGGACGGAATCCTGACTGCCGAAGAGGTAGCAGCTCTCGACTTATCCCGGGTTGACTGGGTAATACTCTCTGCCTGCGACACTGGAGTAGGAATAATCAGGGCCGGCGAAGGGGTATTAGGACTCCGCCGGGCATTCCGGATCGCAGGAGCAAAGACATTAATAACAAGCCTGTGGGCTATCGAGGACGAGGCTGCACGGAAATGGATGCAAGAGCTGTACACTGCACGCTTCAATGAAGGGCTAGGAACAGCTGAGTCTGTTTGTAAAGCATCCCTTGAAGTACTCCATGAACTGCACAAAAAGGGCAAAAGCACTCATCCTTTCTACTGGGCCGGATTCGTTGCCTCTGGTGACTGGCGATAGAGACAGGACAAATGAGATGGAAAATCGAGCACAAATTAATGATTAGGCTTGTCACAACTCTGTCACTCATTCTTTTCATCGTGATTTTCAGTCTGGCAGCTCAAGAGATATCTCAGCCTCCGTCGGCCAAGGAGGATCAAGCACTTCAAATACTGGATGAAGTAAAAGCGCTGCTGAAAGATGGCATTTACGCCGATGCTGAAACATTAGCCCGAAAGATTCTCACCGAGGTAGAAGTTACTTTTGGGGTAGATTCACTACAGGCAGCCCAGGTGCTCGATGTTTTGGTTGAATCCATTTTTCGCAGGAAAATACAGACCCATCACGAGTATTGGGAATGGACTAAGAGAAAATCAAAGAAAGAGCGGGATGCCTCCCTCGAACCCTTTGAACTCAAGCAAAAACAAGCCGAAGACGAGGTGCAGATGTTGATCGAACAGGCCATGTCGATCAGAGAACGAGTCTTTGGACCAGAGCACCCCGAGGTAGTAAGGAGCTTGGCTAGCCTCTCTGGATTGATTGATAAACACTGGAATAACTCTATTGTAAAGTCACTAGCAGAGCGTGCTCTAGTGATATTTGAAAAGACATATGGTCCAAATCATGCTGAGATCGCTAAAATTCTGGATGAATTAGGAACTATATACTATTGGGAAAAAGAGCTGGATAAGGCAAACGAGATTTTGGAAAGATCGCTTAGAATCAAGGAGATGGTTTTTGGCATAGATCATATAAGTATAGCCAAAACCCATGATAGAATTGGGATTTTTTTTGGAAGTATTGGACAGCTAAATAAAGCCAGGACACATATAGAACGCTCCCTGGAAATCCGAGAGAAGGCTCTTGAATCCGAAGACATAGATGTGGCAGATATTTTGTCTGGATGGAATGAAGATGCTCTAATCGAGCGAGGTAAAACAATAGACTTATTTGGATGTGATGACAACGTGCTGATCTTATGGGAACGCACTATATCCATACTTGAGAAAACACTTGGCCCAGAGCATCCAGAGGTCGCCTCTCAATTGGAAAACGTAGCTAATATGTATGGGAGCGTGGGCAACTGGACTAAAATGATACATTACCTCGAACTTGCTTTGCCCATCAAAGAAAAATTCTATGGAACAAATCACTGGACGATGGCTTACTCTCTAAATCCACTTGCAATCGCGCTCGGTATAATCGGTGACCATGAAAGATCACGAATGCTTTTCGAACGCTGCATAGCGATCCTAGAGGAGACATTGGGCAAAGAATTCAGAGGCCTGATTACTTTCTACAACAACTACTCAAAAACGCTCGTTGACATGGGCAATTACAGACAAGCAGAAGTTTGTGTCATAAGGATCCTTGAGTTAGAAAAGCAGCATTACGGACCAAATGCTCCAAGAACGGCTATCACACTTAATACTTATTCCAAAATACTCAGGCTGTTAGGCGATTACGATATTGCGCTGGAGATTCAACAACGAGCTTTACCGATCCTTGAGGAGAGTCGACGTACTGATGAGCCAAATACTGTTGGTTCTCTCATTAATGATATTGTAATGGTTCGTGCTCTCCAAAATCTTGCCGCTCTTTTTATTAACAAAGGAGAGGTTAAAAAGGCACTTAACAAGATAAAAAGTGCCCATGCGATCGAGGAGAAAATTGTCAACCCAGAGCACCCCTCCTGGGCATCAATACGTTGCGAACTCGCCGAATATCTTTTGTATGACGGTCAATTAGCAACGGCACTCAAAGAAGCCCTGCACTCTGAAGAGATTGCAAGGGACCATCTTCGTCTTATGACCTCACTCCTCTCAGAACGTGGAGCACTCGCAAATGCTGCGATGAAATCCCAGGGCCTTGACATCTGTCTTTCTCTAGCTGTGAAAGGCCAAAAGGGAATGGAGGCAAATCTCGGCAAGGTTTGGGATTCGCTTATTCGATCCCGCGCCATCATATACGATGAAATGGCAGCACGGCATCGCACCCTTACCGAAATCTCTGATCCAGAAGTCTCAGCCTCGGTAGAATCCTTCAACTCGGCTCGTCAAAACCTCGCAAATCTCGTTGTCCGAGGCACTGGTTCTATTTCTCAGGAAAAGAACTATCATAACAAATTGGGTAAAGCCAGAATCGAGAAAGAACAGGCAGAGCGTACGCTCGCCATGGCCAGCGTCACTTACAGGGAAACATTTGAACAAAGCAGGACTGGCTTGATTGAGATCAAATCATCCCTTCCACCTGGATTTGCTCTTGTAGCCTTCGCTCGCTACATTCATTATGAACCTCCTTCAAAAGAAGTTGAAACAGAAAATGGTCTGGCTCATGGGCCAGTTCAGCTACCTTATTATTTGGCGTTTGTCCTCCGAGCACAAAATAGAAATCCCACAGTAGTTCCCCTTGGAAAGGCGGAAGAAATCGAACCTCTTATCTTTGATTGGGGCCAAGAGGCCGCTAGAGGAACTAGGATCCCAGGGCGCTCGGAGAAGGAGTCAGTTGCGGCTTACCGAGCCGCGGGAGAAGCTCTTCGCCGCAAAGTGTGGGACCCGATTGCCCCCCATCTCGGAGATTCCAGGAGTGTTTTATTGGTCCCGGCCGGCGCCCTGCATACCATAAACTTCGCTGCCCTCCCTGTGGGATCGAAAGAATATTTGATCGAAAAAGGGCCTCTTCTCCACTATCTGTCTGCGGAGCGCGATCTTATATCCTCAAGAGATTCCACAGTTAAGGGAGAGGGATTATTGGCACTGGGGGATCCAACATTTGACGAAACATCGTTATTCGCTGCCCTGTCTCCTGAAAGTAAGCCCGAAAAGGGATTGCTCGCCAAAGTTAAATCCGTTTTTCATTTCCGAGGAATGCGTTCGGAATGCGGAGATTTTAAGTCCCTGAAGTTTACGCCACTTCCTGCAACCCACAAAGAGATAAACGAGGTTACGCCTATCTGGAAGAAAAGTCAGGAGAGAGAAGGAGATATCTTAAAACTGACTGGGGCCATGGCAAACGAGAGAGAATTCAAAATGGCCGCTCCTGGAAAAAAGATCTTGCATCTCGCTACCCACGGCTTTTTTCTCGAAAACAACTGTCCATCGGCTTTAGCGCGTTTGGAAAATAAATGGGAGTCTAGTTGGAGTGTAGGAAAACTTCCACCTATCACGGGCGAGAATCCCCTTCTTTTGTCAGGATTGGCGCTTGCAGGCGCCAACCACCGAGAAGCTGCCGGTCCAGAGGAAGAGGACGGAATTCTAACTGCAGAAGAAGTCGCCACGCTCAACCTTTCTGGAGTGAATTGGGTTGTTCTATCAGCTTGCGACACAGGAGTCGGAAAAATCAGAGCTGGAGAAGGAGTTTTCGGGCTCCGAAGGGCATTCCGGTTGGCAGGAGCAAAGACATTAATTACAAGCCTATGGGCCATCGAAGACGAAGCAGCCCAAATGTGGATGCGTGAGCTCTACAAAGCACGCTTCAGTGAAGGTCTGGGAACGGCCGAGTCCGTTTGTAAAGCATCCCTGGAAATACTCTATGAGCTGCGCAAAAAGAAAAAAAGCACACATCCTTTCTACTGGGCTGGGTTCGTTGCCTCAGGCGACTGGCGATGATCATATTCCCATTTGATCATCCACGAATAACGTAACAATCAGCCTGTATTGGGGTAAGTTTTGACATGATCTGCCTGTTTGTATTACCGTATCTGTGAGATGAAAACGGAAATGGAGAGGGCAGTTGAATGACTAAATGTGCAAAAAATGGTCAGCAATTGTGACCCCCAAAGAGCAGCCATGCCTTTTACTCAGTGGGTGGAAAAAGTGACCTGCGGTTTTTTTTATTTCGGTTTTCTGACTGCGTAGAAAAGAACTCCTAAAACGATCAAAACAATCCCTTGTACAAAAAGGATCATGTTTATGGTATGACCCTCAACCAGAAAATTCACCAAGATAGCTTCCAAGCCAAAAAGTAGAAAAACCACCGACACGACTGTCATCGCACCGCTCATTACAGCCTTATCTTTAAGAGAGCGCATCCAAAGGGCGATAATTCCCAGGCTGATTTGGCTTATGCCCAATATCATTTGAGTAGAGGTCAGATTGAGATTAATGTTTTCTGTCGGAGTACCCAAGAATTTAAAAACCGTCTCTGGAAAGAATAATCCGAGTATTCCCCAGACTCCTGCAACTACCATTGGGATAATAAGCAAGTTTTTCTGAAGTTTCATTTTGTCCCTCCTTTGTTTAAATCGGAACATCCCCAAATTCTATTATTCCTAGATGATTATAAAAAAAATTATGAATGTCAATAAAAAAAAGAAGTTGCCGTTATTATTCCCCCTGTGATAATAGCTTATCAGAGGGAATGTGCAACACCGAGCTCTCCTCCTGACTGATTTGAACATGTTCGGCGCGATCGATGAAAGCGGCACAAAAATCGAAAAACAGGAGATCATGCGTGTCTTTGATCCCGAGCATCCCAGACCTGCCCATGCGCTTTTGACAGATGATGCCATTAGTAGAGTATTGACTAAGAAGTAATCCCGGCTTATTTCTGTGGCCGGAGGGTGAATTTTAAGCCGGACCATGTTTTATCGATAAAACAGACTTTGTAGTCGACCAAACCAAAGTTGAGTCCCACCTTCCGCACCACTGTTTGAGAAAGATCTGATGTGACACCTGAGGCTTTTTTCGGCCAGGCGATCCAGAGGCCACCCTTCCCTATACGCGATTTCACCTGATTTATGCGTCCTTCCAATTCTTTCTGTGATTTGACGAACCAAATCGCTAAATCGTTGTGATCCGGAGCAATTCTAACGAACGACACCCCTTCGGGCAATTTTGCAATAGCCGTTTCAAAACCTTTAGGAGCATCGATAAGATAAACGACCGCGTTGGGTTTGATCCCAAGTTTTTTGGACAAAGGGGCTCCTTCATATCCCGCCATAGCCGATGCCGGCACAACCGGGACTTTGGGTGGGTGAGAGATGGCCTGCTCGAGTCCATCCAGGATTCGATCCCAGGTCGTATAAACCGCATCGGGCAAAAGCTCTTGGACTCGTTTCACTTTATCTGGATCGCCCTCGACAAAAACCAGAGGCACATGACGTGTGGCCTTGTATTTACGGATACCTAGGCCCACATCCCGTCCTTGAGACGGGATTCGGGATAAATCGATCACTACAGCATCCGGGGGATTCTCTCTCATCTCCTGAAACGAAGAAGGACTCAGTGCCTCGTGGGCTACCTCATACCCAGCTAAACGGAGATCCTCCACCTCATCCAACACCTCTGTTGGCTTCCAATGAATCAACCGCACACAATTTCTTCTCATAATAATTAGGTGACAATAATTAGGTGACGGGATACCTGATTACTTAATTATACAGATACACAGCATAATTAGGAAATTAAATTGGGGACAGGATACCCTTTCACCTATTTATAGGCAGTTATAGGCATCCCTCATTAAATAGGTGAAAGGGTATCCTGTCCCCAATTTAATTATTGGAGGCGGGCGAGGGAGGTGTGGGCATCGATAACGGGGGCCAGGTCTGCATCGGCATCCTGCCAGTAGGAGAGGGCCAATTCATACTGCTCGATAGCCTTATCAATGAGGCCTTTCTGCTCGTATAACTTGGCAAGCCTTAGATGGCCGAAGGGGTGGATTAACGGACGGAAGAGGACAGCCGTAGGATCGAACGTGGTCAACTTTTCATATTCCGCGATGGCTTCATCCAAATTCCCCTTTGCCTGAAAAACCTGCGCCGGAAAATCGATCCTGTAAGGAAGATTCGTGTAGATGAAGGAATAAAAATCCATAAAACTCAACATGCGCGGCGGTACTTTTTCATGTGCTGCGATGGCTTCCTCTGCCTGCCCTTCGGCAAGGAATATGCTGCGTGAGAGAACGTGATCTGTTACCACATTCGCCTTTCTTTTATCTTCATCCATCTCGGATAACAGGGACCTGATTTCAGTTAAGTTCGCTTTCGCCGCCTCGATCTGCCCCCCCCTCACATCCAACATACCCAGGTAAAATGTATAAATCAGGGTATTTTCTTCTGGAGTCCCGTATTCATTTTCGGTCCGGTAATCATGCCTGGCCTCTGCGTATTCATGAAAACGCTCTATCTCTCCCCAATCATAGCATGACCATATTCTCGACCGGAAGGCCACGTCCACCATTCTCCAGTTGTCCGCTTCCCTGGCCAACTCTTCTGCCCTGTCCACTTCGTTGAGCGACTGCTCGAGCTTTCCCTGCAAGTAGTAATAATATCCCTTCCACAGGTGTCCCTGAGCTCTGAGCGAGTCTGTCGCTGCCATGTCTATGAATTGGTCGAGCCATCTCATCGCCTCATCATAATCTTGTTTGACGGCATAGATATACGAGATTTTCCAACCGGACTCGAAATCGGGCTTAACCTCCAGGGCTTCCTCGAACTTCTGTATGGCATCATCCAATCTTCCCATCCGGAAATAGGTCTCCCCCATCGAATCAAACGGATTGGCATCCCCCGGAGAAACGGAAGCATACCGCCTGAAATACTCGAGTGCCTTATCATATTCGTTCTTATAGCTGTACTCATAGGCCAGTTGATTGAGGGCATACCCATAATTGGGATCCAGCTCCAGCGCCTTGTTCAATAACACAATCGCCTCATCATACTCACGTTTTTGCTCGTGATACAGGGCCAGCTCAAAATGAACTCTTTTCCACTTGGGATATTTTTCAGCAAGTTCCAGAAGGATTTTGTGATATTTTTTAGGGTTTTCCGCCTGGACAAGAAGCGCATCTATGAAAAGCCCTTCCTTTCCTTTGAGCTTTTTACCGAATTTTTTAAAGTTTTCGGAAGCCTCTTCCATCTCTGCTCTGTTTCCCAAAGTAGCATAAGCCCTTGCCAGGTAGTAATATGCCAACGCAAACTCCGGATCGAGCTCCACAGCTCTCTCGAGAAATCGACGGGCATCGTTGTAGTAATATTTTTCAAAGTCCGCCCTACCCCTGAGAAAGTAGTTGTATGCCTCCATGGAATCCGTGGTAACTTCCCTGATGTGTGGGGTTCTAAGTCTCTGTAAAAACGCACTGATTCCTGATCCGTGACCGATCTTCCGGCTCACCGCATCGATCTGTTTTTTCAGGATGCTGTCCACTCCTTCTCCCCTGGAGCTCACACTCTTCAGTAGGCTTTTGGTCTCGGCATCCAAAACATTGACATTGGTGACGAACATGTTGTTCGCTTTTGTGTAGCTTCCCAAGATGATAGCCTGGATACCATCCAGCCGGCACAACTCGAATCCCAGATCCCTGTCGATGACCGCAACATCCTTTCTTCCCAACTGTTCCAGCAAATCCTTCATCCTCTCCCAAGATGTGATGCGAAAGGATTTGGACTGCTCTAAGCTTGTTATCAAAAGATTGGGAATGACATCCTGCAGATAATCCAACGAACTATCTCCCGTCTGGTTCTCGAAGCTGATCACTGCCACAGAAACCATATCTTCGGGAGCTGCAAAAGCCGATCTTTCTATGAAGAACTTCCAGCCGATGACACCGACCGCGATAAATGCTAAAAGGATGAGTGCCGGCAGGAAAAGTTTTTTTATATTGAATTTGACTGTTATCTCTCTGGATGTGATGGGCCTTTTTCTCCGAATTTTGCGTTCGGTAGTGGGCAGTTCCTGTTCGATTTTGGACAGATCGCTGTGAAGCTCCTGCACACTTTGGCACCTGTTTTTCCGGTCTTTTTCCAGACATTTCAGGATCAAACGGTTGAGCTCTTCAGGAATTTCGTGATTGAATTTCCTCGGGATCGGCGGCTTTTCAAGTTTGTGTTTGACCGCTATACCAAGAGAGCCCTCCCCATCGAAAGGCACTCTTCCGGTTAACATCTCGAATATAATGACTCCCAACGAGTATATATCCGATTGCTGATCGGCTTCTTTGGCTTCCGCTTGTTCAGGAGACATATACTCAGGCGTTCCGACCAAAATCCCATGGCCTGTCTTCCGGCCCGTTTTCAGAGAACGGGCTATCCCAAAATCCAGAATCCGCGCGTTGCCTTCCTTATCGATGATGACGTTGCCGGGCTTTAAATCCCTGTGCACGATCCCATGACGATGAGCTTCGGCCAAACCCTCACATATCTGCTTGGCAATGATGATCGAAGTACGCACCCCGAGCTGACGGGTCATTTTAATCATGCTCTTTAGGTCTTCCCCAGGGATATACTCCATGGTTATATAGTGGGTGCTCTTTTCTTCGTCCAGATCATACATCTTGCAGACATTTCTGTGGGCGATCTTGCGGGCATACTTCAGTTCATCCCCGAACCGTTCGATGGCTTTTTTGTCGACTATCTCCGGTCTGATCAGCTTGAGCGCCACCTCTTCATTTATCTTTTTATCCATCACTCTGTAGACACTTCCCATGCCTCCCCTGCCGAGCTCTTCAATGACTTCGTACCGACCGGCAAAAACCGTGCCTCTATCCAGTCGAACCATGGCCGTGTCCATAGCCAATGTTTTGGCGAACAGATCATCATCCTCCACTTTGAATTGAATCGGCTCCCCACAATTTCCGCAGAAACGCGTATCCGGCGGGTTTTCGAATTGGCAAGACATGCACTTTATCTTCATTTTTCTTCTATCGTCTTTTTAAACTCAATTCACGTCCTCAAAGTTTCCACTCTATATATATATATACGTTGTAAATTCCAATTTGTTCTGACTCCATTGATAATAAATAGCAATTTTCATGCCAAGTGGGGTAAGGTTAAGGAACAAGGCAGCGATATACTGCTGTAAAATAACTTTACGGGACTATCTTTCCAAGCCGATCTTTTTCAGAATCTCAAGAAACCGTGGGTCCTCCCGAACTGGATCGAATACTATATCGGTTTTCAGAAGACGAACCCAACTGTCATACCCTTCGTAGGCCTTCTCAAGCCAAAGGAATCCCGCATCGAGATCTCCAAGAACAAAATGCAAAGCGGCAACAGGAGTGGGGGGAACATGATTCCGCTGTGATTGAGATATTAAATCAGCCAATATCGTTCGTGCCTCGTCCGTTTTCCCCTGCTTCGCGTATGTCATTCCTATCCAGGGCTGGATGTGGATAGCCCAACCTCTCGCGTTCTCCTTCTCTCTCTGGAACAAAACCAGGGCCTCTGCATATCGGCCCTGCTGGAACTCGATATTGCCCAGATGGTAGTGGAGATAGCTGAAGTTCGGATTTTTTGCGAAGACCCTCTGCAAAGCCTCTTTCCCTCGTTCGTATTGCCCGGAACGGTAATAGACCTGGCCCAGATTCCTGTTAATTACCAAAGAAAGAGGATCCAGCTCGTGGGCGCGTTCTATCATCTGAATGGCTTCGTCATACCGGCCCATGCACATCATGTCGTAACCATACCAGTGGTGGGCCATTGCATAGTTGGGATCGAGCTCGAGGGCTCGTTTGTACTCCCTTTCGGCTGCAATCCAATCCCAATCATACCGTCTTTTTATCTGGGCAAGAGAGGTGCGCG
Source organism: uncultured Eubacteriales bacterium (assembly GCA_964410125.1). Classification (GTDB taxonomy): domain Bacteria; phylum Acidobacteriota; class Aminicenantia; order Aminicenantales; family Aminicenantaceae. The sequence goes on along the minus strand of CAYPGQ010000012.1, from coordinate 14,101 downwards.
CTTCGGCCAAGTCGGTATCGATCTCCAGAGCTCGCAATGCGGCTTCTTTGGCTTTTTGATAAGCGACACTCGGAAGGTAGTTGCCGTATTCAGGCAGCAGGAGATAGGAGAGGGACAGCCCTGTATGGGCAAGGGCATAGTTGGGATCTATCCGGAGGGCATCTTCAAAATGTTCGATGGCGGTGAGAAGATCTGTCTCTGTCCTTTTGTTCCACAAGTACTGTCCTCTGGCATACGCTTTAAAAGCCTCCGAACTCTCGGTATAACGCTTGGCAATGCGTTCCCGTTCTTCTCCTGTCAATTCCAACCGGAGGTTTTCTGTTATGGAATTAGTGATGTTATCCTGAACCTCGAAAATTTGATTTCTATCTATCTGATAACTGTCGCCCCAAATGCGTCTGTTGTCGGCAGTATCGACAAGCTCGACAGTTATGGAAAGCTCATCCCCATACTGGCTCATTCGGCTTGCCAGCAGGGTATCCACACCCAGTTCCTTTCCAACCTCCTGAGGGTCGATATCTTTACCTTTGTATTGAAACACAGAACTCCGGGCTATAACTTTTTTCAAACCGGGCAGTTTGGCCAGTTTGGTAATGATGCTCTCGGTTATCGCATCGGCCAGGTACTCTGTTTCCGATTCCTGTCCTGGTCCAATATTATCGATTTTGAACGGGAGTACGGCGATCGAATCAAAAACTTTCCCTCCATCTCTTCCAAAAAAGCCGATGGCAGCCAACACCAGCAGGCAAGCCAAAATCGCGAAGCTGCCCCAAGCAGCCCATTTTTTCTTGGCTCTGAAAATACCAGCTATTCCCGTTTTCTTCTTCCTCGTGAAATCATCTGTTTTTGTTTTGGCAAAAGACTTTTCTATCCGCTTCAACTCCGCAGACAATTCCTGTGTCGATTGAAATCTGTCTTCCTTTTCTTTGGCCAAACATTTCAAAATCACACGGCTGACAACTTGAGGAATCTTCAGATTGATATCTTTCGGCTCGATGGGTTTTTCCTTGACATGCCTCAAAGCGACACGGACAGGCGAATCCCCATCGAACGGCACATGTCCTGTCAGCATTTCGTACAGGAGAACACCTAATGAATAGATGTCAGATCTCTGATCGACCGTTTTTTCTTGCACCTGTTCGGGAGACATGTATTGGGGAGTGCCGATGATAATCCCGGTAGCGGTGATTCCCTTGCTTTCGATGGATCTGGCAAGCCCAAAATCCAGGATTTTTGCGTTGCCATCTCTATCGATTATGATGTTGCCCGGCTTCAAATCCCGGTGCACGACACCATGCCGATGGGCCTCGCCAAGCCCCTCGCATATCTGTTTGGTTATGTCGATGGCCGTAGCCACGCTCATTTTTTTCGTCATCAGGATGATTTTCTTGAGGCTTTCGCCGTCCACAAATTCCATTGTGATGTAATACGTACCTTTGGACGTGTTCAGGTCGAACATCCGGCAGACATTCTTATGGGATATTTCCCGCGAAAGCTTGAGTTCGTTCCTGAACCGGGGAATTGTCTCAGGATCGGCAGACACTTCAGGCAATATAACCTTCAGGACAACCAGGGTATCCAGCTCTTTATCAAGGACTTTGTAGACCCGGCCCATCCCTCCTGTCCCCAATTCCTCGATGATCTGGTATCTGTCGGCAAAAAGAGTGCCCGGAGATAATTTATCCATTGCAAGCTTTTGGGGCTTGAGGGCTTCGAAAGGAGCTTTCTTTATTTTTAGGTCGAGTGGAGATCCACAATCCTTGCAAAAACGGAATAATTCAGGATTGTCGGCGCTGCAATTGGGACATTTCATTTAAGGTAGAACTTAGGATATTATTTTGTTCAATACATGTCAATTAAATTGGGGACAGGATACCCTTTCACCTATTTCTAAATAAGTGAAAGGGTATCCTGTCCCCAATAAAAAAAAGAGCCCCTTCTGCACAAGGGCAGGAAGGGGCTCTTCGTGCTTCTACTTCAGGAGCATCTAGAAGTTGAATCTAACTCCAATCCTGAATACTCTGGGATTCAGAATTCTCAAATCCTGACCGAAGTCATCTGCAGTGATTCGCAACTCTCTCTTCAAAGCCTGCGAGGAGTTGGTAACATTGAAGGCATCGCCTGACAAAGTCACCGAAGAAGTCTCGCTCACTTGGAAAACTTTTTCCAATCTGAAATTCATCACCCAGAATACCGGCAACCGCTGATCTCCGAACTTTCCTCCGCCATCCGGATTGCCGAAGAGTTCCCTGTATCCGATTCCAGGCATGTTGACCAGCACATTGGTCGGCATGACATAACCTTCGCGGGCAGAAAAAACGCCGCTGAAGTTTATGCCTAAGGGAAACTGGTACAAACCGGATAGTTTCAACTGCCAGCTGGAATTGACATAGATGTCTTGAATACCCGAGCCTCCGCTTTCCGGCGCAACCATACCGCCCTGGAAGTATTCCTGATTGTTGAGTCCGACCATCACATCATCCGCTTTGATATCATCGATGATCCCGAGATATTCACCTTCGTAGTATCTTTTCCAATCCGAATACGTGAACGATCCGTTAAACATCCACTTGTTGGACAATCTCTTGGTAATAACCAACTGGGCTCCCAGGTATCTGTCATACATTTTTTGGTGATTGGTGATGTACTCATAGGGGAAAAGTTCATCTCTTCCGTAGATGTCGTAACCAACTGTTTCATCTTGGCTATCAACATAGTAATTCGCTTCTGTTTCCAATTCGCCATCTGCCATGATCGACCGCCGCCAAGTCTGGTTGTGCCTTTTCTTGTAGAAAAATTCTAATCGCGTGGCGAAGTCGGCGAACAGTTCTTTCTCATACGAGACGCTGAGTTCATCCAGGAGCGGAGAATTGTAATTGGTGTCATACCTATTCAAAGACACAAGCGATGTCGGATCATCAGGATTGACAGAGCTGCTGTACCAGAGCCAATAATCGGGATCATTGGGATCCTTCAACTCACCCGTATCCCAATCATACCCGAAGAGTTCATCGCTGGTCACTCGACCGTCTTCGTTGTTATCCTGCCAGAGCAGATCGATCTCTGTCCAACCGAGCGGATTGACCCTATCCGCCAGGTTATTTCCTGATTGAGAACCATAGCGTGCAACTGACAACTTGATGATATCCTTTCCGGTTCCGAACAGGTCATAAGTCAGGCTCAAACGAGGCGAAAAAACAGACCATTTCACACCAGGATCATATTCATCGAGTTTCACAGCAGGCATGTACTGCGACAGCCAGGGAGAAGCGGGGATCTCCACATCCTTAACCAGAGACTTTTCCTCATCATACCTGACACCAAGATTCAAGGCCAATCTGCCGAAAGTAGCCGTATCCTGGATGAAAGCACTGTAGCGATTGAAGGCGTAATTCAACATATAATCTCTGTTCAGCCAGGCTTCCCACCATTCCCCGTTGGGGAGGGTGTTATCAGGCCCCCAATAATTCAAGGTAAGGTTGCCTTCGTAATAATCGTGTGTGGTTGTCGTTGCCGTCACATAGTCCACACCGAATTTGAATTCGTGGTCTCCACCCAATACATCTTCGGCAAAATAAATCCCGCTGAAATTTGCGTTGATCTGATCCCTGTCGGTTCCGTATTCATCGATGTTGCCAGATAGATAGTAACTGGGATAATACTCTTGTACCAAGTAATTGCCCGATCCATCGGCCGTCCTTTGACCTTGGACCGGTTCGAGTGTAAAAGGACCTCCCATGAAGCTCGCTTTGGCGTTGAGGTACAGGTCTCCTACGATGTACTCCAGTTCTCCCTTGTAAAAAGAACTGGGGCCGACCTGGTTCCACAAGGTATCGGTATCTTGTTGTGTGTAACCCACCGCCGCCCGGTTCCACTTCTGTTTGTTGTCATATTCGCCAAAAAAGTTTAATTTGAGGTTCGGTGTGATTTGGAAATCCATTCTTCCGTATCCCGAAACCAACCATGTCCGGTCCGAATCACCAGAGAGAGTCAAGGCATCAATGTCCTGAACTCCCCATGATAGGTAAAACCAAAGTTTGTCCCTGACAAGCGGGCCGCCAAAATTGGCGCCATACTGATACAGCCTGTTGATACCGGCCGCCGAATACCCCAAGTCTGCCAGATCATCGGGAACATTGTCTGCTTGCCAGGCATTCCTCTCCAAGTCAAGAAAAAATGTCCCGCTGTAATCGTTGCCGCCCCGCTTGGAAACCAGGTTGATCTGAACACCTCCTGTCTGGGCCCGGATGTCATTGTTGCCGTAGTTGATTTGGACTTCTTCGTAGCTGGAAATGTTGACATAAGCAGGAGCTGCCCCTAAAGCCGAATTGTCCGTGATGTTGGCGCCATCTATACCCCAGGTGTTGTCATCCTCCGAGGAACCATGACCGTAATAAGAAGATTGCTGTCCAGCCTCATTTCCTCCAACATCTTCACGGTCGATAAGTACACCCGGGATCAATGACATGATCACCCAAGGATTTCGCGCCGTCGGCAATCCCATGATCATCTCTTCCCCGACATTCAGGCCAACCTGCGCCCTCTTGGTGTCGATGACAGGAGCCTGTCCGACAACGACGATCTCCTCTGTGATATCAGCCATTTGCATCGTGATGTCGAGATTGAGATCTCTTCCGAACACAATGACCAGCTTATCTCTGATCATGGTATTAAATCCATTTAATTCAAACTTAAGGGCATAATCATTGGCAACCGGGAGATTCAAAAACCGGTAGTTTCCTCTGTCCGAAGAAACAACCGACATCGTCGTGATCTTGGATCCCGCCAATGTCACACTGACACCAGGTAGAGGTACACCATCGGAATCCTTAACCGCACCTTTGATAGAACCGAACTCCTGGGCCGAAACAAAAACCGCAATAAGAAAAAAAATCACAAGCAATATGATTATTCGTCTCATTTCTCTCTTGCCTCCTTCTTTTAAATTTTTTCTCTAGAGCGAATCCTCACTCCATTCTGCCTTGATGCTGTTTTGCGTTTGACGATTCTCACCTCCTTTCTGTGATTTCAGATTTCTTTTGAGCAATAAATGTGCCATGAGCTTTCCACCCCAGTAGGATAAAAAAAAATCCTTTCCTTTTGTTCGATATTTAGGCATAAAGAATAGGGAGAGCAAGGCAATATTGATGGAAGTCATTGAAAACAGATAGGATAGAGGTACCATGCAATCATTTGTCTAATTTTCATACAAATGGAGGGTTTGACAATTTTTGCAGGAGGAGGGAGACTCTGGAGAGCCTCCCTCAGAAGGGTAAAGAATTGGGTTGGTTAAAAAAACGATCTTAGCACCAAGGTAAATAATCCTCGGCAGTACAAACTTAAGCGGATCTCGGGAATTGTAATCCGTTGATGGCGTTCTTTCGGGAAATCTCCTTCCACGACAACAGTTTCATCTTTCGCCCGCAGTGGCAAATCGATATCCCATGAAATAGATTCCCCAGCCGAAACAACAATCCCACTTTGTACAACGTGTTGTAATCCTGCGAAAATAAATGTCAATTCATAGGTGCCCTGAGAAAGGCAGGGAAATCCGTACATGCCCGATGCATTGGTTACGGCCTCGATCTCCGGCAAATCGAGTGTGGGAGACTTAAGGAGGACGATTATTCCAGGGAGAGAATCCCCTTCAGGAGTTCTGACGATCCCGCTGATGGCACAAGTCTGGCTTGCTTGGGAAAACGCAAATCCAGCAATCATTAGACCAGCTATAAAAAAACTAATAACTTTTTTATCCATTTTATACCTCCTCTCTATCCTGAACTGTTCATCGGCATTTTTTGCCCTTCAGGCGAGTCAATCTTAATGCATATGTGAATTTCATCTCATTCACACCTAATGGTGCAGCTTTTGTGCCAGATGTACCTCTCCTCTATCTCGTGTGACGAATAGTGCGTAAAAAAAGTGAGTTATATGGGGAAACCGGAAGGGATTAAATTTTTTTTTAGCGAACTATTTTCGTGAAATCCCTCAGTGAATCAGGGGGCATATTGTCTATTTTTTTTACCATTGGGGTCCATTGGGGACGTCCCCTACTTTTTTATGGCGTATCGTTTGATTTTATTGTCCAGTGTCTGCCGCGTGATCCCAAGAATTCTGGCGGCATCGCTCTTATTCCAGTTTGTGTACCTCAACACTCGCACGATATGGTCTTCCTCCATATGATCGAGTCTTTCTAGAGGAGCAGGAATGACCTGGCCTCCTTTTCGAAAAGTATAGGGCAAGTCTTCCGGTTGAATGACCTTCCCGTCACCCAAAACAACGGCCCTGTCCACACAATTCCTCAACTCTCTGACATTGCCCGGCCAATCATAAGATTCCATCAGCCGCTTTGCTTTGGAGGATATTTTTTTCACCCTTCCTGCAATGAAATATTCAGCCAACGGTATGATATCCTTTTTTCTTTCTTTAAGAAGAGGCAGATTCACGGCCACAACATTCAACCGATAAAACAAATCCTCCCTAAAAGTCCCCTCCTCCACGGCTTTTGCCAGATCCTTGTTTGTAGCAGCAATGATGCGGACATCGACCGGAATGGACTTGTTCCCTCCTACTCTCTGAAGTTCTCTATCCTCCAAGATTCGCAAAACCTTTGCTTGCAAATCCAAACTCATGTCCCCGATCTCATCGAGGAATATGGTGCCGCCATGGGCCGACTGGAACTTTCCTTCGCGCGCGCTGGTGGCACCGGTGAAGGCACCCTTCTCATGACCGAACAACTCACTCTCGATCAACTCCTTGGGTATGGCCGCACAATTGACTGGAACAAACGCAAACTCTCTGCGTGGAGAGAGGGTGTGAATGGCTTTGGCCACCAATTCCTTTCCTGTCCCGGTCTCTCCCTGAACAAGCACTGTAATATTTGTGGGGGCAACTTTTTTTATGATATCGAACACCCTCTTCATCTTCTCGGCTTCGCCCAGGATCTGAAACTTGGGCTTCAGGGTGTTTTCCAGCCAAACATTCTCCTGGACCACGCGCCTGTGGAGGCGTGCATTTCCCAATGCAACTCCCGCCTGGTGACAGAGCGCAATCAGGAACATCTGGTCGTCTTGGGAAAAACTTCCTACCGAGCCCCGATTGTCCAGATAGACGACGCCCAGAATCTCATCTCGAAAAAGCAGAGGGGCACACATAGCCGACCGGATGTTGTACTGTCGGATACTCTTGGCTTTCTCGAATTGTGTATCCTCCTGGGCATTGACCGTCATAATAGAAACCCCTTCGTTCAAAACCTTGTGGACAATAGTACGGCTCACTTCCAATTTTTCTGACAATTCACTTCCCGTTTCGCTCCGAACGAGTTCACAGGCCAGTTCCCCGGTATTCTCATCTACAAGAGCGATGAATCCTCTCTCCGCTTCCAGCGTCTTCAAGGCCGCATTCATGATCTCATTCAACATTTCATCTTGATCTTCGAGATGAGCATTGACCGCCTTGCCAAAATCATACAGGAGCATGAGTCTCTGATGATCCCTTTGAAGTGAGGCAACATCTTTTGTATCCATTTTATCCAGAGAAAAAGGTATGGTTTTTTTGGCATCAAGAGAGGCGATTTCCACCGCTTTTTCAGACAAGTCTTCGGCGGCAAGCATCGCAACGCTGGCACTGGCGACTGGTGGATCTGTCTTGAAAATCAAAAGCGATTGGCCCATGGTCAGTTTGTCACCATCCCGCAACCTGTGCTGGGAGATGATCCTCCCGTTGACTTTGACAGGATTCTCTCCCCCCAAATCCCGCATCTCATAACCACCGTCTTCGAGCGCCTTAATCTCTGCATGATCCCGGGACACAAAAGGATCGGATAAGGAGACATCGTTGGAGGGCTTTCTGCCAATCTTTATGACCTTTTTGCTGATTTTATAACTTTTAACTTCGAAATCTTTGAGTTGGAGGACTAAGTATGCCATGTCTATCTCAATCTCAATCCAGGTTAACAATTATCATCTAACAGAGTCAATATATAACCTCGTAAACATAATCATCCTGCTTAAAAACTTCGACCAATTTCAAATCCTCGGGAAATTGGGAAGCATTCTTGAGGATTTCTTCCTTATCCGTATCAGAAAAACTCTGTAAGTGGAGAATAAGATATTTCACCGGGACTTGTGTCTTCACATACTGGATGAACTCTCGATGAGGAAAAGGCCCCCTTTCGTGTGCTATTTTTCTCAATTGATTAAAAATCGGGGGATTAAATCCGGACGATCCGTTGGCCAGGTTTTTCCGGTGAAGGATCGACCAGTACATATAATATTTATTGGTCTGAAGCTTTATCAAAGGAAACTCCAAAATCGCGAACTCTTCCTTTGAAGAAGCAAGCCATTTATAAACCTCTGCCGGCTCCCGGGATATTTTTTCATAAGGGAACGGCACACAGATAAATTCATAAACCAAAAAGGCAAGGATGAAACAGGAAAGGATAACCTTCCCTCTTAATTTGATCATCGCCAGAACTTTGGCTGCTCCGTATCCAGCAAGGACGCTTAGCGCCAACATGACAAAAATCCCGAATCTTTCCGGAACCCTGATCCCTTTGAATAACACGATGTTTTTATAAAGAATCATGTAAGGCCCGGTGCCAAAATCATGGGTGATATAGAAAACTTTTGGACCGAAAGTGAGAATGCAGGTAAAAACGCCAAGAAAAAGATAAAAGTTTTGGTGAATGGCAGTGGAGTTTTTTTCATCGTCGAAGTTGCAGAGGGTGAACCGGCTGAGTACCAACTTGGCAATGAACAAAAATATGATCAGGTAGAGTGGATTTGTCAGATGCATGAGGCTTATTTTTATCCCGGCAATAGAAAATACCAAGCCCCTGTTCAATATGATGATCCCCGCAACTCCCACAACAAACAGCAGCAGAGAATTCACCGTCTTTTCGGCAGTGCGGATTCTGCTGGGGAATCTCGATGCATACGGAGGAAACAGAAAAGCCATCGTGGCCAGCATAATCGTCATTATTCCCGGGAAAAGCCCCCTTCCCTTAGGCCGAAGCTTCCCACGATCCGTCATGTTTATCGCAATTCTGTTTTCAACAGACTGGGCTTCGTAAAACACATTTTTGTTGAAACGGGAAATCGTGGCATATCCCAGAATGTTGGCAGAAAACTGAATATTGCTTCCCACCGTCCTTGCGAACCGGTGTTCTTTTTTGACCTGAAGATAAGGAACGAGAAACGGGGCAATGATCAGACCGGAGAGTATGGCCGAAATCACCAGTTTCTTGAAAAAGGGGGCTATATTGGCACGGGGCATAAATATCAGATAATAGAGCACAAATATCCCGACAGCAATAGCCAAAAAAACGCCTAAATACCCACAGGATAGCGCTTGCAAAACAAAAAAAAGCGCAAACAACAGCACATATTTCCAGGATGGCTTTTTTATGGCTTTATGAAGGTAGAGCAGGCTCAGAGGCGTCCAAAAAACCATTATGTTTTGAATGTGTCCGATTTGCCGAAAACGATAAGGACTGAAAGCAAATATGATACCGGCGACGATCCCGGCGATCCTGCTTTTTGTCAGGTGATAGACGAGCAGATAGACGGCAAATCCACATAAAAGATAGGCAAGCAGCTGAACAAAATTATACCCCAGAATCGGATTCCCCGACACCAGGCTGACAGGGAAGGCGATCAGGCTGAGAACGATCATGTGTTCTGAGAAAGCGAGCGTGTTTTTGAGCGGGAAAAATATGTTCGCGTCAAAAAGATGAAACGGATCCTTGAACAATTGGTATGTATCCCAGTCGAATATCCAGGTGTTCAAAAGAGGATCGACATGTGATACAAAGGCATCGGCCATGTGAAGGGGCAACGGCCAAAGCATAATGATGGACAGGAGGATAAAAAACAAAAGGACAAGCAGGTTGATCCCTGTATTCTTCGTCATCTTCATCTTTTTGCCTTTATCTTGGAATCCAGTATTCTCTCAAGACATCCCCCGGCTTTGTCCCTTCCGGCATATTGGCAAACATGATCTCCGGCGGAGCCGTGCACACATATTTGATGGTCGCACCGCTCTTTTCAATATCCATTACAGTAATCCCAGGAGGTGTAAGGAATGTTGGAGGTTGCTCGTATAAATCTCCGTAATAGGCTACCCAGTAGGGATTACTCCAAATATTATCATACACTCTCGAGCCAGAATAGGTTGTGGCACCGGCACACACACCCATCATTTTTTTCCCTGATTTTGTCTGGCCGATGTTCCTGGCAAAAAATATGTGATCATGCGCGTATATAAATCCCCTCACCTCGGTTTCTTGTGCCCTTTCTGTAAGCCAAATTTGCTCCACCCTGTCAAGGTCAATATTTAAGGTTGGGTCAATCTCATGGATTTTCTGATAATCTTCACGGGTGAAGAGTGGACCTCTCCCGTAGGCCCCTACGACTTTTTGAGAACCTAAAGGATAGCCGCCCAGAACATTATGAAAACAGATAAACTTCCAGGGGGAACTATGCCCATCATACAGCATAGATTCTACCAGATCTTTTTGTTTAGGACCCAATGTCCAATCATAGATGGTTTTAGGCTTTTTCAGAAGGTAGGAATTGACATCGAGAAGATAGAATCGAATGTCCCCATCACCCCATAATATCGGAAAATAGTTCTGGTCTGCATTTTTAAATAGCCAGTCATCATTTGAATATCGACCGTTATTCAGGCCGGACATCAATCTCACTCTTTCCATCATTTTAAGGGACTCAGGTTGTCTAAAGATCCTCTTTCTATGGGCCTTAGCATAAGGGAGTGTATAGGGCTGGGTATCTGTAGACCAATTGACCTCTCCATCATGGTTCCCCAAGATTTGATAATAGGGAATTTCAGGCGTAATGGCACTTAAGGTGCGTCTTTTCCTTTCCCAAAGGATTTTGGACTGCTTGTTCAAGGCATCCTTGGGCAAAAGCTCCTCCCATTTTCCCTCTGCTCCCCAAATCGGATAGGAATCCTGCCCCACTGTGTCTCCAAGGTCTATGATAAAATCCGGCTTGCTATCCAGGATGTACTTCAGGGTATGGGCCAGCGAAAATCCATACACGACTTTATGCATCGGCACATCAGGCCGATAATCAGGATTCGCGATTATTTCCTTCAGCATTTTGCTGATGTAATCCCCGCGTAACACATCTTTTCGCCATTCGGAGTCTTCCGGATCGTGCTTCAAGTCAGCATATACGTGGTCATCCCCTTTCAAGATAACCCTGATCTTGTCTCCCGCCTCCAGAGAGACATTCGGAGTTTTCGTAGATCTTGCTTCAAGCGACTTCCAGGATTTTCCTTCCCTGTATTCCACCCTGTAGTGCAATTCTGGAGAATAGATATGATCTATAGCAATATCAACGTTGTTGCTGACTCCTGTTAGGCTCAAAGGTTGCGCTTTGAAAAGTCCATCCTTTGTGTCGGATGTGTACACCTTGATATCAAGAGGGCGGTCCGGTTTGATAAAAAGATTGATAAATGCTTTGTGGTATTCTCCAAAAAAAATCTTCTCCGCAGCCTCAAAGTAATTGGAATCGTAACCGAAAGGATATTCCGAATGGAAAAGGCGATCTTGAAGATTACCACCTTGGCTGAGCCTTAGGGATGAAAAAAGGCGGGAAGGATAAGCAGCAGCACCGGCTCCCAACGCTGCTGCGTTCTTCAGGAATCTTCGTCTCGATCCTTTTTTCATTTTCCCAGAAATTGGGGACACCTTACCTATTTAGAAATTGGGGACACTTTACTTATTTTAAAACAAATCGGTACATGTCTCCAATTTCTGGTAACTTGTCCCTTGATTTTAAGCTCGTGCATGAATAACCCAGGTTAAGGGATAGATTTTAAATGTCTTTCTAAATTATATCAATATAAAATTGGAAAATTTGACTTTCAGGACTGGCAGTGATACATAATTTTCATGAAAAACTCTATGGATCGTCGGGATTTTCTGAAGGCCATCGGACTGGGATCCGCCGCGTTTGCCCTTCCGTTTGTCCATCTGGGCTGCAAAAAAATCCAGCCGTCTCCGAACATCATCTATATTTTGGCCGATGATTTGGGTTATGGCGAGCTTGGAAGTTACGGCCAGAAAAAGATCAAAACACCGAATATAGATTCGCTGGCTGCCCAGGGGATGAAGTTCACACAACATTATTCCGGAAGCCCGGTATGTGCTCCTTCGCGCTGTGTGCTTCTGACAGGAAAGCACACCGGGCACGCCTACATCCGCGACAACGACGAAATGCCGGAACGTGGAGATGTATGGCACGACCCATCATTGGAAGGAAACCGCCCGCTCCTGCCCAACACCACAACGATCGGCACCCTCCTTCAGAAAAAAGGATATACAACCGGAGCTATAGGCAAATGGGGATTGGGAGGTCCGGCAAATGTCGGGGAACCCAATCAGCAAGGCTTCGATTTTTGGTACGGTTATCTCTGCCAGCGTTTGGCCCATAACTACTACCCCACGCATTTATGGAAAAACAAAGAAAAAGACCTTCTCGAAGGAAACAAATACTTCTTTCCCCATCAGAAGTTTCCCACAGACAAAGATCCCCTCGACAAAGCTTCCTACGAAGATTACAAAGGCCAGACCTACTCGATGGACAAGATGGTGGCAGAAGCCTTAACCTTTATCAAAAAAAATAAAACCGGCCCTTTTTTCCTTTATCTGCCGTTTCCGGTGCCACATGTCTCGATTCAGGTCCCGGAAGATTCTCTGAAAGAATATGAGGGAGCTTTCCCCGAAACACCTTATTTGGGGGACTTGGGATACACCCCCCACCCCACACCCAGAGCCGCATTCGCCGCGATGATAACCCGGATGGACAGGGAAATCGGCAAAATATTGGCGCTGCTGGAAGAACTGGGCCTTGCCGAAAACACCTTGGTGATGTTTTCGAGCGACAACGGCCCGACCTTTAATGGCGGGACTGACTCTGCCTTTTTCGAAAGCGCCGGTCCTTTACGAGGGCTCAAGACCATGTTGTATGAAGGAGGCATCCGCGTTCCGATGATTGCCCGTTGGCCCGGAAAAATACAGCCGGGAAGCAAAACCGATCACATATCGGCCTTTTGGGATGTTCTGCCTACCATCACAGACATCGTGGGCTGCGATCCACAGGACAATATCGATGGCATTTCTTTTCTTCCCTCTTTTCTGGGCCACGACAAAAAACAAAAAAAACACGAGTACCTGTACTGGGAATACAACGGAAAACAAGCGGTCCGCATGGGCAATTGGAAGGCCTATCGACCTGGATTCGAAGAAAACATCGAATTATACAATCTTGAGGATGACATCGGGGAACAGGCCGATTTGGCCCTCAAACATCCAGAAATCGTCGCCAAGATCGAGGAGATCCTGCAAACTGCCCGGACAGAATCGGAATTGTTCCCATTGATCAAAAATAAAAAATAGGGAAACGCTAAAAATGAACCGCCGTGATTTTTTAAAATCCCTCGGAATTATTTTTTCCTCTAATTCGTCCTTTTGGCAAGGGAAAGCCCATCCTCTAAGTCAACAAAAAACCAACATCATCCTTATCAATGTGGATGACCTGGGTTGGATGGATTTATCATGTTATGGGAGCAGGTATTATGAGACGCCGAATATCGACAAGCTGGCTGCCCAAGGGATGAAATTCACCAATGGGTATGCTTCCTGTGCCGTGTGTTCACCGACGCGCGCTTCAATCATGACAGGACGTTATCCGGCCAGAATCGGAATAACCGACTGGATCCACCATCTCGACCGCAAAGCCCACACAGCCATCGGAACCGGAAAAAACCCGGTCGAATACGTGAAGACCAAAGACCGCCCACTCCTCTGCCCTCTAAATCCTTACTGGATGGAAATTGGTGAGATCACAATAGCCGAAATGCTGCAGCCCGCCGAATACGCCACCTGCCACATCGGAAAATGGCATCTGGGACACCGTTGGTGGTATCCGGACAAGCAGGGATTCGATATCAATATCGGGGGCTGTGAGATCGGGCAACCCCCCACCTACTTCGATCCCTACTACCAGCATGAACGGAGGAGCAGCATCCCGACCCTTCCTCCCCGTAAACAGGGTGAATATCTCTCGGATAG
>CAYPGQ010000011.1:0-78943 GCA_964410125.1 uncultured Eubacteriales bacterium | reverse complement strand
CTCCGAAATTCTTTGACCGAAACGGATCGGCTCCTGAATCATGATCCGGTCAAAATGTTTTGGTTTTCCCAGGTCGATTTCAAGAGTTGCTACCCGGATATTTTCTTCAGCCGCCCAGTAGGAGTCTAGATTTTCATCCACAATATTAGAGGGTGAGAACTTTGGATGCTGTTTTTTAGAGCAAGATGCATCGACCTTTTTCCCTAAGGCCAGGTTGGTAGCGAATGTCTCATCCAGAACCGACCGAAATTCCTGGAGCGCTTGAATGTCATTTTCATGAAACAAACCCCGTCTATCAGGAGGGATATTGAGCAGCAAAACCCCGTTTCTGCCCACAGATTTGTAATAAACATCCAAAAGTTGCTGTGTGGTTTTAACACGGTTGTCTTCCTTTTCGTGATAGAACCAGCCGTGACGGATAGATGTGTTGCACAAAGGGATCAGCCAGTTTTTCCCGTCGGGATCGCCTGAATTCAGATAACGGGTGTCGGCCCCTCCGACAACGATGTTCTCATTGTTTATGGTCGACCAGTTGGTTTTACCCGCGAATCCTTTTTCGTTGCCGATCCACCGGATATCAGGGCCCGCATCCGAGAATAAAAGAACATTTGGCTGAAGCTCTTTTATCATTGACCATGTCTCGCTCCAGCGGTAATAAGTGGTGCGGTCGATGTGTCTTTCTTCTTTGGCTCCGCCATAATATCCTGTTCCGCCGTTTGCCCCATCGAACCAGAGCTCGGAAATTTCACCGTAGTCGGTGAGGAGTTCCTTGAGTTGGTTCCGGTAGTACTCGATGTATGCCCGTGTGCCGTAATCGGCATGATTTCTGTCCCAAGGAGAAAGATACATGCCGACCTTGAGGCCGTGCCGGCGGCAGGCATCCACAAATTCCCGCACGATGTCGCCTTTTCCATCCTTCCAAGGGCTGTTTTTCACGGAATGCTCCGTATACTTGGACGGCCACAAACAAAATCCGTCATGATGTTTGGCCGTCAAAATGAGCTGTTTCATGCCCGCATCTTTTGCCACACGTGCCCATTGGTCAGCGTCAAAGTCGGTAGGATTGAAGATTTCAGGCGACTCATCCCCATATCCCCATTCTTTATCCGTGAAGGTGTTGACCGTGAAGTGGATAAATCCGATAAACTCCATTTTTTGGTATGCGACCTGATCGTGAGTCGGGATGACAGGATTAGGCTCGATGTCATTCGGTTCCTTCCCGCATGAAATCAGCAGAAGGCCGAATAAGACGATAGAGACACAAAGAATAAGGTTGTTTTTTGTCATCGTGAATTCTCCTTTCCATCCCTCATCGATTTCTGGTTCCAGTATTTTATACCAAAGGAACTTTTTTTTATATTGGCTCTGTTTCATTTTCCCTTTAGCTATGCCTGATGGGAATAGGAGAGTGACAGAAAATAGTAAAAAACAATAATAAACAATAAAAAACTTGACAATAATCGTTCGGTTTCTTATATTAATTCAAAAAAAGGAAGGGTGAACAAATGAAAAAGAAAAAAATCATTTCATTGGATTATTTTCCCAGCTTTCAAGAAAAAGATGCCTTCTACGAAAAGATCACTCACGAGCAGGATGCCCCATCCATAATCCTGACCCAGTTTTTGCTCCTGTTTATTTTTTCTTTTTTGTACGGAGTCGTTATGGGCATATATAATGGGTGACTACAGGCAGTGACCGCAGGATTCAAAGTCCCGATTCTGTTTATATTGTCCATGCTCATCTGTTTCCCCGCTTTTTTTAT
The DNA here is from genome assembly GCA_964410125.1 of uncultured Eubacteriales bacterium. Lineage (GTDB taxonomy): Bacteria > Acidobacteriota > Aminicenantia > Aminicenantales > Aminicenantaceae. The sequence goes on along the minus strand of CAYPGQ010000011.1, from coordinate 77,181 downwards.
GGTCCAGTACATACTGGGATCGAGGCTCAAATTTTACTCCATGCTGGCCATTATTCTCACAGGACTTGTGCTCACATCGGCTATCATGCTCTCGTTTTCTCCGATAGTGATATTTTTCCTTATCACCAGCAAAAATTATGATTTTCTGAAGCTTCTGCATGTGGCGATCATCGGATTTGCGGGAATATTCGGGATGCGGACCATCGTTGAAACTCTGAAATTTTCCTGCGAGAAGAAAAATGTTTATCCCAAAATTGGGGTGAAAATCTTCCAGTTTTGGATCATAATCCTGGCTTTTGTCGGCATGCAATTGGCCTGGAGCCTTCGTCCTTTCATTGGGGCTAAAGACCTTCCTTATCAATTCCTTAGAAAGCAGGAGAGCAATTTTTATCTTGCCGTTCTACAGAGCACCGGAAGACTGCTCAATCTGCTAGACCAGAGGGGTCCGATAAAACAGGAGCAAGAAAAAATAGATCCTCAAAAAAAGTCAGAAGATGTTAAAAGACAAGATCTTAAAACTCAGGATGCAGAAGAGCAGAAAAAGGAAGAGAATGTCGAGAAGAAATGAAATCATGACCTTGGAAGAGGTCGCAGAATATCTCAGGCTGAAGCCCCAGACGATCTATTCCTGGGCCCAGGAGAAAAAAATACCTGCCGCCAAGATCGGAAAAGAGTGGCGTTTTAAAAAATCCATCATCGATGAGTGGTTTGAGCAGCACATCGATGAAAAATTCAGTGAAATAATCCAGAAAGTCAAAAAGAAATAAAAAATCGTTGCAGCGGATTCTGCATTTGACTTCTATTCTATTTGTATCTATCTTAGAAAAGTAGGAACCAAGCGCCGCGGAATAATATTGTCAGTCAATTGTATATAGAAAAAGGAGGTTAGGATGAGGCGAACCATATGTATTTTTGCCCTTTCTGTTCTTTTGATGGCTTTTGCCTGCAGCAAAAAGCCGGAAAGCGAAGCCCGAGTCGAGGTCATCGACGGTATCGAATATGTCCACAACACTGGAACGCCTCTGCATCCCGATAAATCGGTCACCTTCGAGAAGGAATTGTCAGTCGGCGGGGAAGAATACGAAATGCTGTCCCGGCCGATGTGGTTTATTGTCGATCGGGAAGGGAGCATATATATCTCGGATTCCCAAGATCAGGCAATAAAAGTCTTTGATAAAAACGGAGAGTATGTCAGGTCTATCGGCCGTCAAGGAGAAGGCCCGGGGGAATTTTCCTATTTAGGGAGCCAGACATTTTTGCCGGATGGAAAACTCTTGGCAATGGATTCAATGTCCATGCGATTAAATCTTTTTGATCCGGAGGGGACTTATCTCGCCAGCTATCATTGGACCCATAGACCCGGTCGTCTTCAGTACGCCACAGATTCGGCTTGTGTTATGACTGTGTATACATTCCAGGAGGGCAAGGATCCCCTTTCAGGAAGGAAACTTTTTGTCAAAAAGTTCGATTTCGAAGGGGAGGAAATTTTTTCATTCGGTGAGTTTAAAACGGAAGAGGGGAAGGTGCACACGGAATCCAGATCTGAAGGCGGTGGTGTTGCCCTCTTAATTTCGCTTCCGTATGCTCCCCACTCTATTTTCGCAGCTGATCCTGTGAGACAATACTTATATCATTGTGTCAATAATGAATATATGATCGAAGTTTTTGACAAAGACGGAAAGGTCATCCGGAGATTCGACCGGCCCTACGAACCTCTGTCATTTACAAGCGAAGATGCCAAAAAATTCCGCTCCCGGTATGACGATAGCACCATGGAAGGCCTGAAAAAAATGGTACAGGGAATGTCTATGCCGAGTGTGAAAACGATTACCTCGCAGATGTGCGTGGATGATGTGGGAAATCTTTGGATTGAGACTTATGAGCAGAGAGAGGAGGAAGAAAAAGTTTTCACGGCCTACGATATTTATAATCCGGATGGCTATTACGAGGCCAAAGTTGGGATCGATTTGAAACCTGAAAATTTTGTAGATGGTAAGATGTATCGTATGCACAGGGATAAAGAAACAGGATACAGCCTTGTCAAGCGGTATCGTGTCGTTTGGAATGAGTAAGGGGTAAGATGGAGCTTCGATCGATAGCATTTTAAATTGGTATGCAACAAAAGGAGTCGACAAGAGGTTAAAAAGGTTGCTGGATCTTGGCAAATGGAAAGCACGCGGAAATGCCTTAAAATAAAGGGGGAAATCATGAAAAATTGGCGATATGGGATCATAATGCCGCTTCTTGTGATGGGTTTCTTATGTGTATGTGGATCGGCAAATGCCGAGAAATCTTTAGCAGAAATCTACAAAACAGGGAAAATCCGATTCGTTCCGGAAATAACCATTGACGACAGCGCTTTGCCCGAAGATGTTTTTTTCCTTGGCTACGGAGACATCGTGGTTGATGAGGAAGGGAATGTTTATGTCATGGATTCCAGGGCGAAACATATTAAAAAATTCGATGCTTCAGGGAAGTTTTTTAAGCTTATCGGGCGGGAGGGGCAAGGTCCCGGAGAGTTTAGCCGCCCCTCCGGGCTTGTCTGTTTAGAAGACAAGTTGGTCGCCTGGGACATGGGGGGTTTGCGGTTCTCTTTATTCACTTTGGATGGAGAGCCCATCAAGTCTGTGAGACATTCCTTTATAGAAAAAGGCAATCCCCAGAAGATGAGGGCTCTTCCCAGCGGAGAGATTGTTGTGGAGATTGAGAAAATCCACTTCGATCCCAAAACGCCACAGGATTTTTCAATTGTGCTCTTTTCCCCCGAAATGGAGCAAGTGAAAACAATATATGCCCGCCCTGTTTGGCGCAACATCTGGGGGATCCCCAACGCTCCCAACATCCCGATGCCTTTTTCACGATATGTCCATTGGGATCTTACGCCGGTAGGGAAAATTGTCATCGGCTACTCCGACAAGTATGAGATCGATATCTACGACAAAGAGGCGGTCAGGCTCTCATCCATTTCCCATACGTATGATCCGGTGAAAGTGACCAAAGAGGATAGGGAATTCTTTTTTAACAGTCTGACTTTTGCCCAAACAGGTCCTGGAGGTACGGTTGTGCGTGAAGACCCTCCTCCCGCGATCAAAGAGAATGTCAAATTTCCAGATTTCAAACCGGCCTTTCACAGCCTCGCTGTCGATTCGGAGGGGAATATTCTTGTCTGTACTTACGGAAAAGACAAAAAAGAAGAGTATAAATTCTTCGATGCCTTCGATCCCGAAGGGAATTTCATCGCGCATGTTCGGATCGAATCGGAACATTCTTTCCTAAGCCTCGGAAATGCCAAAATCAAAGATGGCTGTTTTTGGGTGAGAGAATCCGACAAAGAGGGCTACCAAAAAATCGTGAAATACAGGATAGAATAGGTGCTCTTTGAGGCTTCTGATTTATCCTAATACAATAATAAAATATTGTATATATGGGAAACAACAATAAGTTATTGTATTTTTGGAAGAATGAATCAGATTAACCATGTAAGGGCCTGCAATATCATCGATAAAAAAACGGATTTAAGGAATCAGCGTTTTACATAATGAAGAGCTAATACTCGATGATTTTTAATAACAAAGAGGAGGGGAGATGAAGAGGTTTGCCCCAGTTTTGCTTTGTATGATTTTAGCGGCTGTTTATGCCCAGGAAATAATCGAAAATCCGAAGATGCCGCAAAACAAAAATGCCGGTCGTGTCTTGAAGCTCGAACAAGTGTTCCGGATCGATGGCGAGGGTGAGGATTACTATCACAATGGAGCAAGGGAGCTTAAGATCGACAAATCCGGAAATATCTACATCTGTGATTCCTGGATGTCTGGCCAGAAAGCCCATCTTCTGAAGTTTTCACCTGATGGGATTTTCCTAAAAGATCTGTATAAACAAGGGGAAGGGCCGGGTGAGATCCAGTCGGCTTACGAATTTTCTCTGAATGAGCCAGAAGTATTTGTCTATGATTACATGAAGAGAAAAATCATCTTGATGGATATTGAAGGCCGCTTTAAAAATGAGTTTAAAATCACCTCAGGCCAGCTCAATGAATTCATAGGTGTTTTTGAGGATTGGCTTGTGTTCATGCGGAAAGACACCCCCTATGAAAGGAAAGTGTCCAAGATCTATGATGTCAAGGATGTCATCGTTTTTCTCTCGAAGAATGGGCAAAAGGAAAAGGACCTTTATACATTTCTCAGCAAGGAATTTTATGTTTCTCAAGCTCAAGGCGGCGGAGGTTCGAACTGGGATCCCTTTAAGGCGGCAATGGGAGATGGAAAGCTTTTTGTCTGCCACACCCGTGAATATCTTATTGAGGTTTTGGATCTGAATACTGGTGAAATCACAACACGGTTTAAACGAAAATATGCTCGAGCAAAGCATGAAATGCGCGAGTTCGAGAAAAAATTTATTTTGAAATACGATGCGCCCAAAAAGAAATTCGATATAGATGTGATGGGATTGTTTTATAACAATGGCCAGCTCTGGATCAAAACATCCACAGAGGACAAAGATAAAGGATTTTTATTCGATATCTTTGATACGAAGGGGCAGTTTCTCGATAGTTTTTACATAAACATAAAAGGCCGAATCCTAAAAATCGATGGCGGTTTTCTGTATTCTGCCGAGAGCGACGAGGAAGAGCTCCCGCTGATTGTGAAGTACCGCATCACGGATTCTTCCCTTCGAGATTAATGAGTACTCAGCCGGTCTGACTGTCCGGCCGGTGGATTCTAAACTCAATCGGCTTCCCTAACCAGGAGGATCATTTCCGGGAATGTCAATTTGCAATTTGGTTTTGTCTGGAATATAAAGACTTACTCAGCCATCCCTTACAAGGAGGAACGATCATGAAATGCAACAGAGGCATGGTATGTGTTTTCGCGAGTTTGCTCTTGCTCGGTTCATGTCAAACTCGCCAGGAAACTATCATTACGGCAGAAGATTATCAAAGAGCGGAAAGCTTCTTTTCCCGAAACATCCAGGACTTAGCCTATGGACTGGAAGTCTCCCCGCGATGGATTGAAGAAGGCCACGCCTTTTGGTACAGGATCAATACGAGGGAGGGAAAACGCTTTTTGATTGTTGATCCAGATAAAAAGCAAAAAAATCCCGCATTTGACCACGAAAAGTTGGCCCGAGCACTTTCTGAAAAGACAGAAAAATCCTATGGCGCAGGGGAGCTGCCGTTTGATTCGTTCAAGTTCGTGGATAAAGACCGCAAAAAGATTGAGTTTGAAGCGGAAAAAAAGATATGGGTTGTGGACTTGGAAACTTATGAGATCACCTCCAGAGAGAAAGAAGAACCGGAAAAAAAGCTTGAAGAGAAATCGCCGGATGGAAAATATGTTGCCTTTGCGAAAGACCACAATCTGTTCATCCGCTCCACCAAAATTGGGAAAGAAATCATGCTCAGCCGCTCAGGCAAACCTTTATACGAGTATGCCTCTGGCCTCGACTGGTATAACCTGATCGAAGGAGAGAACGGCAAGAGGTCTCCCAATTTCAGGGCCGAATGGTCTCCGGATTCGAAACAGATTTTCACACAGATCCTGGACCTTCGCATGGCGCGGAAGATGTACCTGCTGAATTCTGTCGAGGAGGGCTACCGTGCTAAGCTTTATTCTTATTATAGGGCCTCACCCGGAGATGAAAACATCCCTTATCTCGTCCCTGTGATTTTTGACATCGCAAAGAAAAAAGAAGTCGTCGTGGATATTCCTCCCATCCCGCATTTTGTCCACCATAATTTCGAATGGTTCGAAGACAGTCAGAGGCTTTATGCCAGGATATTCGATCGAGGGTACAAGGGATTGAACGTTTACGAAATCAACGCAGAAACCGGGCAAGTGAGAATTGTCGCTCGAGACGAAAACGAGACCTGTGTGGGGACCGAGCTCTCCGGATATAAAGTGCTCCCGAAGTTAGGAAAGTTGCTGATGACCTCAGAAAGGGATGGATGGAATCATCTTTACTTGTACGACTGGAAAACCGCTCAGCTTGAAAATCAACTGACCGAGGGAGAATTTGTTGTGTTGGATATTGAGTATGTGGATGAAGAGAAGGAAGTGGTTTATTTCACAGCTGTTGGGAAAGAGAAAGGCGAAGACCCCTACCTGGTCCATCTGTATCGTGTTGATCTCGACGGATCATCTCTCCAAAACCTGACTCCCGAGCAGGCGTACCATGATATATCTGTTGCACCGGATAAATCTTATTTTGTCAACAACTTCTCAAGAGCGGATTTGCCCACCAAATCTGTATTGCGAAACTTGGAGGATGGGGCAATAGTGATGGAACTGGAAGAGGCCGATGTTCAGGATATTTTGGATAGGGGATGGACATATCCGGAACCCTTCTGTGTGAAGGCGGCAGACGGGGAGACGGATATCTTTGGCGTAATTTGGAGACCGACCGATTTCGATCCCTCGAAGAAATATTCTGTCATCGATCAGTGCTATACAGGACCTCATGGAATAACGACGCCAAAAACCTTCCGACGGGCTGTGATGAGCTCAGCCAATTCTTTGGCAGAACTGGGATTTATCGTCATCACAGTGGATGGACGGGGGACAGCCAAACGCTCGAAGACATTCCATGATTTTTCCTACAGAAACTTGGGGCGTGGTTGTGAAGATCATATACCGGCGATTCAGCAGTTGGCCGAAAAATACCCTTACATCGATATCGATAGAGTGGGGATTTACGGCCATTCAGCGGGCGGATATGACACGGTCCGGGCCATGTTGCAGTGGCCGGATTTTTACAAAGTCGGCGTATCCTCTGCCGGAAACCATGACCACCGGATGGCCAAGGCCTGGTGGCCAGAACAGTACATGGGATATCCTATGGGAGAATTCTACGAAGAGCAGTCTAACATCACCAGTGCTGGCAAACTGGAAGGGAAATTGCTTCTTGTTCACGGCGCGATGGACGATAATGTGAATCCCGCTTCCACCATCCGTTTAGTCGATGCTTTGATCAAAAACAACAAGGATTTCGATCTCATCATCGTGCCGCCGAATCGTCATGGCTATAGAGGTGTATACAGCGATTATGTCACCCGGAAAAGATGGGATTACTTCGTGAAACATCTGCACGGTGTCGACCCCCTGGCCTACAAAATCACTCCCGCCGAAAATAATTAATTTGGGGCCAGGTACCGTATAATTTCGTGACGGGATACTTGATTACCTAATTATAATTAAGGAATCAGGTATCCCGTCACCAAATTATAATTAGAAGCTGTTGACTTTTTTGAAGCCGAACAGGGATTTGAGCTTGGTGGTGACAGAATCCGAAATGGAGTAAAGTGTGGGCAAAAAGATCAATGTGAATAATGTGGATGTGGTCAATCCGCCGATGATGGCAATAGAAATCGGTGCCCACATCTGTGAGCGCCGTCCCGCTGCTTCGAATAACTGAGGCAGCAGAAAGGGGAGGGCCAGCGGCAAAACGCCAAAAATGGTGGTGATGGCTGTCATGATGATCGGCCGCATCCGGTCTTTGCCTCCCTGAATGATAGCCGCCGTCTTTTCCAATCCGGATTTCCGCAGCGTGCGGATATGGTCGATCAGAATGATCCCGTTGTTCACTACGATCCCGAAAAGAACCAAAAGGCCCAAATATGAAGTTGTATTCAGGGTAATGCCAGTGATGGAAAAAATCATGGCCACCCCGAACAGAGCCAACGGTACGGTCAGCAAGATCGTAAAGGGATGCACGAACGACTCAAAAAGCGATGCCATGATGATGTAGATGAAGATCAGGGCAAGTATGATCGCCATGTTGGATTCCCCTTGGGATTCCTGGAATCGTCGCCACCCGGATCCCAGGCTCCATGAGTAGCCGTCAGGGAATTGGATGGTGCTCATGATATTGCGGACGTCGTCGGATATAGCCATCATCCCCTCTTGTTTGGTGTTGATTCTGATGATCAATTTGGACATTTTGTTTTCTTTGCGGATCGATGTCGATCCGGCCCGATAGGTAATATTCGAGATGGCGGAGATGGGAATCCGTTGGGACTGGGTCGGCAGGCTGATGTTTCGGAGGTCTTCCTCTGAAAAACCGTCTTCTCCCTGGATTTTTAAGATGATGTCAATTTCCCGATTTTCCGTTTTAAACTTGCCGATCGGCCTTTCCGAGATGGAGGAAGAAATAGTCTGGGCCACCATCCGGCTGCTCACTCCCGAGCTTTCCGCTTTTTTGCGGTCCACCTCGACCATTATCTGTGTGTCTCCTCCCTCCAGGTCACTGGTGATATCCTCCACATTCTCGATTGTCTGGAGCTTTTCGATCACCATAGGGGCCAGTTCGGTCAGTTTGGTGTAGTCCAGGCCGATAAGCTCCACACCGATTCCGCGGAAATGCCCGCCGCGGCCGAACCGCTGAGCGTATTCGTACTGGATCCCGGCTTGCCTAGGCAGTAATTCTTTGAGTCTTTCTTTGATCTCGGTTACTGTTGGGCCTTCCTCTTTCAGGTTCAGTTCAAGCCTTCCGCTGAAGCGCCCTTGCCGCATCCTCCTCACACCGAATTCGGTGGTCATATGGTCGATGGCCAGTTCCTGTTTGTTGGCAAAAAGAATTTTTTCGTAATTCTGGAATAAGGCCTTCATCTGTTCCAAAGTAAAACTTCTTGGCATATAGACCGATAGGTTAATCTCCCGTTCATCGCTACTGGGCATAAACTCTCGTTCGATGCTTTTGAGGATCTGGAATGAGGTGAAGAAAATTCCTATGGCCAGTCCGACAACGAGGAGTTTGGTTTTCCAGTTTTTGATCGTGAAACTGATGATAAGTTCGTAAAAGCTAGTCAGTTTAACCAACCAACGTGCTTTTTCTCTGGCTTTTCCCGAAAGAAGGCGGCTTCCTGCCAGAGGGATGAATGTGAGGGCAACGATCAGAGAGGCTATCAATGCAAGGGAAATGGTCAGAGCAAAGTCTTGTAAGAAACGTCCGAATCCCGACTGTGACATAAATCCGAGCGAGATAAACACGACCAATGTTGTCAAAGTAGATGCCGAGACAGCCATGGCCACTTCACTGGCCCCCTGTATGGAAGCCTTCAGCGGAGGTAAGTTTTTCTCCTGCCGCAGACGGAAGATATTCTCCAGGACCACAACGGAGTTATCCACCAACATGCCCACCGCCATCATCAATCCGCTGAGAGATATGATATTGATAGTTATGCCGGCACGAAAGATTGTGCGGTACAAATACATGAAACTAAAGGTGAACACCATGGCCATTGGGATTGCGATGGCGATGATGATGGTTGACCGGAATTTTCGCAGGAAAAACAGCAGGACAATTACGGCCAAGAGGCCTCCGACGACTCCTGAAATAGTCAGGTCTCGCAGGCTCTTGAGGATGTCCTCAGATTGGTCGCGGTAAAAGATAGTGGTCATATTTTGGAGGGATGGCTCTGTCTCCTTGATCTGCGCCATCGTGGTTTTGACCTTGTTGCATACGTCAACGATGTTGGCGTTGGATGCCCGATAGATCTGAAAACGGACTGTTTCATTTCCGTCCAATCGATTGAATTCTTCTTTGATAGGATAATCGTATGTCACGCGGGCCACGTCAGCAATTGTCAATCCTTTGTTGCTGACAGGGAGGTTTTTGACTTCCTCCAAGATTTTCAATTCACCCGGAATACGTGCCACATACCTCATCGGTCCTTCTTCCACATACCCGGCTGAAATGTTGATGTTGTTGTTCCTTATGGTGTCGATCAGGTCGTTTATGCGGATAGAAGAGGAATAGAAAACCTCGGGCTTAAGATAAACTGTCAGAACTTTGTTGCGGATGCCCCGGATATCCACATTGGCCACACCCTGGATGCGTTCCAACTGCTGGGTGATGTAATTTTCCGACCAATGATACAGGTTGTCCAGATCTCCAGGCAAAGCCACACTGAAATTGATCACGGGCCTGTCGTTCATGGAAAAACGGCGGATGTTGATGTTTTCGATATCATCCGGTAACTGATCCCGCATTTGGTCGATACGGTCTCGAATCTCCATCGTGGCCAGGTCCATATTAGTGCCCCCGTGGAATTGCATGTGGATAAAGCTGGACGATGCAGAGGAGGTAGAACTAAAACTCTCCAGATTGTTGATAGTGGCCAGGATATCCTCCAGAGGTCGCGTGATGGTGCGTTCCACTTCTTCAGGGGAAGAGGAGGGGTAAGGTATCTGCACCATCAGGCCCGGAAAGGACGTGTCGGGCATCATCTCCAAAGGAAGTTTAAGGATGGAGATTACCCCTATGGTGATAAAAATAAGCATGGCCACGATGACGGAAACTGGCTTGCGTATGGAAAATTCTGGTAAATTCATTGCTTACTCGTTTTGGCCTTATCTAAAGAGGAGCCCATTTTGATGCTTTTTAGAAAGCGCATCAACCGGCTTTCTTTTTCCTCGGCTTCTGTGGGATCTTTAACCACATAATTGTAGACCAGCGGGATAAAGATCAGGGTTAAAAAAGTTCCGAAGATCAAGCCCCCGATCAATGTCAGGGCTAACGGGATGCGGATTTCGAATCCCTCGTTGAAATCCAGTGCCATTGGGGTAAGTCCCAACACTGTCGTGATCGTTGTCATCAGGATCGGCCGCCACCTTACCTGAGCTGCTGTTTTGATGGCTTCCACCTTGGGCATTCCTTGTTTCTGTAACTGCCCGATGTAGTCTACTAGAACAATAGCGTTATTCACGATGATGCCGGAGAGAATGATCAATCCGATCAACACGATCACGTTGATGGACATGCTGGCTATAAGTCCGACGATCACAACGCCGATGATACCAAGAGGAATGGTAAACATGATGATAAAGGGCTTTTTAAAGGATTCGAACTGGGAAGCCATGACCAGATAGACCAGAAATACGGCCAGAAAAATGGCAAAGATCATCGAAGTAAAGGCCACATCCTGTTCCATGCTCTGTCCGGCCATGTTGATCGCAACTTCTGGCCCGGTGTCCGTGGAAGCTATAGCCATCATGATCTTTTCCTTGGCCTCGTCCAAAGAGATCCCTGCGATATTCCCGGTGATGACCGCAGATTTTTGCTGAAGAATCCGCCGGATCTCTGCCGGTCCTTCCTTGATCTGGATTTGAGCCAGGGCTTTCAGAGGCACCATTACACCCAGGCCGTTGCGGATATTGATCCTCTCGATTTTATCCACCCGGTCGCGGGAATCTTCTGACAGGCGAACTCGGATATCGATTTCCCTGTCGCTTTCGATAAATCGCGTGGCGACCTCGCCTTCGATCTTGTTTCTGATCTGGGAACCTACCGAGTTGATGGTCATGTCTTGGGAGGCCAGAACAGCTCTGTTAAAAATGATCTGGACTTCCGGATATCCTTCTTCCATGCTCGACTTCACGTCGATGATCCCTTCTATTCCCCGTATCTTTTCCAGGAGTTCATCAGAGACTCCCTTGATCAGATCAAGATTGTTCCCAGATACAACGACTTCGAGTGGCGCCTTGAACGAGAACAATCGAGGCTTATAGACCTTGACTTTTGTGGTGGGAAATTTTTCCATGTCGGCTCTGACCCGGTCCATGATCCGGTTTTCCTTTGTTCCCAAAATGCCGGGTTTTAGACGGAGGGTGAATTCGGATAGGTTTTCCCTCTCTTCCTGGAAGGATATACCTGCCCGGGAACCTTTTCCGATAAGCTCATATACGCTGTCTATTTCATCATAATTTTTCAGAGTATCGGAGATATCCGAAATGATAGCGGCATTCTCTTTGAGGGAGGTTCCGGGTTGGAACTCAACATTGATATGGAATTCTCCTTGGGAGATGACAGGGATTAGTTCCTGGCCCATAAATCGGATCATGAAGATCGCAGCAGCGAACAATACGAGAACAGCAACGATAATGATTTTTCGGCGTTTAAACGTTGTATCCTGGACTTTTTTGTAAGAATTATAGAATTGGTCATACAACTTATCCAGAGGCTTGAACACGATCTTCAGCACTCGGCTTAACCTTTCCTTAGCGTTTTCCCGGCGCATGACCGCATTGAGCATAGGGACAAGTGTGAGCGAAACGACCAGGGACGCCAATAGAGAATAGGTCACTGTCAGAGCCATGTCTTTGAACAGCTGTCCGGCGATTCCTTCGACGAACACGATCGGAAAAAACACGGCCACCGTGGTGAATGTGGACGCGGTCACAGCACCGGCCACTTCGGATGTGCCCTCCAAGGCAGACTTGTACAATCCCACTCCCTTCTCCTTGTAACGTTGGATAGACTCCAACACCACAATGGAGTTGTCCACCAGCATTCCTATCCCTAGGGCTAGACCTCCTAGGGAGATGATATTCAAGGAGATATTGGAGGAATACATCAGAAAAAATGTGATGACAACAGAGATGGGTATGGCGGCCCCGATGATCAAGGTACTGCGCAGGTTTTTTAAAAAATACAGGAGGACCATAATGGCCAAAATGCCGCCGATGATGGCGGTCTGTTTCACCTCATGGATCGTGTTTTTTATAAATTTCGATTGGTTGGTGATGACCATATATTCCATATTGCGAGGCCTAAGGATGGTGTTTTGGACCGTTGCCAGCTTTTCCGTGACTGCATTAGCCACAAATACGGTGTTGGCATCCGCTGCTCTGTAGATGGCGGCTTCGATGCATTCCCGGCCGTTAATGCGAGAGATGACCTTGCGTTCTTTGTAGCCGCGGAAAACGTCCGCAACGCTTCCCAGGGTGATTTGGACATCGCCCCGTTTTTCTATAATGATATCTTTTATTTCTTCGACGGTTTTAAATTGATTGACAGTGCGGACTAAAAACTGACTGTCCTTTTGCTTTAAGATCCCAGCAGAAAGGTTTACGTTTTCCTGGGAAAGACGGCTGGCCACAGTGGTGATTGGGATATTGAGAAGGCTAAGCTGCAACTCATCGATGTCAATGTGGATCTCATCTTCCAGGCCTCCCGAGATGGAGCAGGCCGCCACTCCTTCGATACTTTCCAGAGCCTGCTTAACCTCTCTTTCGGCGATGTACCGGATACGGCCCAGGTCGGTGTCGCCTGTCAGCCCCAGTTTCATGATGGGCTCCTGGTTGGGATCATACCGGAGAATGACCGGTTTGGTGGCCCCGACAGGCAAACGAAGCAAATCCAGTTTCTCCCTGAGTTTCAGGGTGGCAAAATCCATGTTTGTGTGCCAGGCGAATTCGACCGTAACTTCAGACAGCTCGGCCCGGGAGACTGAGGAAATGCGTACGACATTGTCCACAACCCCGCAGGTTTCTTCGATCGGCTTGGAAATAATGTTTTCGATTTCAGAAGGGGCGGTGCCGGGATATTCGGTTTTGATGGTAAGGGTGGGGTAGGAGATTTTGGGCAAAAGATTCAGGTTGAGTTTCGAATAGGAAATAAATCCGAAGATAATCGCGGCAATGGTGAACATAAAAACGGTCACCGGACGGTTGATGGAAAATTTAACGATCTTCATTGGACCACGTCAACTCTTTGGCCGTCTTTGAGCCCTTCGACTCCGACAACGACGATGACATCTCCTTCGGCCAGACCGTTTGTCACTTCCACCAGGTCTTCCTCGGTCAAGCCGAGCAGGACTTCACGCTGGGACACCTGGTTGCGGTTCATGACAAAAACATAAGTCTTGTTCTGTTTGTAAAGGATGGCTTTCCGCGGGATGGTCAGGACGTTTTCCTTTGCGCCGATGGCGATACGGACTTCCACGAACATTCCCGGTTTCAGGCGAAGGGAGTCATCAAAAACTTCGACGGTGGTTTTGACCGTCCCGGTTTGAGTGTCGATCCGGGGGTTGATCAATTTGACATCGCCGTTGAATACGGCTCCCTGCAATACTTCGGTCAGCACTTCGGCCGACATACCAGTTTCGAGTTTGATGGCATCGGATGTGGGAACGTAAACACGGATCAGCAGGGGCTTGAAATCTTCGATGGTGTAGACCTGCTGATTGGCGTTAACACGGTCTCCGACTTCGATCAAGCGCTCGGTTATGAAACCTTCGGACAGAGCCCGGATCTTGGTGTAGTTCAACTGAAGCTCGAGGTCTTTATAGCCCTCCTGGCGGTTCTGATAATCCAGCTTTCGTTGTTTGTATACGGCTTCTTGTGTCTGGAATTCCTGTTTGGAAATCAGCTCGCGTTGGATCAATTCCTGGTTCCGGTTAAAATTCTGTTCGGCCTCTTCCAGGCTGAGTTTGGCCTGCTCCAGCTGTATTTTGGCCTGTTCGAAGCCGATCTTGATCTCTGTGTCATCCAGAAGTGCCAGGATGGCGTTTTCTTGGACATAAGCCCCTTCTTCTTTTATGATCTGTTTCACATAAGCGGATAAACGGGAGAATATTTCCACTTTCCGTTCCGGTTCAACTATCCCGTTGAGGACGAGGTAGGAGTTCAGGTCTTGTCTCTGAACAGGTGCCACACTGACGGGAAGAGCATCCCCGCCTCCTTGAAGCCTTGCGAGCATTTCCTTAACCTGGTCCGGAGGGATTTTTCCGGATTTAATGGCTTCTTTCATCTGGTCCGGGATATCCAGAGAATCGATGTCGATTTCCCCATCGCTCGGGCGTTTTGATTCGGGCTTTTTCTCGCCTGGATTTGCACGGGAGTTCCTATCTCCTCCCTGACCATTATCGCCAGATTTTCCACAACCCACAGCAAAAACCAAAAACACTGTCAACATTAAGATTGATAATTTTTTCATCTTCATTCACCTACACGATATTCGTTCGTTTTACCTGCCGAACTTTTTGTAATTTTAAACGGCTGCGATCTCAGCACTCTTCGTTCCGAATGCGGAGATTCATAGTTCCAGCCAGTACCTCTATTAGACGGGAATTCTACCCTTTTTCTTCCACTTTTTTCTATCTTTTTCCAAATTTCTACATATTCTATATAATTAGTATAGAATATTATACCCCATCTGGCCTTCACATTGCTATATTTTTGTTTCGAAGGACATCCCTATATACGAAAAAATCTAGAAATAGTTTGGTAATCCAGGTAAAGAAGTCCTCCGGAGGAGATCAAGGGGATTAGCGGCCTAAATAGTCGGGATTGTCCTTTTCGACAACAAGCCTGGTTGTGAGAACATTATCGCCCGCAGTAAGCCGCACCAGGTATTCTCCGGGACCGACCATCGGAGTGCGGCGTCTGAATCTCTGCTGCATGCTTTGTTGGGATTGACCTTTCTGCTTTATGGGCGGATTTTTCCGGAAATCCCAGAATACCTTGTGAAGGCCTGCTTCCTTAGGGCCTTCAAGGTCTCTGACGACCGTGCCTGTGATATCCAGTATGGCGATTTTTACCGGTTCGGTTATTTCATTCTTTAAATGATAGGAAATAACAGAACCTGTCGGCGGATTCAGTTTCTTGAACCGCTTGTCTGCTACCCAGGTCCATTCATAAGTTCTGCCCCACTGCACTTCGGGTCTGATATCGAACAAATACACATCTTTTTCTTTTACATCTGAGGATAACTGCTGTAGCGGAGTGATGTTGTCCACGATCCAAGCCCCGCGTCCGTGTGTTCCTGCGATAAGGTCGAAGTCTCGCGGATGGATAAACAGGTCGTGGACTGGAACAGTCGGGAGCCCGTTCATAAAACGTTCCCAAGTTTCCCCGCGGTCAAGCGAGATATACACAGCAAACTCAGTGCCGGCAAACAACAAATCCGGATTTTTGTAATCTTCCCTCACAACATACACCGAACCCTCTGGAAGACCGTTGGTGATTTTTTTCCAGTTTTCGCCGAAGTCTTCGGTCACATAGATGTAAGGATCCTGGTTGTCATGGCGGTGTCCGTCGAAAACGATATAAGCCCTGCCAGCAACATGATTGGATGCCTCGACCCGCTTGACCCAAAAACTTTTAGGTGCTCCGTCCATTTTATCGTTAAGCCGCGTCCAGGTGGCTCCGTCATCTTGGGTGAGCTGAACGTTGCCGTCGCTTGTTCCCACCCAGATAAGTCCGGGTTTGAGGGGCGACTCATCGATAGATACGATCGCGCTGTACCGGGATTCGGGATCGGCCGTGAGATCTGGGCTTTGCACTTGCCAGCTATCCCCACGGTTGACGGTTTTAAACAATTTATTTCCACCGAAATAAAGGGTGTGCGGATTATGGGGAGAGATTATCACCGGGGAGTTCCAGTCGAAGCGGTATCGTTCCCTCGGTTCACCTTTCTTAGCAGGAGGGGATTGGGGCCGCAGCATTCTGGTTTGCCAGGTTCGAAGATCCAGGCGCATCAGGTATCCGTTTTGGATCTCGTAATAAACTGTGTTGAAATCAGTAGGATCGACCTGGCAGACAAAGCCATCCGCATTGCTGAGGGGAAACCAATCGTTGTTAACGATGCCCGAACCTCGGCGGGAGCGGCTTGGGCCTCCCCAATTGCCGTTGTCCTGGAGGCCGCCGTACACATAATAAGGCTTTCTCATATCTGCTGTGATGGCATAAAACTGGGCCAGTCCGATCTGGGTGATGATATCCCAATTTTTTCCTCGGTCATAGGTGATGTTGATCCCCCCATCGCCGCCGACAAGGACATGATCGGAGTTGTTCGGGTCGACCCATAGGGCATGGTAGTCGATGTGAGTGTTGCCCTGAACCACGGGCCCGATCTTTATAGTTTTTCCCCCATCTTCGGAATAAGCCAACGGGGAACCGCACGTCCAGATCACGTTTTCATCATTGGGATCCACACGGATCTGGCTGTAGTAAGATGGCCGGTTGTTGTGCATGTTCATGAGTGTCCATGTTTTTCCGTAGTCCGTCGATTTAAAAATGCCGCCCCTGTTTATGTCTAGCTTTTCATCTTGTGGTTCCTGCCCGCGGCGGAAACTGCGTGTTTTTTGTGTGCTGACTAGGGCATAGACGGTGCCCGGTTTACCGGGAGCGGCGCTCAGGCCGATCCGTCCCATCTCATCGGTCGGAAGGCCTTTGGTAGCTTTTGTCCAGTTTTGTCCACCGTCCAAGCTGATGTAGATACCTGCTTTGGGCCCCCATTGGTCCACAGGGTCTCCTGCATCGAAGCGGTCTCGCAATCTTTCATGGGCTGCCGCATACAGGATTTCACTATTCTGACCATCCATAGCCATGTCCGTGACACCCGTTTTTTCATCGAGAAACAGGACTTTCTGCCAGTTTTTGCCGCCATCTGTCGTTTTAAAAACGCCCCGTTCTTCGTTGGTGCCCCATAGGTGTCCCAGGGCTGCCACGTATACGATGTCAGGATTTTTGGGATCGATGAGCACCCGGCCTATGTGATGCGTTTCTTTTAATCCGACAAACTCCCAGGTTTTTCCGGCGTCTGTGGATTTGAACACACCGCTTCCCCAGGGGGAGCTGTTGCGGTTGTTCGCTTCCCCTGTTCCAACATAGATGATGTCAGGATTGGATAAGGAAACAGCGAGGTCGCCGATCGATGCATTAGGCTGGTCGTCGAATATCGGCTCCCAGGTCGTGCCCGCATTGGTCGTTTTCCAGATGCCCCCGGTGGCTGCGCCGGCATAGATGATGGAGGGATTGCTCTCGACACCTTCGATATCGGTTATCCGGCCACCGGGATTGGCCGGTCCGATCTCGCGCCAGATGATGTTTTTCATAAAATCATGGGATTCGGTCTGGGCCGCCTGTCCGTCAGCTGGCAAAAACAATCCCAGAATCAAAATCAAACTCACGACAAAATATTTTTTTGAATACGAATTATGCAATCGGTCCTCCTTTGGATGAAAATAACTACAAGTTTTAAGTCAAAGGGAAAAAGATAAAATTTTTCCACAAATTTTGCAACTTATTTATCCTGAACTATTCATAAAAATGCAAATAACCTGGATGGTTCTCTTCCATTTTGTGTGGGTAAGCTCTAATGGAAAAAGCCATCGGGTATGTCTGGAGCGCCATTGAGGATCTAGCCTTCACGATCCGTTCTTCGAGGGTAACAATATGGGAATATCCTCATATTGTCGGCGATGTTGTATTGAGCACGACTTTGCCTTGGGATCAGAGATCCGGACAGGCACGGGAACAGAGGATAGAGTTGTAGAGGTAAGGAGTTAACGTGCGCAGTTCAAAGCCGCCGAGAAGGGCGGTGAGGGAATGGCGTTAAAGATCCGAACTAGAGCGGAGGACAAGCCTGATGGTAAAGAAACACCTTGAAAGTCATGCCCACTCAATATGGAAGAGAACCCCCTGGATAATTCAGGCTAGAGTGGTGCCGACTAATCTTGATACTTGAAAGAAATCTTCATTTTTGTTCGATAGGCAGAAACCTTTCCGTCTTCAACTTTCAAGTCAAACTCGACGGCTTCGGCAACTCTAAGGTCTTTCAAGGTTTTTCCCGCGGTCTCTACGGCGTTTTTAGCCGCTTCTTCCCAGGAATTGGGGCTTGTCCCGATGATTTCAATCACTTTATAGATGCTTTCCATTTGATCCTCCTATTTTGCATTTTACAATAATTGCAATTTGACTTTCAAATTTTCCAGTTGACCTTGTAGCGCTTGACGACTTTGAATCCTTCTTCATCCTCTTCGATGGTGTACATGTGCCCTTTCTTCCAGATCATAGGATTCATTTTGAACAGCATCTGAGCGATGTATTTTCCTCCCGAATCGAATATATCATACAGATTGCCAACCTCATCTGCTTCTTGATCATATCTTTTTATAAAGAGATGGCCTAAATCGTCAAAAGAGAATCCTAAAAAGGGAGGGTAGTTGTCTGGAAACCGGACATCCCATTGATCTGTCGGATTATCCCCGAAGGTTTGTTCCATCAATCTGTCTTTATCGTCGGTTGTGATGGAGATGGGATCATAATCCCTGGTGATTATCCTTTTTAATTTGCCGTCAGTATCATGAAAACGGAGCTCATATTCAGGGTTTTTTATATCGGCCCAGATGATTTCATCATTGTATGTCACAGCCCATCTCAAACTTGTCAAAGAACGGGCCACAAAAATGTTTATCACAGGAGGTATGTCCATCGGGATGGAAGTGAACGTGAGGATCGATTCGAATTTCGGATTGAATTTTTGCAATACCGTTGCGGGCTTTTCCTGAGGAATGGTATAGGTGACGATGAGATCGCCGTTGGATGTGACCATCGGACCAAAGAACAAAAACTTATCGGCGATAGAGAATTCTTTAAGATAATTACCTTCCTTGTCGAAATACTGAACTTTCCGCTGGCCCATATCGTTGACAATGATTTGGTTCTGCTGGGAGAGGAAGAGAGATATCGGCATCCCGAATTCGCCGGGCCCCTGTCTTTTTCTGCCGATGGTTTTTTGAAAACTTCCGGATGCGTCAAAAACCTTGATGTTGCCGGCTTGCTCATCGAGGATATAAAGATGGCCTTCTTCATCCACGTCCAGTGTGTTGATGTTCTGGAACATCTGCTCCTCTATCTCTTCACTTCCCTTTATGACTAAATCTTCTGCCAGTTCGAGCACAGGATCATCGTAAATCGGATATTTCGTATTTTTGACAATGGTTGCGCCATCCTTGGTTTCGATCGTTCCTTTCCACGAGGTCTTTTGTTTTTGGCACGCGATGCCAAGGATAAGACCGAATGAGAAAGCCGCTGTTACGAGCCATTTGATTATGTTCATGCTGTTTTCCTCTTTCCATTCTATAACATCTACGATCGATCTTGCCTATTTATTTAACAAGGTAGTTCTCTTCCATATTGTGTGGGTAAGCTCTAATGGAAAAAGACATCAGGTATGTCCGCAGCCGCCGAGAAGGGCATTCCAGACATGCCTGATGGCAAAGAAACACCTTAGAAGTTATGCCCACACAATATGGAAGAGAACCATTCAGGTTAACAATGTTGGGATCAAACCTTGACATTGGACAAAATGGGTTTTGTCTAACGTAAGCTATTGCAGATGAAGGATTATCCTGTGAGAGACGAACTGACCAGCTGTGCCTTCGGGCATTCTGAGTATCAAATCGTCGTCTTTGAGTTCTGCTCCCTCTACCTTAGCGATCATTCCTGGATTTGTGATTCGCAACGCATAGCTCCTGCGCGCAAGTCCCTCAACCTTTATCATCAATCTTGAAGCTTCTTTTTTTACAGAGATCATCTTCAAGCCCTTGTTTCCATCCCCGACCCTTGTTTTCGGGACAACCGGCAAAATTTCCACGGTCGGGATAAATCCCAGGTCGAATTGCATCATGCCGTTTTTCACGGGAATTTCTGTCACGGCCTGGACAACCTGCGCTTTTTCCTTTGTTTCTACTGCCTCTGGCTTACCATCCACAATGAGTGATGTGAATTTGGTGCCGATTCCCATCGCAGGCGCAAACGTGATTTTGTATCCAGCCGCATTTTTTGTTTGTACTTTCAAAGATATCGTGTCCTTTCTCCTTTCGTAATCGAACGAAAATCTTGCCTGCCTCACAGAATAATCTTTGATGGACACATGTTTCCAGCTTGCCGGAAAGTGAGGGGAAAATGTCAGGGATTTCTCCAGAGCATTTCCCTCGAGCCCCAGCAGCCCACGAACAAAGGGAAGAACGACTCCAGCCGTGGAAAATCCTTGATGTGACACCGCCTCCTGGGGCCACACATTGTTTGTACCGGAGAAGACTTCTGTGACACATCCGAGGGCATGGTCAAATGTGTGGTTGGCCGTGGACATCAACAGGTTGTAGCCTTGCAGGGGCATATGATGTTTGTATAAAGCCGAAGTGACCCAACTTGTCAGGAAAGGCCAAACGGCCCCGTAGTTGTAATTGAGAGGCTGAAAATATTTGCTGTTGATGGAAATACTCCGGATTCCCCAGTCTGTGGTAAGCTCTGAGGAGCACAGCCTCTCTAGACTGCTCAAACTCCGTTCTTCTGTTCCCAATTCCCACATCATGCCCACGGCATTCCAGGGAGAAATTTCTTTGACCGTTTCCCCCTCTGTGTTAAAAGCATAGGCATACAATTGGTTTTTTTCATCCCAAAATTTCTGGTCAAAAGCTTGCTTGGATTTTTCAAATTGTGCCGCTGCTTCCGTTGCATATTTGTTATCACCTGTCATGTCAGCCAAGCGTTGCATCCCATAGACTGCCCTGACCCAAACAGCAGCCAGATAGATGTCCGTCTCGATCCCGGTCAACGCCCCGTATTCCAGAGCACCCAAACCCGCTTTTTTGTTGTCCATCAGGCCGTCTCTGTTGGCATCAGTGGAAAGGCACCAATCATAGGCTCTCTTCAAGGATTTCCAGCTGGCTTTGATGAATTCAATATCGCCTGTCAATCTTGCATAATTATACATGGCTGCGATGTAATAGGGAGTCGTGTCTCCATGGATGTAGCCAAAGTGGTAGTCGTTCCACCAGTCGATGTATCCTTCTGCCTGGGAGAGTTCGTGGGCCATTTTCCCGTCTTTTCTCTGCCACTTTTGTGTGAAAGCCAAGGTCTCTCGGGCAGATTCATGTGCGCCGTAGCTCAGAAGGCTGAAGGAATTGATGTAAGCATCGCCTCCAAAAAACCAGCCAAATCCAGGGCGGCCGCTCGTACCCGATGCTCCCAATCCTGCCACCAATCCCTTTCCCAGGTCAGGATTCTCGACCAGGAGATTATCAAACGCCACCTTAGCCCACTCAAAGGCAAGATCGAGCTTTTTATTGGGTGTCTTCACCTGCAAGGTGTTTTCTCGAAGATTTTTGTAGTGTAAACAATTTTTTCTGTAATACTTTTCTGGATCGCTCTGAAGCCTCTGATAGACCTTCTGCACATTTTCTCTAGGCCCTTTTCCTCCAGCCATGTAGATGGGAATAAACTTGTCTCTGAACATGTTAGGATCGGCAATTTCGATCTTGAATTCGTTCGGAACATCCGAGAGCATGTGTGCCGGTGTGTAGGATAATCCTTGGGCTGCCGGAGATCCTAAAATCCCGTGATTTTGTCCGTTAGATTCGGAGATGATATAGGTCTTTTGTTTGGCATCCCAATAGGCGAACTGGCCACCCAATCCGGCCGGCCACATGGGCTGAAGTACAGACAAAAAACCACAGATTATGGTCAGGGGATGGGTAGAGTCGACCTGAAGCAGAATAATCCCGCCCGGCTCATCGACCGGGGTAATATAAGTTGCATTAACCGTGAAGGATTGATAAGTGTAAGTCAATGTTGTGGCTTCCGGTGTAACGGTGATGTACCGAATGATGTCCTTTCCCAGAATAGACCGCGTCGAACTTCCTACAAGAAAAGAGAACGTGAAATTCCGGAAGATTTTCAGAGGATATGCCCAGGCTTCAAACGAGCCGCTTTCGTCGGCTAGAACGGCAAATTTCCGACCCACCTTGTCGAAAGGTGTCCCGGGCCGTGCCAAACGTTTGAGAGCTATGGGATTGGGTTCCAGTTCAAAGGCGGGGATCGTGCCTTCCTGAGCATTAAGAGGGAAAAAGCCCAAAAATATTGCAGTAAATGCCGATACAAGGGTGATTTTTTTCATCATAACCTCATATTTTAGTTTATGATCGTCCCAACGGATTGACTTATATCAAAGCGAAATTTTGTTGTCAAACGCGCTTTGTTTTGGAACTGCTTACCTTTGTTTTTAAAAATTTGACAAACTATATAGTTTGATTTATATTTTGTTTAGCGCGAATAATCACAGGAGAAGAAGAAAAGTGGGGGTTCCATTTCGGACAGTTTCCAATATTTTCGAGATTTCCCTTTGTCAATTAAGTGCATGGACGCTTCTAATCCAGAACGGAGGGATAGTTTCGAATTCGAAAATATAAAAACATCAATTTAAGGAGGGTTTCATGAAATGGATTAATTGTAAGCCAATTTTTATCGGCTTATCTGTGGTTCTTTTGATCACATTACCTGTCATGGGTCAGGAACATCAAAAAAAAGAGCAGAAAGCCAGATTTATTGAGGGACAGCATGATCCTGTTGTTCAGCCTGCTTTCTGGTGGAGTAATTCGAGGACACTCTTGATAGGGGTGGGAGACAGTCTAACTCAAGGAACCAGAGATGCCACCAACAACAAGATCAATACGGAGAATGCGTATCTTCAATTGGTCTATAACAAGCTGAAAAAGGTTAAGCCGCTGAAGTTTTCCCAACCGTTTCTGAATGAAGATGGAAACCGCCTCAAACCTTTTACAATTCCGACCAATCTGGGAGTGGATGGGGAAGATATTTTTTCCGTGGAAGGCATTGAATATGCCCCTCGGGACGGAGACGCAGACGAAAACTACGTAACGGATGAATACCTTTGTAACAGACTGCAGCCATATTTTTTTGCTGATATGCATGACAAGGTCCTATACCCAATAAACCTATGGGCAGGTCAACCTGTCTCGCAATTTGACGCCCTTATCTGGCGACTCAACAATCGGTGGAGAAAACCGGCATGGGTCATATTCTGGATAGGGAACAACGATGCGGCTCTAGCCTCCTTGGGTTTGGGAGGGAAAAACCCCGAATATTTACCCATTCCTTTTCGGAAAATCGAGCACAAGCTCAAACCTGGCGTGAGGTGGCTGCTCAATTTTGGCGAGTACCATGGTGTTTTGTCTTTTGCGCCTTACACAAGTAGCATTATTCAGAATAGTCTTACAACTCCAGATGATTTTCAGGCCCAGTTCAACCATCTTCAAAATCGTTTAAAGGACGAGGCCAATCTGAATGACGTGGAGTTTTTTCTCCTGACTTTTCCTCATTATCCGGAAGTCGGCTATCTGATGGATGCCGGGGACCTTGTCACATATTTGAACAAGGCGAATCCTGCTTATCCGGATTCTTTGTCATTGGACGGCCGGGTATCTCTTTTGACATTTATGTGTATGTATGCCCTTCTCAAAAGTGAATCAACAGTCGAGGAGGTAAACGAGATACTTGATGATGGAAGCCTTGTTCTTTCGGATACTGAGCGTACCTCTATCGAAGGCCGTATCGATGAATTTAATGATATTGTTACAGCTGCTGGAAGCGACCACGTTCATATCATCGATATTGGAGCAGAGCTGAATGGTGTCTTCAGTGGTACAAATCCATTATTGGTTGGTTACAAAGGGAAGACATTCAATTTTACCCGAAATTGGGGATGGGGCCATGCTTTTTCTTTTGATGGAGTACACGCAGGATATACAGCTCATGCTTTTATTGCTAATAAAATACTTATAGATATGCTTGGATTGGAAAATGACCCTCGTGTTGGCCCTTATGATCTTTCTAAGTTTTTGGTAGATGACCCTTATGTGGACTGGGACGGGGATGGCTGGGTTGAAGGCCCGGATTACAAAGCTTCGGGCAGGACAAAAATTTTGTTCCTTTTCAAAGATTACCAGGAAGGAGTTCCTGGAGATGCTGTAATCGATACAATGTCTGCAACAGCACTCTGGGAGCTTATCTCAGATGCTTTGCTCGAGGAGGTTATAAGCATTCCGCTGTTAAAGCTGCAAGCCGAGAGAATGGGTTTGGTCCCCATTAAGGAAATCAATCAATAAACCTGAATTATTCACAAAAGTGGAGTTGCCGTTCGATCCTCTCAAAAGATCTGAAGAAGTAGAAAACCTTGTCACAAGCGGGAATAAAAGACTTTACTACCGTTTCAGGCCGGCTCCCTATTATGGAGGAATTGCCACGGCCGATGCGGTGGGGTGTTCTTTTCTGTGTGCTTATTGCTGGAATTACAACAGGAATCTTTACCCAGAAAGATTCAAAGAGTATTTCACTCCCCAGCAAGTAGCCGACAAGCTTCTCCATATCGCAAAAAAGAAGTCATATCGTTTATTCCGGATCAGCGGTGCAGAGCCGGTCCTGGGTGAGAGGACCTTCTATCATTTGATCGAAGTGCTCAGACTTATCTCTCAGAACAAGCCCGATTCTATGTTTATCCTCGAGACCAATGGTTTTTTTCTCGGATACAGAACAGACTTGCTGGAGAAATTCAAGGAATTTCCGAACCTATGTGTTCGGATTTGTCTGAAAGGAGTCGATGAAGAATCCTTCGAGCAGACAACAGGAGCGAAAAAAGACTTTTTTCGTTTTCCTATGATTGCATTGAGAGATCTGGAGAAATTGGGGATAAAAACATGGCCAGCTTTAATGGGAGATCTCTTCTCCAGGGAAGAAATCAGTAAATTTGAAAGATTCCTCAGAGAGAATGGAATCCAATCAGAGCTCGAGTTAGAATTCCTGGAAGCTTATCCTTTTGTTCTGGAAAACATGAAAAAGAGAAAAATCAGGGAAATTTGAAATTTTAGGCTCTATTTTTCTTCGTGAACTTGTTGTAGATCAGAGCAAAAATGACCCCGATAATCCAGGCATCGATGATGGCATACAAGGTGGCGACGAGAACTCCGCCGAATCCCGACTGCCCGAAATGGTAACCGGGATATATGGAGTCGATGATTTTCAGGAATTCTATCCCATATGTCGGCCAGAGCAGATTAGCGACTCCAGCCAAGAGGATAACAAGCCCCCAAATCGAAGCAACCGCACACCCAAACCGAATAACATCAAACTTCATTCCCTCCTCCTTTTTTAATTCGGTGACGGGATACTTGATTACTTAATTCCAAGAATCACGTGATATCATTCATTCGGTGATTTATTAGGTTTTTTTAAATATTTTTATTCCTTAATTCAGTAATCAAGTATCCCGGTACAAAATTAATAATTAAAAATCATTTTTTTCAAGAGTGTCGATGAATCGTTCGGCGGTTACCGGAGCGCTTCCTTCGAAGTGGTTGTTGAGATTCACATAGGTAAAAACGTTCTGTTTGCGGTTGGTGCGCACAATTTGTGCGGCCGCCTTCAGTCCTTTTGGCTTGGGAGAAATAACCCGATTCCACAATCCTCCTGTTTTTGTTTCAATCTCTAATCTGTCGCTGCCGTGGAGCCGGATGATGCAAAAATCCGCTGTCGCAGGCTGGAACTTTTCGTACACCTCTCCGATGTGGGGCATGTAATAACCTTCCAGATAAACATACCCGAGATCGTGGTCATCGAGGAATTTGAAAAAAGTAGGGGAAAGGTAGTTAGGATTGCGAATCTCCACGGCGTAATGATAGCCTTTCGGTGCCTTGATGATGAATTCATGGAACTTGTCGAAAAACAACTCTTTCGACGGCATCTTTTTTTTATTGAGGTATTCGAACTGGAACATGATGGGACCCAACTTGCTTTCCATCAATGTCAGTCGCTCGAGAAACCTTTCCAAAAGTTCATTATCCAGAAAATGTTTGTTCGCCTGACCTGCATATTCAGCATATTTTTTCGGCTGTTTGGCATAAAAATGAGTCAGCGTCAACGAGTTCGGGGCTTTGACCGTAAAAAGGAAATCATCGGGAACGCTATTGGCATAAGATTTCACAGCCCCGATATCGGGAAGTTTGATCCCACCAGGGAATAAACTCCAAAACCACTGATCGATCTCTACCGAGTCGAGATGCCTGGAGTAGTCGGTAAGATAATCATCCGGTCTGTAATTTTTGTCTGCATCGTAAAAAAGCCCTTTCCATGAATCGAACTTCCAGGAGCACGTTCCGATTCTTAGATAGGGCTTGTAGTCCTCTGGTATGTTCACCTTCATGATCCGACTCGTTCTCCCGGTCTGCGTCTATCTGCTTATAACACAGCATTCCTGTAAATTCAATCCAACTATTTGCCTCTTATGATTTTTTCAATTATTATCTTTTCACATCAATAATCAGATGCTAAAAATTCTGTTGATCTTGGTCATTGCCTACGTCCTTTTTGAGTTCGGGGAACATGTGATCTTGCCGGTAATCTGGCTGATCACAAAAAAAAGGAGGCGGTCTCCCACAGGAGAATCGGGCATGATCGGTTTAATCGCTGAAGTGAAAGAGTGGAAAGGGACAAAGGGCAAAGTCTTTGTCCATGGGGAACTTTGGAAAGCCATCAGCGATACCTCTTTTTATCCCGGAGATGAAGTGGTTGTCCAATCCGTTAAAAGATTGGTTTTGACAGTGAAGCGCCCGGAAAAATAAATTTACTCGAAACGAAAGAGCTCTCTAAAATCTGGATCGGCCTGCAAAGAGTGGAAGGCCGGAAAAATCTGCAAGAAGTAAGGATCGGGGTACCCGGACTCGAGGACTTGTTTTAACATGTCGATGGCCTCGTTTGACTTGTCGGATAGCGCATAGACCTCAGCCAGATAGATTTTAGCCCCTTGGTCGTTCAATCCCAAAGATTTAGCTTGGTTGACATATTCGTCTACTCTGTCGACCTTCCCGCTAGCTATTTCGAGCTTTGCCATCATAAGAGGTATCCACGCCGCTTCCCATTTCTCCCCGACTTCCTTTTTAAGATCGTCGATTCCCTCTTCTGCGATTTTTATGGCGGCCTCTGATTCACCCGATTCCCTCAAGGCTAAGGCCAAATAAAAACAAACGGAGGGATGATAATCCTGCATACGTCCTTGTTGAACGAGTTTGCGGATTTGCTTGAAATACGACACGGCCTCTTCGGCTCTTCCGGCAGCCAACAGGATATACGCGATGTTCGGCAATCCCCAAGGATGTTGGGATTCGAGAGATAGGACTTTTTTATAGGATTCGATAGCCTCGTCAAATCTGGCCTGTGCGGCCAACGCATACCCTTGCCAGTGGTGATGGATGGCGATCTCAGGTCCAAGAGCCACGACACGACGTCCTGCTTCTTCTGCGGAAACCGGATCTTTCCGGGAGGTTAGGTGAGTCCACCAAAGATTCGCAAGAGGGATGCTATTACTCGGAGCAACTTCTGCGGCCTTTTCGAACATGTCCACAGCCTCTTCATACCGGTGCAGATTCCGGAGAATGACTCCAGCATTGTTGTAGCCCTGCATTATGTCAGGATATAGCTCTCGGATGATCCGGTACTCCTCCAATGCAGCCTCATAATCTTCGTCCACATACCACAAATTGACCGCTTTGATCAAAAGATATTCCTGATGTGTGATGTCCTCTGCATCTGCCAGAGCAAGTTTGAGTTCCTGTTTGCCTTTTTCCTTTTGATTCATAAATTGAATGAGTAGAAGACCAAGCGTTCCTCTTGCTGCCACAAACTTCGGATCCTTCTCTAGGGCAAGCTCGAAAAATGATGCTGCATCCTTGAATTTACCTTCATTCCATTTCGCCTGTCCCATCGAAAGGTAGTGCAAGGCCTCCCATGAGGACGTGGTGTGCTGAGCGATAGCTTTATCCGCCTTCTCAATGGAGTTTAAGGACTCGCCTAGGTGAGAACGGACCTGCCGGGCAAGCTTGTCGATGGCATTGAGAAGCACCTCTTCACGACCGAGGACTGTAACGCGGATCCTATCTACATGTCTATTCCGTCTTGGATCGATCAAGATAGCCTGCAGTTCGTAGGCTTCCCCAGCTTTGAGGATTCGTGGAACGATCATGGCCCTGACCCCAGAAAACCGGCAAATGTCAGAGCCCAATTCTTTGTCTATGTGAGAGCCAGGGTCCAATTTCATCAGTTTTAAGGTTTCTGCCACCTGCCCCTTATCGAAAATACTGGCATAAGGGGACTGCTGTAGATCTGCCTCGATGGCTGTCTGAAGGGCCATGTCGAACACAGAATCCTCAGTTTGGTTGTCCACATCGGCAACGAGCAATTTATCCCGTTCGTTAAAGGAAAGGCTTTGCCGTGTCAGCATCCAGGTCACGAGCACTGTTGCAAGCACAAACACCGCAACAGCACTCCCGATTATCAGGCGCTTGCGCGGTTGACGGAAGATAACCGTCCGCGTGGGGAAAGTTGCCCCTGTGATCAATTTCAACTTCAAATCCTCCAAGACTTGAGACAATTCTTTTGCCGTAGAAAATCTCTTTTTGGGCTCCTTGGACAGGGCCCGTCGAATGATCTGTTCCAGTTCCTTTGGAAAGGCTGTTTCCAACCTTTTGACGGTGTGGGGCTCCCTGTTCAAGATGGAATACAGGATGGCCTGCTCGTTCTCCCCTTTGAACGGAGGTTCCCCCGTCACGATCTCTGAAAGCACAACTCCCAACGACCAGATATCCGTTTTTTGATCGACTTCTTCCCCCCGTGCCTGCTCAGGCGACATGTATGCTGCCGTGCCCACTGCCGTGCCATCTCTCGTGACCCGTGTCGATCCCGAGAGTTTGGCCACGCCAAAATCAACGATCTTGACCAGCCCATCATCCGTCATCATGATGTTCGCCGGTTTGATATCGCGGTGAACGATGTCATGCTCATGGGCTTTGGCCAATCCCTTGGAGACCTGGATAGCTACGTCCAAAGTGTCTTTCAAGTTCAGGGGATTTTTTGAGAGCCTCTCCTTCAGACTTTCTCCGGTGTAGAAAGCCATAGCGATATACATCTGTCCTTCCTCGATCTCATCGATTTCGTGGATGGTACAGATGTTGGGGTGGTCCAAAGCTGAAGCTGCCTGTGCCTCATGGATAAAACGTTCTCTTGCCCGTTCATTCTGTGTGAGCTCGGGCGATAGAAATTTTAACGCAACCGTCCGTTTGAGTTTGGTGTCCTCCGCCTTGTAAACGACCCCCATCCCTCCTATCCCCAATCTTTCGAGGATTTTGTATTTCCCGGCGAAGATACTGCCTTGAACCAACTGATTGGTCGACACTTGGAGGGTTTTGGTCAGCGAGGAAAATCCGTCTTCATGATGGAGAGGAGAGGCACAGTTGCCGCAGAATTGTGTGTTATCAGGATTTTTAAAGGCACACTTCGGGCATTCCATCGCTTATTCTCCCCGTTGATTGGTCAGTGAAAGGTTATCAGTAATAGGGAACTGAGTCAATAAGGCTTCTAAGGAAATAGGCGGTCAATATCCTCTTGCAAGAAAGGCCCAGAATTTGTCTCCAAGCTCCAAATATTTATGAATTGCAGCACGGGCAAAATCATTGGTATACTTGGTGAGATATTGTTTGGCTTTTAGGATATCCTCTTCCGTTTTGCCGCCGTTGTAAAGCTCCAGAACTTTTTTTTCAACATCAGGCAGGTCGTTAAAAGCTTTCTCTTCGAATTGTTTTATTGCTTTTTCAATATATTCTTTTGTTTGTCCCCATTTAAATGTCGCAAGTTTGTTGGCTCTTCGGAAGGCCCAGGCTGCCGAATCGCTGCGAAACCGGTGCTGAGCACACACCTCAAAACTGGGGGGAAGCTCTGTCACTCCCGCAAAAATGGGAATTCTTGCGCTTTGGCCGGGATTATCAAAAGCGAACCAGCTAATGCCTCCCACTGGATCAGGGAGCCAATCCCGACATTGGGTGATATGGGAATAGGAACATCCAGCGATTGCAATTGCCCGATACCGCTCCACAGCTCCAGGCTTTAGAGTGTTAAGCAAAGTGCGCATATCCCCGGACATCCAGGGGCTGGCGATCGGGCTCTTTTCCATTTTATCGCTGCGCCGGGCTTTGGTCATAAGGTTTTTGGTCATGCCCCATTCAGTCCCTGCATAAGTTTCCCGGTACATCTTGATGACATCTCTTACCGATACTTTATTATCCGGTTTTACTGAGAAGGGGAGTTCTTTAGCTTCGTAGTCCAAGTTGAGTGATGGAGCTAATGTGTTAAAAACAAAATATTCCCTGCTCGAAAATGGTTTTCTACCGCTGTAAGCTTTCCAAAATTTGAAAGGCTCTTCACTGTTGGGATCCCACCATCCTTTTTTTTCCGCATAGGTAAAAACATTGTCCGATGCCATGTACTGGTCGGGATCATCCAGATCCAATTCGGCGATTCTGGGGATATTCGCAGAGATCCCGATGTGATCGTCGGGGATGCGGGCTGCAGCCCATATCGCTCCTTTTTTCAAAAGGCCTTCTCCGAAAATTTCAAGATGCCAGACCTCTTTTTTATCAGCGATTGTGATGCACTCACCCCAGTCTCCGTATCCGTATTCTTTAACGAGTTTCCCGATGAGCCGGATGGCATCCCGGGCATTCGTGCATCTCTGGAGTGTGATACGCTCCAACTCCTCGATCATGAACATGCCCTCCTGGTTGCGGAGCTCTCTCTTGCCTCCGATTGTGGTCTCACCGATGGCCAGTTGATGTTCGTTCATGCAGGGATAGGCTGTATTGAGAAAGGTATAAGTTTTTTTTACCTGGGGTATTTCACCTTTTTCTGTAATGCCCCTCAGATCCCAGGATGTTTCCGTGTGCATCAATCCGGTATAGATTTTGGCCATCGCCCCTTCAAAGTGTTCTGCAGAAGGTTCGATTTTCACCCAGGTTCTGTAATTCCCATCACATGTGTGGCAGGTGATGACCGAACCGTCGGTTGAAGCTAGTTTTCCTACCATTATGCTTGTGCAGCCCGATTCGACCTCTTCCCATTCCCTGAATGGAGAATTATCTTGAGTGGCCGAGGAAAACAGCAGAAAAGATGCAGATATCAGCAATATGGCTGAGAATAAGAAAAATGCTTTGAATTTTGTTGTTATACGGAAAGCTTTCATGGGATCACTCCTTTGACATTTTGTACTCAACCTCTCATTATCAAAATTGCCGCAGATCCTGTCAACCTTTAAAGTTAGCATTTCTAAAAACTTGATTTAATACTTATGACCTCTCCATATACGATTACATGATGTCCTAAGCCTTTTCAAGCCGTTCCTTGCTTTTGTTTATGGCTTGAAGAATTTGCTCTTTTTCTCGAAACTTTGGAATCAGATGAAAATTATATTTGTCTCACAAAGTACAAACAGATCCGATTATTCCGGAAGGCATCAATCGAGTGAAAAAAATTTAATGGGGGATACGTCAAACAGCCAGAGCTGTTCATATCCGCATACAGACTGTTCAATAATGAACAGGTGGCGCTTGCTAAAAATTAGCCTACCCCTAGAAAAATTATTGGCATATTTTGTGCAAAGCATTTAACGAAATGACAATGTATTTGAGGAGTAGACGTGAATAGAACAAAAGGCATAAAAAGACGGAGTTTCATCAAAAAGTCGACAATGGGAATCATAGGTGGTGGAATCTTGGGCCGAGTTGGTTTTTCCCGCCCACAGGAGGAGAGCGATGCGGATTCTCCTCGAATCAAGGAATACCGCACCTTGGGGCGGACCGGTTTCAAAGTCTCGGACCTGGCTACCGGAGATTTTGATGATGTCGGTCCTTTCCGGGGACTTCTGGATGCCGGCGTGAACTACATCGACACCTCTGAAAGCTATGGCCAACACGGGAGGAAGATCGGAGAAGCCATTAAAGGCAGGGATCGGAGGTCCCTTTTCATTAGCTCCAAACTTCAAGCCGATACGTCTATCCGGAGAATCAGGACAACAGGTATCGGTAAAGAAGGATTCATAAAAAGGGCCAACAGGGTCATGGAGGCCCTCCAGATCGATTACCTGGATTGCCTGATGATATCGAGCCCTGAAACAGTAGAGATGCTAAAAACACCAGGATTTCATGAAGCTGCCGAACAGCTAAAAAAAGAAGGAAAGATCAGATTTGTCGGCGTGTCCCATCACGGCTCTCAGTGGATTTTGGATAAGCCCAAGGTGTCTATGGGAGAAATACTGTTGGCTGCTGCAGAGGACGGCCGGTTTGATGTCATGCTCCTGGCCTACAATTTCCTCAAAGAAGACATGAGTGAGCGTGTCCTCGAGGTCTGCGGGAAAAAAAATATCGGCACAACCCTGATGAAGACCAATCCCATACGGTCTTATAACTATCTGAAGGAGTGGCTGGATAGAGCCCGGACTTCAAAGGGAAAAGAATTGACCGATAAAGATCGAGAGAATTTGGCCAGGATGGAGAAAAAAGTAGAAAACGCACAGGGATTCATCAAAAAGTACAACCTGAAAAGCGAAAAAGAGATTAGCGATGCAGCGATCCGGTTTTGTTTGAGCAACCCTAACGTGCACACGGTTTGTGTGACCGTGTTGAATTTTGAAGAAATGAGAAATTTTCTCAGGCTTTCCGGAAGCCGGCTCGAACCTCGCGATAAAGCGCTTTTATCCGCGTACAAAAAGGAGTGCGGAAGCCTGTATTGCCGTCATGCCTGCGGATTGTGCGAGCCAAGTTGTCCTTATGGAGTGCCGGTCAACACCATCATGCGCTATGACCATTATTTTGTCTCCCAGGGCCGGCAGAAACACGCCATGGCCAAGTATGCAGCTCTCGAATCGGAAAAAGCGGATCAATGCGAGAACTGTGAAGGTTACTGCGAATCCGCGTGTCCCTATAATGTTCCGGTGCGTGCCCTTTTATCCACCGCCCACCAAACATTGACCTTAGGATGAAAATTTCAGCGGGAAGTGAGAAAGTTTGAAAAGTTTAAAACTTAATCAATAATCCTGCTCTAACGCTTCTTGGTATAAGAAGTTCATTCGAATACCTCAGCCCGCCTGAAAACACGTATTCCGACAGCTCGCTTCCAAAATCGAGCATGTTGAACACACTTCCGAATAAGGTCATATCACAATCGAAAAGCCGGAAATTGTATCTTAATTTTACGCTTACATCAGAGAGAAAATCCTCTCTCGGTCCACCTTTGACACCTTTCATATTTTCGGCCTGGATAGTTTCCAAGTAAAATGCCCATTGGTTGTTAGCATAATGTGAGCCTATGAACGCAAACGGATTCCCATCTCGGTATTTGAGGCTTGCACTCAAGAATAGATTTTTTGTCAAGTAAAAGCCGAAATATAATTTTCCGACAAATGCTCTGTCACCATCCACCCTTCCATAACCGTTAATCCATGTGTTGGGATTGGCCTGACTCTCGTCCAGAATGCCAAAATCATTTGCTCCAGGACCGTTACCAAATGCGGTGTTTCCCATCCCTAGATGCGCCATAAAGGAAAAGGAGAAATACCATTTCTGAGCCTCTTTGCCCACAAGATGAAGCAGAAACTGAAAATAAAAAGGATTGTCCTCGAAACTGGCGTTGGATAGGGAATAATCCGTGAATGGCTCCGAAAAGAAATAAAGCTCTCGATCATTCACCGTTTGGTAAAATCCATATTCATCCTTAAATTTGATCCAGAAGTTGCTGCTGATATTCTTGACAATACTCTTCACATTCAGAGTAAATTTTTGGGAAAGGCGGACAGAAAGACTCAATAAAAACCTTTCCCTGAAGGGAAAGGCAATATCCTCATCGACAGAATGATACTTCCCCCCGGTGTGCCCAAAAACTTCCCCTTCTTCTCCTCTTTGATACCGGAGGTCTTGATTTTCATCCTGCCAAAAATGATACGTACCCCAAGGCCTTTGTCTTTCCAAGAAAAAATTCACATCTTCTCTTATCTCATAAGGCATTCGCTCATAAGCTAATAAGACTTTCAAATCTTTATTACTGAACTGTACTCCCAGGTCGAAACCAAAGGCCAGAGAAGCCAGGTTGTTTTCCTGATCAACAAACCGGAGAGAAGAATACTGAAACAGAAGCTTAGCGTGCAGATTAAAGTATTTTGCGAAAGAAGTCTGCAACACTGTCCCTGCCTTTGCATAGGCGTTGTAATTCCGGTAGTCCTGTCCCCCATCCCATAGAATTACCAGATATGGAGATTGGTCGAAGCTTATGGGATTATAATCAAAAGCTTTTTCCCGGCCAGAGATCATCGCATGTTTCAAGTCGGCAAATAGTCCGATCTCCGAATCTATGAATTGTTTGAAGGGATAAGTTTTGTCCACAGAGAGTCGGAATACATTTCCGGAGAATGATCCCCACCGTTCGAAAGGAAAAAAGCCCTCGCCGTCGTTGTCTTTCAGGTCTTTGAGAAAATTCATCCGCGTAGGAACCAAGTTTTCCATTTCGTGTGTAAATGAGAGTCTAACGTTGAATCCATTTTTTTTTAGATTAATGCCTGCAAAATACGACTCATTGTTTTTGTCCAAGGTTTCTTGGGGGAGTCTCCCCAGCTCAGCAAACGCTCTATTTTTAAATAGGGAATTGTAGGCAGCCGTGATGTCCAACGTGCCATCGCTGAATTCTTTCAACCATTTCGACTGCAATAGAAAGAGCTTTCCCTTCTCAGCAAAAGTCTCATCAAAAGCACCAAAGTCATTGAACTGTCTTTCGATATTAAAGTAGGTCATAGAAATGGAAATGCCAGATTTTAAGAACCTTTGACCTATGGAGAAATCAACAAAATAATTGGATAGAATTTTCCTCCGTTCTGAATAAAGGACTTTGTTCCTTTCGTCCGACGTGGAATGGGAGCCGGAAAGAATAGAGGCAGCAGGGATAAAGCTTCCCATATGGGGCCACACCTTGGATATCCCAAATCGATAATAGGTTTTTTCAAGGTTGGGAGAGACAAAATTCAATCCATAATTCCTGAATACAGGCGATTCCCCTTTTAGCTCATACTGTTTTATGGATGAAAGGGGCAGGCGTATGGCAGGCGTGCCGCTTTCTAAAACAGAATTGATGTTAAAGCCATCATGGAACCAATTGAAATCTGTGTATGAGTCTCCCTCAAAATAAACCCTTGGCGAATCTATCATGGAAAAACCGTTATTTTCTTCGATGAGAACCGTTGTATCGGGGGCGAAATTTTCAAAAAAAGCTGGATAGAAATAGGCACCGGGAAGGGTATTGATTTGAAATTCTGAAAATACAAAAATGTTCAGATTCGAGGCATCATCTGCATCACTGGGCATGACTATTGGAGTAAAAAGCAACAGAATGATTGATACGCAAGTGATTCTGGTTTTCATAAGAATTAATGGAAAAAACTATATACCAAAGCAAGAAACGAAGTCAATCAGACTCAGCTTGAAATTGACAGGAATAATATATCATGAGAGAATTTCCTCATTCATAAAAGTTATCAAAATCGATGAAAAAAAAGATTCTCTTCATCCGACTGAGATTGCTGGGAGATATCGTATTAACCATTCCGGCTGTCCAACTCTATAAAACAAATTATCCAGAAAGTGAAATCTATTACTTAGCTGAAGAAAGATTTCAAGAAGTGGCTGAGATCATTCCAGGCATAAACGAGGTTTTAACCGTTCCTGACCGGATGGGGATAAAAGAGATTATTCGGTTCAGGAAAAATATTAAAAAATTAGGGATTCAAACGGTAATAGATTTTCACTCTGGCCCAAGGAGCGCTCTTTTGACGTTCCTCTCGGGTGCAAAAAACAGAATAGGCTACCGAACTCCTAACAGAAATTGGGCCTACTACCAACTGGTGCCAAGAAGATCTGAAAATCTCAACTCACACTCGGTGGAAAACCAGGCAAGGCTTTTAACTCCTCTGGGCATCGATACCCAAGAAATACCAGTTTATCCAGAAATTAAAATCAGCAACGAGCATGTTTCCAATAAAATTACAAAAATCGTGGAACTCAATAAAAAAATCGTCATACATATCGGTGCAAAAAAAAGATACAGGGATTGGGGAATCGAAAAATTCTCCTCTCTGATTAAACTGTTGAGTCAAGAAAATTATAATATTTTTCTGATCGGGAAGGGGGAAGAGGAAGAAAAAAGAGGCAAATATCTAAAAGACCTTTATAATATACATGACCTCACCGGGAAACTCTCGATTAGAGAGATACTCTTTGTGATAGCACACTCGGATGTCTATTTCGGGGCCGACTCAGGCCCACTTCATCTAGCCTCCCTGACTAATACCCCCATTGTTGCGCTTTACGGTCCCAATATTCCGGAAATCAGCGGTCCCTATAGAAACGAGAATGTGACAATCATCCAATTGGATTTGGATTGCATCCCTTGCCATCAAAAATTTTGCAAGTTTGATGAAGTCAAATGCATGACGGGAATAAAAGTATCTGAAGTGTATCAGGCTATAAAAAAATTCTGAACTATCCCGCCTTCCTGTTTTTCTCTGGATTTGGCTGCTTTAATCCATGCTGCATGGCCCAAAGTTTTGCGTACTTGAGGAATACATAGTACATAGAAATGGTGCAGACTATAAGGCCTGGAATCCCATCCAAAAATCCACGCTGGATGACGTACTGCCTGAAAAATCTCCACATGGGAAGGAAAGTCATATGTAAAAATCCGGATTTGACTCCCTTATCTCTGAGTTCTTCTGCCGCCCATGTGGCATATCTTCCGTGCTTTTTTATGACCTGCCCAAAATTCCAATACGTGAAATGCTCCAGCTTTCCTTTAAGCTTTCCCACACGGCCGGTCTCAACCACAATTTCTGAGTGGACTTTCATGTCTTTGTATCGAGATAAATCCCGCTTGAAAAGCCTGAGCACATTGTCGGTTCCCCAACCGCTGCGTTTGACCACATGCCCGAAAATATAATTTCTTCTGTAGATGATATAGCCATCTTGTTGATGGGTTCCATGCAGTTCCTGTTTAATTTCTTCTGCAAGCTCAGGAGTTACTCTCTCATCCGCATCCACGATCAAAACCCAGTCATGATTAGCCTTAGGAATTGCCCAGTTCTTGAAATCGGCTGAATAAACGTATTCCCTTTCTATAATATGGCAATTGTATTCCCTGGCAATTTCCATGGTTCTATCCGTAGACCCT
The DNA here is from genome assembly GCA_964410125.1 of uncultured Eubacteriales bacterium. GTDB lineage: Bacteria > Acidobacteriota > Aminicenantia > Aminicenantales > Aminicenantaceae. Next base: position 39,739 of record CAYPGQ010000011.1, on the reverse strand, counting down.
GAATCTGCAACAATGATCTCATCAGAAATATCCAACAGGGATTCTATACAAGGCCGGATATTCAACTCTTCGTTTTTACAGGGGATGATAGCGGTTAATTTTTGCTTCATGGAAACAGGTTTACTTTATCACATTTGGATTTTAAACAAAATGATGTATTCCAGGCGAAATATCCAGTATCTTATTCATACCGCAGCGAATCGACCGGATTAGCTGTGGCGGCTTTGATCGTTTGGAAACTCACCGTAAGGAAAGAGAGAATAAACGAGATGGCTGCCGGGAGCAGAAATATCCATATGGGAACTGATGTTTTGTATGCAAAATTTTCAAGCCATTTTAAAGAAGCATAATAAGCTAATGGTAATGCGATGATATTTGCGAAAAGAATATACAATGCAAATTTACCAGAAAGTAAAAAGATTATCTTGGAGGCAGATGCTCCCAATACCTTCCTAATTCCGATTTCCTTTGTGCGTGCCTCTGCAGTATACGAGGCGAGCCCGAAGAGTCCAAGGCATGCAATAAATATGGCCAGAGCTGAGAAATAATTAAAAGCGGCTCCAAGTTTTTGTTCGGATCTATACATGCTGTCAAATGTATCATCAAAAAAGAAATATTCAAGGGGACGAGTTGACCCAAATGATTTTAAGGTCTTTTTGATAAAAGCGATCGTTCTTTCGACATCGCCTGAGCCGAGTTTGAAACTCAAGTAATTGCCATAATGTGAAGGGATGCAGGTCACGATAAGAGGAGCAATTTGGCTGTAGAGCGAATGAAAATGAAAATCCTTCACAACGCCAATAATTTTACCATTCTCCTCAGCAGGCCATGTCCTGCACTCCTTGCCAATCGGATTCTCCCATCCTAACATTCTTGCGGCGGTCTCATTGATGATGACAGAATTTGCGGATTCATTTGTGAATTCCGTTGAAAAATTTCTGCCTGCAACAAGATCGATTCCAAATACATTCAAAAAGTCATGGCCGACATACATGATATAAGGTTTAAACTCATATCCCGGAATAGTATTTGTGCCTTCTACAATCACATCACCTATACTCCCCCGGGTGATCGGCAGATCAATGGACTTGGTGACTCTGGATATATTGGGATGTTGAAGGAAGTCATTTTTAATGGAAGAATAGCTTTTTAGAATCCGGCTATCTCTGATGGTGGCGACGAGGATGTTATCCCGATTGAATCCCATCTCTTTGTTTCGGATAAAATTCAACTGGTTAACAATGACAACAGTTCCTAGAAGCAGAAGAATCGAAATGCAAAATTGGAAAACAACCAGGGAGTTTCTCAATCGGGATTTTTTTGAGGGTGAATAACCTGGCCCTTTCAAAATTTCAATCGGCTGAAAGGATGAAATCGCCACAGATGGATACAGCCCTGACAAAATGGCCGTTAATCCGAGCAAAGCCATCAAACTCAACATAACATGCGGGTCCTTTAAAAAATGGATGGTGATTTCTCGATCGATGAATGAGTTAAACACAGGCAGAATGAATAAAACAATCAGAACCGCCGCAGAGAAGGCCAAAATTGTGAGAATGACCGACTCGAATAAAAACTGCTTTAGCAATTGATGCCGAAAGGCCCCCACGACTTTCCTTATCCCTATCTCTTTCGACCTTCTTGACGCACGGGCGGTCGTGAGGTTCACATAATTGATGCAGGCGATGAGAAGAATGAAAGAAGCGATGATGGTGAAAACATAGATATTTGTCTTACTGCTATTCGCAGAAAAGGCGTCTTCGACACGTGAATCCAAATGAATGCTTTTCAAGGGCTGGAGAAAATAAATTTCCATTTGACGTTTTTGATTCCGCTCAAGATCACCGAGATATCTTTGAACAAACCCGGGAAATTTCTCCTCCAGCTCTTTGTAGTCCGCGTCTTTGTGAAGTGTGACGTATGTTTGAAAATTGTTTGGGGTATCCCACCTGACAAGATAATTGTTATCTCCTTGAATGAGCTTCAGGGAAATAAGGGAAATGATGTAGTCAAATTGTAAATGAGAATTTCCAGGTATTTTCTCTATTATTCCCGTAACCTTTGCATCATATTCATCATTTAACCGGATCGTTTTTCCCAGCGGTTCTTCGGTGCCGAAATACTTTTCGGCCAGTTTTTCTGTGAGTACGATTGTAGAAGGTTCTGCCAATGCTGTTTCCGGATTCCCTCTTAACAATGTAAAAGAAAAAACCTTGAAGAAATTTTTATCGGCAGATATTCCATTTTCATAAAATGATTGATTTCCATGGGTGAGCTGCAATTCTTGAAAATAAAGGCCTAGCTTTGTCGCCTGATCCACTTCCGGGTATTCTTCTGCTAAGGTTTGGGCAAGGAGACCGGGTGTTTGGGCCTGAAATTCCTTACCTCTGAATTTAATGCCCGGTTGTTTGCGAATAATCCTGTATATTCTATCGGCTTTTTCATGAAAGGCATCAAAGCTCCTCTCATACTGCACGTAGAGTATAAGCAGCATAAAACAGGATATTCCCACAGTGAGGCCGGCAATATTGATCGATGCGTATATCTTGTGTCTTTTCATGTTTCGGATGGCAACTTTTAGATAATTCTTAATCATAATCATACCTCCGTTAAATTTTATTTTTAGAAACGCAGGTACAGCTAGACATAGTTGAAAAAATAACCAGAGATGGGCTGAGAGTTTTTCTTTATGCCTCTTGATGTCCATATAGGATTGCTCGTAGACACCGATTGTGTATTTAAAGTCATATTTTGGAATAAGAGCCTTCAGGATGAATCCGGCAATGTCCGGGATTTGCAGCTTTGCAGCATCTTTTGTTTTATTTTTCAATGGGGATTCCTTCAGGAAAGTTCAGCCACATCCGGTCATTGATATTTTTCATTTCAGTCAATACGCAAAATCCCGCTTTTGTGAGATGATAATATTTTATGGATCTTCCTCCGACTTTGGGAGAGGGGCCTCCGAATGCTGTGTCCAGATATCCTAGTTTTGTTAACCTCTCAAGCGGAACATAAATGGTGGCGACGGCATGATTTTTCCCTGTTTTATCTTTAAGGAACTCCCTGATCGTAATCAGGTAGGCGTTCTCTTTTAAATGAAAAATGGCAAGCAGGATGTGCTGCTCCAGTTGGGTCAGTGATTTCATCGTACACCTCTTGAAGAAGCCTTTCAATGGATATAGACGGAGATTATATAAAAAGGTTGCAAAGTGCAAACAAATATTCACTCATACCGCAGGGAATCGACCGGATTGGCAGAGGCGGCCCGGATAACTTTATAGCATACTGTTAAGACAGCAATCCCGAACGTAAAAACAGCGGCCAGCATGAAGATCCACCAGTAGATAGAAATACGATAGGCATAATCTTGCAGCCACTTGTGCATAAGAAAATAGGACAGGGGCCATGTGATGACATTAGCTACGAGCACCCATTTTGTCATATCTTTTAACAGAAGGGACATAATGCTTTCAACCGAAGCTCCCAATACTTTTCTTATCCCTATCTCCTTGGTTCTCTGTTCGGTGGCGAATGATACAAGACCGAAAAGTCCCAAACATCCGATAAAGATCGACAAAAATGCAAAAGAGCTGAGAATATTCCCCATTTCTCGTTCGGATTCATACGCTCTTCCGAATACGTCATCGAAAAACTGAAATTCATACGGATAATTCGGGGAGAATTCTTTGAGCGTTTTTTCTATGTAATCGATTGTCTCCGGGATATTGGCCGTATTGATTTTTATAGAAAGATAAACTTTCCATGAGGAACTGAGGCCAAGATATAAGGGACTTATCGGCTGATGCAGTGAATGAGAATGAAAATCTTTTATGATACCGACAATCTTAACTGTTCGGCCATCCCAATCTATAATTCTGAATTCCTTCCCGATGGGAGAATCCCACCGGCAGGCTTTTGCAGCCATTTCATTTATCAGTACCGCTCCTTCCGCATCAGACGGAAAGTCCCTTGAAAAATTTCTACCTTCGACAATTTCCATTCCATACACGTCGACAAAATCAAAATCCACAATGCCTGCAAAGGCTGGAACGAACTCACCCGGGTTTTTTCCGGGAAGGCCTCTTGGTCTCCATCTTATGTTATTTGGCAAAGAACTTGAGCAGCAAACGGAGAGGATATCCGGATTTTTCCCTAATTCTGTTTTTGCAGCTTCGATATTGTTTCGTAACTCCATGTTTTTATCGATGTTGAATACAATAATTTGTGCCCTGTTGTAACCCATGTCTTTGTTTCGAATGAAATTAAGCTGATTTTTGACAACAAAAGTGCTGACTATCAATATTGCCGTAATCGAAAACTGGGCAACGACTAAAAAATTTCTTAATCCGAATCCCTTTATGCTTTTGATAAATTTGCCGCTTAAAATGGAGATAGGTTTGATAGAAGAAATATAAAAAGCAGGATAACTTCCAGAAAAGAGCCCCACAAAGACTATGATCAATCCCAATCCCATGAGTAAATGTGTGTTTTCAACAGGATTAAAACTCAGTGGTCTTCCTGTAATGCTGTTATAATACGGCAGGAGGAGCAGTACGAGAATAACCGATACAGTTAGAGATATGACAATGAGAATGAAGGATTCGCTTAAAAACTGCTTTACCAACTGAGCTTTTTTGGCGCCCACGACTTTTCGAATTCCCACTTCTTTGCCGCGCTTAAGCGAACGGGCGGTTGTCAAATTTATATAATTGATGCAGGCGACAATGAGAATCAGAAAAGCTATTGAAGAATAGATATAGATATACTTGATATCATAATTAGAGGTGATATCAGAAATGACGTGGGTATTCAGATGAATGGATGTCAATGGCTGAAGAAAATATTTTTCCTGAGAATCATTTGCGTTTTCAGAATTCTGGTATTTATACTTTTTTAAAATCTCATAAAGCTTCCTTTCCAGATTTTTAGGATTTGCTCTCTTGTCCAAAAGTAAATAAGTATGCGGATTATTCCCTCCCTCCCATGTTCTCCCCACACGATTAGATAGGATCAAGTTCTTATACGGCACTATCATATCCAGGATAAAATGAGAATTTTGTGGCATGTTTTCAATAATTCCGGCAATAATATAATTATTTCTTTCTCCAGCCTTCGAATCACTGTTTTCTTTTAATGTCAGAACTTTTCCCATGGGATTTTCATTTCTGAAATATTTTTCCGCCAGTCTTCTTGATAATACAATAGAAAAAGGATCATTCAGGGCAGTTTTGGGATCGCCTTCGATGAAGAGAATCGAGAAAACATCAAAAGTCTCAGGGTCTGCATAATAAAGTGTTTCATGAATACATATCTCCCCGTGTAAAAATAGTTTTTCACCACGTCCCCACCTAAAAATTCTGGCGGCTGAAATAACTTCGGGATATTCTTCCATCAGCACAGGAGCCATAGGACCGGGAGCAGCTTCAGCTGTAATAGGGGATGCCTGCCCTGGTGTTTTTCTTATCACTCTGTATATCCTGTTTGTATTTTTATGGTATCTGTCATAGCTCAGTTCATACTGTACAAACAGCATGATCAGAATGAATGCCGCCATGCCAACGGCAAGCCCTCCAATATTGATGAAGGAATACCCTTTGTACATTTTCAGATTTCTCCAGGCCGTTTTTAAATAGTTTTTTAGCATGACAAACCTCCATTTAAGGTTGAATGTGATGTCTTTGATGACCGAATCCAGGCACTGGCCCCAGTACCAGAAGCAGGCTAAAGTAAAGTTCCGTTCCCTGCATATCCTGGCAAAAACCTCCCGCATGTCATCGATGATGGCATGTTCTGTCTGATAACGTTCAAGGTGCTTGACCAGCCAAACCGCCAGCGGAGGAGGAGAAGGACTTTTAGATGGCTTCATTTTTTTCTCAGAAAGCTTGCTTTCTGAGACCTTTCCAAATGGCTTCTTGGAGTTCTCGGGCCTCGCGCAAAGCTTCAAGACCCGCTTTGGTGATGGTGTAGTAAACCCTCTTGTTTCCTCCGGTTTGATTGAGGATTTGCACGGCCCGGGACGTCACATAGCCTTTCTTTGCCAGATTATCCAGGGTGTTGTACAGAGTGCCGAACGTGAATGTTCTTCCGGTCATTTCTTTTATCTTATCCCGTATCCTGACACCATAGGCCTCGTCTTTGAGCCACCATATCGCAATCAAAAAGATCTGCTCATTGACCGATAAATTTTTCAATCTAGATCTCCTTGAATCTTTGTCTCAAACAATACGAATTATTCGTACTGTTTGATAATATTAGACGCAATTTAAGTAAAAAAGGATGACAAAAATTTAGATCTCACTCATACCGCAGCGAATCGACCGGATTGGCAAATGCAGCCTTGATAGACTGGTAGCTGACGACCAGTAGGGCAATTACCAAAGCCACGAAACCAGAGAAGATGAAAATCCAAATACTCATATTGATCCGGTGGGCATAGTTCTGCAGCCATTTGTTCATGAAATAATAGGAGATCGGCCAACTCATGATATTAGCGATCATAACCCATTTGAGGAATCCTTTAGAAAGCAGGCTCAGAATACTGGGAACCGATGCGCCCAGAACCTTGCGAATACCGATCTCTTTGGTGCGTCTTTCGGCTGTATAGGATGCAAGTCCGAATATCCCCAGACACGCAACAAAAATCGCCAGACCAGAGAAAGAAATCAGGATCTGTCCCAGTTTTTGTTCTGAGGCATACATCCGATTGAAGTTGTCATCCAGAAAAAAATATTCGAATGGATATCTGATCTTGAAACGTTCATATGTCTCACGAAAATATTCCAATGTGGCTGGAATGTTTTCAGATCTGACGCGGGCATAAAAATAATGATTGTCGGGTTGACACAATATGAATAAAGGTTTCATCTCCTGATGTAGGGATTGAAAATGAAAGTCCTTGACCACGCCGATAACCACTCTTTCTCTTTTCCCCCAGAATTGGAATTTTTTTCCGATTGAGTCGGTCCAGTTGGCTTTCCGGACAAATGTCTCATTGACGATGACGGCTTCGTTCTCATCGGTGCCGAACTCCCTGGAAAAGGCTCTGCCCTTTACAATCTCCATTTGAAAGACGTTGAAAAATTCAAAATCCGCACCCGTCCAGCTTAGAGAAGATAGTTCTTCAATATCGCCATCTTCTGTCTCGCACTTTCCCGATGTTGAACTGATTATGTGTGTGGGCAGGGAGTTCGAAGTGGTGATGCCTTGAACATTCGTATTCTGAATTATCAAATTTCTGAATGTGGAATAATCCTTTCGGATGCCCGGGTCCGTCATCCTTATGACTACAACGTGTTCACGATTATACCCCAGGGATTTTTCTTTGACATATCTTATTTGGAGGAAGATCACAAAAGAAGCAACCATGAGAATGATGGTCATGCCAAATTGAAACACGACCAGCATATTTCTGAGAGAACCTCCTTTGGCTGTCAGATCCGTTTTTCCCTTAAGTGCGCTCACAGGTTTTAAAGACGAAAGCAATCCTGCAGGATAGATTCCGGAAAGAATTCCACTCACAAACATAACGGCAAGCAGCCCTAGAATAAAGGGCCATTCGATAACCGAATTGAGCGGGATGTTTCGCTCGACGAATCGATTGAGTCCAGGAAGCAAAACATAGACAAGTCCCATTGCAGCAAAGAGGGATAATGCAGAGAGGAAAATGGATTCCCCGATGATCTGCAAGAACAGCTGGTGCTGCTGCCCTCCAACCACTTTGCGGATGCCGATCTCCTTCATCCGTTTGGTAGCGCGAGCGGAGGAGAGGTTCATGGTGTTGATACAGGCGATAAGCAGGATGAAGGCTGCGATGGAAAAAAACAGGCGAATCAGTATAATGGAGTTGTTGGCAGAAAATTCACCGTTGAGATGGGAACGCAAATGGATGCTTTCCAAAGGCTGCAAAAAATAAATCTGCCTACTCATATCATCCCAACCAAAATCCTTAAATTTCTTATTCATATAGGCAGCGAGTTTATTTTCGAGGTCAATCTTTGTTGATTTGTCTTGGAGAAGACAATAGCTGTAATGATTATGATTCCCCCACCATTGGAATTGACTTGCTCTTTCCTCTGCCGAATACTGGCTGATGAAAGGAATAAGCCAGTCGAATTGAATGTGGGAGTTTTCAGGCACATTTTCCACGATGCCGGCGATCTCCAAACGGCCAAGAGAACAATGCAGAATTCTCCCGATAGGATCCTCATCTCCAAAAAACTTCTCAGCCAATCGAGTACTGACGACAATTGACTCAGGTTTCTCCAGAATTCCCTTTTTATCGCCTCTGATTAATTGAAAACTGAAGACATCGAAGAAATATTCATCTGCAAAAAGTCCTGTTTCATAAAAGCTTTCTTCTTCCCTCGACAGCAAAAGCCGATCGATAGGTTTGAATCTGGTGGCGAATTGGACTTCCGGATATTCTTCCATCAATGTGGGGGCCAAAGCAGCAACGGACCTGGCGCCAGCATCCTTTCCCATATACATTTCACCCGGTTTTTGATATGCCACTCTAAAAATGCGATCCGAATGTTCATGAAAAGCATCATAACTCTCTTCGTATTCAACATAGAGCATTATGAGAATAAAGCAGGTTATTCCGATAACCAAGCCAGTGATGTTTATTAGGGAAAATGTTTTGTATCTTTTAATGTTTCTAAAAGTAATTTTTAAATAATTTTTAAGCATGACAAACCTCCAAACAAAGCTCATCCGGAAGACTCCAAAGCATAATTTAATGATTTCGGAGCAGAGCCAGACTCTTGCCTGAAGCAGGCCAGTCTCTTCTACCAGATCTCTGTAGGCCTCCTCCAGATCGCCTAACCTCTCGCGATAATAATCCTTTCTCACTTCCTGTTCTCCAAAGAAATCTCCGGAATGCTTGCCCAAACCTTTTCGTGGACTCTTTTGAGCTTCTGCGGTTCCCGCTTGCCATCCGAATGGATCTCTTCATTGCGTGTCATGAGTTTTGGCATGATTTTATCCGATTAATATCCACCATGGATATTAATATATACGCGGCTTTCTGAAAAAGGTTGCAATAATATTTTAGCTGATAGATGAAAATTATGAGATTTAAGACCCTCTATTCACTCATACCGCAGCGAATCGACCGGATTGGCTGTGGCGGCTTTGATAGACTGGTAGCTGACAGTAATAAGCGCGATACAGAAAGCTGCCAGCCCGGAGAGAATGAAAATCCATACACTCAAATCAATCCTGTAGGCATAGTTCTGCAGCCATTTGTTCATTGATAACCAACCGACCGGAATTGCCACGACATTCGCGATAAGCACTAATATTAAAAAGTCTTTGGCGAGCAGGGAGACAATTTTGTGATTCGCTGATCCCAGTACTTTGCGAATCCCAATCTCTTTTTTTCGCTGCTCTACGGAAAAAGAAACAAGTCCGAAAAGTCCAAGGCATGCGATTACCATTCCTATAATCGTGAACAGAGTGACAATAGCCTGCACTTGTTCATCAGCGCTGTACTGCCTGGCGAAATCCTCATTAAGAAAGAAGTAACTGAACGGTTCGTCCGGTACAAGCTCTTGCCATGTTTCCTCAACAAAAGATAATGTCTCCGAAACGGAAGCGGTTGTAAACCTCAGGGACAGGTAAACAAAATTATTGGGATCAAGATGAATGACGAGGGGTGATATCTCATGATGCAGTGAGTTGAAATGGTAGTCTTTTGTCACACCGATTACTTTTCCTTTCCTGCGGTTGCCGAGATTCCAAGTTTTTCCAATCGCATCTTCAGGAGAATTCCACCCGAGAGATTTTACCGCCGCTTCGTTCAAAATGAAGGCACCATTTTTATCGCTTTCAAAATCGCGTGAAAAATCCCTCCCCACAGCCAGCTTAATCTTATACGTTTCAAGATAATCATAATCTGCCCAGTTTATCAAAAAAGTCTGCCACTGATCACCTGTGAATCCTTCGGGAAGCATTGCGTTGCTGCTGGGATTTCTTCCCGGAACGGTGTAAGAGGCAGATGCGGATACTATTGTGGAATGTTTAATGAATTCATTTTTAAGAACGTTATATTTTTGACGGGCCTCCCCGGAACCCCGCAACGAAAGAACGACAATCTGTTCTTTATCAAATCCGAGATCCCGGTTTCTCATGAAACTCAATTGTTGAGAAACAATTATCGTACTTATAATGAGGAGAATTGAAACAGCAAACTGAAATATAACCAGACCTTTGCGCAGTGTTCTCCCCTTTTTCGTATGTCCGAAAGCTCCTTTTAACGTATCAATCGGGTGAAATGCAGAAAGAAAAAAAGCAGGATAACTACCGGCAAGTAGTCCGACTGCAAGGGGAATAAGAATTATACATAAAATGATGCCTGTATTGATAAAATGAATTCCTATATCCTTCCCTGTAAGATTCTTGAAATACGGGAGGCAAAAAAGAATTGTCAGCATGGCAATCCCCGCTGAAATAATCGTAGTAAAGAAAGCTTCACCTAGGAATTGATTAATCAATTGCTTTTTCTCAGCTCCTACCACTTTTCTTATTCCAACCTCAAGCGCCCTTCCGGTAGAGCGGGCAGTGGACAGATTGACAAAATTAATACTGGCAATGATTAAAACAAAAACTGCAATTGCAATAAAATAATAAAGATAGACTTTTTTTCCGGTGCTGCCCGGTTCAAAACCGAGATTCGACGTCAAATAGATGTCCTTTAACGGCTGAAGAAAAAACCGCTGCTCAAATCCGACCTTTTTTTCAAAATCTCCGATAATATTAGCCGATAAATTATACATCCCTTCAATAAAAGCGGGTGATAGATTCTCACTTATGGTTTTGATATAGGTGTAATAGCTATGACTGAACCACAATTTACCGATAGAAGCATTCTGGAAAGATTCTTCTATAGGAACAAAAGAAAACAAAAGATCAAAATTGAAATGAGAATTTGGCGGGACGTCTTCTATAACGCCTGTAATTTTGTAATCCCTTTCGTAATTAATCGATATTGTTTTGCCCACTGGATCTTCACTGCCGAAATATTTTTCTGCAGTACTATCCGTAAGAACAGCTGTGTAGGGCTCTTTTAATACCGTTCCAGAATCACCTTTAATAAGCGGAAACGTAAAAATGTTAAAGAACGACTGGTCTGCATAATAGATTCTGTCTTCAAAAAACTGTTTTTCCCCATGTTTCACAATACCACTACCCTGGGTAATACGTACGGCATACTCAACTTCGGCAAAATTTTCGAGGATTGCAGGGGCAACGGGTGGAGGAGTGACAGCTCCATATTTCACAGGCTGGTCTTTTGCACGGAATTCCATGGCAACCCGGTATATTCTGTCCGCATCTTCATGGAAAGTATCATAACTGAATTCATAGAGAACATAAAAAAGAATAAACAGGCAGCATGCCATTCCCACAGCAAGTCCGGCGATATTGATAAAGGAATACCCTTTGTTCCTTTTGATGTTTCTTAAAGCGATTTTGATATAGTTTTTAAGCATGGTTCCTCCTATGCATAAAGTATCTTTGAAATACTCGGGTATTGACCGAATCAGATATCCCCAGAACTGAAGCCTGGCTTGAAGCGGCCCCTTCTCTTCATCAATGGTGCTGTATATTTCCATAAAATCACCGAGTTTTGTTTCTCCTTCATCTTTGAAAATCCTCTTGATCAGCCATTTGCAGAGCCAGGAAGGGGGGGGCTCTTTAATTTTTTGTGTCATAGCCTTTTTCCAGACTGGAGATGGTAACGTTCGCCCAGATCGATTGTTCCTGGGTTTTTGTTTTTATCAAAACATCGAGGCCGTTTTTGGTGAGTTTGTACAGTCTTTTGCTCCGGCCGCCGCGCATTTTTGTGGATTTTCCAAGGTAGCTACAAAGATATCCTTTCTTCTCCAAACGCTCGAGGGGCACATAGACCGCGCCTAACACCCATTTCTTTTCGGAAGTCTGGGTTAGCATATCGGCGATGGTGACTCCGTATGCGTTATCCTCGAGCCGCAAGACCGCCAGCAGTATCATCTCATCGGTTCGCGAAAGCATGCCCATGATGCAACTCCATATATTTGTCTAACATTATTTAAACATATTATATAGTATATACGTCATTTCGATCAAAAAGGTTTCCATAAAAAATTTGTGGGCCGGACTCAAAATCCTCCGGTATTAGATCTCACTCATACCGTAGCGAATCGACTGGATTGGCCGAGGCGGCTTTGATAGACTGGTAGCTGACAGTAATAAGCGCGATACAGAAAGCTGCCAGCCCGGAGAGAATGAAAATCCATACACTCAAATCAATCCTGTAGGCATAGTTCTGCAGCCATTTGTTCATGAGAAAATAGGCAATGGGCCAGCCAATGGTTAGAAGTAAAAACCTTATGGAAGAGAACAGATAGATGTATTTGATGTCGAAGAATGAGAATTATCAGGAAAATCTTTATGGCTCGTAAAAGCCGTTTTTACTACATCCGCGAGACAGAGACGGGATTCAAACAGTTGGTCGTGGAAAAAGTTATGTAAGCTGCTGCTTCAATAAGCTTCTTTTCTGTGCTTAATCCGGTAAACGAAGACTTCCTTTTTTTTGTCATCAATTCTATAGATTATCCGATAGTTTCCTGACCGGATACGATATCCTTGTTCTGCTGTGAGTTTAAGACATCCATGAGGCCTGGGATTTTCTTTAAGGGAATTGATCTTCCTTACTAGAATATCGAATGATTTTCCTCTAAATTCATCCAGGTCTTTTTGAACCGGGGGAAGCAGGAGTATTTTATACACGCCTTTTTTTGAGATAATCTTCGATAGAAATGGCTTCTTTTTCCAAAGAACTTAAAGTCTTCAAATCCAGTAAATCTTCTTTCAGCTCCTCTCTCTCGATACGTTCTTCAAGGGCTTTTTCTACAAAAAAGCCATACTTGATTCCCCGTTCCCTACAGAATGTTTTTACCTTATTTGCGATTTTGTAATCAACCTTAACGGCTAATGTTGTTTTAGACATATCAATAAAAAACTAACATAAAAAATAAACAAAAGCAAGCTAAAATTATTATTAGATAATAATAGTTGGATTTAGTTAATGAACGGTTTTTCACTCATACCGCAGGGAATCAATGGGATTTTCACGTGCGGCTTTGATGGATTGGTAGCTGACGGTGCATAGCGCAATAGTTATAGCTAGAGCAGCTGACAAAATAAAAATCCATATCCCCATATTTATTCGGTAGGCAAAGTTCTGCAGCCATTTGTTTATAAAATAATAGGCGATGGGCCAGGCAATAATGTTAGCCACTGCTACTAGTCTAACAAATTCCTTGGTCAAGAGAACCACAACGCCAGACAAAGAAGCGCCAAGGATTCTGCGTATTCCAATCTCTTTTGTACGCTGCTCAGCAGTAAACGATGCCAATCCAAACAGACCTAAGCAGGACAGGAAAATAGCAAGGCTGGCAAAAACAGAAAATAGTCTCCCCACCCTATCTTCTGAGAGGTAATATCGATTAAAGTCATCATCGAGAAAATAATAACTAAACACTTCTCCTAAATGCAATTCATTCCATTTCCGTTCTATGAAGGATAAAGTCTCTCTCAATTCATCTGTTTTAAGGTTGAAAGTGAGTGTTCTAAAAACGCTGGGATAAACCATCATCACCATGGATTCAATGGATTTCTGCAGGCCCTGGAAATGAAAATCTTCAATAACTCCAATAACCTCCCGGATATGCCGAGCCTCTCTTCCCAGTCCCTGGATATGTTTACCTATTGCATCCACAGGTGTCCATCCAAAGGCTCTAGCTGCTGTTTCATTCAGAATGACCGAACCTCCTTCATCACTGCTGATCGTTTTTTCAAATTCCCTTCCTGCCACCATTTTCATTTTGTACTCAGAGACATAATCATAATCAACAAATTGATAATGCATTCCTTGCTCTTTATTATCTGCTTGATCGAGAAGCCGGGTACTTACGAACCAAGGGCTTTGGCCAGGAGAGCTCCATGAAGCTGTGGCCCCAATGATAGAGGGGTGACCTAGAAATTCATTTTTGATTGTCTCATAATTATTTCCCAACTTAGCAGGAACGATAAGCTTTTGTGATTTATCAAATCCAAGGGGATGATTCTTCATGAAAAACAATTGTGTATGAATTGCAAGAGTCCCAATAATAAGGAAAATGGAAATACAAAATTGACTGGTGACAAGAATCCGCCGAAACAGTATATTTTGATGGCTGGTACCTGCCTGTTTTTTAAATATCGACTCCGGTTTGAATAAGGATAAAAACAATGCCGGATAAAGACCGGCGAGAATTCCGACAAAAAAAGCGAGACCTAACACGATTATGAGCAGATGAGTTTGTAAGAGACTTTTCATGGTGAAGTTAATCTGGGTTAATCCATTCAAGATTGGCAGAGCCGTACGGACTATGACAAGAGCCATCACAGTCGATAATAGAGAGAACAATATGGATTCACCGAGAAATTGCCGAATGAGTTGAAGGCGTTGGGCCCCGATTACTTTCCGGACAGCGACTTCTTTTGCTCTTTTTGCGGCTCGGGCAGTTGAGAGATTCACATAGTTCAAACATGCAATCAACAAAATAAAAACACCCAAAACTGAAAGTAAGTAAATATAAGTCGGGTTTCCGGGTTTTTCATATTCTGCACCTAAATGTGAAAAGAGATGAATTTTCCGAAGGGGCTGCAAAAAATAATTGTATGTCCATCCTCTTTCATTTAAATAATCTTTTATGTATCTGTCGGCAATATTCCGAATCTTCTCTTCAAAGGCGAGAGGATCAGAGTTGGGGGATAGCTTGACATAGGTATAAAGTCCACACCAGGTCCATTCCATAACTGTATCCGGCTCTTTAAAACTTTCCAAGGATCCAATAAAGTCGCACTTAAGGTGTGTGTTCGAACGCGGATTGGCTACAATCCCTGTGACTTCGTAATTATCTCCTGAGATTTGGATCGGCTCACCTAAAGGATCCGAGGCCCCAAAATATTTTTCTGACATTTGTTGGGTGAGGACGATTTTTCCTGGACCATCTAGAGCCGTATCGGGATTTCCTTTTAAAAAAGGAATATTAAAAATATTAAATATATCCGAATTTGCCAGGACAATCCGCGTTTCATAAAACTTTTTATCCTTATGTTGAACAACCGGTCTCTCCATTCGAAAAATTCCAGCAGCGTATTTAACTTCTGGATAATCGCTCTTTAACGTGGATACCAGAGGCCCTGAAACCCTTGCCGTTTCATTTTCTCCTAGATTCAAGGCGGCTCTGTAAATACGGTCAACGTCCTCATGATAGGCATCAAACGATATTTCATGGTACACATAGAGCAATATTAAGATGATACAAGCGATCGAAATAGAAAGGCCAACAATATTTATAGATGTGAATCCTTTATGCCTTTTAATATTCCGTAAAGCAATTTTAAAATAATTTTTAAACATCTCCGCACTCCAATACAAATGATTTAATACAAACATAGGAATGGACCTCAGAACTTGAGTCCAGTACCATCTTCTGGCTTTCAAGGTTCCTTCCTCAGCAGCCAGTTCTTCATAGATCTCGGAAAAGTCGCTCCGGATCGAGAGGCGCTCTTCACCGCGTGTAATTTTTGATAATATCCAGGCCGCTAAAGCAGGCGGCGTATCTTTTTTTCTTTTCATTTGGATTTTTTCACGTCGAAGGCTATCTCCGGAATGCCATCCCAGAGTGCTCTCTGGTAGGCTTTGACCTCCCGGAGGGCCTTTTTCCCATCCTTTGTCAGGCTGTAATATGTTCGGCTGCGTCCGCCTTTTTCATGGTAGAACTGTTTTATGGTTTTGCTGACATAGCCCTTTCTCAGGAGTTGATCCAGAGAGAAATACAGAGCGCCCATGGAGTAGTTCTTTTTTAACGATTGGGAGACGTGTTTGTTGATGGTTACGCCGTAGGCGTTATCCTCGAGTCTCCATACGGCGATGAGGATGGCTTCTTCCAGCCGGGTTATGATATTCATTCTTCCTCTCAGTTTTATTGGATTCTAATATATTAGACGCTCAGAGCTGGAGAAAGGTTGACAGAAAATTTCTTTGGATGGTCAAGATATGGATAATTTTGCTTCCAAAAGCTCTTTCACACACCATGAAATCTCTGTTGACATCACCGAAAATTCAAGGTATTATTTTTTTATGATAAAGCGCGAAAAAGAGCTCCAAACCATTCAAGAATTGCTCCGAAAATATCCCATTGTGGGCATAGTGGGAGCCCGCCAGGTGGGGAAGACCACCTTAGCACGCATGATTAGCGATAAAGAAAGAGGACCTTATTCATACTTTGATCTGGAAAACCCGGAGGATTTTTCCAGGCTTTACGATCCTATGCTTGTGCTGAAAGAACTGAGAGAGCTGGTTGTTATAGATGAAATTCAACATTATCCAGATCTTTTTCCTGTTCTCCGGGTTTTAGCCGACCGTCCTCGACGACCTGCAAGGTTCCTAATCCTTGGGAGTGCATCACCAGAACTGCTTCGTCAAAGCGCAGAGTCTCTCGCTGGGCGTATATATTATCATGAATTGAACGGATTCTCATTGGATGAAGCCAATATTTCCAATCACAAAAGACTCTGGTTGAGAGGAGGATTTCCAAGGTCCTACTTGGCCAGCACTCATGATGATAGTTTTGAGTGGAGGCGAGGATTCATCCGCACCTTTTTGGAAAGGGATTTACCTCAATTGGGAATTACAATTCGATCTGCTACACTGCGTCGCTTCTGGACAATGCTGGCTCATTATCATGGTCAAACATGGAATGCTTCAGAGTTTGCTCGATCTTTTGGTGTTGCTGACACGACGGTCCGGAATTATCTCGACCTTTTGTCTTCGACACTCGTGGTCCGCCAGTTTCCGCCGTGGCATGAAAACATAAAAAAACGACAGGTCAAGGCACCTAAAGTCTATTTAAAGGACAGCGGTATCCTTCATTCTCTTCTTAATTTAAGATCATCAAAGGATTTGGAAGGCCATCCAAAAGTAGGTGCATCATGGGAAGGTTTTGTTTTGGAGCAAGTCATAAGACGACTGGGAGCTTCAACAGACGAATGTTTTTTTTGGGCCACCCATAGCGGAGCTGAACTGGACCTGCTCATTGTAAGAGGACGAAAGCGATTGGGCTTCGAAATCAAACGAACAAGTTCGCCGAAGATCACTCCTTCAATGAGGGTGTCTCTTAATGATTTAAATCTTCAGCGTTTGGATATTATTCATGCCGGAGAGGAAAGCTTTCGCATGCATAAAAAAATCCGAGCCGTATCCATATTGAATCTGCTCACAGATCTTCATCCCTTATCCTGAGGGTTTATTTCTGTTTCGTTTCAGTAAACACCTGCTCGAGGATTTGAAGTGGTTTTTCTGTGTACAATAATCTCTCACTCATACCGCAGCGAATCCGCGGGATTGGCTGTGGCGGCTTTGATGGCCTGATAGCTGACAGTGAGCAGCGCAACAATCAAAGCCAGAACTGCTGAAAAAATAAACGCCCTTAGCCCGATGCTAATCCGGTACGCAAAGCTCTGCAGCCACTTGGCCATAACAAAATAGGCTGCTGGCCATGCAATAACAGCCGCGATGCCTATGGCATACATAAATTCTTTAGCAATGAGATAAAAAACCTTTGAGATTGAAGCGCCGAGAACCTTGCGGATTCCGATTTCCTTTGTGCGTCTTTCAACAGAATAGGATATCAGACCGAATAATCCGAGACAGGAGATAAAGATAGCGATAAAACTAAAATAGCTCAACAGGGTTCCGAAAGATTGGTCCGAATGATATTGTTCTGAATAATCCCGTTCCAGGAAAAAATAATCAAATGGCCGCTGAGGTAAGATTTCTCTCCATTTTCTCTCCAGGTAATCCAGGGTTGCCTGAACATTCTGGTTGTTTATCCTGGCGGAAATGTAATAAAAGCGGTCGGGATTGATGTGCATGATGATAGGTTCGATCTTACTGTGAAGGGATAGAAAATTGAAATCCCTGGTCACGCCGATTATCGTACCGATTTTCCGGCCATAGTTCAGATCAATTCGTTTGCCGATGGAGTTTTCCGGGGAAGAAAAACCGAACATTTTTACCGCGGTTTCATTTAGAATGAAGGATTTTTCCGCATCAGTACCAAATTCTTTTGAAAAGGACCGGCCTGCCAGGAGAGAGAGCTCATAGGTTTTGATAAAGTCATGATCTACCCAAAGTGATTTTACGGATTTCCATTTGTCTTTGGCATCCCCTTCGGTCTGAGCATACCGGCCAAACATTTTTATACCGGGAGTTTGTGAAGATGCGGTAACGTTAAGAACACCGGAATCCTTTTCAAATGTGGTTTTAAGTACTCCTGCTTTGGATATGACTTCTTCGTCCCTGCGGGTGGGGATCACCACCACCGACTCCTTATTGAATCCAAGGTCGCTTTTTTGGATATAGTTCAATTGGTCATAAATAATACCGGTGCAAATGACCAATATGGTAGAGATCGCAAATTGAGCCACAACGAGCCATTTTCGCAGCATATTTTTCCCTCGCTTTCCTGTGAGAAAATGTCCTTTTAAGACTGAAGTCAGGTTGAAGGAGGAGAGAAAAAATGCCGGAAAAATGCCGGAAAGAAAGCCGGTAAATAGGGTAATGATAGTTAAAATGGCCATGTAAGAATAGGGATTAATGAAACTAAAATCTATCTGTACGTTGAATATTTTGGTAAAAGATGGCAGGAATACCCAGACAAGGAAGAGGGAGGCGGCGAGTGCTATCAGGCAGATGATTATGGATTCAAAGAGGAACTGTTTGATCAGTTTAGCCCGGTTGGCTCCCACCATTTTACGTATACCCACTTCCCTGGCCCGATGGGTGGCCCTGGCTGTGGAAAGGTTTATAAAATTCATACAGGCAATGCTTAATACAAAAAGAGCGATAACAATAAAAATATAAACATATCGGATATCGCTGTTGGTCCCCAGTTCATCACTGAGATGGGAATGGAGGTGAATGCGGGTAAGTGGTTGAAACCAGAATTCGGTATCGACGCTTTTACCCCGGTGTGACTTTATAAGAGTTGGAATTTTTTCTTGTAGTGCAGTGATGTCATAATTTTTAGGGAGTTCTACATAGGTGGGGAACGCACTGTTGGTCCACTTCTCGAGCCGCTCTTGCATAACCATTGGGTAGCTTTCCATTGGAACGACAAAATCAAACCTGAAATGCGAATTCCGGGGAATATTTTTTAAAACACCGGTCACCTTGAATTGGTGTTGATTATCATAAGTGATTACTTTGCCCATGGGGTCTTCGCCCTCAAAATATTTCTCAGCAACATTTTCGGTGATCACAATTGATTGAGGATCAAGAAATACCGTTTCAGGATTCCCATGAGCAAAAGGAAAACTAAACATTTTAAAAAGAGAGGCATCGGCAAAAATTAACTCTTGGGTATAGAATGATTTGTCCTTATAGTCAATCAGCACACTCCTTCCCCAGATTTTAGGGGCATAGATTCTCGCAGCGTTCTTGACCTCCGGTATCTCTTCTAATAGGAGGGGCGCATAAAGTGCCGATTGTACGATAGTCTCATATTCATCTTCTTGACCTGGATCAAGAATCTGAACCAGTCTATATATACTGTCAGTCTTTTCATGATACTTATCATAGCTAACTTCATCCAGTATGTAGAAAGAAATAAGTATCGTGCAGGCCATACCGATCGCAAGCCCGGCAATATTGATAAAAGAATATCCTTTGTGTCTTTTGATATTCCTAAATGCCACTTTCAGATAATTATGGATCATGATCAGGCTCCAATGAATTTTATTCCGTATAAAGCTTGGGATAGACTTGATGATTTGTTTCCAGTACCAGAGACGGGCTCTGAAAGAACCTTCGGATTGATAAACCTCATGATATTCCTCTTGAAAATCACCCACAGAAGTGAACTCTCCTTTATCCGGATAGATGCGGCGCAGTATCCATTCCGCCAGTTTCGAAGGAGGGTTGGCTTTTTTTGAGGTCACAGTTCTTCCTTCAGAGCCTTAAGAGGAATCCCGTCCCAGACCTCATCCGTTAAGGTCTTGATTTCTATTAAAGACATAATCCCGCCGGGAGTCAGTTTGTAAACCCTTTTTCTTTTTCCCCCTCTTTTAGCTGTCGGATCACTGAGATAGGACTCCAGCAGTCCTTTCCTTTCCAATCGGTCCAGAGGGTCATAAACAGCTCCGAAGGACCAGTCACGGCCGGTGTACTGGACCAGCAGTTTTTTAATGGGGACGCAGTAGGCCTTGTCTTTAAGCCTCCAGACAGCCAGGAGGATCAATTCTTCAGGCCTTGTGAGGAATTTCATGTTTGTTTTTCTCATTATCTCTGGATAATAGAGAAAATAAATTGATTTGTCAAGGAAAATTTTCTCCGGATTGCAAATAAAATCAGTTATTCACTCGTACCGGAGGGAGTCGACCGGATTAGCTGTGGCGGATTTGATGGTTTGAAATCCGACGGAAATAAGAGTGATTGCAAAGGCTGCAGCAGCGGAAAAGATAAAAGTTATGATTCCGATTTTTGTCCGGTAGACGAAGTTATTCTGGAGCCATTTTTGCATCATGTAATAGGCCAGAGGCCATGCGATGAAGCTGGCAAGAATCAACCATCTTATATATTTTTTCCATAAGAGGCTGAGTATGCTTCCTGCAGAGGCTCCCAGAACTTTTCTTATTCCGATTTCCCTGGTCTTTTGTTCGGCAGTATAGGACGCTAATCCAATCAATCCAAGGCAGGCAACAAATATCAAAATGGCTGAAAAATAGGTGAGGCTTTGTCCTAATTTCTGCTGGGCCCTGTACAACCTATCTATCCGCTCATCCAGAAAGGAATAAACAAAGGGATACTCCAGAGAGTATTTTTCCCCTATGTGTTTAATAACAGCAAGTGATTTAGGGATGTCGTGGGAAGTGATTTTAATGGAAAGCCATTCGCCGGGATCGCGGTTCAACCTGAGACAGAGGGGGGCGACTTTCACATTCAATGGGGCAAAGTGGAAATCTTTGATCACTCCTATGACCTTGCCCTCATTGTATCTTTTGTTGAGCGGATCATCCCAGCCAGTCATGCGTGCAGCTGTCTGGTTGAGTATACAAGCTTCTTCTGCATCTTTTCTGAATTCCCTGGAAAATTTTCTTCCCTGTATGACGTTCAGGTCGTAAAAATCGATGAAGTTATTATCGACATGTATTTCGAACATTTGTTGTTCTGTGCCTGCTTCCATGCCTTCCCACCGTGTGTCCGGATTCGCATTCATGATCAGGTAAGGCAGTTGGTTCGATAAGGTGATGTCAACAATCTGAGGGTGACTTCTGAGCTCAGTAAGGAACGGTTCGACGCTATTCTGAAGATTTGGGTCTCTTATATAAGCCGTAATGATGTGCGTTTTTTTAAATCCAAGGTCTTTCTTATGGATGTAGCGGAGCTGACCCAAAATAACATATGTGCATGTGATAAGGG
Organism: uncultured Eubacteriales bacterium; assembly: GCA_964410125.1. Classification (GTDB taxonomy): domain Bacteria; phylum Acidobacteriota; class Aminicenantia; order Aminicenantales; family Aminicenantaceae. The sequence goes on along the minus strand of CAYPGQ010000011.1, from coordinate 18,228 downwards.
TAATAGTAATGACAAGCTGCACCACAACCAGGGAATTCCGGAAAAGATTTGTCCTTTTTGAACCGGGCCTGAGGATTCCTGTAAATACAGTTATCGGTCGAAACCTGGACAGGAAAAAAGCGGGATAGCTGCCTGCGATCAAGCCGACTATGAGCACGAGAGCGATCAGTGCCAAAAGCAGCTGGATATCTGTAAAAAACATGAATTTCAATTCCCGGTCCATATACCCGCGGAACCAGGGGAGGAGAAGCTTGACCAGTGTCAGTGAAATAAGGAATGCAATGATCGAGATGACGAGAGATTCTCCCAAAAGCTGTTTGATCAGTTGAGCTCTGGTCGCTCCAATGACCTTGCGCATTCCTACTTCCTTTGCCCGATAGACCGATCTGGACGTTGAAAGGTTGATGAAATTGAAGCAGGCAATAAGCATGAGCAAAAACGTAGTGGCGGATAAAAGATAAATGTATCGGATATCTCCATTTGGTTCCAGCTCAAAAACATAATTTCCATAAAGATGGATGTCCGTAAGAGGCTGCAGTATGAATTTATCCTTCATTTCTGTTCTGTCGATAATCTGCTGCATTTTTTTTAACAGTTCATCAGCATCCGCGCCTTTTTGCAGCATAAGATAGGTTTTATAATTGTTCCATCCAGAGAGATGCTTTTGCCCTTTTAGGCTCTCCAGAGTAACCATTGAAGCAAGGATATCAAAGGTGAAATGAGAATTCCGGGGAACGTTTTGGATCACTCCTTTTATGGTATATTCATGTTTATTGTCCACAAACAGGACCTTTCCTAAGGGATTTTCATCTCCGAAGTACTTTTTGGCGGCATCTTGTGTGAGGAGGACTGAGTAGGGATCCTTCAAAGCCGTTTTTTTATTTCCCTTGATTAAAGGGAAAGTGAAGACTTCAAAAAATTCGGAGTCTGCAAAGAAAAAACGGTCATCATCAAATTGTTTATCCCCATACTGTATCATGCCGCCCCAGCTTTTGATTTTTGTTGCGGTTTTCACTTCCGGGCATTCTTCTCTCAGAAAAGGGGCCAAAATTCCCGGGGTTACGTTCAACATTTGAGTCCCCATTAAGGATTGACTGTGTTTAATGGCCGCTCTGTAGATGTTTTTAGCGTTTTCATGGTACTTGTCAAAGCTGAGTTCGTAACTTATGAACAGCATCAACAAAAGACAGCATGCCATTCCAATGGCAAGACCCGAGATATTGATAAAGGAAAATATTTTATTTCTTTTAATGTTTCTAAAAGCGACCTTCAAATAATTTTTGATCATTTCCGCACTCCAGAAAAAATGATTTAATAAAAACATGGGAATAGACCTCAGCACTTGAATCCAATACCATCTTTTTGCTTTCAAGGTTCCTTCCTCAGCAGCCAGTTCTTCATAGATCTCGGAAAAGTCGCTCCGGATCGAGAGGCGGTCTTCACCGCGTGTAATTTTTGATAATATCCAGGCCGCTAAAGCAGGCGGCGCCTCTTTTCTCCTTTTCATTTGGATTTTTTCACGTCAAATGCTATCTCCGGAATGCCTTCCCAGAGTGATTTCTGGTAGGCTTTGACCTCTTGAAGGGCCTTTTTCCCATCCTTTGTCAGGCTGTAATACGTGCGGCTGCGTCCGCCTTTTTCATGATAGAACTGTTTTATGGTTTTGCTGACATAGCCCTTTCTCAGGAGCTGATCCAGAGAGAAATACAGAGCGCCCATGGAGTAGTTCTTTTTTAACGATTGGGAGACGTGTTTGTTGATGGTTACGCCGTAGGCGTTATCCTCGAGTCTCCATACGGCGATGAGGATGGCTTCTTCCAGCCGGGTTATGATATTCATTCTTCCTCTCAGTTTTATTGGATTCTAATATATTAGACGCTCAGAGCTGGAAAAAGGTTGGCAGAAAAGTTATTTTTCACTCATACCGCAGCGAATCGACCGGGTTGGCTGTGGCGGCTTTTATGGTCTGGTAGCTCGCTGTAATTACAGCAATGATCAGCACAACTACAGCTGATCCCAAAAAGGTCCACATAGTCATAGATGTGCGATAGGCAAAGCCAGACAACCACTTTTTCATAATCAAGTATGCCAGCGGCCAGGCAATGCAGGCAGCTATAAGTACCCAACGCAGCAATTCTTTAAGCAGCAGCACTGATAAACCGGGCACAGAAGCGCCTAATATTTTACGGATACCGATCTCCTTTGTCCTTTGACTGATAGAAAAGGTAGCCAGTCCCAGAAGTCCGAGGCAGGCGATAAATACAGCCAGAATAGCAAAAACAGAGAACAAACGTCCGAGTTCTTTTTCTGAGTTATAAAGCGCTTCAAACTGAGTATCAACAAAGCTGTATTCAAAGGCTTGTTTCCCCGCAAAAACTTGCCATTGTTTTTCCATTTTCTTGATTGTATTTTGAATATTTTGTGGATTCACCCTTACCGTAAGATATCTACCATACCCATTTTCACTGAACAGTCCTATTTTTAAAGGTTGAACTGATTCATGAGCAGAATTGAAATGGAAATCTTCAACCACTCCTATAACCTTAAGTTTGCGATCTAATCCTGATCCTATAGGAGTAATATGCTTGCCAACAGGGTCATCCAAGCTCCAGACTTTAACTGCTGTTTGATTTAGAATCACCGCGTCCATTTCTCTTCCAAAATCTTTGGAAAAGTCCCTTCCTTCCAACAGGTTAATCTGATAAGTGTTCAGTAAATCGTAATCAGCATATATTTGACTCAGGAGTAGATTGCTGTTTATATCTCCTCCGTACAATCGATGGTAGCTCTTGCTTATTCCTTTCCCCGGGACGGTTGAGGAGTTTGTAACCTCAAGTACACCGGGCAAGGTCAACAAATTTTGCTTAAAGGTTTTTCTGCTTTGAGCAATATCATCAACTTTATGAATAACCATAAGCTGATCTTTATTAAAACCCAGTTTCATATTCAGACTGTATTTGATTTGGCTGAGTACGATCCAGGTTGCAATGATGATGAAAATTGAAGCAGCAAACTGGAACACCACCAAGACGTTTCTTAAATAAGACCTATTTTTCCCTGAAGATTTGAATCCTTTTAGCACCCTTGATGTTTTGACTTTCATGAGCGCTATCGAAGGATACAAACCAGTTACCAATCCAATAAAAAACATTGAAGCAAAGATTACCGGCAATAAAGCCACCTGATCCGACAAAGACAGAACCAGAGATTTTCCAAATAAATTATTGAAAACAGGCAAGAGAGTTTTTACCAGTACTAGCGCAAATGTAAATGAGAAAAATGACATGAGCATGGACTCGGTTAGAACACAAAATGCAATCTGAGAAGGTTTGGCGCCAAGGGTTTTCCTCATACCGATCTCACGAAATCTTTTTGAGGCCCTTGCCGTTTCAAGGTTAATATAATTAATGCACGCAATAATCAACAGAGCCATTCCAATCAGACTGATAAAATATATACTGGTGATGTTTCCATTGGATTCAAATTCACCCCCGATATTGGAGTGCAGATGTATCCGGGTCAGAGCCTGAGGCAGGTATTCTGCTTTGTTTCCTGATGCTGTCCATTGATCCCAGGGCATATTATCTGATTTCTCTATAAAGGGAGCCAGGTACTTTGAAACGGTTAGCTCGAGTTTTCCGGCTAGATCCTGCATCGTTGCATTTTTTTTCAGTAACACATAGGTCCTGTTTGGAAGGTTCAGCCAGTTTGCCTGTGGATCTGCTTTGGGCAAAAATATCAGAAAATCAAAATGGAAGTGGGATTTTCTGGGAATATCCTTGATGACAGCAGTGACTGTCAGATCCCGTCTTTTATCTGCATTTATGACTTTGCCGATGGGATTCTCTTTTCCAAAATATTTTTTGGCAGAGGATTGGGTTAACACAATGGAATGCGGATCAATCAAGGCTTTTTCCGGATCTCCCGATATAAATTCAAAAGAAAAGATATCAAAAATGGAATTATCTGCTCTGAATACTTTTTCCTCGCTGAATACTTTATCCCGGTACCGGAACACCGGAAATCCATAATTTGTAAACCTGGCTGCTGCCTCAATTTCTGGGAATTCATTCTGCAGGGTTGAAGCAAGTAATTCGGGTGAATACGTAGTATCGGTGGAAATTTCACCATCCAGTGTGTACCTTACCCGAACCCGGTAAATCCGGTCTGCATTCTTGTGATATTTATCATAACTTAGCTCATCAAACACATAAAGCAACACTATTATACTGCAGGCAATTCCTACAGCCGTCCCGAAAATGTTAATGAATGAATAGCCTCTATGCCTTTTAATGTTGCGCAAAGCATTTTTTATGTAATTTTTAAACATGGTTCCCCCTATGTAGCTTTTATCTTTGAGATAGTCAGGTATTGACCGAATCAGATACCCCCAGAACTGTACTTTGGCTTGAAACCTCCCTTTCTCCTCTGTAAAAGTGCTGTATATTTCCATAAAGTCACCGAGTTTTGCCTCTCCTTCATCTCTGAAGATCCTCTTGACCAGCCATTTGCAGAGCCAGGAAGGCTGGGGCTCTTTAGTTTTTTGTGTCATAGCCTTTTTCCAGGCTGGAGATGGAAATATCCGCCCAGATCGATTGTTCCTGGGTTTTGGTTTTTATCAAGATATCGAGGCCGTCTTTGGTGAGTTTGTACAGTCTTTTGCTCCGGCCGCCGCGCTTTTTTGTGGATTTTCCGAGGCAGGAGCTCAAGTATCCTTTCTTCTCCAGCCGCTCGAGTGGAACATAGACCGCGCCCAATACCCATTTCTTTTCGGATGTCTGGGTTAGCATTTCGGCTATGGTGACTCCGTATGCGTTGTCCTCGAGCCGCCAGACTGCCAACAGTATCATTTCATCTGTTCGCGAAAGCATGCTCATGATTCAACTCCATTTATTTGTCTAACATTATTTAAGCATATCATACAGTATAGACGGAATTCAAGTCAAGAGGTTGCTTGATATAAGTCTAAATGCAGTGATTCAATAAAAAGTGGCTCTGTTGAAGGAGATTTTCGCAGAGACAAATCTTACTCATACCGCAGCGAATCAACCGGATTGGCTGTGGCGGCTTTTATGGACTGATAGCTGATTGTAAGAAGCGCCATGAAGAGCGCAAGAAACGCTGAAATAACAAATATCCACAAACCTATGTTGACACGATAGGCAAAATTCTGGAGCCATTTGTTCATCAAAAAATAGGCAACAGGCCAGGCGATAATATTGGCCAGAAACACGAATCTTGTGAATTCCTTTGTCAGGAGGAGGAGAATATTTGGTACGGTTGCGCCGAGGACCTTTCTGATACCAATTTCTTTGGTTTTCTTTTCAGCCATGTAAGAGGCCAGCCCTAACAATCCGAGGCAGGAGAGGAGAATGGCGATCGCTGTGAAATAGTTGAATGACTGCCCCAATTTCATTTCTGTCTTGTACATGTTTTCCATTCTTTTGTCCAAAAATGAAAAGACGAACGGGAAATCGGGAAATACTTTTTTCCATTTGTTTTGGATAAAGGTCAAGGTATTGGAAATGTCGAGAGAATTAGTTCTCACGCTTAGAACTTTTAGATAGCCAGGATCGAGTTTAAGTGAAAGAGGTTCGATTTTGGAGTGCAAAGGCGCAAAATGAAAATCTTCAACGATTCCGATAATTTGCCCTCCTGTTCTCCCGGTTTTGAATTTTTCCCCTACAGCCTTTTCGAACCCTATGGCTCTGGCAGCGGTCTCATTTATAATATAGGCATCTTTTAAATCTTGAGGAGAGTCTCTGATGAAATTTCTCCCCCGGATAATTTTAATCTTGTAGAAATCTATAAAATTAAAATCCACCCAGTTTACCCAAACTCTGAGCATTTCTCCTTGGTTTTGGCCTCCCAGCCTTATTTGTGCCGTGTTATCAACCTCTGTAGGCAGGCTTTTCGAGGCCGTAATATCCAGGATGTTTGCTTGCTGGCTGACTTCGCTCTTAAATACATTGTATTTCTTCCACATTCTTTCATTTGGCATCGGAATGGTGATTATGGACTCCTTATCCAAACCGAGCTTTGTATTTTTTATATAGTGGAGTTGGTGATTGATAACCAAAGCGCAGATGATTAGACAAATAGAGACCGTAAATTGAACGATTATCAACGCATTTCGTAGGAAAGTTGAGCTTTTTGAAATGGATTTGGTACGTCCTTTCAAAACTCTGGCCGTTTTAAAAGAAGACAAGAACATCGCAGGATAAATTCCTGCAATTAGACCGGCAAATATGCCAAGACCTATCAAGTAAAATATAGAAGCGATATCTGTTGAAAGATCGAATTGAATATTTCTTTCTGTTAGATAATTGAATACGGGGAGAGCAAGTCGAACAAGTAAAAGTGCCAGCACAAGTGAGGATAGGGACAATACAAGAGATTCGCCCAAGAATTGGAAAATGATGCTTTTACGTTTCGCTCCGACAACTTTCCTGATGCCTATTTCCTTACCTCTAGTAAAAGAGCGCGCGATAGAAAGATTCATATAATTAAAACAGGCAATGAGCAGAATAAACAGGGTAATAGCAGAATAAAGATAAATGTACCTTATATCTCCTTTTCCTGGCAAATCAAAAGCAACTTTTTGACCCAGATGTATATCAGTTAAAGGCTGCAGATGGAAGCTGGCCGGATGGCCCGAAAATCCAACGGTTTTATATTTTTCTAATTGGCTATTAAATTTTTGGGGATTATGATTTTTAGCCAATTGGATGTAGGTCCATACTGAACTGTTTTGCCAGCTGGTGAGTTGATTTTGGCCCCAGGTACTGAGCAAAGTGCTGAATGAGGCTAGAAAATCAAATTTAAGGTGTGAGTTATCCGGCACATTCTCCAGGATGCCGGTAATCCTGTAATCCTGCTCATTATTGATATTAATGGTTTTATCCACAGGATCTTCTTCTCCAAAGTACTTTTGAGCCATATTCCTGGTAATCATAACAGTATATGGTTCTTTAAGAGCAGTCTTCGTATCTCCCCTAACAACAGGAAATGAAAAAATCTCTAAAAATTGAGTTTCTACATACAGGAAACGTTTTTCATAAAATTGTCTATTCTTGTATCTAACCTGTCTGTCATAATTTCTAACTATTGTTACTTTTGCATCTTCTGGAAAATCACTCCTTACAGAAGGAGCAAGGATCGCCGGGACTGAGTTGAATGTATCCGTTCCTTGATAGATTTTTCCCTCTTTTTTTTGGACAACTCGATAAATGGACATGGAGTTCTCATGAAACTTGTCAAAACTGAATTCATACCTGATGTACTGAAGAATGAGAATGCAGCATGCAATCCCGATGGCCAGCCCCGCTGTGTTGATCAGGGAAAATCCTTTTTGCCTTTTTATTTTTCTTAAGGTAATCTTGAGATAATTATTCAACATAACAATCCTCCAGTAAATCTTGTAACAAAAAATAATAAAAACAGTTTTGAAGACGTTATGCCAGTACATGAGTCGGGCTTTAGATCTTCCTTCAAGGGAAACATATACGCTGAAGTCTTCATCCAGATCTTGGACGATGGGGAATCTTTCTTCTGGCACAGCTATATGGTGAAGAATCCAAGCAGCCAGCTTTGGGGGAAGTATTGGCTTGTTATTCATAATAACTAGACTTCCTCAAGTTCAGGAACAGAAAAGCCTTCCCATAAGGCCTTATTGATTTCAAATGCTTCCTCGAGAGCCTTTTTCCCAACAGGCGTGATTTTATAAAAAATTTTCTTCCTTCCCCCGCGAACAGGGGCAGGATCACCTACGATTCGTTTGATAATTCTTTTTTTTACCAGCTGATCAAGGATGCAGTACATGGTTCCATAATTCCAATTTTTATGTGTCATTTCTGAAACATATCTTCTAATCTCTGCTCCGTAAGTGTTTTCTTTAAGACGCCATATGGTATTTAAAATCAACATTTCATTAAAAGTTAATCCAATCATTGACCATCCTTTAAATGAATTGATATTCCATACATATATTTATATTGAATTTCCATTCATATGTCAAGAAAAAAATATTGCACGTATTGTGAGGTATCCCACTTTTACGCTGCTATCGACACAAATTACCTGTCTTGTATCGTTCGCTCTGACATCTTTCACAGACCAGCATGAAACGAAAGAAGTCGGCCTCAGAAAGGTTCTTAGAGCTTTTATTTATGGTACGCGGGCGGTAATCTGCCAACGGCACCTGCTGGTAACACAATTAGTGACAAAGGCGCAAATCATTCATTCATATCTCAGTGAGTCAACCGGATTTGCCATTGCGGCTTTGATGGATTGGTAGCTTGTTGTGCACAATGCAATGATAAAAACGAGAGCCGCCGGCACGACAAAGGTCCATATCCCGATGCCAGTCCGGTAGGCAAAATTCTGCAGCCATTTAGTCATAGCAAAATAAGCAATCGGCCAGGCGATTAAATTGCCTACAATGACCCATTTAAGGAAGTTGCTCATTAATTGTGTAATTATTCCTCCGATTGAAGCTCCCAAAACCTTTCTTATTCCTATTTCCTTTGTCTGCTGTTCTGTCGCGAACGAGGTGAGTCCGAATAGCCCCAGGCAGGCAATTATAATTGCCAGGACGGCAAAAGATCCAAAAATCGCAAACATTCTTTGTTCCGTTTGATAGGCTTTTTCGAACAAATCATCAAAAAAAGAGTATACAAAGGGATATTTCGGTGAAAATTTTTTCATTACACCTTTCACGTAATCGATAGTTGCAGGAATGTTGGCTGACTTTGTTTTAACCGAGATATAAGAAAAGTCATTTTCATCTAGAAAGATATAGAGCGGATCAATCGGACGGTGAAAAGAATGTAAATGAAAATCTTCCATAATCCCAACGATTTTTCCGGTGTCACCTCTCCAGTGAACGATTTCCCGGCCGATGGGCGATTCCCACCCGGCAGCCTTGACGGCAGCTTCATTGACCAAGAACGCCCCTTTTTTATCCGAAGGAAAATCCATGGAGAAATTTCTTCCTTCGACAATTTTCATGTCAAAGAGACGAATAAAATCATAGTCTGCCGTATTATAATAAATAGGGATATCCGCATCAGGATCCGTGTTAAGCCAATCGGGGTGTGTGAAATTGTCAATATTGTTGGGCAAGTTGTCCGAAGTTGCAACGGCCGTAACATCTGAATATCGCATTAATTCTGTTTTTATTGTTTGAATATTCTGGCGAACGGCCTTGTCACGAACGCTTAACGTGATAATTTGCTCTTTGCTGTAGCCCACATCCGTATTCTTCACAAAATTCAACTGCTTCTTGACGGTTAAGGTGCAGACGATAAGAATGATGGTAATTGAGAACTGGCTTAAAACAAGAATATTTCGCAGACCCGATCCTTTGGAGCTTCTTATGTATGCTCCACTGAGAACTGATATCGGTCTGAAACCGGAAATAACCATAGACGGATAGCTGCCGGCAAATAGCCCGACAAAGATGATAATAACGACAAGTCCCAAAAGCAGTTGCGGATTGGTGGCAGGATTTAAACTGAGCTGTCTTTCCACCAAGCGGTTAAAAGCCGGTAAGGCTAACAGGACAATAATGATGGATATTACCATGGCAAGGAGTGTCAAGGCTGTTGATTCTCCTAAAAATTGTTTCACTAATTGGCTTCGCCGTGCGCCCACAACCTTCCTCATGCCTACTTCTTTGCCGCGCTGTACTGATCGGGCGGTAGCCAGATTCATGTAGTTAACGCACGCGATAAAAAGAATCAGAAAAGCAATAGATGAAAAAAGCAGGATATATTTCACATCATTGTTCGCCTCAATTTCCTGGCGAAGATGGGAGTGAAGATGGATTTTGCTCAGGGGCTGTGCTGACCAGGTCGGAATATCACGGTTTTCAATTTCAGATCCTTTGTATTTGAATTTCTTTAAAAGCGCGGGGAATTTATTTTCCAGCGAATCCGGATCGACTCCCTCATGCAGTAGAAAATAGGTGTAAATATAATTCTTGTACCAACTTGTCATGTCATTACTCGTTATTTGGAAGTAACTCGTTAAAGGAAGGACAACATCCATCACAAAATGAGAATTGGCAGGCATGTCTAGAAAGATACCCGACACTTTGTAAACATGACGTTCCCCAATCCTTAGGACTTTACCCATCGGATCGTTACTCCCGAAATATTTCACTGCTGTGCCTGCGGACAACAATATGGCGGAGGGATCATTCAGTGCTGTTTTGGGATCACCCTTCATAAAGGGAATTGAAAATATTTCGAAGGTCTCGGGATCCACCCAATAGACTTTATCTTCAAGGAAATGTTCTTCCCCGGGAGAAACTAAAACATTTTGGCTCATTATAATTCGGGCAGCGGAGAGAACTTCGGGAAATTCCTGCATCAATGTCGGACCTAAGGGTGGAGGAGTTACTGCACGTCCTGGTCTTACAACTCTGTATATTCGATTGGATTTTTCATGATATTTATCAAAACTCAACTCATATTGAACATATAAGGCTATTAGAATGAAAGCCGCCAGACCGACCGCAAGACCTGCCATATTGATCAGGGAATATCCTTTATGTCTTCCGATAATCCGTATAGCGACTTTTAGATAATTTTTAAACATAATTGTCCTCCAACGAATGGATTCTGTGAGAAACCTGGGAATGGCTTTGATAACCTCCCACCAGTACCATCGTTTTGCCATTTTTACTCCGAAATGATTTATTCGCTCAAAGAAGATCTCTTCGATGTCCCCAATATAGGCGTCATACTTTTCCCGGGAAGATAAAATTCTCAAAAGGAACTTAGCCGATTTAGGAGGGTGATGCAAAAATTCCATGGGTTTGATTCTATTTTTTCTGATCATCTAAATAAATATACTTTAAGAATAAAAAAAGGTTACAGATTTCCAGAAAATGTTGTGTTTTTTTTATTTATTCTGAGGCAGATCCCGCATGGATCGATAGCCTAATGGAATTTTCTGGTATTTATAAAAAAATTTGTAAACATTTTGGGATTTTTAGCGTATAATATATATGAATGCAATTTGCACATAAATTAAAGGAGCTGTATATGATACTCTTATCCAGGGCCGAAGAAATCATTTTATTAGCGGTTTATAAACAGAGAGGCAACGCTTATGGAGTGACCATAAGGGAACAAATTTATAAAGATATCAGAAGACATTGGTCCTTTGGAGTCATTTACAAAACTCTGAAGAAGATGAAGGCCAAAGGATATGTCAAAAAGATATCGAGTGCTCCTGTTTCAGAACGCGGAGGACGGAGTAAATACTATTACGAATTAACTCCCGAAGGCACCTCTGCGTTGGAAAAGATCAAAAGCGTGCATTTTTCCCTTTGGAATGGAATTAAAAAACTATCGATTGAATAAAAAGCCAGGTAGATGCAAGCAAAGAAACAAAATCCCCCATTTATCCCTTACTTGTTTCTTAAGCTTCTGCTTAAGGGAGAGGATTTTTATGAATTTACCGACGATATCGACGAAGTCTATCGATACATGATCGACTTCAAGCCGGGATGGCGGGCAAAAGCCTGGTACTGGTTCCGCGTCTTGGAATCCTTTCCGGGAATCATCATGGATAAAGTCTACTGGAGGTTTTTAATGTTTAGAAATTATTTAAAAATTGCTGTCAGAAACATCAAAAGACATAAAGGGTATTCGGTGATCAATATTGCAGGCCTGTCTGTAGGCATGGCGGCTTTTTTCTTGATCTCTTTATATGTGCAGTATGAATTGAGTTTTGACAGGTATCATGAAAATGCAGACAAGATATTCCGCGTGATAAGAGAAAGAGGAAGCAGTACGGGAAATGATAGATCAGCATTTATACACAATGCTCTGGGACCGGCCATGGTCGAGGATTTTCCCGAAGCTATCTCATCGGCAAGGATTTTCAGGTGGCATGTCGGCGAAAAATTTTTTGCCATCGGTGAAAGGAGTCTCTATGAAAATCTTTATTACGCAGATCCCGAATTCTTTGAAATATTCTCGATTCCTTTTATAAGCGGGAATTCAAAAAAAGCTTTGACTGAACCTTATTCCATCGTGATGTCGGAACGGTTGGCGGGAAAACATTATGGAAATGAAAATCCTGTAGGAAAAATATTGAATCTTCAAGAAGGCGCTACACAATACACCTACAAGATTACAGGCGTTTTTAAGGACATGCCGGAAAATTCGCATCTCACGATGGATTTAGTCACACGACTTGATAAAAGCATTATGCAAGCAGCAGACTCATCTCACACCTATGTTCTTTTGGGCAAAGGGGCTGATCCGGATAATCTCGAACAAAAGCTCCCTGCCTTGTTGCATAAGTATGACCTCCGTCTTTCACTGGATGATAATGTCAAAGAAAGGTACTTCCTTCAGCCTCTGACATCCATTCATCTGCATTCCCATCTCAGCGACAACACTCAATACAGCGATAATTCTGACATTAAGTATATATATATCTATTCGTCCATCGCATTACTGATCCTGGTTGTTGTTTGCTTGAATTACTGGAACTTATCGACGGCCCGGTCATTTCAGCGGTTTAAAGAGGTAGGGATTAGAAAGGCTGTGGGAGCAAATAGGAGGCAGTTGTTCAGGCAGTTTCTGGGTGAGTCTTTTTTAGCCACGATATTATCTCTTGTGGTTTCAATTGCTCTGGTCATAATATTTCTCCCGGTTTTCAGCGGCATCACGGGAAGCAAGTTCAATTTAGGTCAACTGGGAAATGCCAAATATTTCCTTATGATTATTTCTGCCGTTGTTTTTGTCGGAGTTGTTGGAGGGGGCTATCCGGCTTTTCACCTATCCTCATTCAGGCCTGTTAACATATTGAAGGGGACATCAAAGTACAATGCAAAGGGAATCCTGGTGAGAAATATTCTGGTTGTTACACAGTTCTCGATTGCCATCATTATTATCATAAGCACACTCGCCATCAAACATCAGATCGATTTTATTAACAAAAAAGATATGGGATTTGACAGGGAACAGATATTAGTGCTGAGCAAGGTTAAGTATCACAAGGAAGTCAGGAGAAATGAAGAGAGTATTAAAACAGAATTGAAAAGAAATCCGAATATTACGGCCGTGTCCTGCTCGGCAGATCTGCCTAATTCCATCATTTGGAGAGGCAACATAGATTTGCTGGATAAAAACACGGGTGAACCAGTACCTTTCAATGTCTATACGGTCGACCATGAGTTTGTGGACCTTTACGGGATAAAAATTGTCGAAGGTAGAAAATTTTCAAGAGATTTTCATCCAGATTCGATAAAAGAAGTGCTCATTAATGAAACGGCAGCAAAAGTCATCGCGGGGGAGGCGCTGATAGGAGAGGAATTCAGGTTCTGGGGCATCAGAACCGGAAGAATTGTGGGTGTCGTGAAAGACTTTCACTCGCGTCCATTGCACTACCCAATACCTCCAACCTTTATAGCTCTGTCTCCCGGATCTACCAACTACATTTCTATCAAAATAAATCCCGTCGATATACCTAAAACCATAGATTATATAAAAAGAACGATGAAAAAATTCGCCCCTAGTTACCAGTTTGATTATCATTTTTTCGATGAAATATTCGGCAGAGACTACCAAAACGAAAGAATGATGGGGAAAATCTTCGGTTTCTTTATGCTGCTTTCCATCATCATTGCTTGTATGGGATTGATAGGCATTTCAACCTTATCTGCTGAACAGCACACTAAGGAAATTGGGATCAGGAAAGTCCTGGGAGCTTCGGTTCCGAGTATCACAGGGCTCCTTTCCAAAGACTTCGCCAAATGCGTTTTGTTCGCCAATATCATTGCCTGGCCTATTGCCTACTTTGTCATGCACAGGTGGCTCCAGAATTTTGCCTACAGGGTTAGCCTTGGGATAGGGATTTTTGTACTCTCCGGCCTGGCTGTCCTTGGCGTTGCCCTCTTAACCGTCAGCTACCAGACCATCAAAGCCGCTACAGCCAATCCGGTCGATTCACTACGGTATGAATAAAGCTTGATGGAAAACTTTGTAAACCTTTTAAAGATTTTTTGCGTATAGTATGTATGAATGCAATTTGCACACAAATGAAAGGAGCTGAATATGATACTCCTATCCAGGGCCGAAGAAATCATACTATTAGCGGTCTATAAACAGGGAAGCAACGCCTACGGCGTGACCATAAGAGAACAAGTCTTTAAAGATATCGGCAGGCACTGGTCCTTTGGAGTTATCTACAAAACTTTGAAGAAGATGAAGGCCAAAGGATATTTAGATAAGATTTCCAGTGCTCCCGTTTCAGAACGAGGAGGACGGAGTAAATACTATTATGAATTAACTCCTGAAGGTATCTCTGCTTTGGAAAAAATCAAGAGCGTGCATAATTCCCTTTGGAAGGGTATTGACGAACTGTCGATTGAGCAGAAGGCCAGGTAATTGCATACAAAAAAACAGAAGCCCCCTTTTATCCCATACTTTTTTCTCAGACTTTTGTTAAGGGGAGAAGACTTTTATGAATTCACTGACGATATCGATGAAATCTATCGATACATGATCGGCTGCAAGCCGAGATGGCGGGCAAAGGCCTGGTACTGGTTCCGCGTCTTGGAATCTTTCCCAGGAATCATCATGGACAAAATCTACTGGAGGTTTTTAATGTTTAGAAATTATTTAAAAATTACTGTTAGAAATATAAGAAGACAAAAGTCCCATTCGATGATCAATATTTTTGGACTGTCAATGGGATTGGCCTGCACAATTTTAATTTTTTTGTTTGTTAATGATGAGCTTTCTTTTGACCGGTTTCATGAGAATCTCCATTCCATTTACCGTCCATTGATCCGCTTTCACAATCCGGACGGGAGCGTAAAATGGCAGGGTGGAGCTGTGCATGTACCACACGGACCGGCTCTAAAAGAATATTTTCCTGAGGTAAAGCGGTATGTCAGAGTTTTCCCCCAGGAATTCATTGTGAAAACTGAAGATTTCCTTGAAGAGGAGGAGATCACAATGGTCGATGCAGAGTTTTTTGAGATGTTTTCTTTTCCTCTTGCACAAGGACATCCAGCTTCTGTCTTATCTGACTATTCATCCATTGTGCTGTCCGAGTCTTTTGCGAGGAAGTATTTCGGGGATACGGATCCGGTTGGAAAGACTATGACTTTGATATCGGACGATAACAGGAACGACTTTGTGGTATCCGGCGTGGCGGAAAATCCTCCCCCTAATTCTACAGTGACCTTCGATCTGTTGATCAATTTTGAAAGTATCAGACTGTTCGGGGGAGCGGACAGACTGACAGACTGGATAAGTCTGAGGATGTCGTGGAAAACCTACATCCAGCTCTATGATGGGAAAACGGTAGAGACTATTGAGAAAAGATATTCTGAATTTGGCAAGAAATATTATGCGGCCAACTTCGAGCGTGAGATCTACAGGCAGTTTAAAAACGCAGCGGAAAACATCGATCCCATATCCTTCGGCTTGCAGAGGATGAGAGATATTCATTTTGATCCGGGTGCTACAGAATCCGGGAGCCTGATTCCGGTCTATATTTTGGGAGGGATCGCGTTCATCATCCTTTTTATTGCCGGTATCAATTTTGTCACACTATCCATCGGAAATGCCTCAAAACGATTTATTGAACTCGGGATTCGCAAGGTCGTAGGTGCCGAACGCCGGCAGCTTATCCAGCAGTATTGGAGTGAATCAGTGGTTTTGACTGGATTGTCTTTTATTATAGGTGTGGGATTAGCCTGCATGTTTCTTCCTGCATTCAACCGCGTGACCATGAAATCTCTGCATACAGATGCTATTTTTTCTCCCCTTAATGTAGGTGTTCTTATCTTACTCACCTTGGTCTTAGGAATCAGTGTGGGCAGCTACCCGGCAGTGGTTCTTTCGCGGTTTCATCCTCTGGATATATTCAAAGGAAAAATGAAAATCAGTGGAAAAAACTTTTTTACCCGGTTTCTGGTGATTCTGCAGTTTGCTTTGTCTATTTTCCTGATCATTTCGACCATTGTATTGGGGCGGCAGATAAATTTCATGGTCAATCAAGATCTTGGATTTAATAAGGATAATATAGTCATCGTTAATAATATCGATGGAAAAATATATGACCGCTTGAAAAACCGCCTTTCCAACATCTCCGGGATCAAAGGGATTACAGGAGCTCTTGCTTCTTTAGATGGGAAAGATAGTTATTATTATGAATTTAAATATCGATATAAGGAACATGAAAGTGTGTGGTTTAATCGTATCGATGAGAATTATTTTAAAACCCTTGAGATCGATCTTCTCCAGGGAAGAAATTTTTCCCAGGAGATGCAAACCGATCCTTATTCTGTGATTGTGAATGAAACCCTGATAAAGAGATTTGAAATAACCGATCCAATCGGACAAAGAATTGAATTAGATGGAACATTTTTTCCAATCATCGGGATTGTTGACGATTATCACACAAATAGAAAAGGAATAGAGATTAAGCCTGCCGTTCATATTCTTAGTCCCTCCCACAGGTTTGATCTTATGATGATCCGTGTGTCGTCTTCTGAGATATCGAGAATGCTTGAGGACATACAATCGGCATGGAAAGAACTACAGATAGACAAGCCTTTTTCCTATTCTTTCCTGGATGAGGTTATAGGAGCACAGTATCTCAAAGAAAAGAGATGGAATAGAATCGTGGGATATTCATCCGTTTTGGCGGTTCTGGTTGCGTGTCTGGGAGTTTTCGGGCTCACATCGATCACCATAAGCCGCAGAACTAAAGAAATCGGAATTCGTAAGGTTCACGGCGCGTCTGATTTCAGTGTCTTGATACTTCTTTCCCGTGAGTCGGTGGGTTGGGTGTTGATGGCCAATCTGATCGCTTGGCCGGCGGCTGTATTTGTCATGAACAGGTGGCTGCAGAATTTTGCTTATAAGATCCGTCTTTCACCGGTTGTTTTTCTGATAGCGGCTTTATTCATGCTTTTGGTGGTGCTGTTGACAACCTGGATTCAAACCTGGAAGGCCGCCCGCTCCAATCCGGTTAGCGCCCTGCGGTATGAATAGCTACAAAAAAAACCAATTTTTAGGAGGAGTTATGAGAAGGTATGTAATTTTAATTTCACTTTTTTCTCTATTCACTATATTCGTTTATTCACAGTCATCGATAAATGCTGGAGATATTATTGAAAAAATCAATAATGGTGTGGAAGTGCACTATGAGAATATTACCATAACAGGTAAACTGGATTTTACTGCGATTGAAGATGTGATTGAGGATAAAGGCAAGCCATGGTCGGGTTTTCCTAGACTTTATATTTGTCATGTAAGAATTCCGGTAAAATTTTGTAATTGTCTATTTAAGGATGATGTTGTAGGTCACGTTCATAAGGGTAGAGAGGAAATGTATAAGGCTGTTTTTTATAACGAAGTCGTATTTGACGGCTGCAAATTTACCGGTGAATTTTCGTTCCGTCATTCCGATTTTATGAAGAGAGTCTGTTTTAAAAATACGGCATTTTATGGATTCGCTGATTTCAGACATGTGAGTTTTGATAAATCTGCTGTTTTTACGAAATCTTCCTTTAATGATGATATGGATTTCAAACACACAAAATTTAATGGTGATGCTTATTTCGAAGAATCACTATATGAACATGATGCGGACTTCAGACACACTAATTTTTGTGGAAAAATTGAATTTGATAAAGCAGTATTCAAAAGAACTGCAAATTTTGGACACACGGATTTTCCCAAAGGTCCGGATTTTTCGGAAGTGAGTTTTTTTAGGCATGCTGATTTCAAACATGCAAATTTTAAAAACGGAGTTGATTTTAATAAAGCAGTTTTTAACAGTCTGGCTGATTTTGGTTATACACATTTTGAGGAACCGGTTAATTTTGATGAGGTGGAATTTAACGACGATCTTGATTTTTGTCATTCAACTATAGGCGGTAGGTCAATAGTAAAATATTTGTTTAAAAAGACAAAAAGGGAAGTTCTAGAATGAGAAAATTTATTGACATAGAGTGCTTGCACCATATCCCTCTCTGCTCACCTCCTATCTCCAAGCCGCTTTTGTTTTAGCCAAAGCTTTTTTTTCACTGTAGAAGTCGACTCTGGTTGTCAAAATTAACCTTCCATCGTCAACATCTGATTGCATACTAATAGAAATAGCCTGGCTTATGGTTTGGCTTTCCAGGCGTAATGGTGTCTTCCATCGCGTCTCTCGCTTCCATGACGAGGTCATCCAGGAAATCTT
>CAYPGQ010000010.1:0-80301 GCA_964410125.1 uncultured Eubacteriales bacterium | reverse complement strand
TTTCATGGAAAAAAATCTCTTCTATCGGGATTTTAGCCGCTTTTAACAAAGGAATAACTGGTGGGGGATATGGTCCTTTGGTTACAAGCGGTCAGATTCTATCTGGAGTGAAGTCGAAGAATGCCATAGGGATAACGTCTCTGGCAGAAGGTTTGACCTGCCTTGTGGGGGTAATCACTTATCTTAGCTTCACAAATCATACTGTAGATTGGAGTCTTTCCCCATCGCTAATTTTGGGTGCCATTCTATCCGTTCCATTGGCGGCTTATACAGTTAAGACATTTAAAGGTAAAAAACTAAGATTGATCGTGGGAGTGGCTACGGTTATTCTAGGTGCGTTTATATTGGGCAAGTTATTTCTCTAATTGCATTATAATTTCCTCGTCCTCTAGTTGGCTGTCTTCAAAATTGTTTTGGAAAAGTAAAATTTTCTCAAGTGCGTTGACATTTACATTTGTATAAGAATAGGATTCTATTGACAAACATATGCATAAAGCAATGTTTATATAGATTGAGAGTCATTCGGAGGGAGAAAAACATGCCAAAGAAAAAAAAGGAGATCAGCCGCCGCAAATTTATATCCTCATCTGCCTGTGCAGCGCTCGGCGTGGCCGGTCATTCTTTGCTTAGATCCGATCCTCTATGGGGGTCATCCACAGAAAATAAGCTAAAAGTGGCCCTGGTCGGAACAGGGATTCGAGGAAGCGGAACATGGGGGAAAACCCTGCTCGAAAATTATGGCGATGTTCTGGAAATGGTCGGACTGTGTGATATCAATCCCAAACGCTTGGAATATGCCAAACAATACATGGGGGCCAAATGCCCGACATTTGTGGATTTTAAACAGATGATCGATTCGACGAGACCGGATACCGTGATCGTGACCACGACCGATTGTTTCCATTCCAAGTACATCTGTTTGGCTATGGAGATGGGGTGTGATGTGATCACCGAAAAACCTTTGGC
The DNA here is from genome assembly GCA_964410125.1 of uncultured Eubacteriales bacterium. Classification (GTDB taxonomy): domain Bacteria; phylum Acidobacteriota; class Aminicenantia; order Aminicenantales; family Aminicenantaceae. The sequence continues at coordinate 79,335 of CAYPGQ010000010.1, read as the reverse complement.
CACAGATGAAAATCTCTGTCAGAACATCCTGGATACGGAAAAGAAAACAGGAAAAAAACTGATCGTTACCTTCAATTACCGTTACAGTCCCGATGCTGTTAAGATCAAAGAAATCCTGATGGCCAAGGAAATTGGGGAGGTAACATCCGTGGATTTTAACTATTACCTGGATGTTTACCATGGAGCTTCCTATTTTCGGCGGTGGCATGGATTCAAACAGTTTTCGGGATCGCTGCTGGTTCACAAAGCAACCCATCATTATGACTTGATGAACTGGTGGCTTGCGGCCGAGCCTGTCGAGGTGAATGCATACGGGGAGCTCTGAAAGTACGGGCATAACGGAGCTTTCCGGAGTGCGAGGTGCAGGGATTGTCCGCATAAGAGCACGTGTGAGTTTTTCTGGGATATCACACAGAACAAACACTTGATGAATCTTTATGTCAATGCGGAGTCTGAGGATGGATATATTCGTGATGCCTGTGTTTTCCGGAAAAAGATCAACATCTGGGACACCATGAATGTGCAAGTGCAGTACCACAACCGTGTGAGCATGAGTTACTCGTTGAATGCTTTCATGCCGTATGAAGGGTATTTTGTGGGATTTAACGGGACAAAAGGGAGGCTGGATGCACGGATCTATCACAGCCAATCCTGGAAGAAAGATAGCATGGCGGATTTCCGGATTACACAAAATTTCGGAAAATCCCAGAGTTTTGGCTTAACTTCAGGGGGCAGCGGTCACTGGGGAGCTGATCATATCATGCAGGACCGCATTTTCCGGAAGCCTGGAGAGGATCTCCTTGGTCAGGGAGCCAGCAGTAGGGATGGGGCCTTGTCTATCCTGATCGGAATCGCCGCCCGCCGCAGCATCGAACAAGAACGCTCCTTTAAAATCGAAGAATTGGTCAAGATATAACAGGTTTTTTCTTAGCTGATGATGACTTCTTGTTTGCTGTCGTTGAATGCGACACGTTTTCCGGTGTGCATGGCGGCGATCGTCATGCACAGGGCCACCGAATGGTTGTAGCCGGCATGAATATCGGCGTTGGGTTTTTTTCGTGATCGAACACATTCCATCCAGTTCCGCATGTGGGCCAGGGTTGTCGGGTCTGATCCGGTGTTGGCGGCTGTCTCCACGCCTCCCTTTCCGGCCAATGAAAATTCCGCCAGCATGTTTTCCTTCATTCCCATGGCTTGGGCCATCCTCTGGGGCAATCCCCCTGTGGGCGTAACCATGTTGGTGTCGAGATTCAGGGAGCCGCCGTTCGAAAAATAAAGTTCCTTTGTACCGCCTGCGGAATTTGTCTGCCGCGATGAATAGGTCACCATAAATCCTCTGGTTAAATCCTTGAGCGATCCGTAATCGAACACGGCTGTGAGGGTGTCGAAATTTTTTCGTCCATCCTTCCACAGATATATCCCTCCGTTGACCACAACGCTGCGAGGCCTCGGTAGATCTGTGAACCAATGCACTGTGTCGATCTGGTGGACCATCCACTGGCCGGGAATGCCGCTGGAATAGGGCCAGAACAACCTGTATTCGATGTATTTTCGCGGATCCCAGGGCTCATACGGCCTGTTCATCAGGTATCTCTTCCAGTCCACGTCCTGTTCCTTGAGGTCAGCCACTAGCTTAGGTCGGCGCCAACGGCCCGGCTGGTTCACATTCCAACTCATCTCCACTGCCACGATATCCCCGAAACGTCCGGACCGGATGAATTCGTTGGCTTTGATGTAATTTGGAGCGCTGCGGCGTTGGGTTCCGATCTGGACGATTTTATCAGAACTCTTGACCGTTTTGAGCGCTGCTCGAGCATCCTCCATGGTATTGGCAAATGGCTTTTCCACATAAACGTCACAGCCGGCTTCGACAGCCTGGACGCAGTGGAGCGCATGCTGAAAATCTGCCGTGCTGATGATTACGGCATCCACTTTTCCAGATGCGTACAGCTCTTCGTTGTTCTGCATCGGAGCGACTTTTTTCCCTGTCAACTTCTCCAGGACCGCCACTCCTTCTTCTCTCCGCTGTTTCCAGATATCCGAAACGGCCACAATCTCGAAGTTGAGCTCCTTAGCATGCCACTGAAAAGCCGGAATGAGTGAGTACCGGGCTCTGTCGGAAAATCCGACTATCCCGACCCTGATGCGATCGTTGGATCCCAACACACGTTTGTAATTGACTGCGGGAAGGCCGATGGCCAAGCCAGCTGTGCCGGCGGATACGGTCTTGATGAAGTTACGTCGCGATATGTTTTTTTTCGTCATTTTTGCCATCCCTTTATTAAAATCTTTATGGCTCGATGATACGAATCTTTATGTTTCGAAACCAAACGGCGTCTGTATGGTCCTGGAGAACGATATGACCCTTCCGCTTTTTGGCGAAATCGGCGATGTTTTTGTATTTGCTGGCTGCGATGAATCCGTCCATTTGAGGGATTTCTAAGTTGTACTCCAATACTTTGACTCCATTGAGCCAGTGCTCGCCATGATTTCCCTGGAAGACGATCCGGACTGTATTGAATTCCCCCACAGGTTTGAGACTTTTGCCTTTGGGAGCGATTAGATCATACAGAGCAGCCGCAGTGTGACTATCGCCAACCATGGCATCAGGATGATCTTCGTCATCGAGAATTTGGTATTCGAATCCGAGTGCAGCATTCGGAGGAGGATAAGAAGTAGACATATCCTCAGACACATTGTATTTTATGCCGCTGTTTCCGGCTGGGCTGATTTTCCATTCCAAGGAGAGTTCGAAATCTTCGAATGTTTGGATAGTTATCAGGTCCCCTCCAACGAGCGGCTGACCATCTTCTTGGAGATGCACGTCTTTACTTGGGACTTTTTTTATCGTGCCATCTTCGATGATCCAGTGTCCTTCGGGGATTCCCTCTCGGCCCAGTCCTCGCCATCCCTCAAAGCTTATCCCATCGAACAATAGGATCCATCCTTTGGTCTTTTCCTCATTTGTGAGGATGTTCAAATTAGATGTGTCGACAGCCTGGGGCTCAACCGGTGTTTGGTCCGAGGGTTCGGTTTTCTTTTGTGGTTCACATGACATGAAAAGAGCAAAAAGCAAAACCAATGTCAGGAACTTTACCAACGATTTATGCACGATCCTTCTCCCTCCGCAGTATGATGACACAATTCTTCCGACGAGACAATATTTAATTCGGGGACAGTTTGCTTATTTTGAATTATTCATGTACAAGCTTAAAATCAAGGGACACGTTACCGATTTCGGAAAATCGGTACATGTCCCTGATTTCAGTGCATCTAGCATTAAATCCCGTTAAAAAATCATGTTTATGAATAATTCAGGTTAAGTAAGGTGTCCCCTAATTAAAATGGGAAATATCGGCAGTTTTGATGGCCAACCTGCCCCGCCCCAACATTTAAGTGTTGAGTCCTCAGGACGAATGTAGTATTTAAATAGGCAGACTTATAAAAGGAGACAAAGATGGGCAAAACGACAAGAAGAGAATTCATGAAGAGCGCTGGAATTGCAGTGGCGTTGGCGTCCCTCTCTCCTATGATAAAAGCTTCGGATAAAAATCCAGGGAATAATGATCCTTCAGTTATCAAATTCGAAGAAAAGCTGAGCCGCTTGAACCTGGGAATGGCATCCTACACATTCCGGGAATTTTCCTTAGAAGACACATTAAAAATGACCAAAAGGCTGGGTCTGGAGCGAATCGCATTTAAAAGCTTTCATCTGCCTTTAGAGAGCTCGGATGAAGAGATCAAAATTGTTGCTGAAAAAACGAAAGCAGCCGGCCTCGACCTTTATGGCTGTGGTGTGGTCTACATGCAGACCGAGGATGAGGTGGAGCGCGCATTTCACTATGCCAAGACAGCCGGCATGAGGATCATTATCGGTGTGCCGAATCCAGATTTGCTGAAAAAGGTGAACAAAAAGGTGAACAAATATAATATAAAGGTGGCCATTCATAATCACGGCCCTGACGATAAGCTGTATCCGACCCCTGAAAGTGCTTATGTCAGGATAAAAAACCTAGACCCGCGTATCGGTCTGTGCATCGACATCGGACACACACAACGCGCCGGTGTCGATCCTTCGGAGTCAACCCTGAAGTTTGCCGATCGGCTGCACGATGTGCATATCAAAGACGTGACAACCGCGACAAAGGAAGGAGGGACCATCGAGATAGGCCACGGAGTTATCGATATCCCCAAGTTCTTGAGGACTTTGATCAAACTCAATTATAAGGGATCGGTCTCTTTTGAATTCGAGAAGGATGGGAAGGATCCACTCCCCGGTGTGGCGGAATCGGTTGGCTATGTACGAGGAGTTCTGGCTTCCATCTGATGTAAGTTACTAATTATCATGACAATACAAACAAAAGCTTACGCGCGAGCCGGAATCCTGGGCAATCCCTCGGATGGTTATTTCGGGAAAATCATTGCCATAACAATCAAAGATTTCGAAGCCAAAGTTTTCCTCGACGAGTCCTACGAATTGATGATCCAATCCCATAAAGACGACATCCCGGTATTTAAAGATATCCAAGACCTTGTGGAGAGGGTGGAGCTTTATGGTTTCTACGGGGGAGTCAGGCTGATCAAAGCCACGATCAAGAAGTTCTATGAATACTGCAAACGCCAGAATATTCAACTGGAGAAGAAAAATTTCACCATCCGGTATTCCTCTGATATCCCGCGCCAGCTGGGTCTTGGTGGGTCGAGCGCGATCATAACTGCGGCCATCCGGGCATTGATGGAATTTTATAACGTCAAGATCCCGCTTGAAATCCTCCCCACCTTGATTCTGAAGGCGGAGAGAGATGAGCTGGGCATCAATGCCGGCTTTATGGACCGTGTCATCCAGGTATATGAGGGTTGTGTCTACATGGATCTGGATGAAAAGATCATCCGGGAAAAGGGTCACGGTATTTATGAACGGTTGAGCCCCAAATTTCTCCCGAAACTCTACCTTGCTTACAAGCCGGCTTTGGGCAAGGTTTCTGGAAGAGTCTTGAATGACATCCGCCAGGGCTATGACAGGGGAGACTCTTTTATCCTCGAGACACTCCAACGCATAACTGAGAAGGCTGAATTGGGCAAAGAAGCCCTGTTGAAAAAGGATTTCGGCACGATGAAACAATTGATGGATGAAAATTTTGATCTGAGAAGCCAGATCATGAAAATCAGCGAGAGCAATATGGAAATGGTCCTGATAGCTCGTTCCTGTGGTGCATCCGCCAAGTTTGCAGGATCGGGCGGCTCGATCATCGGCATGTATGAGGATGAGGAGATGTACACCCGGCTGAGCTCTGAATTGAAGAGAATTGGAGCAAAGGTTATCAAACCCACTATTGAATAGATGAGGTATCGGCAGACTGGTCTAAAATCTATTGTTCTTTTTTTAATCCTCACTTTTTTCGTTTTTCATCTTGCCTGCAAGTCTGATCATAAATTAAAAGTCATAAAATTGGGCCATGGGTTGGATCCCTCCCATCCAGTCCATATGGCGATGGAATTTTTGGCAGAGCGTGTGGCAGAAAAATCCAATGGCCGGATGCGAATCGATGTCTATCCCAGTGAACAACTGGGGTCTGAGAGAGAATGCCTCGAGCTTCTCCAGATCGGAAGTCTGGCCATGACCAAAGTTTCCTGCAGTGTGATCGAGGGATTTGTGCCCGAGATGAGCGTTCTGAGCCTGCCCTATCTTTTCCGGGATGAGGCACACCGCTTCCGTGTGCTGGAAGGGGAGATCGGTAGGGAGCTTCTCCATGCTGGGGAGCAATATTGGCTCCGCGGGCTTTGTTACTATGATGCCGGAACCAGAAGTTTTTACACTGTGGACCGCCCCATTCTCAATCCCGGAGATCTTGCAGGGCTCAAAATCCGCACTCAGGAAAGCCCTACATCCATGCGGATGGTCCAAGCTCTCGGGGGATCGGCTACGCCGATCTCCTGGGGTGAGTTGTACTCAGCGCTCCAGCAGGGAGTGGTAGATGGGGCAGAGAACAATCCTCCTAGTTTCCATCTTTCCCGGCACTATGAAGTCTGTAAATATTATTCTCTGGACGAACACACCGGCGTGCCGGATGTTCTGGTTATCAACACCAAGATCTGGGAGGATCTTGCACCCGAGTTTCAGCAACTGTTGCAGGAGGCAGCCAACGAATCTGAATTGTACCAAAGAGAACTGTGGAAGGAGGCCACACAAAAAGCGCTCGAAGAGGTACAAAAGGCGGGTGTTACTATCTATCATCCGGACAAAGAGCCGTTTATCGCAGGAGTAGAAACAATATACGGAGAGTACAAATCACAGCCCCGGATTTTTGACCTTATTCAAAGGATCAGGGAAGTGAAATAATGCTCGAAAGAGCCAAAAAAACAGTCGATAAGCTTTTAGGGTTGGCCCTCATCATCCTGATGGGAGCCAATGTGCTCAACGTGCTCTGGCAAGTCTTTACCCGTTTTGTCCTGAGGGATCCCAGTTCCTTCACAGAAGAGATGGCCAGATATCTTTTGATCTGGGTGGGATTATTGGGTGCCAGTTATGCGGCAGGAAAAAAAATGCATCTGGCCATCGATGTGGTGCTGCAAGCGCTAAAGAACAAAACGAAAATATGGACTGAGATTATCATCCAGGTTTTTATATTTCTGTTTTCCTTTTTTGTTATGGTGATCGGGGGCCTTCGGTTGGTGACCATTACCCTGACTTTGAGCCAGATTTCCGCTGCCCTCCAGATAAAGCTGGGGTATGTGTACTTGGTTCTTCCGATAAGTGGATTGCTCATCATGTTTTATGCCTTTGTGTTTATCATCGAGAGATTCCGGGCTCTCACTGGGAAACAGCTAGAGTATGAGAGTGTCGCCATGGAAAGCCAGGAAGGGATCTAAAAGATGGAACTTCTTCATATCCTCATCCTTGTCGGCAGTTTTGTTTTCCTGCTGATTCTTGGAGTCCCCATCTCATTCTGTATAGGTATAGCAACAGTCACAACCATTTTGATGAGCATAGACACAAGCCCTGCCCTCACAACAGTGGCCCAGCGCATGGCAACCGGTTTGGATAGTTTCGCATTACTGGCCATCCCATTTTTCATCCTTTCCGGGCAGCTAATGAATAGGGGAGGGATCGCCCGGCGCTTGATCGATTTTGCCAAGGTGCTGGTCGGGATGTTCCCTGGAGGCTTGGCTTTTGTCCATATCATGGCTGCCATGCTGTTCGGATCGATTTCGGGATCAGCCGTAGCCTCATCGGCCGCCATCGGGGGATTCATGGTTCCGAGGATGAAAAAAGAGGGATATGACCTTGACTTCAGCGCAGCTGTGAATATCACCTCGGCCACGACCGGGCTGATCATTCCTCCGAGCAATATCCTGATCGTCTATTCCTTAGCCAGCGGAGGAGTATCCATCGGGGCGCTGTTTGTGGCCGGATATTTTCCCGGAATTCTGATCGGCCTTTCCTTGATGGTCGTAGCTGGCTTTATTGCCCACAGAAAAAAATATCCGATTTCCCAGAGGATAAAATTCAAAGAGGGGATCCTTCGGTTCCTGGATGCAATTCCCAGCCTGTTTTTGATCATTCTGGTGATCGGGGGGATCGTGGCCGGTTATTTCACGGCAACCGAGGCCTCGGCTATTGCCGTTCTTTACACTTTCATCCTGTCAGTTCTGATCTACAGAGAAGTCAAGTGGAAAGAGATCTCCAAAATCCTTGTCGACGCATCAGCCACAACAGCCATAGTGATGCTGCTTATCGGTACATCCATGGGCATGTCCTGGATCATGTCCTACGAGAACATCCCTCAAAGTGTCAGCTCAGCCCTTATGGCGATATCCAGCAGCCAGATCATCATTCTGTTGATCATCAATCTTGTGCTGCTTATGGTCGGGACCTTCATGGACATGACACCGGCGGTTTTGATCTTCACCCCGATTTTTTTGCCGGTCGTGATGCAGTTGGGTGTCAATCCGATCCACTTCGGGATCATCATGGTGTTGAATTTAAGTATCGGGCTGTGCACGCCGCCTGTCGGGAGTGTTTTGTTCATCGGGTGCGGGATTGCCGGAACCAGCATCGCTCGTGTCATCCGGCCGCTCCTTCCTCTTTTTGTCGCCATGCTTGTTTCGCTCCTTCTTGTTACCTTCATTCCGGAAATCAGCCTCTTCCTTCCCCGCCTCTTCGGCTACTAGGAGCGTCCCCCTAAAATGAACGGAGCTTGCTTGACGGGATGGGTTATGGTTAAGAGGGCAATGAAAAAATATTGTGTAAGGAGGTACCACATGAAAATTTTTATCAAGCTGTTCGTCACAGGAATTTGTATGCTAGCCTTAGCCGCTCAGGAAATGCGGCCTATCCGGGATGACGTTGGCTTCTGTTGGAATCCGAAAAGCATGCAGAAACTCGTGGATTATCTCGAGAGTCAGGAAAAAGAAAATTTTAAAACTGAAGGACTTGTCGCTGCCATCTCTCCTCATGACGATTATCTTTATGCCGGGAGAGTTTATTATCCGCTCTTCAAGATTCTGAAAGCCAAAGAAGTAGTCATCTTCGGCGTTACACATGGCGCTGTACGAAATGAGATTGGCGACCTTCAGAACATCCTGATCCTGGACGGATTTAAATACTGGCCCGGCTTGAAGGAATCCATCGTTGTCTCTGGGCTAAGGAAGTATTTAAAAGAGCGACTTGATAAGACCGTTTTTATCACAAACAACAAGGCCCATGAAATCGAGCATTCCATCGAAGCCCTACTGCCTTTTCTTCAATATTTTAATCCTGAGGTGAAGATCACTCCCATAATGGTCACACCCATGCCTTTCAGGCGGATGGAGGAGGTTTCTGCGAAGCTTGCAGAAGTGATCGCGAACTACATGAATGAAAAAAATCTCGAAGCAGGGAAGGACATTTTCTTTCTCATCTCGTCTGACGGAAACCATTACGGAAAAGACTTTAACAACTCACCCTTCGGAGAAGGAGAGAGGGCCTGGGGTGCTGCCCTTCAACTCGACCAGCGCCTAATTCGTTCTTATCTTACTGGCGTGCTGGACAGCGGCAAGATCGAATGCTTGACCAAGGAGCTTTGGGGCGAAACTTACCTCGACTACCGCAATACATATTGGTGCGGGAAATATTCCATCCCTTTTGGCCTCCTAGCCATAGAGAAGATTATAAAGCACACCATGAATAAAAAAATCAGCGGCAAACTATTTCGCTTTTCGGACACCTACAGCGAAGGTGTTCTTCCGCTCAAGAAAACGGGAATGGGAACAACAGCCCCCTTCTCACTCCGGCACTGGGTCAGCTTTTTTTCCATAGGCTATTATGCCCAATAAAGCACAACATCATTGCATTTTTTCCCAAAAAACATCGCAAGGTGCCTGATACCCTGGAAGCATACGGAAAGTACAATTGTTTGACAACCTGATTTTTGCTGTGGTATAAGTTATGATACATACATTTCCTTTTTGAAAGGAGGTAGTCTAATGATTTGGTGGGTCTTTTTATTGGTCGTTGTAACGAGTTTGTCTTATTTATCCGATGTTGGCGCCCTCACATTTTTGCAGGATTTGAGGATTCCCTTCTTGAATGCATCCTTGTTAAGCGTCCTGATTTTGCTCTGCCTGATCGGATTGTTGGCCCGTATGATGAAGATGGCCAAAAAAGGGGAGAAGGAAGCTCTCAGGGAGAAAGTTAGCCAACTGGAAAAAGAACTTTCCGACCTGAAAGGCAAATAGAAACTAGCTGATCCTGGATTATTCAGGTTATTTTATCGAGGTCATAAGCCAGAGCAGCAAGATAATCACTCCCACAAGTATCCAACTTCCGCCGAATCCCAAAACATCGAGCTTGGTTGGATTCATGATTTCCCAGTTTGAGCCAGGCATGATCTTATCCTTTTCGAATTTCCCGGGATTTTCATAAGATTCCTGCAGAGCCCGCTTTTCCTCATCCTCAGTTTTTTGAACCGGTGTGTGAAGTTTGGCGTAAAATCTATCAAGGTTCGTTTTGGGCGCTGGTTTTGTGAAAAACGAGACCAAAAACAAGAAAACAAACGGAAACAGGGCGTCAAAAAAGAAACGGATGGCCACCAGCTGGGATTTTTTGAATTCTGAAAAATCGATCCCAAACCAGCTCAACACCCAGAGTTCGGCATGAAATCTTCCCAGTCCCATTTTGGCTGATTCAGGATCTGAAGGAACGATCCGGACGACGTTTTCGAAATACACGCCCACAGGCTCGATGACATGTTTTTTCTGGATAGATTGTCCTACAAAGTCGGCACTTCCTTCTTCGACATCTTTTTTTAATGCGCTTGTTGAGTATCTGGCAACTTTGGGTTGGGTTTCCTGGAGGAAGTGGGGATTGTATTTAGCCCAGTTTAATGTAGGAAAAAGGTTGGGGATGATGGCATAAATGATCAGGCATAATACCACTTGGGTAAATACTGCGCTCTTTGTCAGCCTCCGCCACATGAAACCCAGCCAAATGGAAGCGCCGTAGATAGCTGGTATGGATATGATGTATTTAAAAAGCGCCAGGAGATTGTTCACATATAGGGCGACTGCTATTCCTCCTAAAAGCGTTACTCCGATGGCGATGCGACCGACAAACAGATAGTGCTGTTCGGATTTTCCTGGCTTGAAAGGTTGGTAGATGTTTTTAATAAACAGGGCCGAGTAGGAGACAGCGCTGGCATCGAGCGTGGACATGTTGGCAGCCAGGATGCCCACCAGCATCAGGCCGATTGCCCCAGGGAAGAGCAGGTCTTTGGACATGTATCCCCATATCAAATCAGGATCATGCAAAATCCCTGTGTATAATCCGATGGCCAGAAGGCCTGCCAAAGCCCAGAAGATCATGATAAACCGCTTGAAAAACATGCCTCCGATCATTCCGAAGCGGGCGGTCATCTCATTTTTGGCTGACCCGGCTGTCTGCATTCCCGGAGCCACAGCTATGATTGAGACAAGGTTGGCAAGCACCATCCCGAGGATGGTGTACCAGGCGTATTCGCTCATGGTCACAGACCCAAAAAGCTCGAACATGTAGTCGGGCACCGAAGCGTGAAGACCGGAAAAGCCTCCGATCTTGTGAAGGCCTATCGGGATTAGAATCATAGAGAACGTGATGATCAGCAGACCTTGGATGGCATCGGTGATGGCCGCTGCGCGGAAGCCTCCCAGCATGGTATAAATTCCCACGATGACGGCATAAATGAAATAAAAGAGAATTGGATTGGTGTGGGAAATGAAGGAGTGGAGCTCGCCGCGCTTGTTTTTTTCGTTCAGTTCATCATACCTGATCTGTTCCTGCTGGCTAAGGCCTTCATCCAAATGGGTTCTGAATGCTTGGTACTCTCGGAATTGCTCTACACTCAAGCGTTCTTCATGGGACAATTGTTCGGGCGATTTGGGCGTCATGGCCATCATTGTCTTGGCTGCAATCATGTACCCGATTCCTCCTCCCAAAATGGACATGAGGAGGATAAAAATGGCGTAACTTGCGCCGAGTGATTTGCAGTTGAAACGTTCGGTAAAGTAATCCCCGATGGTTGTTAGGCGGATCCGCCGGAAGAAAAAGACGGAGAACCAATAAAAGGGCGTAAGGAAGAGAACCAGGTATTGGATCCACATGCCGCCGATTCCCGTCCGGTAGATTTCACGGGAAACGGCCACGGCCTGATCGGCATTGGTGGAACAGCCGAAGTTGAGGAAAAACTGGTAAAATTTCCCGAGCTTGCGGCCTGCCAGGAAAAAGTCACCAGTATTTTTAGTTTTTTCTCCTGCGCGTTTTCCTATCCATAAAATAAGGGCCACATAAAAAAGAATGATTCCGGCATCGACAATGTGCAGGCCCCAAATATGCATTCGTTCAACGCTCCAATCCCTAGTTTTTTACTTCGGATCGGTCCCAATGTCAACAAAAAGGGGACGGTTCTATTTTTTTTAAAAAATGGGGGCAAACCTTGACATTGGATAATTTTAAGGCCATTATTCTTACTTCATTGAGGTTTTTCTTTCTTTTTTATAAAGTGTCCAATGTCAATGTTTGATCCCTTAAATGAAAAAATAGAACCGTCCCCTTTTTAGGAGGAAACTTGAAAGAAACTTTTCTGCATCGACTGAGAAACAACGATTTGTTGCTGGGAACGATTGTGACATTGCCATCTCCCGAAATGGCAGAACTGCTTTCCCGGGCTGGGTTTGACTGGTTGTTCATCGACATGGAACACACTTCCCTCGGTGTGAAAGATGTGCAAAGAATTCTCCAGGCTGTCGGGGAAGAATTTCCCTGTTTGGTCCGGGTTCCGACCATGGATGAAGCCTGGATCAAAAAAGTTCTCGAAAGCGGTCCTGCGGGAATTATTGTCCCGCACGTGAACACTCCCGAGGAAGTCGAAAAAATTCTACAATGGAGCAAATATCCGCCAGAAGGGACACGGAGTGTTGGAATATCCAGGGCTCAAGATTATGGCTTAAACCTCCAGGAATACATGGAAAAAGCCAATGATACGATTGCCATAGTCCCGCAGGTGGAACATATCGATGCTGTTGCCAACTTAGAGGCGATCGTGAAAGTCAAGGGGCTAAAAATGATTTTTGTCGGGCCGTACGATCTTTCCGGCAGCATCGGCAAGCTCGGCAAAGTGAAAGACCCGGAAGTTTATGGAATAATTCAGCATGTGCGGACCATCTGTTCCAAAGCAGGTATTGTAACAGGGATATTCGGCGTGGATGCTGAAGAAGTAAATCCCTACATAGAAATCGGCTATTCACTCGTTGCGATCGGTATGGATACTTCTCACGTTTCCAAATCTGTTCAACAGACCCTCCACGCCCTTCGAAAATAAAGCGGGATTGCTGCTTTGCCTTGAATTCAGCCCAGGTTTGGTGGTATGTTTGCACAAAATGGGCGAGCAGACCTTTGTCAAAACCGGCCGGCCGGAATTCGACCATTTTTTTCCGAAAATCCAATCCTTCCTCGAAAAAAATGCTCTAGACATCGTGATCGACGGGAAAAAAATCAGAGGATACCGCACTCCCGATACCAAATCTTTCTGGATCAGAGATTACAGCGATATGCTCCGGGGGTTGAAGTATTCCCAATCAGACCTCAAGAGTCTGATCGAACACTTTGCCGAAACTCAAGCGCAAAACGGGCGCATCTTTGACTACGTCACGACATTTCCCGAAAAACTTCCCTGTGAGAGGGAAAACTGGACCAAATATGTGCGGGTGCCTGTGGAAGCGGATGTGGAATACAGATTTGTTAAAGCCTGTTTTCTCACATGGCAAGCCACAGGGGATGGCCGGTGGTTGTTGAAGCTTTTGCCGAACCTGGAAAAGGCTTTGCAGTACATCTTGTCCCATCCCTGGCGTTGGGATGAGAACAGGCAACTTGTGAAAAGAGCCTACACCATAGACACGTGGGACTTTGCCTACACAGGGGGTTCCCATGACTGGCTCCAGTTTCAGATAACAGAGGACACCAACTGGGGAATCATGCACGGGGACAACAGCGGTTATTATGAAGCATTTCGCATTTTGGCTCTTATGTACGCCCATTTCAACAATCGGAGCCGAGCAGAGTACTGGGAAAAACGTGCTCAAGATTTAAAGATTCAAATGAACAAAACTTGCTGGAATGGAAGGTTTTACACCCATTTTGTGAAGATCACCCCGGTCGAAATCCCAGGAGTCGATGAAGCCGAACAATTGAGTTTAAGCAACCCGATGGCTATCAACCGTGGGATCGCGTCGCATGAACAGGCCGTATCGATTATCAAGGAGTATCTGAAACGAAAGGAAAACTCACCGGCTTTTGCCGAGTGGTTCTCGATCGACCCTCCTTTCCCGGACGGCGTTTTCGGCGATGAGAAATTGGTCGGTGGGGCGTACATCAATGGAGGCATCATGCCACTTGTGGGCGGGGAGTTGGCCAAGGCGGCCTTCGAACATGGTTATGAAGCCTATGGTGTGGATATCTTGAACCGTTATTACAAGATGATAGCCGATACAGGAAAAACATACCTCTGGTACTTTCCTGATGGGACACCCTCGAGTGTGGAGACGAGCACCAGTCCGGAAGCGTCTCCCTCGGATGCTTGGGGTTCGAGTGCAATGCTCTATGCCTTTTTGGAAGGATTGGCTGGTGTGGAAGACAGGCTTTGCCTCTACCAAAATGTTCAGATTTCTCCCCGTTGGGTGGCAGCAGAAGTAGATGAGACCGAAGTCCAAGTTGCTTATAAATGTTCGGGTGAAAAAATAGCCTATTCTTTCCAGCATGTGGGAGATCAGATCTGTCTCGACGTCCAGTCATCTCAATCTGAAATTTTGTTCCATGTTTTACTTCCCAGAGATTTTAAGGCAGAATCTGTGAAAGTGGGGGGTAAAGATACCGAATATCAGAACAGACTGGTCGAGAAGAGCCCGTATGTGGATTTTAGCGCTGAAGTTTTTGGAGACGTTTCTGTCAAGATCCAACTGAATAAAACCAGGAGGAATCCATGAAAAAATGTCTTGTCTCATTTGCGTTTATTTCTCTTGCCTTTGGATTAATTTCAGGATGCAGCAATCGCGCACAGGAAGTGCAGAAGTATAAGATCAAAGCGCAGGGCCTGGGAGAGTTGATTGCCCAACAAGCCTATGCTTGTGTCAGCCAGTCCAAAGCCTACCAAGCAGTCTGGGAATATGCCAAAGTGTCGGAAATCGACTTTGCAACGGCGGTAGCTCAGCTGTTGGGTCCGGAAACGAAACAGAACAAAGCCACAATGGCCGAACATAAGGCGATGATAGAGAATCTCCTGGACGAGTTGAAAGATCCCCCCTCGAGATTTGAAGAGACATACAAAAGATTGGATGAGCTTTATGAGATCTATGTGCAATTGCATGATCTCGCTATGGATCCGCGGGACGATATGGTTAAACATATGAATTCTGTGAATAAGCTGTCTGACCAAATTGTCGAGAAAGTGCGAGAGTTGGATGCCGCGTTTGTTGTGAATTAGGGAGGAGGCAGATGGGATTATCCGAAAAAGAAGAAAGGGTATACGTGGTCCTGGATGAGCTCGGGATTCCCTACACCCGGCATGAACATCCACCCGTTTTTACTGTCGAGGAAGCCGGGAAACACTGGACGCAAATCACCGGGGCCCATTGTAAGAACCTTTTTTTGCGAAATAAAAAGGGGAACCGCCATTATTTGGTGATCCTAGAGGCCGCCAAAGTAGCGGATCTCAAATCCCTAAATAAACTTTTAGGGGAGGACCGGTTGAGCTTTGCCTCCGAAAAAAGGCTGATGAGGTATTTGGGTTTGGAAACAGGTGCTGTCTCGGCATTTGGGTTGATCAATGACAGCGAGAATCTGGTGCAGGTCGTTATCGATGAAGACCTAAAAAAAGCTGAAGCGGTTAATTTCCATCCCAACGTGAACACAGCGACGGTCGGCATTTCTTTTCCGGATTTTGAAAAGTTTATAGCTTGGAGCGGAAATACTATGCGCTATCTCCCATTTGTGTGAGCGAATGATAGTATTTCGTTATGTATTTTGTCCAATGTCAAGGTTTGATCCCAGTTTGGAAAAGGAAGGGATATGCTTTCTGGAATAAACATCGAAGCCTTTAGGGGGGACCTGGAAGGGCTGGAGAAGATGGCCCATTCTGCCTGGAGGAATGAATACGGGATAGAGTCCTTTCCCAACTTCTATCGCCCAGAATTTTTGAGGTTTGTGTTTGACCGGATCGAGGATAAGGAACATTTGATCGCAGCCTATCGGGGTGATGAGATCGTTTCTTTTTTAGCCAATGTGCCCCGCCGTTTCAGCATAGATGGGAAAATTTACAAAGGTGTTTACACCTGTCTTTTGGTCACCAGAAAAGAACTCCTCCGCCAAGGAATTGCTCAAGCTCTAGTCGATAAGGCGCTCGAACTCAACAAAAAGGCTCAATACGATCTCTCGATTTATACCCTGGAAAAAGGGCATCGGTCCACCCAATTGGTCAAAAAGCTGGAGGCGACCGGGAATCCTGTCCAGTGGCTCAGACGCAATTATGTGATAGCCCGGGTACTTGACCTAAACCAGGCTGCCGCATCGGAGGGGCTGAAAACATGGGAGAAGGCGGCGATCAGGATCATCGGCGCTCAGAGAGCCCCTAAAAAACGGGATTCTGTTCCTATTCGGGAATACCGGGCAGAAGATCTAGATCGCTGTTTAGCTCTGCTCAACCAATACGCAGGAAAAATTAGGCTGGCTTTGGTTTGGAACCGCAAGGATCTGGGGATAGAACTCGATTATCCGGATGTTTCGCAGACATTGGTGTACGAGAAGGAAGGAAGGGTGGAAGGCCTGATTAATTTTATCTATCACGACCATCTGGGAAAAACTCAAGAGCGTTGGGCATGGATCAATCATGTGGCATACCCTGCGCTTTCCAGCCGTGAACGGAGACGGTTCGTGGAAGCTTTCCTTTACTATATCCAGGATGCCGGTTGTTTGGGTGCTGTTGAATGGATACGGAAGTATTATCCGATGGAGCCCTTGTACCGCAACCGCTTTTTCCCGTATTTCCGGTATGTGAACTTGGTCGCATGGACCTTTAATAAGGATATTGAGCTTGCTAAGATTCCAGCTGTGTATGAGGTGCAGATCTAAGCTTTTCCATGATCCTGATCCGCCAGATCCAGATTACCAGGATCAGAAGCGATGATATGATCCTGAACGCTGAGGATGTGGTGAAAAAGTTGAACAACCCATGGACAATAGCAGCAAGTGCCAGGCCTTTCAAAGATGCGGCAGTAACAGATTTGTGCCTCATGTGTGCGACTCCGACAGTGTAACCCCAGATGGAGGAAAAGATGGTGTGGGTCAGGGGAGAAGCGATGGCGCGGCCGAAAAGCTCGAATCCTTCCATGTAGGCCAGATACCTGGCATTTTCGTAGCTGGCGAATCCCAAGGCAATGACCGAGGCATAAACGATCCCGTCGATTTTTTCGTTGAAATCTTTGAGCCGGAGCACAACGATCAAGAAGGGAAGTAGCTTGAAAAATTCTTCGACGATCCCGGTGATGCCGATGCTGTAGATCAAAAAAGGCCATCCGTGGGCTTCCATCAAAACGCTTGGATCTTCGGGGATTCCCAAATAGGGGAGGAGCTTGAAAAAATTCACACAAGCGAATGCGGTCACCAATCCGAGGAGATAGGTCAATCCCAGGTTGCGCCATGGTTCGGGTTGAAACCGGTCCTTGTAATGAAAATAGACGATCCAAACCAATGCAGGGGCTATAATGGCGGATACATAGATCCAAGCAGCCATGGAAATTAAAAAGATACTACCACAAACTTCAGGAATTTTAAATCAGTGCCTGACTACTTGCGTAGAGCTTTTTGCTTGCCGATTTTCTGGCGTTTGGATTTGACGAGACTTTTCAAGTCTCTGGATAATTGCTCGCCGTTTTCTGCTTCGTAGTCCCTCCATGAAACAAAGGGAGGGCGAATATGCTGACCGACACAGGAGGCATCCAGTCAATCCACTGAGCCCTGAGATATGAATTGAGCCACCACATCATCGAAACAATCTTCCCAAACGGTGCCGAATTCGTGACCCGCATTGGGGATAATGGCATGAAGACTGTTTGGTAGATATGTAGCCAACTCCTCACCATGTTGGGGCGGTGTGACAGGGTCGATCTTGCCTGAGAGGATCACTGTCGGGATATCCATCATATACATCTCATGAAAATCGGCGGGATGTTCCCCTCTTACCCACCAATCACAGGCATTTTTTTGTTGATCCAGACGATATGTTCCCATGAATGTGCCTTGTGCCTGAGCTCTGGCATCATCATAATTGATGTAAGGAATGGTCTCGGTGCATGTCACACACAGAAACATCCCATCCTTTAAATCTCGGTTGATCCCATATAGATAATTGGCCGTGTACTCTGAGACCGGAGAAAAGTTACCTTGTGAAGCCCAGTGAATAAAGGCCGGTATCAACCTTGATCTCCACGTGTTGTAGAGCATGCTTCTCACGCCGTGGATAAAATTGTTGTAAGTAAAAACCACATTCTCGGGGTCGCCTGTGATGGGATTGATGATCCAGGCCGAAGCCGGTCCTTGTTTGAGTCGATCCAAAACCTGGCCGAGCTGCTGACGCAAAAGCGGATAATCGGAAGTACAGTCGGGATCGAGAGCACAGTCTGAGAGTAACCGCTCCAATGCAACCTCAGTGTTGGGGGCGATCGAACCGGAATATGTCCAGTTGGGCATGGCGATAAAGCTGAAGAATGCCGTTCTTACTGTTTCTGGAAAATACTTAATGTAGACGATTCCTGTATAGGATCCATAGGAACTACCAATGATGTTGATCCGTTCATAACCCAGTGCAGCGCGCAGCTCATCGATATCCTGCATGGCTGTCGTGCTGTCGTAGTGCCTGAGATTGGCCTTTTGTTCCAGTTCTTTTCTGCAATTCTTGACATAATCCTCGGGGAACATGTCTTGGAGATAAGTTTGTGCGTTTTTCGGGTCTCCGATTCTCTGGCAATGGAGAGGGTTGGATTGTCCGGTGCCCCTCTGATCGACGAGAACGATATCCCGTTCCCACCGGAGTTTCTCATAATCCCACGCATAATACTTCGCCATATCTGCTGAACCTTGACCGGGGCCGCCAGAAAAAATAAACACGGGATCAGGAGCCGGATCAGTTGTCCATGCCGGCAGGATGATAAAATTCAATCTGATTTTAGCGCCCTTCCTAACCTTACGGTTTTCCATTACCTCATAGGTGCCGCACAGCACTTCTTCTCCCAATTCTTCTATGTAACATGGTTCGATTTTCAGGCCAAAGGAAGCATCTGTCTCAAAAGGGGCTAGAAAAAGGATCAAAACCAAAAGGAGCAAAATTCTTATTAATTTCATGATTTCTCTCTATTTTTCAAGTTTATAGACCAAAGAGATTCCAAATTGGAAATGGTTTTCTTTCCCGATGGCGTCCAATAGTACAAAGGTGTAGTTGGCGAACGGAATGATTCGAAGCTCATTCCATGCATAGGCCAGAGATAGGCCTATATTAAGATCGCTGAATCCGGGATCGATTCCTTCGGCCAGCCACTGTCCTCCGTTATAACCGAGAGAGGCAGAGAAGGCGGTTTCTAAAAATTTCACTGGTTCAAAAGAATATTCTGTCTCGAGAAGGACATAAAATCCGTCGCCATTGGTGAAATCGTAAAAAATCGTGATTGCAGGCTGGAGCACAATCTCCGGCATTCCTACACAGGCAAAAACTTCGTGGCTTGTATCATCCTGGAACCGGAAATTCGGCGCAAAATACCACCCGTAATGAATCAATCCGGCTTTTAACGAAAATTGTTCAGACAGTTTCCGAGTGTATGCTAAGGTAAAATCAGTTTCATTCAGTTCTTTATTTGCAAAGGAAAAACTCATCCACAGATTCATAGACAATCCGCTGTTTCCGAATTCGTATTCGATGGATGGTTGAAAAGCAGGCTCTTTGTAAGGATTCAGATCGAATCCTCTCCAGATATACCGGGATACCAGATCAGCTTGAAAATGGAATTCCGCCGGCAGGTTGGAGTGAGATATTCCCAAAAGACACAGAAAAATTACTGAAATGACAAGTTTTTTTCTCAACCTTTCTCCCTCCTAGAAGGAATACATAGTACTGTTAGGTGTGCAAGAATTGGGCCATAATCTTTCCCTGGAAAAGTCCAAAAATTTGTAAAACTTATTTACAACAGAGTATAAATTCTACGGAATGATTGCAAGTTATAAGCTATGCGGTATGAGTTGCTTTCAGCCCCCATCTTGGTGTTAAATACGGGTGGCATATTATAAAAAGACTCAATTAATTTGAATTATTAAGATAAAAAGGGCAGTAACAAAAGGAAAAGAAGAAAGAAATGGCTGTTGGCATCGATAATTACTGCCTGTTTCCCCTTAATTTGTCTCCTTTGGAAGTCCTGAAGTGGGCCGAGGAAAACGGGGCCAAAGGTGTCCAATTTTCAGGGCTGAATCCCGAAGTTGCCAAAAATGTGGATGAGGCTTATTTGAGAGATTTATCCGGTTATGCTTCAGACAAAGGCCTTTACTTGGAGTGGGGAGGAGCACAGCATATACCGTTTGATTTGAAGACTTGGGAAGAAAAAGATATTACTGAGATCAACCAAAAGGTGGCCGAACAGGCAGCCCTTCTTGGTACATCGCTCGTGAGATCGTGTTCAGGTGGATTGATGCGGTGGGATCCTCAAAGCCCGGTGACAGAAACCCTGCTCGAAGAGATGGCCAAAAGCCTTCGGGCTCAACGGCAGATGTTGATGGATAACAATGTAATCCTGGCTATTGAAACCCATTTCGAATTCACAACCCATGAGCTTCTGCGGTTATTTGATCGTTGTGAGGCCGAGCCAGGTGATTACTTGGGGATTTGCCTGGATACCATGAACCTGTTGACCATGCTCGAAGATCCGATCAGTGCCACACAAAGGATTCTTCCCTGGGTAGTTTGTACCCATATTAAAGATGGGGCTGTCATTCTAGATGATACCGGATTGACTACCTTTCCGGTTGAGATCGGGAAGGGCGTGATCGATCTACGGAAGATTTGTGATTTTCTCGGTCTCTCACAGAGGAATATAAACCTCACGATCGAGGACCACGGCGGAGAATTTTTTCTCCCAGTGTTCGATTCCCTGTTTCTTTCGAAATTTCCTGATTTAACAGCAGAAGAATTTGCCCTCATTCTTCGATTGGCCCTTCAAACAGATGAGGCGATGAAAAGCGGCGAAATGGCTATTACAGCAAGAGAAGAGTGGCCTAAAATCTGCGAAGCAAGAATCAAACGCGACATCCAAGCCTTCAAACAATTGATCTAAAAGCAATAGGCAAGGCCCATCAGGTATCTCCTTCGCTTTAGTGTGGATCTTTCACGCCATTCCTTTATCGTCCTTCTCGGCGCCTCCGGAACTCCGCTCATTAACTCTCAATCTCTACAACTCTGGCTTCTTTTCCTGTGCTTGTCTGTATCTCTAATTCTCAAATAAAGTCGTGCTCAATACATCCTCGTCGTCCGACATTGTCGGATGCCCTCGAAGGACAATTCCGAATGGCTAGATCCTCAATGTCGCTCATGACACACCTGATTGGCACTATTTGATAAAGATTAAGACTTTAAAGGAGGGGGCCGATTTCTGTTTCGATAGCGCTAATAACAGTCTGGTCAAAAATCAGTTCTGCCATCTTTTCAATGTCATAGGACATCACCCTGTCCTGGGTAAGTGTCGGGATGTGTTCCCGGATAATCTTTTGGGCAACCTCTACGCCTTTTCCCGGTTTTTCTGCGATAAAATCCAATCCCTGTGCTGCACACAGCAATTCAATCGCCAGGACATCCCTAACATTTTGGACGATGTCCGCTCCTTTGAACGCTGCGATGGCTCCCATACTCACGTGGTCTTCCTGATTGGCTGATGTGGGAATGGAGTCGACCGATGCTGGGTGGGATAGGACCTTGTTCTCCGAGACTAGAGCCGCAGCCGTATACTGTGTGATCATATACCCTGTGTTTAGCCCTCCTTCCGGAGTCAAGAATGGAGGAAGATTGGACAGAGCCGGATCCACCAGCCGTTCGATTCTTCTTTCGGAAATATTGGCCAGTTCGGAGATTCCGATCCCTAAAAAATCAAGAACGAATGCAATGGGCTGCCCGTGAAAATTGCCGCAACTAATACTATCTTTGGTCTCGGTGAAAACAATCGGATTGTCTGTGACAGAATTGATCTCTGTTTCGAGCACAACAGAAGCATAGTCGACCGTGTCGCGTGTTGCCCCGTGCACCTGGGGGATGCAGCGCAAAGAATAGGCATCCTGAACTTTGTCGCACTCACTGTGGCTCGGGAGGATTTGGCTGGCTTCCAGCAGCCTCTTGATGTTGTCGGCCACTATGCTCTGGCCCGGATGGGGTCTCAGCATATGCACCCTCGAGTCGAACGGAACATCCGTGCCCCGAAGGGCTTCGATCGAGCATGCCGAAGCAATGTCGGCCGTCTTGCAAAGAATCAGGCTGTCATAAGCATTCAGGACTCCTACAGCCGACATCAACTGGGTTCCGTTGATCAAAGCCAATCCTTCTTTTGCTTCGAGTGTGATCGGTTTTAGGCCCAATTTCGAGAGGAGGTCGGCCGCATCCCAGATTTCCCCTTTGTATTTCACCAGGCCCAATCCGATCAGCGGGGCCGACATATGGGCCAGAGGAACCAGGTCGCCACTTGCCCCAACGCTCCCTTTTTGGGGGACTCGGGGAAGGATGTCGTTATTCATGAAGTGAAGGAGTCTCTGGAGTGTTTCCCATCTTATTCCGGAATAGCCTTTGATCAAAGCATTGATCCGTAGAAGCATCATAGCCCGGACCTGGTCATCTTCGATAAAGGGCCCGGTTCCCGAGGAGTGGGACATCAACAGGTTTTTCTGGAGTTCCCTCACATGTTCTCTGGGGATCAGCACATCGGCAAAACTCCCGATGCCTGTGGTGATCCCGTAAACAACTTGGCCGTCCTTCACAAAATCCTCCACCACAGCGGCGTTTTTATCCACCAATTCTTTGTTCTTTTTGTGGATTTTGACCTTTTCTTTGTTTCTGGCGACCTGGAGGACCTGTTCGATGGTAAGAGAATTGCCGTCGATGGTGATCACAGTGTTCTCCTTTTTTAGGCTATTCGGCGTTTGATAACAACAAGAGTTATATCGTCACCTTGTGGAGTGTTTTTTGTGTGATTGGATACAGCCTGGAGGATGGCAGACTGGATTTCCCTGGCCGAAAGAGAGGCGCTCTCTTTAACAACTTGAATTAGTCGGTCTTCACCAAAAAGTTTTTCCTGAACAGCCTTTTCATCCGGAGTTCTTGCCTCTGTGATGCCGTCGGTGTATAAAACAAGGACATCGCCAGGCTGCAAAGTCGTGGTTTGCTGCGCATACTTTTGATCCGGGAGGAATCCC
Organism: uncultured Eubacteriales bacterium; assembly: GCA_964410125.1. Taxonomy (GTDB): domain Bacteria; phylum Acidobacteriota; class Aminicenantia; order Aminicenantales; family Aminicenantaceae. Next base: position 56,342 of record CAYPGQ010000010.1, on the reverse strand, counting down.
AAAACGAGTCCTCCTTTTGCCAGGTATTCCATTGTTTGGTCGAATCTTAGGAGAAGGGGATGATTATGGCCGGCGTTCGTGGAAGTGAAGGTCGACTTATTCCTGTTCAGAAGTCCATAAAAAAAGGTCACGAACATGTTGGAATCTGTCGATTTGACGAGCAGGTTGTTAATGCGTGCAGTCACATCCGCCACTTTTTCGGTCTCAAAGGTTTGGGCATGAAGGCTTGCTTGAAGATTGGCCATTAGAAGGGCTGCAGGAATACCTTTACCGGAAACATCGGCGATGGCAATTCCCAGTTGTCCCTCTCCCAGGTCCAGAAAATCGAAATAATCTCCACCGACTTGTTTGCTTGGAATGCTGGTGCCGGCGATTTCGAAACCACGAAATCGAGGCATCTCATGCGGCAGCAGTTTTTCCTGGATTTTTCGCGCTGTATCCAGTTCGCTCTCCAGATGTGCTCGTAGAATGGCCTCTTCCCGTCCCCTTTGGACGGCTTTGGTCATGGCGTTGAATGAGGCGGCAAGGTCACCCAACTCATCCTCGTTGGGGATTTCGATTTGGGTATCCAGGTCTCCCTTAGCGATACGTTTGGTACCGCGGTACAGGGCCCGAACGGCAGATGTGAAGCCGGTGGTGATGCGGACTCCAAAAAAGAACATAAAAGCTTCGAATATGAGCATTGAAACAGCCAGTGCTAAAAGTGCTATCATGACTGCCAAGCTAAAAGGATTCTTTTGCGAAGTCAATTCGTTCAAAGTATTGGCGAGGATTACCTCCAACAGAAGAAGCATTTTCCTGCTTTCTAACTTTTCCGAGACAAGAGAAAAAACATCGATATCTGTCATCCCGAAGTATAATGGGCGGTGCCAAAAGGATGGGGAAGATGGCCGAATATCTTTTTGTGCAGCATCTTCTGAAACATATTTTCCAAAAAGCTTTTCTATGGGTTTTCCCTCTTCTTCCTCCACTAAGCGCACGGGTGTGCCGGCGATGGTCATCCTGACAGAACTGGAAAAGACAAAGCTCACATCGGTTCGTACCATTTTGGCCAGCCGGCTCAACATGGACTGGTCAATCCTTCCTCCTTGTATAGACAGTATATTACCTGCCTCTTTTTTGATGCGAATGAGCCATAATCCAGAGTCTAGCCAAAAATAGTCAGCCATATTCAGTTCTTTGTTTTCAATATAAGGAGAGTCCTTTGTGGCGAGTGACGAGAGAAGTCCCTGAAGCCAAAGAGGTGTTTTTCCTTGGGCAAAAAGGCTTTCATCTGTTTTTTCATATGTGAACGATTGTGCAAATACATTGGGAATGAAATTTTCATCGGCTGCAGATAAGCTTTTCCAGTCATACAGAATGGATCTTGCCTGAATAGCTCTAGACGCTCCCAATGTTCCGTAAAGGATAAGGAATCCCATAAGGATAATAAGAATCAGCGGAACAACAGCGATCAAAACGGCACTGAGAGCCAGCTTCGGTTTGAGTTTCATGAAATGCAGGCGGGCACGAAAAAAAATATGTAGAAGGCTGAAAAACCAGAAGAGTTCGAGTGATCCGGAAGCGTAGCGTCCCAGGAAGGCGCCCATACCTGCCGCCTCAGGTATGACCGAGTATCCGGCTTGAACCTCACCTGGTAAGGATTCCTCGGATTCTGGGGTGGATATAGTTCTTCCTCCGATTCCGAGCAGAATTAGGACCAGAAAACCCAGAAGAAACAAGGCTGCGCGCCGCCGAGACGTGAGATGCCGATAGGGTCTGTACTTCCGAAACAACAGGAAGATAAAGGAGCCTCCCACGGCTGCCATCCAGAGGCTTTCATCCCTAGAAAGGATGATGGGTAAAACAACGCACAAAATGAGCCAGCCAACCCAGAATTTTTTCAATTTGGCATCCATGAGAAGTAGCCTGACCGCAAATCCCCAAATAATCAGGGAAATGAGGGCGAGAAACCAGGAGGCGATCGGATGGGAGAAGCCGATCACGAGCCGCAAAAGACCGAGTAAAAAACTGCCTGAGACGACCAGCAATGAGGATTTCCATACAGGATCATTCAGAGGGGAGATCTGTTTTTCCCCCATTTTTTTTAGCGTCAGCTCGTCTGGTATATATTTATCGTTCTGCTCGGGCGTCTCCTTTTTGTCGGGGATGTTTTTTTGTTTGAAGCGTCTGAATATTCCTTTCATCGCCTAGCTATTACCACAGCAAACAGCTCCGGTCAAGTCACCTCAATTTCTCTGTAAGCTCATCCGGATCTAATTTTTCGTTCTCTTTGGATGAAAATTTCGATACACTATAAGGGACCATGTCCCAACATGAGACGTTTGCTTTTCATTCAAGTGAAGAATTGCTCAAGAAGGTCTCTGATTTGGGGGTAGAGCTTCCTTTTCAGACGGATTTGAGCCCCCTGTTCGAAGATATTACTCTGGGATCGAAAAAAATAGCCAACCGTTTAGCCGTCCAACCCATGGAAGGATATGATGCCAATCCGGATGGATCACCCAGTGATTTGACCTTTAGACGTTACAAACGTTTTTCCAGTGGCGGAAGCGCTTTGCTCTGGTTTGAAGCGACAAGTGTGGTTCCAGATGGCCGGTCCAATCCCCGTCAACTGTGGCTACACACAAAGAATGTGGATGGTTTTACAAGACTGGTCGCAGAAACTCGAGAGGAAGCCATCCAGTCCATTGGAGCCGGACATGACATCTATTGTGTTCTTCAATTGACTCATTCAGGCCGTTACAGCAGGCCTCGAGGAATGCCTCAGCCGCAAGTGACATTAGTAAACCCTTTTTTGGATGAAAAGAAGAAGACTTTACATATTTTCAGCGATAAGGAATTGGATCGTTTGCAGGAGAATTTTGTCGATGCCGCTCTTCTGGCATATCAAGCCGGTTTTGATGCTGTGGACATAAAAGCCTGCCATGGTTATGTCATCAATGAGCTTTTGGCTGCATTTGATCGACAAAACAGCAAGTATGGAGGTTTTTTTAGCAATAGAGTTCGTTTTCTCACAGATATCGCCAAAAAAATCCGTCAAGAGGTTTCCCAGGTTGGCATTACAGTACGGATGAATGTCTATGACGGGATTCCCTTCCCTTATGGTTTTGGCAGTTCAAAGGAAGAAGCGGAGAAGATCGATCTGACAGAACCGAAACAAGTTGTGTCTTGCCTGATCGATGAAGGCTGCTCTCTTTTCAACATCACGGCTGGGATTCCCTATTTATTCCCTCACCTGGGGAGGCCCTTCGACCGCCCTCTTCCCGGAGCTCCCATACCTCCTGAAAATCCATTGGAAGGAATTTCTCGACTCATATCCATCACAGCAGATTTGCAGACAGAATTCCCAGAGATTCCGATGGTAGGGACAGGCTATTCCTGGCTGCGACAATTTTTTCCAAATGTGGGGGCGGCTGTTCTCAGAAATAATGAGGCCAGTTTTATTGGAATAGGAAGAATGGCTTTCGCTTACCCAGAAGCTCCTAAAGATTTAATGAACTCGGGATTTTTGGATCCAAAGAAAGTTTGTATCTCTTGTTCCCGATGCACCGAAATGATGCGAATGGGAGGTTCTGCTGGGTGTGTTATGAGAGATAAGAAAATCTACGGTAAGAGATATAAAACCCTTCTGCGGGAGAGGACTTAATAATGAAAAGAAGCATGATCAAAGTCGAAGGGAAAAAAATTCCCTTGTACTCACTCAACACACTGATCATTGGCAGCGGGGATGCGGCCTTGAATGCGGCAGTGAGTTTGTACAAATACGGCCAAAAAGATATCGCGATCGCCACAGATTATTGGGGTGGCGGCACCTCGAACAACGCCGGATCGGATAAACAAACATATTACAAGCTTTCCGTTTCCGGTGAATCTCCCGACTCTCCTTTGGAAATGGCGCAAGACCTCTTCAAAGGAGGATGCATGCACGGCGATATCGCTCTGTGTGAAGCCATGAACTCAGCCCAGGCATTCTTCAATCTTGTCGGCTTAGGTGTTCCGTTTCCGCACGATAGGTATGGGGGTTATGTAGGATATAAAACAGACCACGATTCCCGGGGAAGAGCCACCTCGGCCGGGCCTCTGACTTCGAATTTGATGTTCAAAGCGCTTTCAAAAGAAGTAAAGGAAAAGGGAATCGTTGTTTTCGATCGGCACGAGATCGTCGGACTGTTGTCTTCAGAGGAGGGCCCAGAAAAAAGAGTGGTCGGCGCCATTGCCCTCGACAGGAATAATATCGATCCAAAAAACTATGGATTCGTGATCTTCAATGCCCTAAATGTGGTGTTCGCGACGGGTGGGCCGGCCGGGATCTACAAAACGTCAGTTTATCCCGAAAGCCAGGTCGGTTCCCATGGTTTGGCTTTTGCGGTTGGAGCCATTGGGAATAATCTGACCGAATCCCAGTTCGGATTGGCATCGATCGAGTTTCGGTGGAATCTTTCCGGGTCCTATCAGCAGGTTATTCCGCGTTATATTTCCACAGATAGGGATGGGCAAGACGAACGCGATTTCATGAACGATTATTTTCCGGATATGGGAAAACTGGCAACTGCTATTTTCCTTAAAGGCTATCAGTGGCCGTTCGATCCTCGAAAGGTGTCGGAATATGGTTCGTCTTTGATCGACATCCTGGTCTACCAGGAGACGGTTCTCAAGGGGAGGCGGGTTTATCTGGATTTTACCCAAAATCCCAGCGGGGGAGGAGTCCTGGAAGATTTTTCTTTTGAACATTTGGGAAAGGAAGCTTTCGATTACCTCGAAAAATCCAGTGCTTTGTTGGGAACTCCTATCGAAAGACTCCAAAAAATGAACCACCCCGCCATCGATCTTTACAAAGACCATGGGATCGACATAACAAAGGAACACCTCGAGATAGCGGTCTGTGCCCAACACAATAACGGTGGACTAAAGGGTACTATTTGGTGGGAAAGCAATGTCAGACATCTGTTTCCGGTGGGCGAGGTAAACGGAACCCATGGTGTTTACCGGCCGGGTGGATCGGCTTTGAATTCCGGTCAGGTGGGAAGTCTGCGGGCCGCTTTGTACATTGCTAGACGTTATCGGGGCGATCCTCCTCAAGATAAAGAATTCCTCGACTTAGTCCAAGATCAAATTACCAATAAACTGGCGTTTGCCAAAAGTGTCATCGATCCCAGCCTAAAGAATGATAACCTTCTCCGAGAGTCGAGAAATGAGATTCAAGAGAGAATGACCGCCTGTGGCGCTCACATCCGGGAACCGGGCAGAATCGAGGAATACATCGATAAGGCCTGGCAACTCTACCAGAGGCTCCAAAGTGATATGAGGATTCCGTCTTGTGAAGAACTGCCTGAAGCATTCAAAAACCTCGACCTGGGTTTGACTCATGCCCTGTATCTGGAGGCAATCGGGGAATACCTGGATAAGAAAGGGCAGAGCCGAGGCTCTTATCTTGTTAAAAATCCAAATGGAAAAATTCCATGTCCAGAAGTCGGCGATGATTGGAAGTTTCTGCTGAATGATCAAGATACCTTTGTGAATAAAAAGATATTGGAAGTTTCATTGGATGAAGGCGGCAAGGTTTCAAAGCAGTGGATCGATATCCGACCGATTCCTCAGGATGACACCTGGTTTGAAAATGTCTGGAATCGCTACATGAGTGATGATATCGTGAAATAAGATTCTATTTTTTTATGATCCACTTTTCCTTTTCTTTTGTAAAGATCACTTTGGTTTTTTGTACAGGTCTAACTGTTATCCCTGCCTCGAAAGGCTCGGGTTCGACCAACAGCCGAAGGATGTAGGATCCTTCCATCAATTTTATGGATTCTCCTCCCACCATGCCTTTGGCTTTCACCTGACCTTCTTCATCCAGGATTTCGAACTCGATCTGCAGGGTCTGTTCGAGGGAAGAGAGCAGTTCCTGAGAATCCTTGGCATCCAGATAGGTTCCTTCCGTGGATTTAGCAATGGCTTCCAATTCGGCTCGGGCTTCGGCTTCCTTTATGTCGAATCCGACGATGTGGAGTTTCAATTCGATGCCTGATTCCTTCAATGCAGGAGCGATCGAGTTGATGTTGCCGTCACAGCTTTCGATGCCGTCGGTGATCAGGATGATGCTCCCATTTTTTATGTCTTTGAAATCATCCCCAGCCTGCAAAACAGAATAGACCAAGGGGGTTTTTCCCTTTGGTTGAATTTTTTGGATGATATCGATCAGCACCGCTTTGTCGATAGGCGCAATCGGAACTTTGAGCTCTGTATCCTGGCAAGCGCGTCTGTCGTTGAGACCATAGCGATGTCCGTACAAACGCAATCCAACGTTCATTTCATCCGGGAGCCCGTTAATGATCTGTTCCAAAACATCTTTTGCTATAGAGATCTTGGCCACTCCCTGGATCTGTCCCCACATGGAATTGGAGGCATCCAATATCAATCCCACGTTTGTTGCAGCCTGTTTTTCAGCCCCTTTTTCAAACTGGACTTCGATCTGTCCTGGCCTTGGGACTCTCTCCCTCATGTATATCGGAAGATGGCCGCAGCAAAGCTCCAGCATCAGTGCGCCAAGGGCCGTTGTGTATATCGGTCGGTTTTTCTCATTCTGATTGCCATTCCAGCTCCCGTCACCACTCTGATTGTCCACAAGGAGCCGGCACATCCAATCCTTCCAGATCTGCCAATCTTCCCCTCCCTCATTCAGCATGGCCCGCGTCCCATAGTACCAATAATAAAAAGGATACCCTGAACCCGGATCCTCTTTGTTCCAGATGGGAGGGTTGTTTTGCATGAACCGGAGAGCCGGCGGAATGCATGGATCATTTGCATTGCCTATCAACTGCAGGCACAAAGCGCCGATGCCGGCACGAACACAGCTCTCTCCTGAACCTCCTGCCATATAGCCAAAAGAACCATCGCTTTCATCGTAACAAGCTCCTAGGAATTCCACAGCTTTATGTAGTGACCATTCGGGGACTGTAAATCCTGCGTTTAACGCAGCTTTTAGCGCCAAGATGGGCCATCCGGAAACAGACAAATCGCTATCCACACTATCTGGCTTGTAACGCCAGCCACCGTAATGCTCCGAATCCGGTGAGATCGGTCCTTTAAGAAATTCAGGTTTGTTTTCTGTGTTTTGAGCCCTGATAATCAGCTGAATCGCATCTTCGATGATCGGTTCCAGGCTAAGGTCGTTTGTATCAATAAGGGTTTCTGTTAGTGCAATCGTTGCAATCCCATGTTCGTACATCGGATTGGCCTGGCCGATCAATCCCCCTTCCAATGCCTGCTTTTTAGATCCGGGCTCATAATCGGAAGAAGGGGAATATTGGCTTTTGATAAAATCAGTGGCATTTATGATATTGCTCGTGTAGTTCTTCGGAACACAATCCGCTCCTACAAAGGCCATCAATGCAAGGCCGGTTATCCCTGCATGTTTATTGTAATACCCGAAAAAATCTCCGGCTTCAGTCTGTTTGCTGGCCAGGAAGTCTAGCGCTTTTTCCAGAGATTTTTGGACTTCTTTGTCTGTGGCGGGAGGGACTGTCGGTCTACCGGCCCGCAAAGTATAGGTCGTTTCCGCGATAATCTTGGAACTGTATGCGCGAATATAATACTGACCGGGTGACAATTTCATATTGACGATTTGTTCGTTCACACCGTTCACGCCCAGATTCGAACTCTTAATATGGTTCCCTTCGGCATCCGACAATTCCAGATGCAGGTCTGCTTTCGTTGATGAAGAGAATTCCACAACAAATATATCCATTCCTGGTTCTGGAATGGTTATGAGATAATAGTCGCGATCGTCCTTAGGGTGGATATACCCCTCGATCACAGAGTCGAGTTTGATTTCATTCGCCTGTTTTCGCCGGTCGTTAGACTCGAACTCCAGTCCTTCTTCCCAAGGGCCAACCAGATCTGCACTTAGAGAATAGACCTCGTTTTCATTTATCTCGCTTGTAGATATCGATATATAATAAACACCTTTTGTAACACCAAAATTTATGATTTCTTCAGGTTCTCCGTGGCTCCTCATATTTAAACGCTTTATTCGGGATCCCTGCGAATCATGGATGTTAAGCTTAGAGTTGACTCCAGGAACACCGCTCAGGTCTACGCGGAAGATACTTTTACCCGACCGATCGATAACAAGTTTAAACCAATCGGGATCATCTTCAGGTTGAAAAAGGCCCTTAACAGTCTCTCCGAGACGGATTTCATTCGCCTGTTCCCGCTGGTCGTTGGGTTCGAATTCCTGGCCTTCTTCCCAAGGGCCGATCAATTGGGTGCTGAGTGTGTATGGGTCTTTATCATTGATATCTCCTCCGTATACGTTGATAAAGTATATCCCTTGGCTAACACCAAAGTTGGTGATCGCCTCAGGGCCTCCTTTCCGGGTTGCATTGGTCCTTTTCAGTCGATGCTCTGCTTCATCATATATAGCAAGCCTAACATTAACTTCCGAGACACCAGAGAGGTCGATCCGGATGATGTTTTTTCCAGGTTTATCGATAACAAGCTTGTACCAATCATCATCGTTTTTTTCCTGGAAGAATCCCTCGACAGTTTCCCCCAAACGGATTTCATTCGCCTGTTCCAGTTGATCATTCGGCTCTGACTCGGTTTGTGAGTGAACCAGGCATGGGATCAAAATAAGAATCATCAATGGGAATGATAGAGCTGAGGACATGTATTTCCTTACTCTTGCCTTATGCATGCTTGAACCTCCTATTTCAGCAAAAAATCTTATTTATTTAGGTTCATCTCCTAAAAAGTTGGTGAGGATTCCTTAATTATAAGCTATAAAAAGTGAATGGACATCGGGTAACTCCAATGGGTAGAATAAGTTTTCCATTAAAAAATTCACCCATGGAGGCCTACGATGTCCGGAATGAGTATAGCATATTATTTTCCTTTTCGTCGAATCAAGATTACACATCAATCCGTTGCGCAAGACACAAAGACAGCTCGGATCGATATCGGTCCCGACAAGCGTTTTCTCCCTGTTTGCAGTCGCTGTGGACGTGTTTCTCCACGGATCCACAGTCATGTTCAGAGACAGGTTCGAGACCTGAATCTTGCATCCTTTCGAGTTTGGCTGCATTGCCATTACCGAAAGATTCTCTGTCTTCACTGCCGGCGGATCGACAAGCACTTCCTGGAAGCTCAATACGGGAAGATCGATACCAGCGGAGTTCGGATTCTGGCGGTAGACGAGATTGCCATTCGCAAAGGCCACCGTTACTTGACCGTGGTCCTGGATTACGAGAGAGGACGTGTGATCTGGGTAGGAAAGCATCGGAGAGCCAAAACCTTGAGCAGTTTTTTCAACAAGATGCCCAAGCGCGACCGGAAAACGTTGGAAGCCATCGCCATGGACGGGAGCAGTTGAAGCATCTCCTCGAATTAAATGAGGTTATAAACATCGTGTTGATTCTCAAAGATAAGCTGAAGCACATCTGGTCATACAAGTCCCGAACCTGGGCAACAAAAGCCATTGAAGAGTGGTGCGCTCTGGCCCGTTGCACCGAACATCCGTCGGTCCAGAAGTTCGCCGACACCCTTGAACGATACAGTTACGGCATCCTCAATCACTGTGATTATCCCATTCACACTGGAAAGCTGGAAGGTGTGAACAACAAAATCAAGGTGATCAAACGAAAAGCCTATGGTTACCATGATCTTCGGTACTTTTCACTTAAAATCATCCAGGCTTTTACCAACTAAATGGGAGAAGAACCTCAAATTATTTCTCCTCTTCAAAAGGAATCATTATGTCAGTAAGGCTTAAAGTTGCTTCACTGCTATATCCTCTAAAATATAGAGAAGTAGGGGAGACATCGGTTTCATAGGCCAATTCAAATCGGACAAAGGTTTTAGGGGGAATGATGAATGGAGTGGGAGGATGATGAAGAAGTTCATCTGTTAGGGAATCATCCAGTGAAATTTTCTCATCATTTACAACAAGTTGAAATTGGGCTTTTCTCTGGATCTCGATGCCACTCGTTTCCAGTGATTGGATACCGATATCTAAAATAACTCTGCTATCTTCCTTCCGTGTTCCGAAGAGCATGACCTCCATGACATCGCCATCGCGGTGTTTGGCCTTGGTTTTGGGTGGTCCTTTTGGCTCGTCATCTGTCAAATTGAGCTGGAATACATCATTTCTGAGGCGAATGCCCAGCTGGTGAATTTGCCCAGATTTTGGGACAAGAAAGGCCAAATGTTGGTGTTGGAAGATTTCAGGAGTAAATCTTACCATGCCTTCCTCTGTAACGGAGCCTCCAATAGCATAATATAAATATCCTCCTTCAATGGCTACCCAGGTGTATTCTGTCGGTTCGATCTGTACAATATCTTTTACAGTTTTGCCTGAAAGACTTTTTCCGCTGAGTTGGACTATTGCGTACTCCCAGCCTTCAGGAGCTTCGTTATCATCATAGGTGTTTTGGAGACCAAATGAGTGAACGGCAATTTCAACAAGATTTGATTGTATTTGATCTAACACTTTTCCTGGGGGGCGCCCCGATCCTTTTGCCTCCTCTAGGTTGCCTTTGACCGGAAGAAGGATGTGGCCATATTCGTAATCCAAAAATTGAAAACCGAGGTTTTTTGCACTTTCTGGAATTGAATAAATGAATGAAACTTTGCGTTTTTCTCCCTGTTTTGCAATCATAAAAGGCTCTCTTATTTCGATGCCCTCAGTAATGGTCTCCGTCATTTTGTGGAGCGAATAAGCTAATCCGTCGGCTACAAGGTAAGCATGATTAAAAAGCTTTTCGACCATATAAGCAACGTCGGCTTCAACATATTCTGTCTTTTTCTTTTTTTTCCTCCCGGCTAAGGTTCCTACTCCCATGGTTCTGTCGGTTTTTCCTTCCAGTTTATCTTTTTCCACTTTCTGTTTGGGGTGGATGTTTTTCCATTCTATCTCCAGAATGAAAAAAACATGATCCTCGCCCGCTTGTTCCCCTGATATTTCTGATACAGAAGAAATTTTGAGGATTTTTATGGAAACAGCCCTGTTTGAATCCTTCTCCTGGCTTGCGGTTGCGGGGCTAAAAGTCATAAGGAGAAAAAAGAATATAAAAAAGAAAATTATAAAATGAATGTGTAATCTAGAAGTCTTGTTCATTGACTTTTCCCCTTATAATTCATGGTAAAAATTTTCCCCTCAATTTTATTAACAATCCTGGTTATGTGTCAAATGTATCCGCAATTAAGAAAAAAACATCATAAAAATGAGAAATTTTTCTTTTTTTGATAAAATGCGGGTGCCGTGTTTGACACGATAAAAATTGCCTGGAAGATTGAGAGGGAAAAGTGAGTGAAAAAAAAGTAGCTCTAGTGACCGGAGCTGGCAGAGGCATCGGCCGGGGGATATGTTTGAGATTGGCAGAGAAAGGTTTCGACATCGTCGGCGTTGACATCCTCGCAGATCCAGAAAACAAGAACAAGGGGCTTTTCGAAGTCAAACTAAAAGTGGAGGGATTCAACCGAGAATTTTTACCGGTCCAAGCGGATATTTCCAGCCTGGATGACCATCAAAAGATACTCGATTCGACGCTTGATCGATTCGGAAGGATCGATGTGCTCGTGAACAATGCTGGAGTAGCCCCAGAGAAGAGAACGGATATTTTAGAGACAACACCCACAAGTTATGATCGTGTTTTATCCATAAACACCAGAGGGGCTTTTTTTCTAACTCAAAAGATTGCCAAACACATGATCCATCAGGTTGGAGAGGATGCAGAAAAAAAATCCTGCATTATTTTTGTTTCATCCATATCAGCTTATGTCTCCTCGCCTTCCAGATCAGAGTACTGCATTTCCAAAGCAGGGTTGAGCATGGCCACAAAAATATTCGCCGACCGGTTGGCTGAGTTTGGAATAAATGTGTACGAAGTGCGGCCGGGTATTATCCAGACCGATATGACGGCTCCTGTGAAGGAAAAGTACGACAGGCTGATCGCCGAAGGCCTGATCCCTCAGAAGAGATGGGGGTATCCTGCAGATGTTGCTAATGCGGTTGTTTCTTTAGCCCGGGGAGATTTTGCCTACTCCACGGGACTGGTGGTGGAAGTGAGCGGCGGGATGAATATTCAGCATCTATGAGGTTGGTTCGGCCCTTCGGGACTAGCAATGAAAGGGTTGCTTACATAGAAAGTTTAAGGAGCTTTTAGATGAAAAAATCGGAAAGAATTTTTAAAAAACTGAAACAAGCCCGGCTAGTTGCCTTGTTGAATCCCAAGAGTGCTGAAGAGTGTGTAGACACGTATGAGATTTGTGAGGAACTGGGAATTATTCTCGAGATCGCTTTCCGTTCAGAGCATGCCCTCGGAGGCATAAAAGCCATTTTGGACAAATATCCGGCTGCTCTTATTTTGGCGGGAACCGTGATGACGAGAAGGCAGGCCGAGCAGGCTATTGAAGCGGGCATTACTGGTGTTGTGTCTGCCGATTACATTCCTGAAGTTATTGATATCTGTGTGAGGGAAGATGTCATGGGTATCCCGGGCGGGCTTTCCGATGTTGGCAAACAGCTTGTCCAAAAAGCTGAAGGTTATGGATGCTCTTTCGAGGAACTCAGGAAAAATTATCCCTATCAATGGGTTTACAAGCTTTTTCCTGCTTTTTCAGGTAGAATCGCGAATATAGATCTGGCAAAAGCATGGAGAGGGCCCTTCAAAGACTTGACCGTTGTCTACACGGGAGGGATGACTCTTGAAACTCTGAAACAAGCAACACAAAAAGATCCTCAGGGCATTTTTTGTGCTTCGGTGCTGGCAAAATATATCGACGATCCCGAAAAGATGAAAGCGGAAATCAACCGATGGAAGGAGGCCCTAAAACCCGATTCTGCCCAAAAAAAGGAAAAGCCCATTCCAGAAAAACCTATTGCTCCGATTCAAATGCCAAAAATCGTGACTTTTGGTGAAATGATGGTCCGCCTGTCTCCGCCCAAAGGAGTACGTCTCCAGCAGGCAAAGAAGTTCGACGTCCACTTCGGCGGGGCAGAAGCCAATGTCTCTGTATCTTTGGCTCAATTCGGGATGAATGCCTGTTTTATCAGTGCCTTTCCCAACAATGATCTGGGGGACAATGCGTTGGGCACTTTAAAAAGCTTTGGGGTGGACACCCAGTTCATCGTGAGAAAAGGGAAACGGATGGGGATTTATTATTTGGAGCATGGCCATGGACCAAGACCTTCGAAGGTGCTCTATGACCGGGCATTCACTGCTGTTTCTGAGCTCAAACCGGAAGATGTGGATTGGGAAAAAGCCCTGGATAGAGCTCGCTGGTTCCACTGGACAGGGATCACTCCTGCTCTCAGCGATTCTTTGCTGGCAACCCTTCGCAATGGATTGGAGATGGCCAAAAAAAAGGGCATCACAGTCAGCGCAGACCTGAATTTCCGGAAAAAGCTCTGGAGTGAGGAAAATACCAGAGATATCATGACAAGCCTAATGCCTTACGTGGATGTGCTGTTCGGAAACGAGGAAGATCCCACACGGGTTTTCGGCATTCAACCTGAAGGTACCGATGTCGAGTCGGGAAAACTCAGCATAGAAGGTTATAAAAAATTGACCAAAGAACTGATGGACCGGTTCGGTTTTAAAAAAGTCGCCATCACTTTAAGGGAAAACATCTCTGCCTCTGAGAATTTTTGGTCTGCCTGTCTTTTCGATGGGGAAAAGTTCATCCAAGGGCCCAGATATCATGTGCAGATCGTGGATCGTGTGGGAACAGGGGATGCCTTTGCATCCGGTTTGATTTACAGCCTTCTTCAAGGAAAAAAGGATAGAGAAGCGTTATCGTTTGGGATAGCGGCAGCCTGTTTGAAACACTCCATCTGGGGGGACTTCAACATCGTCAGTGTCGAGGAAGTGGAACGATTGGCTGCCGGTGATACAACAGGCCGGGTTCAACGGTAAGAAGGGAACATCATGAAAAACAGAAGGCACTGTAAAACTGTTTTAGTTGTGGATTTGACTCGGGGAATCGAAAAGCGCATGGATGGCGAAAAATTGATCGCTAAACTGAGCCGGATAGTTTATGATCATAGAACCAAAAAATAGGAAATAAAAACATGACTGACCAGCTGAAATTTCAAGGATTTTCCAAGGAGACTGTCAAATTTATTAGAGGTCTCAAGAAAAATAACACGAAAAAATGGTTTCAAGATCACAAACAGGACTATGAGACCTTTGTGATGCAGCCTGCCAGGGCTTTTGTGATGGCCATGGGGGAAAAACTTAGGACTCGAGTTCTTGACATCGTGGCTGTCCCGAAAATTAACAAGTCGCTTTTTCGGATAAACCGGGACACCCGGTTCAGCCCGGACAAATTTCCCTACAAGACCAACATCGGGATTTTCTTTTGGGAAGGCAACCGGCCGCGGATGGAATGTTCGGGTTTTTATTTTCACCTGGAACCCCCAATCCTGATGTTGGGAGTCGGTATCTGGAGATTTCCCAAATATTTGTTCGACACGTACAGAAATTCTGTCGTGAATGCAAAACATGGCAAGGACCTGGCCGAAATCGTGGCTATAATCAAAAAGAAAAAAGAGTATCAAATCGGGGGAAAACACTACAAACGGGTCTCTGCCGGTTTTGATCCCTTGCACCCCAATGCCGATCTCCTGCTTCACAACGGTCTTTATGTGGGTGTTGAATCGTCGATCCCCGAGGAATTCTATTCCAAAAAACTGGTGAACTATTGCTGGAAAAAATTCCAACCCCTGCTTCCCCTTCATTCCTGGCTTGTGGCCATGACGAGCCGGTACCGGAAGGGCCTCTGAATTAATCAAATCTGCGATGATAGATTTCGAGGATTATCGATAAAAGGAGAGCTTTATGAAAGACAGGACTTTATATTTGATCTGCAATGCCCATTTGGACCCTGTGTGGCTCTGGGAGTGGGAGGAGGGAGCAGCCGAAACGCTTTCGACTTTCCGTACCGCTGTCCAACTGTGTGAGGAGTACGAAGAATTTGTTTTCACCCATAACGAAGCCCTCCTATATCAGTGGATCGAAGAATACGAGCCTGGATTGTTCGTTAAAATCAAGGAGCTGGTGAAAAAGAAAAAATGGCATATCTTGGGAGGGTGGTATGTCCAACCCGATTGCAACATGCCCTCAGGGGAGTCCTTTGTCCGGCAGATATTGGTTGGCAAAAATTATTTCAAAAAGAAATTCGGAGTCAAGCCAAAAACAGCCATCAATTTTGACCCTTTCGGCCATACACGGGGCCTTGTGCAAATCCTGAAAAAAGCAGGCTACACATCCTATCTTTTCTGCCGTCCTGACCAGAATTGGCTCCCCCTTCCTGCAGAGGATTTTATGTGGTTGGGGTACGATGGTTCTGAGATCGTCACCCACCGGGCTAAAGAGCATTACAATTCTCCCAAAGGGCAGGCTGCACAAAGGATCCAAAAATGGACTCGGGACAATCCTGAGCGCAAATTCGGGATTCTTCTCTGGGGCATCGGTAATCATGGAGGCGGGCCATCCAGGGAGGATCTCAAGCAGATCAGGAAATTAGTGGCAAAACAGCAAAATTGGGATGTCCGCCATGGGACTCCCGAGGACTATTTTTCGGCCCTAAAGAAACAGAGGGATGAGCTTCCTCGCTATTCCAAAGATCTCAATCCCTGGGCTGTGGGCTGCTACACATCCATGGCGGCTGTGAAGAAAAAACACCGGGACATGGAAAATCTTTACTATGGTACAGAAAAAATGGTCACTCATGCCGCTTTATTGAAATTGATGCCCTATCCACGGGATAGACTCAAAGAGGCCCTGGAAGACCTCCTGTTTTGTGAATTCCATGATATCCTTCCAGGCTCTGGTATTCCAGAAGTGGAAGAGCATGCACAGCAAAGGCTGGACCATGGGCTAGAGATTCTTTCTCGTTTGAGAGCACGTTCCTTTTTCGCTCTGCTTGCAGGGCAAGCACGGGCTAAAGACGGAGAGTTCCCGATCTTTGTGTACAATCCCCATCCTTTCCTGTTGAAACAGACTGTGGTCTGTGAATTTCAGCCCCATGAACCCCATTTTGATGAACAATCACGATTGGTTCCCGAGGTGTGGGCTCACCAAGGGAAAAAGCTGCCATCCCAGATGGAAAAGGAGAGCAGCACCCTTTCTGTGGAATGGCGGAAAAGGGTCGTGTTTAAGGCCGATTTGAAACCGGGTCAGATGAATCGTTTCGTATGTCGGCTAAAAAATAAAACATCGGATCCAGATCCCTCAATAAAAGAAAAAACATTGCTTGTGTTGAGGTCGGACAGAGCGGAGTGGACCATCAGGACGACCACAGGATTGATCGAATCGTATAAGGTCAACGGGATAGATTTCTTGAAACCTCGGGCTTTTCAAACATTAGTGATGGAGGATAATCCTGATTCTTGGGGCATGAAGGTGCGCTCTTTCCGCAATTATGAAGGTAAATTTTCGGCCCTTCCTGAACAGGAGTGCGCCCGATTCGCCGGCGTGGCCGGCTCTAAATTAAAAAATGTGCGAATCATCGAAGATGGTCCGGTGCGGACTATGGTCGAATCACTATTCCGGTTCAATCAATCCTATATCTGCCAGAGGTACATGTTTCCTAAAAAGGGGAGTGAGTTTGAGGTCGAAGTCCGCGTGTTCTGGAATGAAAAGGATCGTATGCTAAAAATGGCTGTACCCTCAATGTTTCGCAACGGGAACTGTAGGGGACAGGTGGCCTACGGTGTGCAAGAATTCGAACCGACTGAGGATGAGCTGGTTGCCCAGAAATGGGTGGGTGTGGTTTCTTTGGACAATCAACACGCTTTAACTGTGATAAACGACAGAATTTACGGATTTGATTATAAAAACGGAGAATTGCGTATTTCTCTCCTGCGTTCGCCGGCCTATGCGGCCGATACCGGAAACTCCGGGTCCCTGAGCATGCAAGATCGATGCCTCCCCCGGATGGATCAGGGGGAAAGGATTTTTCGCTTCTGGATAAACGGCGGAAAAGCGAAGGAACGCCTGGCACTCATAGACCGAGAAGCTCTGGCTAAGAATGAACGTGTAATGGCACTTTGCTGTTTTCCTTCCGGTGAAGGAAAGGAGGTAGTGCCCAGTCTAATTCTGAGCGATAAGGCCATTCAAGTCACAGCGTTCAAGATGGCGGAGGATAAAAATTGGCTCGTTTTCCGTCTTTTTGAACCTACGGGCAGAATCAGAAGAACTAGAGTTGCAATTCCTGGTTTGAACATGACCTTTGACTTGTCCTTGGGTGCATTTGAAATCAAAACCATTGCTGTGGACTTAGGATCCAAGGAGATGTTTGAGCTGGATTTGGTTGAGAGAAAACTCAAAACACAAGGTTCATTGTTCAAGCCTGAGCGATAAATGATATGAAACAGAAGGAAAAAATACCGGTTTCTGTAGTTCTGGTAGGAATGGCTGGAATGGGACAGTCCTATCTGGAAATCCTGTTGGAAGGTTTCCCTCCGGAAGAAGTTGAAATTCAGTCTGTCGTAGAACCCTTTCCGGAACGATCCGCGTATGCAGAAGAACTGAAAGATCGAGGGATTCCGATCCTGGATTCAATCGACCAGGTTTATGAAGGGGAAAAGTCGCCAGACCTTGTGGTTGTCTGTTCCCCGATTCACCATCATGTGTCCCAAACATCCTTTGCCTTGGAACAGGGGAGCTGTGTGCTGTGCGAAAAGCCCATCGGTGCGACGATCCAGGATGCCGAACTGTTAATCAAAGCCACGGAGATTGCAGACTTTTGGGCGATGCTCGGATACCAATGGTCCTACTCCCGAGCTATCCAAGCCCTCAAGAGTGACGTTAAAAGCGGAAAGTTCGGGAAACCGATCCGGTTGAAAACCCTGTGTTTTTGGCCCCGAGATGAGGCCTATTACAAGAGGAATGATTGGGCGGGGAAGATCAAAAATGCCCAGGGAAAATGGGTGTTGGACAGCCCGGCCAACAATGCCATGGCCCACTTCCTCCACAACCTTTTTTACATACTTGGGGACAAACTTGATGGGTGTGCCATGCCATCTGAAGTCACGGCCGAACTCTACAGGACCTATCCGATCGAAAATTATGACACGGTTGTCTGCCGAGCGTTTACATGTGAAGGCGTGGAAATTTTGTTCTACGCTTCCCATACTACATCCGATGATTTGGGCCCGATGTTTGTCTTTGAATTTGAGCAGGCCACAATAACCTACGGCGAGGTCGCTGATGACATCATAGCCAAAGATCACAAAGGAAAAACAAAACATTATGGGTCTCCCGAAGCAGAACATCCCCTGCGCAAGTTGTTCGAAGCTGTCGAGACCATACGAGAGCCGAAGGCCATCCTTTGTGGGCCAGAAGCTTCTGTTGGACAAACTCTGTGTATGAACGGAATGCAAGAGTCTGCTTCTACAATTGTGGATTTTCCCGATTCCAAGATAAACTCCGATCCCGAATGCAACAGATGGTGGGCAAAAGATCTTCTTCAGGAGCTTAAGGATTGTTACAGAAGGGGAATCCTTCCGAGCGAGGCCAAATGGGATTGGGCACGCCCTGGAAAACCTGTGAGCCTCAAAAACTACCACCGATTTCCCAGAGGAAAATAGCGTGAATTCTCGCCGGCTCGTTCAAAAAACCCTGTGCTTCGATAAGCCAGAAAGAATACCCCGGCACAAAGGGATCCTGCCCTGGGCTGAGAAAAACTATCCTGAATTTGTGCAGAGGCTGCATGAACTGTTTCCGGACGATATCGTGCCTGCTCCTTCGGTTTATATAGAACACTTGGATACCAGAGGCGAACGCTACAAAAAAGGAACCTATATCGATGAGTGGGGTTGCATTTTCTCCAATCCTTTGGATGGTGCTATCGGAATTGTCCAAACGCCGCTTGTGGCCGATTGGCAGGACTTGGATAAGTTTAATCCTCCCCAGGCCACCCTTAGCATCGACAGGGATGCAGTCAATGCCTTTTGTCGACAAACCGACCGCTTTGTCTTGATGGGATCGTTTGTGCGTCCGTTTGAACGGTTCCAGTTTATACGCACCATGGAACATGCTTTTATCGATCTCGTTGAAAAACCTCCGGAGCTTTTTGAGCTTCTCGACAGGATTCACCAGCACTATCTCAAGGAAGTGGAAGTTTGGGCTTCGACAGACGTGGATGCGATATCTTTGATGGACGACTGGGGTACCCAGCAAGGATTGATTGTTTCACCCGATGTGTTTCGTCAGATATTTCTTCCGATGTACAAAGAATACGCTGAAATTGCCAGGCATCATGGCAAGTACCTGTTTATGCATTCGGATGGGCACATCATGGATATCATGCCGGATTTGATCGAGACGGGAGTGGATGCTCTCAATGCCCAGATTTTTTGTATGGGCATCAAGGAATTGGGGGAAAAGTACCGAGGAAAGATTACCTTTTGGGGAGAGATCGACAGGCAGAACCTTTTGCCCCATGGAACGCGCCAGGACATTCAGCAGGCTGTTTATGAGGTTTGGCTCCATCTGTATCAAAATGGTGGTGTAATCGGGCAGTGTGAGTTCGGTTTGGAGGCTAATCCCGAAAATATATTCACCGTGTATGAAACTTGGGATGCATTGAGCGAGACGGAAAGGAAGGCATGAGGATGAACAAACATGTTGTGGGAGTAGACCTGGGCGGAACAAAAGTGGAAGCCTGTCTTTTGGATCAAGATAGGACTCTCATCACCCGTCAGCGGATACCCTCAGAAGCATCCAAAGGCATGGATCATGTCATACAAAACATCGCAAATGTCATCCGCAAGGTTTCGGAAGGGAGAGATTTTGCAGCTGTGGGCATGGGAACGCCGGGAACGTATGTTCCATCGGAAGACCGTCTTTATGGGGCCCCCCACACTCCGGTGTATGAAGAGGCAGGCCTGATCCAGGGATTGCAAAAGCGTCTCGATGTGCCTCTTGTGGTTGACAATGATGCCAATTGCTTGGCGTTGGCAGAATTTTTTGCCAGTTGTGAAGGAAAATACCGGTATGTGATGGCCGTCATTTTAGGGACAGGAGTGGGATGCGGCTTGATTTTGGATAACAAGCTGTACCGGGGTTCTAGGGGGGGAGCAGGGGAGATAGGACACACTTCCATCGACATCAACGGAAGGGTTTGTGAGTGTGGACTAAAGGGATGTGTCGAAGCATATCTTTCCGGACCCAGCCATAGCCGGAGGTATTTTGAGCTGAGTGGCAAAAATTTGGATCTTCGCGAAATCTATGCTCTTTATGAAAAGGGAGATCCGATCGCCGACAGGTTATTCGAGGAAAGTTGCCGGATCATAGGCGTGTTTTTTGCCAATACCATTAATGCACTCGATTTGGAGGCTGTCATTCTCGGAGGGGGAGTGTCCAATATTCCGCTGTGGTATAAAAAAGTTCCCCCTTTGATGAAGCAGTGTTTTTTCGGGATCCCTCGGAAAACGGTGCCGATCATCAAAGCGAGATTGGGCGATTCGGCCGGTGTTTTCGGGGCGGCTTATCTAGCTTTGCGTGAATTGGGTATCATGGATTTTTAGTACTGCGGAGGTCGGTATGAAGGTCAGCGAGGTTTTGCGACAGGTCAGACAGGTGAGGATTCCTAAAAAGGGTTTTCCCGTTGAGGAAACGATAGCGAAGGAACTTTTAGGATCGTGTGATAACCGAGCTGATGTGATAAAGGTCGATGATTCCGGCTTCGTTTCTGAGGAAGGGGCCCTTTATATCGCAGTCGTTCCGAAAGGCCTTCGTGCACGGCTGGATCATCAGGGATTGGCATTCTCTTCCCAAGATGATTGGGTGTCCATAAACAGTGACGTCAATCAATGTCTATGGCTTCTAAGCTCCAAACCCTATTTTTTGTACACAGGATTCACCCAGCTTATCGAGAATTTTTTGGATGAGGAAGTTTCAGATGTCTTGTCTTGGATGCAGGAAATAGGTTTTTCTGTTGAAAAATCGACATTCGATCTTTTCCTCACTCAATACGCCCGGCTGATCCGGGATTTTGACCGGGAAAAATACATCCGGGAATATGCCCGTTTAGGGTTCACCCATATCGAGGTCAATGCTCTGGCATCTTCCCTCCCGTGGGAGAAAGGTGTACCAGGGGAATTTTATGCGGACTTCTACACTTATTGCCCGGCTCTCGACCAATTCGCGTCAAGCCGGTTGAATCAGGGGATTTACCCGGCGGAATATCTTGAGAGCAATCTGAAGCTGCTGAAGGACAATGCCAGGCTGGCTTTAAAGTACGGACTTGTTCCGGGATTGCTTTGTTTTGAGCCCCGCTCCGTTCCCGAAACCCTGTTGGAAAAATACCCCACACTCAGGGGGGCACGAGTGGACCATCCATTCCGCAGTTTTAAGCCTCGGTACAATCTTTCGATTGCACATCCTGTTGTTCAAAAGCATTATCAGGAACTTTTGATCAAGTTGATGAAAGAGGTTCCGGAACTGGGCTTCATGACGATCTGGAGCAATGACAGCGGAGCCGGCTTCGAGCACACCAAGTCGTTGTATGTGGGCCGCAACGGCGGGGCTTTCATGATACGGGAATGGAAGGACGATGAGGCGATCGCCAAAGTTGCAGCTGCGAATATCATACGCTTTTTTGTCCTTTTGCGGGATGCCGGATCCCGGATCAATCCGGGATTCCGTATCATCACGCGGTTGGAATCTTTTTATGGCGAGAGAGATCACCTTTGGCCGCAACTGGAAGAACGAGTGGATGTGGAGGTGAATTCATTACTGGTCAAAGGATGGGAATCCATTTATCCCCATCCTCGATACCCTGATGTCAAAGTTGTGGGATCGGCCTATCAAAACACGCTGATGGACAAAGAAAGAGGTGCGATGAA
Organism: uncultured Eubacteriales bacterium; assembly: GCA_964410125.1. GTDB lineage: Bacteria > Acidobacteriota > Aminicenantia > Aminicenantales > Aminicenantaceae. The sequence continues at coordinate 34,489 of CAYPGQ010000010.1, read as the reverse complement.
TGAGTTGAATTCCCGGAACAGCAGGTCTTATTTTTATCATGCTTTTGGATGCCACACCAACCATGAACCTCTCTTGGGGATCCCGTTCCCATGGCTCACTTTTGAGAAATTGCAGGCTTTTGCCGAACAGGGAGTGAGGACTCTAGCTCATGTCGGCGGCATCCATCCTCCGGATAAGGTTCCCTATGCCGTGAATCAAGAAATATTCCGGCTCTTCCAGTTGAATCCGTCCTTGGACATCGAAGAAGCTGTCCAGAAAATGGCTTTGCGATACGCAGGACGAACAAATGCAGATGATTTGGTTGAAGGATGGCGGCTTGTGGAGCAAGCCATACGGGCTTTTATCCCTCTTTCCATCTATTCCCATTATGGTGTCGTCTGGCAGAGGCTTTTTGTGCGGCCGCTTGTTCCGGATATCGACAGGATCCCAGAATCGGAGAGGGCCTACTATGAGTCGCATATGTGCACCTCCATCCATAATCCCAACAAGGTAGATTTGTCCAAGGACGTGCTTTTTGATCTCGTTACGAAGGACTATGCGCATATGGCTTTTTCAAGGATTGATGAGAATGTCTGGGCTCCGCTGGAATCGGCGATTTGTCATTTCAAAAAAAAGAAGGATGAGGCTGCAAGTATAGGAGATCAAAAAGCCGCATTGGTCTTTGAGGATCAGTATTTCCGGGCACGAGCTTTGAAGTGTTTGTACATAACACTAAGGAACACGGCCGTTTGGATATATGCCGTGCAAGAATACCAGGATGCTGGCGATCCCAGCGCTGGATCAACTGCCCGCAAACTTCTGGATAAGATGATGGAAAAAGAGATCCGAAATTGCAGAGAGTTGATCGAGCTATGGAACGAGTCTCCGATAGAATGGATGATCATTTCCGGTACAGAGGAAACCCCATTCATCCATGCTGCGAATTTTGCCGAATTGCTCGAAAAAAAGATCACGCTGATGGAAAATCATCGCAAAGATGAACCATCCCTCGATCCGGATTACATGTTCAGGCTAAAAAATAATCCCTATTGAATCTAGGGGAAGTCCCCAATTTGCCTCGTTTACGGTCCCGCTATTCTGCTAATTTTTCAAGGATCTGCAAAACGGAAAAGTTCCAACCCACAGGACCGCTGCCCGGTGATTTGATGAGATTGTCCAATGTTATGTTAGGGTCGTGACTCCCTTCCGGTTTCTTGACCAACACAGGATAATCCACAACTTGAAGCATGGGCAAATCATTCTGGCTATCCCCAAGGCCAATGGTTTTGACATCGTCGTATGCTTTCCGGGAAATGTCCGTGAGGTATGAGACGGACTTTCCCTTATCATTTTCCCCGATGAGATGATAAAATCGACCGCCTTGGATGATCTGAAGGTGATCCTCATTCGCAATTTCCCGGATTTTTTCCAGTTTTGTTTTGTCTTTCAGGAGGAAAGGCTCATCGTATTCCCTCTCTTTTGCCAGGATGCCTTCATCTGGAGGAATCTCACAAAGATTAGCCACTTCCTGGGCTGATATATTACCGAATCCTCTCACTGTATTGGGGAATCTAGACTGCATTTTCTGCAATGTTCCCCTGATTTTGTGGTAGGGAGTGCCAAACTCGATTATCAGATAGTTAAAATCTTTTCGTGTAAAAGGAAATTCAAAGGAAAAATAGTCTAAGGGAACAAAAATGGCCCCGCCATTCTCGGAGATGAAGGGATGGGTATTGTCGAGCCGCAATCGAAACTTTTCGATTTCGGCCCGGGTTTTGCTAGAGCAAATGATTAAAGGAATATTGTTTTTTTTCAGAGCATCGAGTGCAGGGAGAGCTGGTTCATAAGAATAGGTGTGATAATCTGCAAGCGTGCCGTCGAGATCCGTATAAACTATAATTTGACTCTTCATTAGGGTACTCCAAAAACAACAATAATTAATGAAAAATGAGTTGGAAAACTGATTATAAATTTATGCGAAATTTCCTCAAATGTCAAAAAAAAATTACCCTCCTATAGTTTTGCTAAGACTTTTTTTATAAAATATCATCATAGGATAAGTCGTCTGAGGAGGCACAAATGAGTAGCCTTGCATTTTTGGCCCCTGCTCTGTTGGCTGTAATGGTCTCTTTTTTGATCGTCAGGGCAGCATCCATCGCCTTGATGATGACAGGATTGGAGAAGAAAAAAGCGAGATTCCAGGCTTTATCCGCATTTACTGGAACAGGCTTCACAACAAAAGAATCCGAATCCATCGTCAATCACCCTCGGAGACGCCAGATCATCCGGTATCTGATGATCTCAGGAAATGCTGGCATTGTAACAGTTATCGTTACAGCGACCTCTTCCCTGACCACGAGCCAAGGATACCAAGTGCCGATAAATGTTTTGGTCCTAATTGTCGGTGTGTATTTGATTTATAAGATCGCGACCTACAGAAAATTCACCAAAAAATGGGAAAGTTTCATCGAAAAAAAATTGATAAAATCTCCGGCATTCGAAGAGGCTTCGACGGAAAATCTCTTGCATTTTTTAGAAGGATACGGTCTGGTAAAAAAGATTATCAGCGAAAAAACACCATTGATAGGGTACTCCCTTGCCGAGGGACATCTTAAAGAAAAAGGAGTCATGGTTTTGGGGATCGAGAGAGGAAAAAGTTGGATCCCGATTCCCAAAGCTAATGAAATCATTCAAGCTGGGGATCAAATCATCGTATATGGCCCTCTAAGTGTCCTGAGAGATCTGTTGAAGGAAGAGGAGAATTAGGGAGAACACACAATGTCCCTTCGATTGATAGAGATGTTTCTTCCCGAGGGCTACAAAAAAGTCGTGAAAGAGGCCTTGGAAGAGCTGGATGTATTGGATGTATGGCATGAGATGGTCGAAGAGGATCGCGCTCATATGAAGATACTCGTCTATGCAGGCCAGACAGAGACCGTCCTCGACCTATTGGAAAAACGCTATTCCCATATGGAAGGTTTTCGGATCATCCTTCTCTCGGTAGAGGCCACTATCCCGAGACCAAAACCGGAGGAAAAAACCCAAACCCTGAGTGAAACTACGAAGACCACCAAGCAGACAATTTCGCGTTTTATCAGAATAAGTCGAGAAGAACTGTATGCAGATATTGAAAAAACAGTACGAATTTCATGGGTTTTTTTCGCGATGGTTTTTTTCTCTTCCATTGTAGCTTCTGTCGGAATCCTCCGCAACAGCGTGGTTTTTATCATTGGCGCCATGGTGATCGCTCCCATACTCGGTCCGAATGTGGCCCTTTCATTTGCAACAGCACTCGGTGATATCGGACTTTCTCGAAGAGCCATACGAGCCATCGGTTTCGGAATACTAACGGCTCTTGTATCTTCAATGGTGATAGGGATGGTTTTTGAAGTGAGTCCAGAGATCCCTGAGCTTAAAATAAGAACAGAAGTTAGCTCGGCGGACATCGTGCTAGCATTGGTAGCCGGGAGTGCAGCGGCGTTATCTTTTACTTCCGATTTATTTAGCGCCCTAATCGGAGTCATGGTTGCGGTCGCCCTTCTCCCTCCACTTGTCACCTTTGGTATGCTGACCGCATCAAGCCAATGGGAATTAGCACTTGGTTCTCTGTATCTTTTCCTGATAAATCTTATTTGTGTGAATTTAGCAGGTGTTGTCACTTTTCTTATCCAAGGAATCCGTCCTCTGACGTGGTGGGAAGCCACAAAAGCGAAAAAAGCGACTCGGATAGCGCTTCTGATCTGGGCGTTTTTGTTGATGGCTCTTGCGATCATGATTTTGTTATCTCGATGAATCGAAACGAATGGGAGGTAAGTATGATTTTATTGAATAAATTCACCAGGAAAAGAGTCGAAAAGACTGGCCTTCCTCCAGGGACTCCGGTTTTTATCGGAGACAAAAAAACCGAATCGGTAAAAATCACCATCTTAGACTATGACGAAACCCATCTTCAAGAAAGGGAGGTCAAGGAAATCGAAGAATGTTTCCCTTTCAAGGAGACGCCGACTGTCACATGGATAAATATCGATGGTGTCCATGATGTGGGATTTATCCAGAAGCTGGGAGAACACTTCGATCTGCACCCCCTCATCATCGAAGATATCGTAAACACTCAACAGCGTCCGAAAATGGAGGAATCTGAAGATTATATCTATATCGTGTTGAAAATGCTTTATGTAGATGAAGAGTCCAAAGAAACACAGGTGGAACAGGTGAGCCTTGTTCTCGGGGAAAATTATGTTATTTCATTTCAGGAGAGGGAAGGAGATATTTTTAATTCCATCAGGACAAGAATCAGAAATGGGAAGGGGCGGATTCGTAAAATGGAACCAGACTACTTGGCTTATGCTCTGCTTGATTCCGTTGTCGACCATTATTTCACTATACTGGAGAAAGATGGGGAAAAAATAGAGGAATTGGAAGATAAGGTTGTAGCAGATCCTAGACCAGAGACTTTGCAGGAAATTCACAGGCTCAAAAGAGAGATGATTTTCTTGAGGCGGTCGGTTTGGCCGCTCAGAGAGTTGGTGAACTCTTTGGAAAGGAGTGAATCAGGACTCATTCATAAATCAACTCGGATTTACCTTCGAGATGTTTATGATCACACAATTCAGGTGATCGATACACTGGAAACATACCGAGATATGCTTTCCGGAATGCATGACACCTATCTCTCAAGCATCAGCAACCGGATGAACGAGGTGATGAAGGTCCTGACCATTATCGCAACGATTTTCATCCCGCTCACGTTTATCGCCGGAGTATATGGGATGAACTTCGAGTTCATGCCCGAACTCAAGTGGCGTTGGGCCTATTTTGGCGTTTGGGGAGTGATCTTTGTTGTCGCTGTTGCCATGGTTATATATTTTAAGAGGAGAAAATGGCTATGAAGGAAACGATGACGACGAAATCCAAAACAATTATAATTTTAGTATTAGTCGTGTTGGCTGTCGTAATCATTATCCAGAATTCAGAGATGGTTACTCTTCAATTATTCTTTTGGAAAATCATGATGTCGCGGATCATTTTTATGGTTGGTCTCTTAGCTGTCGGGTTTGTTGTCGGCATCTTGGTGACCAAGCGAAAGGCTTAGCCCTGATCCGCATAGTCAAAGGCGAAACATCAAAAATGGAGGCAGAGTAAATAAGAGAGTGAATGATAATCTAAACGACAAATCTTAAAAATCTTGGACAAGTGCTGAATCTGGGATTTTCAAATAAAAACTAAGGCTAAAACTTCGGCCACCAGGGCTGGTTTTTCTTTTCCCTCGATTTCAACCGTGTTCTCTACTGTGATGAGAATTTCCCCACTGCCTTTTTCGGTTGCATCCTTGAGCACAGTCCGGTTTCTGATCTTAGAGCCAACAAGAACGGGATTTATAAATCGTACCCGGTTCATGCCTACGTTGGCCATCATTTTTACTCCCTTTTGGAGGAGTCCTATCTTGGAAGATAGGTGAACCAAAAGGGAAAGGATCAAAAAACCGTGGGCGATTGTCTTTCGGAAAGGTCCAAACTTTGCCTTTAAAGGATTCACATGGATCCATTGTCTGTCCTCTGTGGATTCGGCAAAGGCATGGATCCTTTCCTGCGTGATCTCCATCCAATCAGATAAACCGATCTCTTTCCCCACATGTTCCTGTAGTATTTCAAGCGTTAGTCTTTTAGCCATATCTGCTCCTGTGGCAAAACACTGTAAGTATGTTATGCACGATGATGGAATTTATCAGGGATAAAATATAATCTAGCCGAAGAAAGAGTCAAGCAAAATGTGAAAATGTCGGTCGACTTGACTTTCCATTTTGGCTGCAATACCTTGTTACCTGAATGACAAAAAGTTTTAAAGGAAAACAGATAATTTGAGGAGGGAATTTTATGTTCTGCCGAATGAATAATAAGACTCTATTCTGTTGGGTGTTTACGATATGTTTTCTTTTTATGTTTTTTGGCGTGTTGGATGCACAGGAAACGGAAGAGGCGCTTTTCAAGGATCTGGAATGGCGGAATACCGGACCGGCCAACATGAGCGGTCGGGTCACTGACATTCAAGCCATGGACGATGATTTTAGGCATGTACTCGTGGCATCTGCTTCAGGAGGAGTCTGGAAATCCACCAATGCCGGAACAACATGGGAACCCATTTTTGATCAATACGGGTCTGCATCGATTGGTACTGTCGCCATCTTCCCTAAGAATCCGGACATCATATGGGTTGGTACGGGAGAAGCCAATGTGAGGAACAGCGTGGGCTGGGGTGACGGCATGTATAAGTCCACAGATGGAGGGAAGGCTTTCACCCGTGTTGGGCTGAAAGGTTCTCACCATATCGCCCGGATCATCACGCATCCTGAAAATCCGGATATCGTGTATGTGGCGGCTCAGGGACACCTGTGGGGATATACAGGACAACGGGGGCTTTACAAAACCACAGATGGGGGAGAGACCTGGCTGAAATTGGGTACCGGACTACCGGATGACGGCAAGACCGGGTGTGCCGATATCAAGATGGATCCTACTGATCCGGATGTTTTGTACACGGCATTCTGGCAAAGGTTGAGGCAGCCGCACCGGTTTGACAGCGGCGGTCCGAACGGAGGATTATTCAAATCCACGGACGGGGGACAAACTTGGAAGAAACTGACCAATGGCCTTCCCGAAGGGGATATCGGCCGAATCGGTATCGCCTTATACCGGAAGGATCCGAAAATCGTGATGGCCATTGTCGAACATGGATTTCAGCCTAAGAGGGACAGTAAAGATTACAAGGACATGAGCAAACTCGGTTCGGGGGTTTACCGCTCTGAGGATGGGGGCGAGACATGGGCCTACATGAACCGGTATAACAGCCGGCCGTTTTATTACAGCCAGATCTATATCAATCCAAACGATGATCAGCGGATTTATGCCATGGGAAGCCAAGCTCAAGTCTCCCAAGATGGTGGCAAGACCTTTCAGTCGGGAATGCCGGGAATCGCCGGAGATTTCCATGTGATGTGGCTCGATCCCTGTAACAAAGACCGCTATTATGTGGGAAACGATAAAGGCGTTTCGATCACCTATGATCATGGTGAGCATTTCAACTTTTTTGACAATTATGCCATCAGTCAAATTTATGCCGTGTCTGCGGATATGCGCGATCCGTATCATGTGTATGTCGGGCTTCAGGACAATGGGATTTGGGGAGGCCCGAGCAACAGCCGGGATTACAACGGCATTTTTAACGATCACTGGTTTAAGTTCCACAGCGGAGATGGGTTCTACACCGCAGTGGATCCCACTGATTGGACCACTGTTTATACAGAAAGCCAAGGGGGGAGGATACGGCGAAACCATGCTCTGTTTCGGCAGAAGTCAACGGGGATCACACCCAACCGAACCAACACACTGAACTGGGAAGATGTCATTCCCAGGCAAACAGATTCCAGCCGTCCTGTAGTACGGATGAACTGGAATACTCCGTTTGTCCTTTCCCATCACAACCCGCACACTCTGTATTACGGGGCCAATTTTCTTTTCAAGAGTGTCGACCGGGGAGATCACTGGCAGATCATCAGTCCTGATCTTTCCACAAATAATCCGAAAAAAACACTCAGGGACAGCGGCGGTCTGACCAGAGATGTCACAGGTGCAGAAGTTTACTGCACCCTCATCACTATCTCTGAATCCCCGCTGGTGCCCGGATTGATCTGGGTGGGGACCGACGATGGAAATGTGCAGTTGACCTTGGATGATGGGGTGACATGGACCAATGTCAGGCCGAATATTCCCGATGTCCAGGAAACCCTCTGGGTCAGCCGGGTGGAAGCCTCCCACTTTGACAAAGCAGTCTGCTACGTGACATTTGATGGCCATCGGAGCGATGATTTCCGTGCCTATGTTTACAAAACCGAAGATTTTGGCCGGACATGGGAGAATATAACCAACAACTTACCGGATGGGCACAGCGTTTATGTCATCAGGGAGGATTTGAAGAACAAAAACCTGTTGTTTGTGGGCACAGAATTTGGTGTGTTCACATCCGTCAATGGCGGCAAATCCTGGACACAGCTGAAAAATGGGATACCAACGGTTGCGGCGCATGATCTTTTGATACATCCTAGAGCTGCTGATTTGATCGTAGGAACACATGGTCGAGGCGTGTATATCTTGGATGACATCACGCCATTGCAGCAGTTTACCGAAGAGGTGTCTGAGAAGGAAGCCTACCTGTTCGAAAATCTCGTGGCAACCAAATGGCAGGGTATAAGCAGAGGAGCTACACGGGGCCACAAACTGTTCGTCGGGAGAAATCCCCTATCCATGTCTCAAGTCGAACCGTCCAATTCGCCGATGCCCATCCAAAACACGGCTTCGCTAAATTATTATCTCAAATCAAAACCCCAGGAAAAGGCTATGGTTAAAATAAGCAACCTGGACCAAACGATGACAAGGACCATATTGCTGGATGATACTCCGGGTATCGGCAGGTACAGATGGGATATGCGGTTCGAGCCGACCGAACAGCAGAAAAAAAACTTTGTGAAGCGGCTGGAAAATGTTTTTGTTGAATTGAATAAACAAGTCGAAGGCAAACAAAAAGAACACCTGGATCAGCTTCACCAAAAATTTCAAAAGGCAAAAACCACAGATGGATACAACAAGATTTTACGTACAGTTATGCAAGAATTCAGGAGTTATGCCAGAGGTCGAGCCTTTTTTGTGCGTCCTCTGCAAGGACAAGAGGTTGGGGCCGGAATATATACGCTGAAAATGATTGTTAATGGGGAGAGTTATTCAGGCCTTATCGTCATCCGAGATGACCCAATGTTGGCGAAATAGAGGAGGATGGATTGAAACGATTTTTTCTCGTTTGCTGTTTTTCCCTGTTAAGCCTGTGCGTCTTTTCCCAGCAGGTGGCCGAACAGACGGTTGTTATCAACATCGAAGTTCCGGTTCGAGTTTTTCAGAACGGGAATTTTGTCGAGAACCTGACCATCGATGACTTTGAAATATTGGAAGAAGGCATTCCCCAGAGGATCCAAGCGGTTTATCTCATAAAAAAAAGGACAGTCGAAAGAAGCGAAGAAAAGAAAAGATTTGTCCCATCCACCGACAGAACCTTTTTTCTCTTTTTTGAAATCTCAGAGTACACCTCTAAAATAGGAGATGCCATAGATTATTTTCATGAAAATGTTCTGGTTCCGGGCGATAACCTGATAATCGTCACGCCGATGAACACCTACAAGTTGAGAAACCGAGTTTTGGAGTACCAGTCTAAAAAGGAGCTCTCAAAACAGCTTAAAGAGCTTTTGAGAAAAGAATCGTTGATAGGAAATGCCGAATATCGTGGAGCCGTCCAGGCTCTTATCGGATTGGCTAAGTCGTTGGCAGCAGGTTCCCCCGATGGACCTGGTAACAATGCTGCGCAGTTGGATGAATACACCCTTTCCGGTTATGGACGCATGCCTGTTGAAAAAAAACTGATGAAATATCTGAATACTCTGGAGAGGATTAGAAAGCTCAGGCGCGTGAACCAGAAGAAGCTTTTGGATTTTGCGAAGGTCCTGAAAAATAATACTGGGCAAAAATATGTTTTTTTGGTCTACCAGAGAGAGTACATCCCTCAAATAGAGCCAAGCATTTTGAACAAGTATGTGGCCCAGTACCAAGATAAGCCCCATGTTCTCCAGGGTTTATACAGCATGTCTCACACATCTCGTAGAGATATTTCTTTTGATGTGAATCTCGTTAAACAGGCTTATGCCGATTCTTCCATCTCGATTCATTTTTTGTTTTTGACTCCAGCCATCAAGCATGTGCAGGGGGTGTATTTTCAAGAGCGTTCCGAGGACATTTTTGGCGCTTTTTGGGAGATGGCAGATGCAACCGGAGGATTTGTAGACACCTCCGCTAATCCGGTATCATCCTTCAAACGTGCTGTTAACGCTTCTGAGAATTATTACCTGATCTACTATTCTCCCGATGACTATCAGAAAGATGGCCGGTTTAAAGAAATCAAAGTAAGAGTGAAAGAAAAAGATTTTAAGGTGATCCACCGCATGGGATATTTTTCCGATTAGAGAAAGGACATGTTACAACCACCTGGTTGTTCCTTCCATTTAAAAATTATATCGAGGAGAGAAACATGCTTAGACGATCATTATTTGGCTTTATCTTTGCCGTAGGGATCATTTTTCTGTCCGTGTCTATTTACCCAGATGAGGGGATGTGGCCCATCAGTGAGATAGGCAAACTTGATCTTCAATCAAGGGGCTTAGAGATTGCACCTGATGAAGTTTTTAGTCTGGATAAGCTCAGTTTGGTGCAGGCTGTTGTTCAGGTTGGGGCAACGGGTTCTTTTGTATCAAATGACGGATTGATTATTACAAATCATCATGTGGCGTATGGGGCTGTGCAAGCAGCCAGTACAAAAGAGAAGGATTATATTCAACATGGGTTTTTGGCTCGAGATCGGTCAAAAGAAATCCGTGCCGAAGGACTCACAGCTCGTATAACCGAATCTTACAAAGATGTCTCGGAAGAGGTACTGAGTGTTATCAAACAGAAAATGGGTTATGCCGAGCGCACCAAGGCCGTTGAACAGAGGATCAAAAAGATTGTCGTAGAGGAAGAGAAAAAAAAACCTGGTAAAAGAGTGGAAGTAGCCGAGATGTTCACAGGAAAAACCTATGTGCTTTTTAGTTATACCTATTTGAAGGATATCCGCCTGGTTTATGTCCCTCCCCGATCCATCGGGAATTTTGGGGGAGAAGTGGATAATTGGATGTGGCCTCGTCACACAGGAGATTTTTCTTTTTTGCGGGCTTATGTAGCACCAGATGGATCGCCTGCGGATTACTCTGAAAAAAATGTTCCTTATCATCCGAAAAAATGCCTGCAAGTGAATCCCAAGGGAGTTAATGAGGGAGATTTTGTTTTTCTTCTGGGATATCCAGGAAGAACCTATCGGCACAGGACGTCTCATTTTCTTTCTTATGAGGAAGAGGTAAGGATGCCCTGGGTGGCTGATTGGTACGCCTGGCAGATTTCTGTCATGGAAAAAATGGGAGAGAACGATCGTGCTGTGGCTTTAAAGCATCTCTCCCGGATAAGAGGACTCTCCAATACCATGAAGAATTACCGGGGTAAGCTTTTGGGGATGAAAAGACTTCATCTTGTTGAAAAAAAACGCATCGAGGAACATAACCTGCAGAGATTCATCGAGGCGGCTGAGGGTCGGAAGACAGACTACGGAGACCTCCTAAATAGAATCGAAAAAATCTATGAGGAGGTTCGGGCCCGGGCTGAATACGATCTGATTTTGAACTATCTACGCAGAAGCGTGAACATGATCCAATTCGCCTACATGGTTTACGAAGCATCCATTGAACGGCAGAAAAAGGATATAGAAAGAGAATCTGCCTATATGGATCGTAATTTTGCCCGCACAAAACAAAGACTGGAAAGAAGCCTTAAGGACTATTATGAATCGACAGATAAATTCATCTTGAAGGAGATATTGAAACGAGCATCGCAATTGCCAAAGGATTTTCGTATTTCCGCACTAGAAGCCGTCTTTAAAGGAGACGATCTCGAAAAGTCCATCGATGACTTCATCGATCAATTATACAATCGATCTAACCTCAATGATGTTGATGTTTTGATGGGTGCACTGAATAAATCAACGCAGGAACTCAAAGATATTGAAGATCCCTTCCTTCAATTGAGTGAAGCGCTATATCCGGTGTATCAAGAACAAAAAGATACAGAACAGGAACAGAGGGGAGTTCTGGCTGAGCTCTCTGCTCATCTGATTGATGTCAAAAAGGAATTCTACCAGAAAGAATTCATTCCTGATGCAAACAGGACTCTCCGTCTGACATTCGGAAGAATACGAGGTTATAGCCCTAGGGATGCGGTTTATTACAAACCCATCACCACTTTAGAGGGAATTATTCAAAAAACCACAGGCGAGGAGCCTTTTGACACGCCCCAAAAAATCATGGATTTGAACAAAGCTAAAGATTTCGGACAATTTTTTCATCCTGAGTTCAACAGTGTTCCGGCTTGCCTTTTGTACGATGCAGACACGACAGGTGGAAATTCTGGTAGCCCTGTCCTGAACGCACGTGGAGAGCTGGTTGGGGTGAATTTTGATCGCGCGTGGGAAGCCACCATCAATGATTATGGCTGGAGTGAAGATTACAGCCGTTCGATCGCCGTGGATATCCGGTATGTGCTTTGGGTCACACAAAAATTCGGAGGAGTGGAGTACCTCTTGAGAGAGATGAATGTTCTAGCGGAAAAATAGTCCAGCTACCCCAACTACTTTGGAGAGACAATTATCTGGTGGGGATTTTTTTTGATTGCCCTGTCCTCATCACCTTTCTTTTCCTGAGAGTATCTGGAGTGACTATTACCAGACAATCACTTCAAAAGGACAACTTTGGCAGGTCCATGGTACAGGCCATTGAACAAGAGTTTAAACGTGCCGTGAGGTTGGCCGCGAAATGCGATTTCCGGACCATACATGACAAGTTTCCCCTTGCCGATAGTCGCTTCGATCAGGGCGATCCCTCCCTCCAAGTAGTGCTGTCCCCAGGCCCATCCGCTCCTCAAAGGGGCGTTGCTGTCGAACCAGGCTATCGGGCGAACTCCCTCGAGCTGGGCTTCGGGCTTAAGTCTAAAAACAGGGCTTCGGTTGAATACCACATCTGCCGTATCACCCATCCCGTAAGTTAGGGGATGGCTAGTGTCGAGCCGGACCTGGAGAAGGGAACCCGGAATAAAAATCTGACCACTCGATAGGGGCTTCTCGGTTCCGTCCTGTGTTTTTTCGACAAGGGCATTTTTGATCGGGAGGCCGGCATGGAAACCCAGACTTGAAGAGCTTCCGATGGTGAGGACGGTTCCCCCTTCTTTAAGAAAACGTAGAAGCTGAGGCACTGTTTTATCGACAGTAATATTTCCCAACCGATCGCGGTACTCTGCAGGAACATCTTCTGGCTTCATTGGGGCGGATCGGCCGTAGCGTTGACCGACTTGAGTGCTTTGTCCGGGGATGGCTCCGCTGACAAACACCAGGACATCGAATTTTTCCGCAAGATTGTCAGAGTCGAGAGAATTGGGATAAACGACTTCGAACGGGAATTCGAACTGCTCAAACAGCCATCTTACCCATCCAGATGACATCGATCCTCCGTAGCGATCCCAAAGGCCGATGCGGAGAGGCTTCAGGCGGAATGCTTCGCCCCATGGCTTGCGTGCTGTCCCTTCGAATTTCAGTCCCAGTTCATCTGATAACATTTCCAATTGTTTTGTGGTTGAAGGCTTTTTCGGAATGTATATCGATCCTGCGGCATAGGTTTTCCCGTTGGCCTCGAAGGGCTGTTTCAACCAATAGACTTCTCCCTTGTTTCCTAAAAGCCTGTTCGTGGCGATAAAAGCATCGTTGACCCTATGGTCCAGCAGGAATCCAACAGCCCTATCTGTATTAGTTATGTTTCCCGCCGGAGTTTGTGCAAAATCCACAATTTTTTCGAAAGGACCATCGAATCCTTCCAGGATCCTGTCAAACCGGGCTCCCATCTGGAAGGCGAGAGTCCAACCTGCCATGTCGTATGTGGGCTTTGGAGGTTCCCCAGGGCAGGGGATGTCGTCGGGATAGTTTTGAGGCTCGAACATGGAAAGAAGATGGGGGCGAAAAGCTTGAGCGCTTTTTATGATGTAGGAATCGGCTGGGTAAGATTTTCCGGAGACCTCGAAATCCCGGCTGGCTTGATGTACGGTGATGCCGTTTTTGATAAGGGTGTTGATGAATTTGGTGGCGGTTAAAAATTCGGGCTGGTTGGCCGGAAGGATGTATCCTCTTGGATCACGCGTGGCGGGATCGTGGAGCATTTCATAATATTTGACAGGGAATCCTCGGGACCGGCCTGATGCTTCCATTTTAGCTTGATCAGCCTCGATTTTATCATTCAGAGCGAGGATGCTATTAGGAACGATGGTCCAGTGATCCCGATTGCCCCTTTCGATGGATCTTTTTCCCATGCGATAGATATTGAGCAAAAATTCTTCACGATGTTTGGAAGCGAAATCAAGGATGGCTCGGTCAGCAGTGATGGAATATTCCAAGGATTGACGAAAATGCCACTTTTGGGGGGCCACGGGATAAGGGTAATCGCTGTTGGGGAGATGTTTATCTGGGATGAAAGGAATCTCCATCGGAGTGGGATTTCCGATCGTCTCGGTCAGTATCCCTATCATGTTATGGAAGTATACGGTTGTCCTCAATCCGCCGTTCCACCAGATGGAATATCCTGCTCCCGACCGCATCGTGGCTCCAGGTTTTTCTTCTTGGACGAATCGCGTGTGCATAGCAGCTCCCAGCAGTTGAATTTGGACCGGGATCAATGGATCATAAGTGTAATTGAAAGGGTCTCTGAAAGGTGGGGCGAATAAGACACAGCCTGATGGACCCGATTGATGATGATTGTACACGATTTGGGGGAACCATTCCCTGTACAGTATGCGGTTCAGAGCTTCGGTTTCAACCTGAGTCGACATGTAAAAATCCCTATTGTTGTCATGACCGATATATTTATGGTACAGCCTGGGCAGTCCTCTTGTGGAGCGTTTGGTAGGCTCCGGTTTGCGCATATACCAGTCACCAACGAGCTCCATGCCATCAGGATTGGAGCAGATAACCAGGAGGATGACGTTGTCAAGGATCCGCAAGGTCTCTGTATCATTGCGGCTGACCATCTGATAGACAAGCTCGATCAGCTGCTGGGCTCCCAAAACTTCGGTTCCATGAAGCCCGCCATCGATCCACACGATGGCTCGGCCCTCTTTTGCCAGCTCCATTGCGTGTGTGTCGTTCAGGCCTTCAGCAAGAGCCATCCGCTTAGCGATTTCCTTATATCGGTCGATGCGAGGGTGGTTTTCAGGGGATGTAATGATGGCCATGTACATCGGCCTTCCCTCTGCTGTTTTTCCGATTTTTACCAAGGACATGCGGGCGCTTTCCTGAGCGAGTTTTTTCCAATAATCGGATAATTGGGTGTAAGAAGCCAGAAAATAATCCTCTCCGGCATTATAGCCCATAGCTTCTTTTGGCGTGGTGATTTTGTCTTGTGCAATAAGCTGCGGTGAAAATAAAAAAGAGCCCAGTAAAACAAGGATAAGTGTTTTTTTCATGCGCTTGTCTCCTCTCCAATTCTGGGGTAAAAACATTAGGAAATTTTATATCAAACTCATCATCCGAAGTCAAAAAAACAGTCAGGCAAGCTGAAACGTCAGCCCGCTGATTTTCCCCAGCGAGGAAAATCCGCTTATTCCTCGGCTCGCTCTCCTCTTCGAGGAACCATGCCCGCTCGCCTCCGGATGACTTCCTCTTCAGCTTGCCTGACTGTCTGAGAAAAAGGATTCCCCATTAGGTATCACCCTATCCTGATGAATGAGTATCAAGAATTTTTAAGATAGGGTGGTATCTAATGGGACGTCCTTATGTTGAAGGATGTGGGAAAATTGTATATAATGGCAGTCCCAGAGAGAGTGTTTTATGGGGTGAGGGAGATTAATATGCAACAGGGCACAGAAAATCTAATCTATCATAAGGCATCCAAATGTTGGGAATGTGTGAACAAGTCTGTCGAGATGTTCAGCAATCTTCTGAAAGAGGAGGAAAGTTTTAAACCGGCGGATTATTACAAAGCCAGAAACTTGCTCCGGGATGCCGATGGTTTCTTGAAGGAAGCATTAGAGAATGCCAAAAAACTTCTCGGTCCCATCCCAGCTTATACCGCTGATGATTACCAGAAGTGGCGTGACGAACTTCTCGAAGAATTTCATATTCTAGCGATGAGTCAAGAATATGAGGATCTTAGGTCTGAACTTTTTAAGGATGAGTTTTTGCACGAATGGATGGACGAAGAAAGCATCGAACTTCTTTTGAAAAAGCATTTTCAAACGCAACAATCGGGAAAACGAAAATTATCCAATATCAAAGTCAGGATTATCCTGGATCGTCTAGAAGATTTGATCAATCAAGCCAAAGATATGAACAAACAAGCTGTCCAAAAACAGCAGTCTTGACTCGAACATAATTCATGTTATTATAGGCGGAAAGGAAGTTCCAATGGATGTGATCATCGAAAATCCTGAGCAAGTCAAAAAAGCTGATTTTATCGTAGGTATACCCTCGTTTAACGAGGCGGATTCCATCTCTTATCCCACTCAAATGGCCAGTCAAGGTTTGTGCAAATACTTTCCGGACAAAAAGTCGGTCATCATTAACATGGACAACAATTCGCCGGATGGGACAAAAACTGCCTTCTTGAACACACCCACCGACGTCCCAAAGATATATATCTCGACTCCTGGTGATATTCGAGGGAAGGGGAATAATCTGAGGAATCTGTTCGAGGCTGTTGTTGAACTCGAGGCCGGAGCTGCAGTTGTTGTGGATGCCGATTTGAAGAGCATAACGCCCCAGTGGATTCAATACCTGGGAGAACCTCTTTTTGCCGGCTTCAACTATGTAACTCCCATCTATATCCGCCATAAATACGATGGTTCGATCACCAATCACATCGCATATCCGCTTTTGAGAACCCTTTTTGGCCTCAGGGTGAGACAGCCCATCGGGGGAGATTTTGGATTTTCACGACGCCTGGCTCAAGCATTCTTATCCGAAAAAACATGGACCGAAAATGTGGCGAATTTTGGAATAGACATCTGGATGACGACCGTTGCCATTGCCCACCGTTTCAAGGTATGCCAAACGTTTTTAGGATCACCCAAATCTCATAAGGCCAAGGACCCGGCAAAAGACTTGGGGCCGATGTTCATGCAAGTGATCATGACCTTTTTCGAGCTGATGATAGACTTCGAATATTTCTGGAAGGACACCTCTGAAAGCTGGCCGAGCAGCATTTTTGGGTTTGGCCTGGGAGCCACAGAAACGCCCCCTCCTGTCTCCGTGGATACAGACGCCCTGTATTCCAATTTTGCCAACGGATTTGACCATTATGGAGAAGTGTGGAAGAAAATTTTGCCCAGCGGGGAATTCGCTGAGATCAAGAAGACAAAGAAGATCCCGAAGGAGAAGTTTTACTACAGTACTAACCTCTGGGCCCGAATCCTTTTCAATTATGCCATCGCCTACCGGAATAACGAGATTCCCAAGGAGATGATCATAGAATCCATGATTCCGTTTTATCATTCCCGGATTTTATCCTTTGTGAACAACACCGTTCACATGGATATCAAAGAATGCGAGGAATATTTTGAAAAGATTGTCAGGATATTTGAAGCGGAAAAACCCTATCTGATAAGGAGATGGAACGAAGAACAAAGAAGACTGGGTAACAAACTCTTTCGGTTTTAATCCAGAAGGATTTTATTTTTTTGGCTTAATAGCGCCTATTTTGATACTCAGCACAGAACGGGCCAGCTCAGTGAGCTGTTCGATCGGAATCCCTGCTTCTTGGGCTAAAGCTTTTGCCAACGCATCTTCGGATTCCAGGCCGAGTGAGAAATATTCTTCCCCTTGTACATCAAGCTCCTGAAATCCCGAATTTTTAATGAGATCGAGGTAATCGTCTCTCTTCATGGCTCCGGCAATGCACCCCGTGTAGGCTTGGACCGATTCTCTGATGGATTCGGGGAGTTCCTTCAAAAGGACTAAGTCCGAGACCATCAATCTGCCGCCAGGTTTGAGAACTCGAAAAGCCTCCTGGAAAACCTTGTTTTTTTCCGGCGAAAGGTTTATCACACAGTTGGAGATTATCACATCCACAGACTCCGTCTCCAGTGGCAAATTCTCGATCTCTCCGAGCCTGAACTCCACGTTTTCATACTGTCCTTTTCTGGCATTTTCCTTTGCTTTCTTTACCATTTCGGGTATCATGTCCACACCGATCACTTTCCCTTTATCGCCGACTCTTTTGGCGGCAAGAAAGCAGTCAAAACCCGCGCCGGCGCCCAGATCCAAAACTGTTTCTCCTTCCTTAAGAGTTGCAAGTGCAACCGGATTGCCACACCCAAGCCCGAGGTTGGCATTCTCCGGAACGGATTGTAATTCTTCTTCGCCGTAACCGATGGCTTTTCCGATGTGTTCGGCCGTGTCTGACGATCCGCAGCATGATTCGCTTTGGCCACAACAAGAACTGTTTTGTTTGGCGATCTGCGAATAACGCTTTTGGACGATTCCCTTGATTTTTTTGTCGCTCAATTTTGTGTTATCTTTCATCAGGATTTCCCTTTCGACTGAAGATCTGTCAACATCGGGAATAGCAGGTTTTTGACCATCCCTTCGAAATCCTGTGCTTTGATCAAAGACAGACAACAAAACTTGCCATCCTTCTCCATCGTGATCACAACCAGTTTATCCCCTGGACAGATATGCGCCTTTTCTCTAATCTCCTTGGGAAGGACCATTTGTCCTCGATCATCGATGCTGACCACGGATTCGACCGTGTAGCATCCTAAATCTTTTCCTGCGGAGTCACAATAGGATTGGGATTTATCTTCTCGAATCATTTAAAACCTCCAATTTGAATATTCTGAAAAATCAATATATTCAGAATAGTCTAAATTGTTTGATTTGTCAAGAGGTTCGCGATGTTATTTTCTCATTAGGTATGCCCAATGAGTTTACAATTAAAAAAAATATAAAGAAGTCTTAGAACTGTATAAGCTAAATTATTTTTTTAATTCAGAAATGAGGCGATCTAAAACACCTTGCTCTTCCGGAGAAATTTGGAAGTTATAATTCTTTTTGTAAAAATTTAAGTATTTTAAGGCTTCGTTTTTTTGGCCAATTTGAAAAAAGACAACGCTGATGTTGATATAAGCGTCGAAATAATCGGGTTTAAGTTCAATCGATTTTTTGAAATCAAGAATGGCCTCATTAATCTTATTTAGGCTAAAATAAATCGTTCCCCGGCCATTATATGCCTCAGCTATATCAGGATTGAGTTTGATAGCCTTGTTATAGTTATCGAGTGCTGTATCCCTTAGACGATAATCATTACTTTCCATATAACGTGTTAAATAAAGCATACCCAAATTGCTGTATGCCATTGCAAAGTCTGGGTTAATGTCGAGGGCTTTTTGATATTTTTCGAGAGCCTTATCAATCTGGCCATATTTGAGATAAACAGTCCCCAAATTGAGCCAGGCTTCAGGATGAGAAGGATAAATTTCAAGGATTTTTGTTAAAAGAGAAAGCGCACTTTCCAATTCATTTTTTTCTGCAAATAAAATGCCTATATCAAACATTATTGCTAATTGGGAAGTATTTTTAAAGCAATCTTCATTCTTTTGTAATTCGCTTATTATAGACTTGGCTTTTTGGTGTTGGTTATCCTTGATTAGTAAATAGGCATATTTCGATTTGGCCAGTTCATTCTGGGGCTCAACTTCCAGAGCTTTTTCATAATTCAAAATGGCTTCTTTGATGTTGTTCTTGCGTTCGTTTATATCTCCAAGGAGAATATAGGCGCCGGTAAAAAGAGGATTATACTCCAAAAGTAGGAAACACAATTCCTCGGCTTTTTTCCATTGCTTTATTTTAAAGAAGGACATAGCGAGCTGAATCTTAAATTCCTCGTTATAAGGGAAATCCTCTAATCCTTTTTCGAGAATAGCGATGGCTTCGGATTCTCTGCCTGTTTTTTCTTTTATCTCATATGATGCTTGATAAAAATTAGGGATTAAGATCCCTGGATTTTCAGAGATGAGTTGATTTAATTCTTTCTCAGCCTGATAGAAAAGACCTTTTTTTATTTTTTCTTTAATTTCTTCAGTCGTAGCATAAAGGATGATGCCCTTTTTGGGATCAATCATTTTGCTTGATTTTTTGGAAAAGGATGATATGTATCCTAGAGATTCCAATTTCTTTATATCATCTGGACTCAATTTTCTTTTTGATGGTTTGGGAAGGTCAGAATAATCGCTTACAAATTCCACCAATTTTTTGTCCAAATTCTTGGCTAGTTTCATTTCTTTGTTAAACAGATTTTTATTTTCAGCCAAATCATTTTTTAGATCATACAATTCTGGTTCTGGGAGTGAAATGTATTTATAATCATTCTCAATAATGCCTGTCAGAGGAGCCCAGTTGTTTTTCTCTTTGCCATCCATGCTTTCAAAATAAATGAGTCTTTTATGCTTATCTTTTTTCCCCCAGATTAAATTGGCGAAATTATTTCCCTGTACCGGAGCTGGAATATCGAAATGGTATAGCTCCAGAATGGTTGGCATTATGTCGACAATGCTAACGCGGTCGTCGATGAATCGTTGCTTCTCAAAAAGACGGCTGTTATTAAAGATAAGTGGAACTTTAAGGCTTTCTTCATAGCAAAATATGCCATGACCGTATTCCCCATGTTCACCAAAGGCTTCTCCGTGATCACCAACAATTACAACGATAGTATTGTCAAGGAGATTCTTTGATTTAAGGTCATTGATGATTTTACCAACATAAAGGTCGGTAAAGGCTATCTCACCATAATATTTCATCAAGTTAGAATGATCAAATTTTGTATTTATTTCTTGGTGTGACAAATAGGGATAATGGGGATCATAAAAATGAATCCAAAGGAAAAATTTATCCCCGTTGTATTGTTGGAGCCAATTTGTAAATTTGTCATACACCATGTCAGCTGTTATCTCGGATAAAAAATTAAGAATCATCTGCTGAGAATTAAATGATTCATCGTAGAAATCAAAGCCCTGATTCAGTCCAAATTTAGAAAACAGAGTGAAAGAAGCGATTATAGCTGATGTTTGGTAACCACGATTTTTAAAAATTTCAGCTAAGGTCAGTTCATGATTGTTCAAATAATAAGTTCCATTATTTCTTACTTGATGAGCAATAGGATAACGACCTGTAAAAATGGAACAATGTGAAGGAAGGGTTAAAGGTACAGGTGCATAGCAATTTTTAAACACAATTCCATTTTGTCCCAAGTTATCTATGTTTGGAGTTTTTGTTTTTGTGTTACCATAAATTCCGATACTATCTGCTCTTGTTGTATCCAAAGTAATAATAAGCAGATTGTGATTTTCAGTTCCTTTTGTTATTGATGCGAAACAAAAAATTCCGGTTAAGACGGGAATGGAGAAGGCAAAAAACAGTTTTTGCTTCATTGGTTTTGATTATATCACATAACCTTAAAAGAGACTCAGACTTCAATATTGAAAATTTAGCATTTCCAATTCGTTCTTCGAGGGTATCCAAAACGGACTTCGAGTATGTATTGAGCAATAGAGGGTATGGCAGATGGGAAAAATGCTTACCTGTTTATGTCGACTTCGTCTTTCCAGTACCGGAGTTTGCCGAGTCCCCCTGTATACGGACTGGCGTCGAATGCCAGGCCATAAAAAGAGGATTTGGCCTCGAATAATGGTTTACCCTTGAAAAAAGCCTTGGTCAGGTTGACGATAGTGTAGGCAATCTTTGAATTTTTGAGGGAGGCAAACAAAAAATCCCCGTTGGTTTCAAATTCCCCAAATCCTATTTTTCCCGCTTCGTAGGTGTACCGGGGACGACGCCAGTCCCGGGCCATGTCCATGCGTAGATCCTTTTTCACCCCGATGACAATCCTCCGATCTCCTGAGTCGATCTCCACGCCAAGGCCTGCTCGGTCGGGTTTAGTCTGGATAACACGGATCTTATTCAACCATTTCTCAGGAGAATCATCTTGGGAGTGGGGGACGAGGACGGTAATAAAACCTACGGTTTCGCCCAGTTCGAAGTGTTGGGCTGTGGTTTGGTGGATCAGGATTTCTTCTTGGTAGTGGCGTTTTTCCGGCTCTGTTCCTTCCAATCTGAATTTGGTTGCCGGAAACAGGATCAGCAGGTTTTTTTCTGTGGGAAGATTTTGATTTTGGATCTTGTCATACACTGTGTCGTACCAGTGTTTCCCTTGGGCGAGGATTTTGCGTGTGTGCCATAGATTCGCCAGAGTGAAATATTCTTCCTTGCGCGATTTGAAGATGTCGAACACGAAATAAAGCTCGGGATTTTTGACATACACGATGACACGGTCCCACTCATAACCCATGCTGTCGTCTGTGAGCCGCGTGCGGCTGTAGTCGAAATCTTCCAGACTCAAAAAGTCCACTTTTTGTGTGCGAATCTTGCGGTAGGAGCCGGCATTATGCAGGAAATCGAGAATACTCTGTCCTGGAACGGCATCCCTTATGCTGTACCGGAATTCTCCCTGCTCCTGTCCCATCCAGATTTTTTCCGGCCTCACACAAAGCCGATTGTGGAAATAATCCTGGCGATAGGCACCATAGGGTCCGCTGGGCATATAATCGCGGTACCCCCCATCATGGAGCAGGACTGAACCCCCGGACATCAGCAAGACAATGCTGTTTTCGTCTGCGTGACCGTGGGTCATCTTTTCTTCTTCCACCGGGATCGTATCTCGCAAATAATTCCGAAAGTTCAATCCACCGTCTCCCTCGTCCCTGTAGTTCAAAAGGAGATATGTTGAAAGAGGATCCCAGCCGTTTCGAAATACGATTTTTTTCCCCTGGACATCCTCCATAACCTCTTTGGACAAGGATTCGGGCTTCTGAACAGGGATGCCGTCTCCGCCCCAGAGATAGCAGTACAAAAAATTGTAGGCGAGGCCGATATTTTTGGGTTCGTTGAAATCGACGAATTTACGCGCAATCGTGGTGGCAGCCCATTTGAGCTGGGGATCCTTAAAATGATTGGCAGCCGTTTCGAAAAATACTAGGAAGCGCGGCCAATTTGCCATCCAATTGGCATCCCCGAAATCGGGAACCATACCTGCCGGGCACATCAGATGGAGAAAATAATGGGTGTAATAATACATTTCGGGTGTGTCGAGAAGCTCGTCCAGCTTGCCCATTGCATCCGCATACCCCAACAAAGCATAAAGCCAGACACCATGGTAGATGGTGGCATCTTCGATCTGCCAGTTTCCCCAGTTGTCGTCTCCCAGGGCTTTGCGTTGCATTTCCCATTTATTTGTGTCCGGATGGTCGGGGAGTGCCCGCACAGCCCATGCCAGAGATTCAGCCCGGAGCGCTGTCCGGTTCATCGGACCCCACTCCTGGGTTCGGAGGACATACTCCATGCTATCGGTGATGTCTCCCTGGATTTTGTGATTTTCTTCTGGGCTTAAAACCCCGGCTGTCTTCAGGATGTCATAGGCTCTGAGGAATCGCATCACCGTAAAAAAATCCGGGAGCATCGGAATGCCCTCCTCATAATCCGGGCGCTTCTTCCTTGCCCATTCGGGGTAAGCGGATCGGTAGTCGGCATAGGTGAGTAGTATTTTTTTTGAACGTGTGACATATTCCGGCTTTTTTTCCTGCTTATATAGGTAGGCATAGATGACAGCCATCTCCAGCAGGCCACCGGGAGGACGGTAGCCGAATACATTTTCAGGATCGAATCCTTCTTTCCAGCGCTGAATCACGTGATCATAATTTTTCCAGGTGTAATCGGCGGCCTTCCGTGCATAATCCAAATATTGGGATCGTGGCACGGCTTCTTGTGCGAATCCCTGAAGCTGGATCGGCTGAATTAATATGCCCAAAAAAATGAAAAAGGAAATTAGCCTCAAAATGAGCCTGTTTAACGACATCTTGGTTCTCCCATATGATGCTCCTATGCCATTTCCCGCAAAGCTAATATTAATCGCCAGACAATCGTTTACAGGAACAATCGTCTAATCCGCTATATATCCCGATCGGTGATTAACTTGATATCTTTTGCCTTTAACTCGGACTTTGATATTCTTGAATTTTCCGTTGGTAAATATTTTCAACAACCTATAATACTAGATAAGGGGTTAATATCCAAACATCAATTTTTCTTTTCATTCCCATTGGGGATGGTTTTGATTTATCATATTCACAAATATCCGATAGATAAGATGAAAGGTTTGCCATGAAAGTCACAAATTTGGAACTTTAAGGAATTAGAAGTTGCATCATAAAAGCAAAAAGGCTGTTTTAGCAGCCCTATTCGGAAACCTGGGGATTGCCATCTTCAAGTTTGTCGCAGCATTATTCAGCGGTTCTTCCTCGATGCTTGCCGAAGCCTATCATTCGGTCTCAGATACATTCAATCAGGTTTTACTCCTGTATGGATTGAAGGCCAGCAAAAAACCTGCTGACAAAGAACACCCTTTCGGACACGGAAAAGAACAGTTTTTCTGGTCCTTTATCGTGGCCCTGATCCTGTTTGGAATCGCTGGAACCTTATCCATTATCGAGGGTTACCATAAATTCCGTCATCCCGAACCGATAAAGCATATCGGATTGATTTACATGGCCATTGCTGTAGCCATAATATTCGAAGGACTTGCCCTAAGGATTGCCGTTTTGAATATTAAGGAAGAGATGCGGAGAGAAAAACACGGAAGTTTTTTGGAGGCTCTCCGGAGAAGCAAGGATCCCACTAACCTCACCGTGTTTGTCGAGGATTCCTTGGCCATCTCAGGTGTTTTAATTGCAGGAGTGGCGATCACTATTGTTCATTTTACCCATATCTTGATCATCGATGCCATTGCCTCGATCGTTATCGGAGCCATGCTCATGGTTTTCGCCTTGTTTTTGGCTTTTGAAACAAGGATGCTGCTGGTCGGCGAAGCCGTTACTCCCTATAGAAGAAGAAAAATCTTAAAAATCGTCAGGTCATTCGAAGAGGTAGATGAGATTTTAAGCTTGAAGACTATGCATCTTAGCTCGGATGAGGTGCTTGTAGCCCTGGAAATCGACTACAAAGATGGCATGGTCGTGAGTGATTTGGAACAGATAAATCTAGAAATCGAAGCGAAAATCAAAGAAATCATCCCCCGCGCCAAGGTTTATCTCGAAGCCCAAAAGAAGTCTCCCCCCAAGTAAGTATCCTAACATATTATTAAAAATGTTTAAGCTAGGTTGGCTGATTTTCCTCGCTTAAACAAGGCGGAAAATCAGCGGGCCGACGTATCAGCTTACCTGGCTTATTCGAATACCTGTTTGAGGATGTCCACGATCTCCAGCGCGTATTCCACTTGAGTTATCGGGATTCCTTTGTCTTTAGCGATGGAGTCAAAGCGCCCGTCTTTGTTGCTGTCTGCGGCCACGATGATGTAATCCGCGAATGGAGCCACCGCGTCGATCATCTTTTCGTTGTCGCTGCCGGGAGCACCTCTTCCGGATGTTCCGGCAGCATGCATGGCGATGATGAAGATTTTTTCCTGTTTGCAGTAGTCGATGATTTTTTTTAAACGTTTGACTTCTGCATCAACTGTCAGGCCGGAGGCTCCCATCCCTTTTAGGCTTGCGCCGATGGCAAAGATGATGGTTTTGTAGGCTGTGCCTTTGGGATAACTGGCGAGGTCTGTGTTCACTTCGACATGAAATCCCGTGCCGGATTCCTTATCAGCAAGCCCCACGCCTGCCTTGATGAGGTCAACAGTCGGCACATCACAGTAATCATAATTCACACCGGCTTCCTCACAGATGACATTCAGTGTTTCCACATCCGCGCTTTGTCCTGCAGATGTATTGAGCACGGGCAGACTGCTTTTGGGAATTTCATCGGTAGCCGCATTCGATACGGATACGAATGTCAAGAGCCCGATAGCCAAAGGAAATAAAATTATTCGTTTGAAATTTTTCATTTAAAAATTACTCCTTCCCAAAATTCCTATTTATTCTAATCCTTTTTTGCGTCTGAATCACCTTTTTTCTTTTGGTTCTTCAGGTTTCAATTGATTGTGTTTGATGAGTTCTTTCAGGTACCAATCCGGAAACTGCAGCCTATTTCTCTCCCGAGTTTTGGCATCGTAGATCCACAGTTTGTTGTACTTCACCAGCAGATCATCCCCAAGCTTCCACCAAGCATTCACCACGGCGTTGGCCAGATTGTTGCTGTAATCGGTCAGGTACACGATGGCTTCGGCCGGATCCTTCTTGTAAAGATCGAGGGCCACTTTGTCAGTCGATTCAACCCTCGAAAACGCCTTTCCTTCCCATTCCTCCTGGGCCATGCGCACATCCTTTATGGCGAGAGAGTAGACCGGCTGGGTATGGAAATCAACATAGTCGAATGCCCACCGGGCCGACTCCCGGTTGAACACCCAGTGGTCGCCGATCTCGAAAGAGTGGGGGATGCGGGTGATCCCTGCATACAGAGGCATAAAACAGGAAGTGTCCTGGGCCCCGATGGCCAACCACACGATCCCTCCGATCGGGTGGGGCAACCAGTCTCGGCATTGGGTTACGGTCACGTATTCCGCCCGGTTCACTCCGATAACGCGGGGTGTGTTGTATTTCTGCTCATCCAGAATGAATCCATAGGGCAGGTAGTTGGGATTGGCGAAAGGCCCTCCCTGTAGTCCCCGCGCTGGATTATAATCTGTTCCTTCATACTTGTCCCTTGTCATATCCATAACGTCTTTTGCGGAGAGCTTCTTTTCCGGTTTGACTGAAAACGGAAGATCCATGTTGGGTGTATCGGGGCTGAGTTTCTGCGATGGCGCTACCAGATCGAAGAAACGCCATAAACGGGCCCTGGATCCCTTGGAGATTGCCGCACTCGTTTCTGAAGGGGAGTATGCCCTTTTCCAGTTAAAGGGTTTGCCATTGTTAGGATCATAATAACCTTTTTCGACTGCATAGGAGACGACATTGGGCGATGCCATAAAATAGTCGGGATTGTCCAGGTCGATCTCTCCGATCCGGGACTCATTCGGACAGACACTGACGTGGTCATCCGGTACCCTCTGAGCACACCAGACAGCGCCTGGTTTACCACTCTTAGGTGTCCACAGCGGCCCTACGGGCATGATTTCGAATATCCACACTTCGTTGGG
The DNA here is from genome assembly GCA_964410125.1 of uncultured Eubacteriales bacterium. GTDB lineage: Bacteria > Acidobacteriota > Aminicenantia > Aminicenantales > Aminicenantaceae. The sequence goes on along the minus strand of CAYPGQ010000010.1, from coordinate 7,673 downwards.
ATCGGCCAAAGCCAGCATCTCCCCGGTATCGCTGAATCCGTAACCATATTTCTCACCAAGAGAACCCATTAGCTTGATGGCTTCCCGGGCTGTTTTGCATTGTTCCATGGCCAGCAGAGTCAGCATGGTGATGTCAAATGTGGCAGAAGGCGTGGGATTGTTCATTTCCCTTTGGCATCCGATCGTCGATTCACCCAAGGCTAGTTGTTGATCGTTAAAATACCCGAACGCTCCATGGAGATAGGCATATGTATGCGGTACTTGTGGGATCTCAACTCCTGTAAAATTATTTTTGTAAATTTCCCATTTCAAACCTTGCTCTGGAGGCAAGGTTTTAAACTGGTCGATATGGTAGATTTTGCGAGTAGAGTTAGGATCATGATCAGTAGCCGGAACATATCGCCAGGTCCAGTCACATAGTCCACAGTCACAGGTGTGAGTAGTCATGACTGAGCCGTCTGTTGACGCGTCTTTTCCGACGATGATTACCGTGCATCCGTCCAGTGAATAATCTGCAATTATACTGGTGCTATTTTTCCCCTGTGACGGAAAAAAGGCTAAGATACTCACCACAGCAACTGCGGCAAACAAGATGCCGGCAATGAATAGAATCTTTTTTCTTTTCACTTTACTCCTCCTTGCTTTGATTTGAAGATTTTATATAGTATTTTTTGATTTTTAGCCATCTCTAATTGATTTTTGCCTACAGCTGGGATTCTTGCTTTCCTCTTTTTTTTCTTTCTTTTCTATCAGTCGCTTTTTTCTTTTTTTGCTTCTATTTATTGCAATTGACGAGAGCTCTACAAACTCATAGCTTCTTGTATTTCTAATTAAGGTAAATGTTTTTTTTGTCCACTTCATCGGGATCTTTGAAATAGTGCCCCACACCGTTTTTAACCACGTCAGCATATTTAGGAACATTTTGGACGGCGATGGCCTTCTCCGGGAACTTTCTCGTAAATTGCCGCATCAGTTCCTGAATCACCGAACAATGCTGGCCGACCCGCTTGGCTATCGGCCAACCCGTCTCGTCATACGGGACAAACAGGTACCCTTTTTTTGAAAGACTTAATAAAAAAGGATCCTTTCCATCCAGAAGCAGCTTAACGGTTTTTGGGCCTGTGGGCTGGTCAAGGAAAGGAAGTGGGGCTTCCAACAGAAAGGGCATCGCATCGGAGAAATCCCCGATCTCCCGGTGAGAAAGTCCTCTGAATCCTGAGGGAGAGGGTTCGACATGGTTGTCGAATTTTTCCCGCGCTTTCACCGTCAATGTGGCCATGGTGGCGATCCTTATGGATTTTTCAGGTGCCACAATGCAGTTTGTAACCGGAAACATGGTCTCTGCGCCATGAACATCCACAGCAATGTCGACCTTTTCCTCTCTGATGATCTGCATCGCAGCATAGGTCACTCGTTCCATCAATGGGCCATCAGGCCGTCCCGGCCACGTGCGATTGGTGTTGCGTATGTCGATAAACGAAAGAAGCTGCCGGTCGGGATAGTGGACATAAACATCCGGGTCTGGCCACTGGTCCAACCAGGATGCGTCCCGGTTTCCCATCCGAAACTTTTTGCTGCCCCAATCCGTAGGGATCTCGAAATACAGGGGATAGCCGTCTCCCGGCCGTGTGTTCCGGCTGCCGCTGTGGTTGAACTGGGGGATGAGGATAAGGGTACCCTTCTCGACAACGGCATTTTCCAAAAAGATGAGTGCAGCGAGAAGAGCGGCCGGTTCGTTCGAGTGGGTGTTGGCCAAGATCAGTACTTTTCCACCCGGCTCTTTCCCTTCCAGGAAAAACACGTTGGTATCGGCCATGGTGCCTTTTATGCCTTCGCAGTATTCGCTAAGTTTTTTGACTTTTGTGATTCCCGGCCCGGCCACCATCGGCAGTTGGAAATGCCGGTGTTCGTAGAGTTCCATCCCTCCGTTGATCATCGCTGCCGCAACAATCATCAGAAGCAAAATTTTTATGAGCTGAATTCGCGGCATATTATTTTCCTTCGTCATTTGACACGCAATACACGCAGGATGAGCGGGATCAAAACCAGAAGGTAAAGGAGCATATCGTTCACGCTCTTTTTTTCTTTGATGAAATTCCAGACTAAGAGGGCAATCAAGTACACACAAATCATGTAATAGATGATCATGATCAAAGGCATCTTTTTCCCTCCATATCACATGCTCCATCTGACGAGAAAATCCAATTCGGCGCTGAAACGGACCATCAGGATTCCCACAATCGTTATCACGATCCAAGGAAGCCAGGTGCTTTTCAAGAAGGACCAATAGCTCCCCTTGTATTCGGAGACCATCACGCTGAGCCGCCCTATCAGAGCTGTGGGCGGGAGTCCGTCACCCAGCGGCCAGAGCAAGCTCAATCCGGAAAGGGCCACTGTGGCATGAAGCCCGATGGAATCCAGAAACCAGATCAGGGGGATACCCAGGATGGCCGCAGCTCCGTATGTCAACACGCCTTCTGAGACAGGAATCACGATGGCTAGAGAAATAAACAAAATGATTAAGGGAGTGCTGATAACCGCAAACGAAAGCATGCCCCGTACACCTGTAACGGTCATGATCTGCTGGAGCATCCCGACGACCACCATGGTGGCCAGCAACGGGAGAAGCCGCCTCATCGTATCGCTCGAGAGTCTGAAGATGTTGATCTTCTTGGGGCTGAGGAGCCAGGCCACAAGAGCCGCCGCCACGAATTGCAGCGGCAGGCCCAGGATGGGGACATGAAAGGGCCAGATCCGGTAGGCGATGACCAACCCGAAAAAAACAAGAAAGGGGAGAAGTACCCGCCACCATCTCATTTTTGCCGGAACCTCTGGCATTTCTTGTAGAACAGTTTCCCGATCCATCTTGCTTTCCCTCTTCCATCCAAGTACGAGCATCGTGAATATGCCCAGCACCAAAACTGGGATGGCTAAGGGAAGTTCGAATCCCACGTACGGGATGGCGGTGCCGGCACAGGTGATCATGGCCCAGATGTTGACCGGCGGAGCAGCTGCACTCAGGCCTGCCACAATGAACAGGATAGCCGCCACTTTCCGGTTGGGTATTCCCAGATAACGGAGAGCCAGTGCGGTCGGGGCCCCCACCACGAGCAGAGAAACGGAGCCGGCACCAGTCAAGGCTCCGGGTATCAGGATGATGAACATTAGGAGAAGCAGAGCGATGATGCGCAGGTTGTAAAAGTATTTTATCGTGACCCGCACCACATAGTTCACGCCGCCGGATTCATTGACGATGGCCATGAATATGGTGGCCGTTGAAAATACGAGGATGACATCCAGGTAGGTGAAGGATCCCTCGATAAGATGGCGGGCCAATTGTCCGGCAGGAGGTGTTTGGACAAAAACCCCGGCAACACCTCCGGCTACAGCAGCCGTAAGCATGCTGATTTCGACAGAAAGTTTTTTCGCTTTTGCCAGAGCATAGGCCGCAATCATGACAACCAGGATGATTCCGATCTGCAACTGCATTTTGTATGCAGCAATTTTATATTCGCTGTTCCGCAATAGTCAAGAAAAAAAGTCAAATACTGTCCTCTCACAGCCTCCCAAGATATTTCTCCGTTTTCAATCCTGGAATATTGTGGGATTGACTTTTTCTGATGTTATATAGTTCTTGAGGGAAATCTTTTATTAAAATGGTTCTCTTCCATTTTGTGTGGGCATAATTTTCAGTGTGTTCCATATCCATCAGGCATGTCCGGAGCGCTATTCTCGGCGGCTCTGAACTGCGTGCGTTAACACCCAATCTCTTCCACTCTAGCCTCTGTTCCCGTGCTTGCCCGCATCTCTGCTCCTTTGGCAAAGTCGTGCTCAATACAACATCGCCGACAATATGGGGATATCCCCAGATTGTTACCCTCGAAGAACAACTCGTGAAGGCTAGATCCTCAATGGCGCTGCGGACATACCTAATTTTTTAACATTTAAAGAACCGATTCTTGGATAGCGGAAAGCATCAACAGGCAAATTCATTTCGCCTGATGCTTCTAGAATTCCGATTTCAAAAAGCTCCTGTACCTCTGGAGAATAGGTGAATTCAAGTCCCTTGTACTCAAGAACCTTGCCGTTCTCTTCAACCTTATTATGAATTGTAGAAATTTTAAATGTCAATAATTCAATCAGATGTTTCTTCTGTTCATCACTTGAATTCTTGAGAATCGATGCCCAATTTTTCATAGCGTCTAAGACCTCAATGCTCTTGCCGATTTTAACATCAAAGTGATCTCTCTCTTCTTCAAGCTCTTCTAGACGATCCTTTATTTCCTTTTGACGAACACGTATCTTTTCACTTCGGGTCTTGAAAAATTCACCATCAATGATTTCATCGCAATAGTCTGAATACATTTTATCTAATTTAGTTTCATTTTTAGTCTGCTCAGATTTCAGTATCTTGATTTCAGTGTTGATGAGATCCTTAGTTCCGTCTTTGAAAATGAGCGCCTTAACTTTATTCCAATGTCTAGCATTGAATTTGATGAGACTAAATTCATCCATCAGCATCCGCTCAATTTCCGGCTCTTTAAAAGAGGGAGTTTTACAGCGATGTTCTTCTCCATCTTCGGCAAGATAAAGTCCCTTAGTGCAAAGATAATATTTGTATTCAGTTCCCCATCTGATACCATAAACCTTTCTCCCACATTTTCCGCATGTCATTAGATCGTTAAACTTGAAATTGAGTTTTTTAGTACGGAAGTTCTTTTGATTGTTCTTCAGGATCGCTTGATTTTTTCCCCAAGTTTTCTTGCTGATGATCGGTTCAAATCCTTCAGTTTTATTTTGAAAAATCTTTTGCTCACCACCATTTATTCCCGCGTGAGTCCAAATGAATTCGCCATAATAGAATCGATTTTTGATAAGCTTGCCTAGCTGGGGACGGGAGAGCATACCGTTTGATTTTGATTTCAATCCAAGATCTTTCGCGAGCCTTACCGATTGATGGACTGAGAATTTTCCGGTGCTGAACTCTTCAAGAAATCTCTTTATGATTGGAGCATCATCTGTTTGAATGATTTGAGGGGGCTTGCCTGCTCTTGTCTTAGCGATAGCTCTGTAACCTAAAGGTGGAAGACCAGGATAGCCTCCTTTTTCTAGCCTCTCCTTTATACCTTTCAGAACCTCTTCCTTGATATTATCCGCTTGGTATCCATCCACAGCCTTTTTGACAGTATATAGAAGTTTTCGCGAGGCACCAAGATTCTCATCCAAAACCTCATTGTCTTTGATGAAGAAAAATTTGAATCCATGTTCCTTCCGATATTTTTCTATGAGCGCCTCGATTTCAGGATCGTTACGATTCAACCGATCCGTCTTTTCAATAAGAACGTTTTTGATACTGTTTTCATCACAATATTTGAACATTCCACGGAGTCCTTTCCTATCAGATTTCGTGGCCGACTCATGGACACGAAATGTTTCTACTGGAAAAAAATTATTATCCTTCGACCAATTCCTCAAAAGACTTTCCTGAGCAAGAAGAGACAGACCTTGCTCCTCCTGTTTTTTCGAAGATACGCGACAATAAATGACACAATAATTGCCATTACCAGAATTTGTTGTTTCTAACATCTTTCCTCCTTTCGGGGGTTATTGTTGATATTCATTATATTGATGCAGGCTATGAGAAGCCCATGTTGGCCTTTTGTCCTATTGGCCCTTATATTGGTATTCATAGATACTCCTGAAAGGATTGTTTAGCCCTGGAGTTTAACTCTTCATCCCGTAACTGTTCGAAATAAATTTGTGTGGAGTTTATATTTCGATGTCTCAGCCAGAGCATAATTACTATCGGTGACTCGCCATTACGCGCGTGAATAATTCCGCAGCTATGTCTTAGAGAATGGACAGAAAAATCTCCATTCAATCCTGCGATCTCCGCATATTTTTTGAAACGATTTTTGATCATCTGCGCTGACACAGGCTCGTCATGATAGCGCTGGCTTGGAAATAGGAATGGATTGCCCCTTTTGGCATAACGTGGTCTTGATCTGAGCTTCAAATAATGCTCCAATTTGAAAAACAAATGACCTGACATATTGTATGTTTTCCGTCGGCCATTTTTGAGGCCCTGAATAGATATCTCATAGCTGTCGAGATTCAGATCCTCGAGCCTTATTTGAGCTGCTTCTGATACTCTCAATCCTGCAAATAAAACTAGCCTAAATAAAAACATATCCCTTCGATCTTTGCCTTTATCCACCATCTGAAAGAATCTGGATAATTGATCTTCATCAAGATACTTCATCCCTTTTTTCAATGTTCCTTTAGGTCTTCCAGCTTTTCCCATTTATGCCTCCTTGATTCCCCTCTCTTCCGGGATCGGAAGGATGGCATCAACATCCTCCGGTGTAACCACATAGAGCGTTTTCAAACCATGCACTTCTCTTTTTACCAGCGAATAATTTTCCGGCGCGATGGCCATCTCTACTGGATATTTTTTGCGGATCTCTGATCCTTTCCCAATAACCTTTCCTGTCAGAAGGGATTGATTGCCTGTGAATTCATTCATAGCAAGAAACCTGACAAGATCTCCTCTTTTGGGATTTAAAATTTTCACGTTTTCTCCTTTATCGGGAACGGGAAGGCTTCCCCAAATTTCGGCCAGGAAATTGATGGAGGGGTCGCCTTCCCATAGTTTTGATTTGATTTTTCCTGGCCTTTTAATTTCATCGTTATCTATATAATCGGTTTTTTGATGACGAATGTAAAGCCTAAGTGATACATAATACACCATTTACGGCGATTTCTCGAGGGAAATTATTTTTAATTTTTTTTCTCCTTTTATTGCCCTTTTAGTCCATATTTTATACCCATGAGCGCCTCACAGCGCGTGTAAGGGACGATCTTGATGGCCTTAATAGACTAGATTAAATAAGGGAACGATAAAGGTCTTCTTTAGGCCAACGGCTGTCTTTCCCTCCATCACCGCCGAAGGTTGAATCAATAACGCTGATCGTCAACTTTTCATCTCCCCTTAAACGATTATCAAGGGATAAACTTCGAAAATGATTGTGCAGTCGTGGTTCGATTTTGTGCGTTCTGTTGTATGCCCATGTTTTTTCATCATCCACAATCTCCAGCTTGATTTGATTCGAGCAATTGAGTGTCATAAGATCCATTTTCTGTGATACAAATTCGCCTACCGTTTGGACATGGATACGAGTTGTGCCATCGATGATCTTCTGCCCTTCCAGCAATCTCCTAAACTTTCTCAAAAGATCATTAACTCTCGCCACATCGGCGAGTCGTTTGCCTTTGACTGAATAAAGGATTTGCACGATGACTTCGTACCATCCTGAATCACCTGGTTCTTTTGTTGCTATTCCCATTTTATTCCTCCTTGTTGATAATTTTTACAGATATAATTTTTGCCTCGGATGATCCCTGAGAAATTATCCGTGCTTTTTCAAAATTCTTTTTCACATGATCTTTTAATTCTGAAAAATCAGCATCCGACAAGTCGCCTTTGAAAAATCTGATTGAGATTTCAAAGGTAATATTTTCAGCTAGCATTATGCTTCTGTGACGCTGACAAGATCCGAGCGAAGATTGCCTTTACTGACACACACAACTTGGCCTAATGATTTGATATTTTGGTTTCTGCAAATTCCGGCCCATTCCGGTCACTGATTCCGATTTATTCCGGTCACTAAATC
>CAYPGQ010000009.1:5651-84540 GCA_964410125.1 uncultured Eubacteriales bacterium | reverse complement strand
TAAGATATGCGTTATAGCTTGTTCCGTCAGGAAGTGGAATGAGTTCATCAAATAATCTTCTGTCCCAGTCGATCGCCCCTATAGAATGAACGCCGGATTTTAATCTTCTGACTGCCATTTTATTTCTCCTTTTTAAAAACGTCTTTTCCCATACCACATATGGGACATACCCAATCATTGGGAATCTTTTCAAAAGGTGTTCCTGGCTCTATACCGTTTTCAGGATCACCTATTTCCGGATCATAAATATAGCCACATACAGTACATACATACCTTTCCATTTTCACTTCTTCCTTTTTTTTGTTTGGTTCTCTTTTTATATATGTGGGAGCATTTTTCTGTGTCTTTCCTTTTTTAACTTGATGGTAGTAAGCGTAAGTTAGAGGATCTCCCTCTTTGAGCACCTTGGCATCTATAATTTTTCCAATAAAGGCTGTATGTGTGCTCACATCCATACTCCCGACTACTTCACACTCTATGTAACCCAGAGTATTCGAAGTAACGATTGGAGCACCGGTCATTCTGATTATGTAATCCAAATCCTTGAATTTATTTAATTCTCTTCCGGACCTGAAACCAAAATGTCCTATGAATTTCATCGGTGTATCTTTTTCCAAAATTGAAATAGAAAAGACGTTACTTTTCTGGATATACTGGTGTGTTAAATTTTCTTTGTTAATACATATCAAAATGCTTGGGGGCTCTGCTGTAACCTGGATAACAGTATTTACAATCTGTCCGCTCAATTTATCGCCTTCTTTGGAACATACTACATACATTCCGTAGCTAATTTTCAAGAGTGTTGTTAGATCCATTATTTTCTCCCTCTATTCTTCTGACACTCTTTGCATACTCCTTTAAAATAGCCATGCCATTCTGTTATTTTGTGTCCATTCACAGTACCTTTTTTTTGATATTTACACTCAATATCCAGGTCAAAGATTCGCCCGCATTTTTCGCATACAAAATGTGGATGAGGAGACACATTAATGTCATACCTTGCCTCTTTACCTGTGATGGATATTGGGCATATTAATCCCAATTCTGAGAAAAGATTCAAGGTATTGTATACCGATGTTTTGGATATTGTTGGTATTTCTTTTTCGAGTTTCTCATATATTGATTCTGCTGTTGGGTGAGTTTTATTTTCTTTAAGATATTCCAATATTTTCACTCTTATGAATGTAGGCTTGATGTTTTTTGATTTAAGATAAAATTTGTTTGACATCATTTCTGTATTCATTACAATTTGCAATATAGATGTTTTTAAATCATTTGTCAATAGGAAATAATCCAGAGCATTCTTTTATGATAATTGAAACGGAAATTCTTGTATACTTGCTTTATAATGAAGAAAAAAGGAAGTATTATTGTTTTATTGGAATTTCTCAGAACCATAGCATCGGTTTCATATTCGATAAAGTAAACTTGATCTGATGAAAAGACAAATTGCTTCCCTGAAAAATGTTTTAGAAAAATTGTATGCAAAGTACAATCACCAAAGGCTCATAAAACCAGACCCACTACAATTTGTATATCAGTATTCCAGCAGGGAAGATATGGAAATTGCAGGTTTTTTAGCAGCTTGTCTTGCGTATGGTAGAGTACAGCAGATCCAAAAAAATCTTATTTATCTGTTTGGACTTATGGGCAAAAGCCCTTTTCAATTTGTCCTTTCATTTAATAAGAAAAAAAGAAAAAACCTTGAAGGTTTCAAGCATAGATTTACTACCGGCAGCGATATGTCTGACCTCCTTGAGCTGTTAAAGCGTATACTTTGGGAATTTGGAAGCATACAGGAGTTTTTTGTTCAGGGATATCACTCGAGCGATAAAAATATTATTCCAGCCTTGTCTAAATTTGCCGATTCACTTCTGGATATACATGCTTCGGGCCGCAATGGGTATGTAAGCCACGGTTTAAAGCATTTACTGGCAAGTCCTTCCAGGGGAAGTGCATGTAAACGCCTTAATCTTTTCATGCGGTGGATGGTCCGCAGTGACGATGTGGACACAGGACTCTGGAATGTGATTGATAAAGCTAAACTTATAGTGCCTGTAGATGTGCACATGGGGAGATTGTGCAGAATATTAGGGTTATACGACCAAAAGACTATATCACTGAAGTCAGCAGAAAAAATAACATCTAGTTTTGCTGGGATAGAACCAGGAGACCCGGTTAAATATGATTTTGCATTGTCTAGAATCGGAATTATAGAAAAATGCACTGGCGAGATTAGAGATAAATGTAAGAACTGTGAACTGTTTTTCTACTGCCTTCAGAAGAATCAACCTGATTTATAATCTGCATTTCTAAAAAAATAATTTTTTTATTGACAAACGTTGTAAGTAGGACTATATTAGTCCTATATAGCAATTTTTAAAATATATGAGCATAAAATGGATGTGATAAGACGGAATACAGATTATGCATTACGTTTGATGATCAATCTTTCCAAAAATTTCGGTAAGAAGCCTGTTTCATCCAAAATTTTAGCAGAGAAAGAAGATGTATCATATCAACTAACCTGCAAGCTGATGCAGAAGCTAAGTACTGCCGGGCTGGTGAAAAGCCAGATGGGTCCAAAGGGAGGTTTTTCTCTTGATAAGAAACCGTCAGAAATAACCCTGGCTGCGGTTGTTAATGTAATCCAGGGACCTGTCATTATAAATAGATGCTTGCTTGGAATCAGCATTTGCCCGAGGCAGTCCAAATGCCCTGTCAGTAAAAGATTGGCCGAATTACAGGAATATATTGGACGTTTTTTTAAAAGCATTACGTTGAGTCAGTTTTTAGAATCGACAAATAAAAAAAAATAACACATGGAAAAAACCTCTTTGCTTTTCGGAGATTAAAAGCTTATGGCTGCACTGATAGTTGGTATTGCTAATTCCGCATGGAACCTACTTCTTGAAATGTCTCCTTACCTCCTCCTCGGTTTCTTTGTTGCAGGACTTTTGAAAACTGATAAACTCGTTAAAGTCGGCGGAAAGTTTGAAACCAATACCGTGATTAAAAATATTTAAAGTGCAGACTTCATTATTGAGGAAAAAGGAAAAATAAAATGAAACGACAGATTATAAAAATCGACGAAGAAAAATGTAATGGCTGCGGACTATGCATCCCGGACTGCCCAGAAGGAGCCCTTCAAATTATTGACGGCAAAGCCCGCCTGATAAGCGATCTGTTTTGTGATGGCCTGGGTGCCTGTATTGGAACTTGTCCTGAGGGCGCAATCTCTACTATTGAAAGGGAGGCAGAGCCGTATGATGAAATGAAGGTTATGGAGAATATTATTAAGCTGGGGCCTAACACAATAAAGGCGCATCTTAAACATTTAAAAGACCATGAACAAAAGGAATATTTTGAACAGGCCGTCAACCTTCTTAAAAAGAAAAGTATCCCTGTCCCAGAAATAGAGATTGAATTTCCGTGTTCTGTTTCCGGATGTCCGGGTCTTGCTCCTCAAGAGATCGAACGCTCTGAACATCTCAACAATCAGTTTGTTCCACTGCAATCTGAACTTCGCCAATGGCCTGTTCAGCTTCATCTCATAAATACGGATGCACCCTACCTGGAAAATGCAGATCTTCTAATTTCTGCAGATTGTGTCCCGTTCTCTTTTGCTGATTTTCACCAGCTTTTTTTAAAGGATAAAATTGTTATTACTCTATGTCCAAAACTGGATAAAGGTATTGATCTTTATATTGAAAAACTGACACAAATTTTCAGAACAAAAAATATTAGATCTATTACTGTTACCCGAATGGAAGTTCCCTGTTGTGGTGGAATTGAATTGCTTATTCAAAAAGCACTGGAAATGGCAGGGAAAAGCACAAATGTAAAGGTTCATATCATATCTATTGAAGGAGAAATAGCCAGTAAAGGAGAAATAGCCAGGGGGGCGTTATGACGGTTAAAAGTGTTGAATTATTAAAAGAAGGTGTGTTATTAAAAGATGCAATTAAATATGCTGATGGCTCAATTGTTAGTAAAACGATTGTTGAAAAAAAGACAGGAACAATAACACTTTTTGCATTTGATAAAGCACAGAATTTAAGTGAGCATACAGCTCCATTTGACGCATTGGTGTTAATCGTTGATGGAGAGTGTGAAGCAGTTATTAAAAAGAAATCATATATTTTAAAATCCGGCCAGATGATAATAATGCCTGCAAATATTCCACATGCTGTTAATGCAAAGGAAAAATTTAAAATGCTTTTAATAATGATAAAAAATATTCAGCCAAATTAATATGAGACTATGAAACATAAAAAATAGCACCCGCAAATCCGTGCCATAAAATTGCTAAAAGCGTTGGTAAAACGGTATCAGGAGTGAAATCGAGAAGCGGATTCGTCATCACCCCCAACTCGCCCGATGTGCAGCTGCAGTCGGTGGTCGATTATATTACCGCCATGGAAAAAGCGGGGCTTGTTGAGATCGAGGAAAAATGAAGACCTGAAGGGTAAAAAACACCGATGAATATAAAAAGATTCTTCTTGAAAAGTTTTTTCAGCAATGTCAGGATAAAACAGGATGAGAAATATTGTATATTTAATGTTCCTCTAGTTTTTACATGAAATTATTAAGCCATAAGGAGGACAAATGAAAAACAAAAGCATGTTTATTTTAACAGGGCTGATCTTTATTCTAATTTTTAGTCTAAGCGGACAAGAAGCGCCGCAAAACTGGAAAGCCAAAATCCTTTGGGAGAGTAAAGAAAAGATCCAGAGAGTTTTCGTTGCCGATATCGATCCCAAACATGAGGGAGACGAAATCATTTCTGTAGCTGCAAATGGCGAAGTGGTCTTTACATATGAATCCGCTGGCAAGTGGACAAACGATATTCTCTGGGTTGATGCTGAATCTCTTACAGGAGCGGCTGCAGGTGAATTGGATGCTGCTCATCCGGGAAAAGAGATCATCGTCGGTGGCGCGAGGGGCGTTGTGGAATTAATCCAGTTCGATACCAAAAAACACCAAACGATATTTGACAAAGGAGGTTCGCTTCATGGACTCTCAGTAGGAGAACTCAATGCAGCCTATCCTTCTCAGGAGGTAGTGGCTGTGGATGAGGATGGGCAGCTCTTTGTTCTTTTTAAAGATGGGGATTGGAAATCCAAACTTCTTATCAAAGACACGGGCCGTCTGAGGGATACTGTCATTGGAGATTTCGATAGGACTCACCCGGGACTGGAAGCATTGGTGGTAGGTTCCTCAGCCAAAGTCATACAGGTTTACGCAGAAAACGGCAATTGGAAGACCAAGATAATCAACCAAGCCTCAGAGTCATTGGGGCGGGTCGCAGCGGGTGAAATTCTTAGAAAATTCCGGGGACCAGAGGTCGTTATTGTGGGTGATAAAGGGGGGGTATATTTATTGAAACAGGAGAAAGGTGCCTGGAATTCTGAAGAAATATTTAGGGACAGCGAGGGACTGCGAGGAGTGGCAGTTGCAGATGTCCAGCCTAATCTGCCTGGAAATGAAGTGATTATCTACGGCTACTCGAAAAATGTAACAATGATTTATTTGAAGAACGATAAGTGGACGGCTAAAATACTGTGGACTGATTCAGACCGTGCCCACAGCCTCTCATGTGGAAACTTTTCACCCTCTACCTCCTGGAAGGAATGCGTAGCAGGCGGTTATTCAAAAAAGGTCACCAGAATATTCTATGAAAAATAAATCTTATGGACGCTTTCCCTTCCGCTTAAATTTTATGGGTCGGGAATGCCCCGAAGAATAAGTCCGTAAAGGTTTTGAGGAGAAATCCGGTTTTGCCGGGCGATTTTCTCAAGTGAATCGTTAGGGGCCGGCACTGCCATTCCCTCCGCCTTTAATATCTTTAAGATCTGATCAATCGAAACGCCGAGAAAAGCCGAAATTTCTTTCAGGGAGCTCTTTTCAAAATCGGATTCGGGTGCCTGGATTTGAATGACCACAGAACCGTTTTTGATGGCGCTGCGCCACTCCATAATCTTGGAGGCTGGAGGAATGCGCAGGATGGCCAAAGTCAGCACCGTAATGACCAGCCCCAGCGCAACGACCATCTCCCTTCGAATCCCTCGACTTTTGTCTATTCCGCCGGACAGATAGCGCAAAAGAGGTTTCCAGTTTAAAGCCAAATGAGCGGCTGTCGCCAGGAGGAAGGTAATGCAGAAAAGTGTATGAACTCCTTCCCAGCCCTTTTTGTCCAGCCCAAGCATTCTCCAGTCGATCCAGCGGGCTACACTGCCTTCCGGCCGCAGGTAAAGGGCTAATCCGGAGAAAGCCAGCAGCACGAAAGACAAAAAAAGGACCTGGGATATAAACCGTCGCCCTTCGAAAACGTTCTTTTTGTGTTCAGTCATCTTGCCACTTGCCTCAATCAGCCGGAAACGGAATCTTTATCAGGACCTGACTAAGACTATTATATTAACTGAAAATCTTTGAAAACTCCAGATGTCGAATCGAATCATCTAAAATCTAACCATGATAACAGCATTTTCAAAGGGGGACGGTAATAAATAGGATAATTGTTCAGATGTGGACACTCATTGTTCGAGAGTGTACATATAGGGTTTTAGAAGCATTTGGAATGCTCAGGAGATAGGATTGGTATATTTATTGCAGGAAAACTGTAGCTTGTTATTATTTTAGCGGAGGCTGGATATGCTTAGAAATTACTTTAAAATCGCTTTAAGAAATATGAAGCAGCATAAAGGCTATTCCTTTATCAATATTTCCGGCCTCGCAATTGGAATGGCGTGCTGTATATTGATCCTGCTTTATGTCACGGATGAATTGAGTTATGACAAATTTCATAAAAATAAGGATAGAATTTATAGGATCAATGCCATCAGTTCCATTGGTGTGACATCGAGGCAGTATGCAACCGTCCCTCCTGCACTTGCACCGGGGCTGGCTGATTCCATTCCTGAAATCGAAGCGTCTACCAGGCTTATGGAAATTCCCAGTCTGAGAGGACGTTATAATGATAACAGTATTGAAATAGCCGATTGTTTTTTTGTAGATTCAGCATTTTTCAGCATTTTTACATATGAATTTGTGGAGGGCGCCCCTGAATCAGTTTTCGAAAATCCTGGTTCAATAGTGATTACCGAAGAGACTGCCGATCAAATTTTTGGGGATGAAAGTCCTATGGGGGAAACTATAGATTTAGGTAATTCAAGACTCGCTCAGATAACAGGCGTTATAAAAAATGTTCCAAAAAATTCACATATTCAGTTCAATGCACTTTTGCCGCTCAGCTTCATTCGCGATGAATCCGGCCGCCCCGTCGATTTTTCAAATGCTGCTTATTTTTGTGAATGGTATGCGTATTTACTGCTTAGAGAAGGTGTTCTTGTTGGCAATGTTGAAAAAAAAGTAATGGAAACTGCTGAAGAAAAATGGGGAGATTTATTAAGAGAGAAAGGAACAACCCGCCAATACCCTCTCCAAAAACTTACAGATTTACACTTGAAATCCAAATGTGAGTATGAACCCGGCAATCCCGGAGACATAAACACAGTCTATTTGTTTTCGGCCATAGCGCTTTTCGTCCTGTTCATAGCATGTTTTAATTTCATTAATCTCTCTACGGCAAGATCTGCCAATCGTGCAAGAGAAGTCGGAATGAGAAAAGTTATGGGCTCACAGAAAAGCCAAATTGTGAGACAGTTTTTAAGCGAATCCATAATCATGTCTATTTTCGGTCTGCTGATAAGCATAGTGTTGGTTCAGTTAGCGCTTCCCTCATTTAATAGATTGTCTGGCAAAGAATTTGACTCGAGTCATTTAATGAATTTAACCGTTCTCCTCGGGCTGTTTGGGATTATTCTTGTTACGGGGATTATTGCCGGAAGTTTTCCTGCATTTATTTTGTCGGCTTTTGATCCTGTTATGGTGCTCAAGGGGAAGCTGAGTTCGGCTTCAAGAAATATCACATTGAGAAAATTACTGGTCGTTATTCAGTTTTCCATTTCTATTTTTATGATTATAGGGATTCTGGTCATTATAAGGCAGTTGGATTATATAAAAAATATAAATTTGGGCTTCAATAAGGAACAAATGGTCGTTATTCCTTTTTTTGGCAGCAGGCAAAACGAAGAAGGAGCCGGAAGACATGAGGCGTTGAGAAACAAAATACTGCAGAATTCCAGCATTGTATCGGCTTCATTCTCAATAGATATTCCCGGTGGAGATTTGGGATACGATGCCTTTTTACCTGAAGGGAAAAGCAATGACGAAACTCTCAGAGCTATGAGATATTGGGTTGACCACAACTTTATAAATACATATGGAATGGAGATAGTAAAAGGAAGGGATTTTTCCGAAAGCTTTTCTACTGATGCAGGTCAAGCCCTTATAATTAATGAAAAAGCAGCAGCTATGCTTGGCTGGGGAGAAGATGTCCTGGGGAAACGTTTGGTTAATGTCTCCCGGGACAATAGGCCGGGAATTATTGTTGGAGTTGTTAAAAATTTTCACAGTGCGAGCATGAAAATGGAAATCAGTCCTATTGTTATAACCCTCGAACCGAGGTTTTTCGGTTTTATATCTGTCAGAGTACGTCCTGACAATGTGCCAAATACTTTGGCTTTTTTAGAAAGTTCTTTGAGGGAAATTTATCCGGATAGGGAATTTAATTACAGCTATTATTTTATCGATGATAATTTCAGAAGCAAGTATCCGGAAGAAGAAAAAATCCGGGAAATATATATCGCTTTTGGATTTCTCGCAGTCTTTGTTGCCTGTCTCGGTCTTTTTGGGCTGGCATCTTATTCTGTAGAGCAGCGCACAAAAGAAATTGGAATCCGTAAAGTACTCGGAGCTTCAGGTCGTGAGATAGTCCTGTTGCTTTCAAAAGAATTCTCCAAATGGGTCTTTGCTGCAAACATCATAGCATGGCCGCTGGCTTATTATATAATGGACAGATGGCTTGGAAATTTTGCCTACCGCATCAGTGTAAGATGGGACATTTTTATCTTCTCGGGGATAATTACAGCTGTCATTGCTTTGTTCACTGTAAGTTTTCATTCAATTAAAGCTGCAAATGCTAATCCAGTGAATGCGCTGAAATACGAGTAAACATTTTTCTCACTCATATGTCAACGAATCCACAGGATTTGCCCTGGCCGCTTTAATAGATTGGAAAGAGATAGTAAAGATCGAGATGATCAAGGCCATGCCGGCAGATAACAAAAAGACCTCCAATCCGATTCGTGTACGGAAGACAAAACCCTGAAGCCACTTTTGCATGCCATAATAGGCAATCGGCCATGCCACAATATTTGCAGCACTCACCCATTTGAGAAAATCCTTCGACAGCATCACGTAGATATTGAAAGTCGAAGCACCGAGAACCTTCCTTATTCCGATCTCTTTTGTCTTCTGTTCTGCTGTAAACAGCGCCAGGCCGAAAAGCCCCATACAGGCTACTATGACCGCTGTCACGCTGAAATATCGAAAGATGTCGCCCAGCCGCCTGTCCGCCTTGTGTAGTGCTTCGAAGCTATCATCCAGAAAGAAATAATCCAGGGGATAATCGTGGATCAGCCGCTTCCACACTGAGCGAATGGCCGTCAGCGCTTCACTGTAGCGGCTGGCATCCAAACGAACAGACAGGTAATTATGCTGCTGTATGGGCGTCACCAGTAAAATCATAGGGTACGCACCCCTATGGAAAGAATAGAGATTCATATCGTTGATGATACCGGTGATTGTACCGCTGTAGTCCCCGTCTCTGCTCCTCCATTGGACCCGTTTGCCCAGAGCCTCATCTGGGCCAGAGTATCCTGCCTCGGCAACAGCCCTCGCACTGACCAGGAATTCCGCATTGGATGGATGGGCCATTGACTGAGTAAAGTTCGCACCATGGAGGATCTGAACGCCGTAAGTGTCGATGAATTCATTATCGATAAAATAAAGAACCGGGGTCAGGTTCTGATCTTTTCCCTCGAATGAGACGCTTTCATGCATGCTGCCTCGCGTGGGGACAAGGGATGAAGAGGTGGTGTTTCGGATGGCCGGGTACATCAGCAGTTCGCTCCGGAGCGCCGTATAACCAGCCCTCGCTTCCCTGTTTAGCGGGATGACAAGGATCTCGTCACGATGGTAGCCGGTATTATGCGTCTGTATAAAACGCATTTGTTTTTGCGCGGTCAACGCGCCGATGATCAGGATGGTGGCCAGGAAAAATTGAACAATGACCATCCCTTCCCTGAGTTTTATTTTCCAGCTGCTAGAGTGGGAACCGCCTTTCAAAACCTGGAGCGGAGTCAAACCCGAGAGCACAAAGGCTACATAACCTCCTGAAACGATACCCACAACCATCACGATAACCATTAAAGATGCCAGGGGGATGACTCCGG
The DNA here is from genome assembly GCA_964410125.1 of uncultured Eubacteriales bacterium. Taxonomy (GTDB): domain Bacteria; phylum Acidobacteriota; class Aminicenantia; order Aminicenantales; family Aminicenantaceae. Next base: position 74,182 of record CAYPGQ010000009.1, on the reverse strand, counting down.
AAAGAAAATGAAGGCTGACCTTCTTGCCCGCAACAGCATTAAAGAGCGGAAGAAAAAACGCCGCCAGAACCAGAGCGAGAAGACCACTCAGAAGACAAACCAAAAAGGATTCACCGAGGAACTGCCCAATGAGCTGTTTCCTTTGTGCCCCCACCACCTTGCGCAAGCCGACTTCTCTGGCTCGTTTTAGAGACTGGGCTGTGGATATATTGATATAATTGAGACAGGCGATGATCAGTACAAAAACAGCCACCAAGGAGAAAATGGTGACAGAGGCCATATTGCCGGTTGGCTCGATCTCCGACCGGAGATGGGAATAGAGCCGAATTTTGCGGATGGGTTGGAGGTGATTGGTATACCAAGAGTTTTCACCCGCGTGCCTATTTATAAAATCGGGTAACCGGGATTCCAGTCCGGGCGCCTGGGAAGCGTCATGAAGCAAGACATAGGTGTAGTGCGACCTTAAACCGCTGAATGATGTCAGGTTCTCTTTCTGGTTGACATAGGATGCCAGAAAATCGAAATGAAAGTGGGAATTACCCGGTACGTTTCGAGCGATGCCGGTGACCTGGAAGACCATCATCTCGCCGGAGTTGTAGGGATCTGCTTCCAGGGTTTGACCGATGGGATTTTCATGGCCGAAATACTTTTCCGCCATGTCTTCTGTAATAACAATGGAGTTGGATTCTGACAAAGCTTTCTCCGCATCCCCCCGTAAAAGCGGAAACGTGAAGACCGTGAAGATGCTGGGATCTGCAAAGAAAAACCGGTCTTCATAAAATTTTCGATCCCCGTGGCCGATGTAGATTCTGGTTCCCTGACCCATCATTCGAAGCCGTGCAAAATCAACAACCTCGGGGAAATCTTCTTTCATGGCCGGCCCGGTGCCGAATGTGCTCGTGGCATTGGTGGGAATAGCATCCCGAGAGGTACTGATCACAACTCTGAAAAGCCGGTCCGCATTCACATGAAATGTATCATAGCTCAACTCATCCTGAATATTGAGGACGATAAGCAGACAGCAGGCCATGCCGATAGCCAGGCCTGCAACATTAATCGAAGAATATCCTTTATGTTTTTTGATGTTCCGTAAAGCCGTCATGAAGTAGTGTTTAATCATCTTATTTGGTAATACCTGAGCAAATTAATAAATGTTACATCTGGTGGATATTATGAGGTGGAGAAGGACGCAACAGGCATACGGCCTTCTGATTCGTAGTCAGATGCTCATCACATCTTTTAAAAGGAAAAAAGATTAGTTTTTCTTGACATTAAACACAATAAGGTGCGCTTGTGTTTACAGCCTGGAACATCCAAGCTACTCGTACCACCAAGGATATTGATTTGCTGACTGGGCTTGAAAACAGTGTAGAGGCAATGATTTTTCATTTCATCCTTCGGGCAGAGAGTTAAATCCGGACAGTTAAAAAGCTTCCATGAATCAGAAATCTCACGGAAAATGGAGTCCTATGGGAGCATCGCTCAGGTCTTCAGCACCTACAAAAAAGGAATGAACACAAAAAATCCAGACGAGTTCGGACGTGGGATCAATAGCTTGCAGCTCTATCATGACGATCAACGTTGGTGGGTTGTCAGCATAACATGGGAGGATGAGCAGGATTCCAAACCAATTCCAGAAAAATATTTGCGCTAATTTCACATAAATCCCAGAAACAAATTCTGCACCATGACCTTGCTCTCGTCCTCTTTTTCGGGTGTGCATTCTCTCGGGAAGGTGTCTGTCACTTGAGGAGGTGATTCTGTATAGTGAAGTTCAATCGGCACGCTGTTCCCATTTTCCAGAGGATCACTGGTTTTCCAGGAATAATTGATATCTATAGAAATGGCGAAAATTTTATTGATTCGGCTTTGTTCCGCATCAAACCCCAATCGAATTTCTGCGCGATATCCAAGGCTTCTTTTTCTGTCAAGCCTTCCGAAGTAAACCAAAGAAGTCCTTGGAATTCTTTGTCCGCAAACAGGACGACCTTTATATCACAGGTGCTGCTCTCATCGTCTTTCTTGAAGTCTATGTACGTTTTGAATCCATTGATTTTTTGTATCGTAATGTGAATGCCTCCGGAGTCGAACTGGCCGTCTTCCATTTCCGCATAGAGAGCGGCAACACTCGGTCCGACCTGGATGACTGCCGAAAAACTTTTATCGCCTTTTTCATAATCGCGCGTGGCAATAATTAGATCTCGTTTCTCTCCAGCAACTATAACCCAGTCATCCGGATCCATGCCAGATGCTTCTTCAGCCTCCCATCCCGGCAGGTTAATGAAACATGGAAACAAAGATTTATGGGATTGGCTGAATGTTGTACTTACCATCAAAAAGAGAAAAAGACAGATGAAACTAGAAATTTCCGGAACCAGCAATATCGCCGCTGTCGGCTGTACCTAAATTTCCTACTCTTGATTTATTTCTTTTTTTTGGCTCGCTGCATGGGATTTTTTTCTGAACGCCTTTTGCTTTTATTAACCTTAAAATAGTCCGGCTTCTCCTGAACAGTCCGTACATTATTGCTCACATCCACATCAGCGGTCTCGAGGAAGGGGTCCAGAGTGACATGACGAATCTCTTTTTCTGTGACGAATATTTTCTTCACAGCGTCATTGGATCTGCGCCATATTTCAGCAGGAATCCTCTTTATTTCTTCTGAGCCATCCGAATATTCAAATTTCAATACAACAGGCATGACCATCCCTCCGAGATTAGAAAAAGCAATCTCATAATAGTTATAGCCTGCCTTGAGCATCTCTTTTTCTTCCTCTGTAAGGGAGTCGAGGTATTTTTTATATTCTTTTTCGTCAAGAGATGTGACTTTAAGAGGGTCATATCTATCATAAAAATCAGCCAGGGATTGATCCTTTTCCGATGCTGTTTCTTTGATGTCCGCTTTATTACGGATGTTGCTGATAAAGCGCCTCTTATTGCGGTTTTCAGCCTCGTATTCTATGGATTTCGCCAATTGCGGCTCCATCGTGTTTATTTTGTACCACTTCACATTGTCAATGGCCAAATCCACATGGTCAATGCCGAAAAACCATCCTCGCCAGAACCAGTCAAGGTCTATGCCAGAGGCGTCCTCCATGGTGCGGAAAAAATCACCGGGAGTAGGATGCTTAAACATCCACCTCTGTGCATATTCTTTAAAAGCAAAATCAAACAGCTCTCTCCCCATGATTGTTTCCCGGAGGATATTGAGGCCTGCGGCTGTTTTGGCGTAAGCATTACTCCCCGCATGCAAATCAGAGTCGGGATTCGACATAATGGGCGACACGTCCCTTTTGTCGCTTTTCATGTAGTTGATTACAGTATACGCCGGACCCTCTCTTTCCGCAAAATTTCGGTCCCATTCCTGTTCTGCACGGTACTCCATAAATGTATTCAACCCTTCATCCATCCATTCCCACTGGCGCTCGTCCGAATTCACTATCATCGGGAAGAAGTTATGCCCGACCTCATGGATGATCACACCGATAAGACTGTATTTCAAACGCTTGGAGTATGTTCCGTCTGACTCAGGTTTGCCGCCGTTAAAGCAAATCATTGGATACTCCATCCCTCCTCCTCTTCCTGATAAGACTGATATTGCTTTGGGATAGGGAAAGTCAAATGTAAATTTCGAATAAACCCTCAATGCATGAGCGACGGCTTTGGTTGAATATTTCTCCCATAGAGGATTGCCTTCCTTGGTGTAAAAAGATATGGCAAGAGGCGACCGCTCCCCCAATTTTACAGCCATGGCGTCCCATATAAATTTCCGAGAGCATGCAAAAGCAAAATCCCGTACATTTTCTGCTTTGAAAACCCAGGTCTTCTTGGTAGCTGCATGTGATTTCTCGTTCTGAATGGCCTCCTCTTCACTGACAATCAAAACGGGGGTGTCAGTCGTATTACGGGCTTTTTCAATCCTGGCTTGCTGAGCGTCTGAAAGCACCTTGTCAGCATTCTGTAGTATTCCAGTTGCTCCTACGATATGGTCAGAGGGGACACTGATCTTGACCACATAATTCCCAAATGGAAGCGCGAATTCGCTGCTCCCGAGGAACTGCTTATGCTGCCAGCCTTCCGTTTCGTTGTACACGGTCATCCGCGGAAAGAACTGGGCAATTGCAAAAACACAATTTCCGTCTTTTTCATAAAATTCGAATCCAGACCTTCCACCGATTTTCAATCTGTCGTTTATGTTGTACCACCATTTCACTTTAAAAGAATATTGCGAATCGGAGTTTAATGCATTTGGAAGGTCAACTCTCATCATGGTGTTCACTACCCGGTAGTGTAAGTTTTTGCCATTTACATCTTTCACATATTCGATTTTAAACCCACCATCAAAATCATTGTGCAATCTATGTAGATAACGGAAGTTCATCGTATCTGATATCCTGCCTGTTTCGGTCTTCTTCGTCATCGAGTCCCTAGCGCGCATATTCTGGTCAAGCTGAAGCCATAGATACGAAAGTTTGTCAGGAGAATTATTAAAATACGTAATGGTTTCCGTTCCATATATCCGCTGTTTGTTTTCATCCAGTTCAACCGAGATATCATAGTCAGCCCGCTGCTGCCAGTATTCTGGGCCCGGGGCCCCGCTAGCTGTGCGGTATTTATTAGGAGTGGGCAGCTCTTTATAAAGCTGCCGGAACTGGTCCGACCGGTCCATTTCCTGAGCTAATCCAATTATAGCGTTCAGAAAGAAAAAAGAAGCAATCAAAACCAAAAAGATAAAAAGACGTTTTTTAAACATTAAAAATACCTCCAAGAAAAATTTTATCACCACAAATTAATCCCATGTTGTGTTAGAGTCCTCACGGACAGTCATAATTCTGCCAAAATGCTTCGAAAGAGATATCATTCCATAAATACAAAAACAGGTGAATATTATATGCCCTCTTTCGTAAAATATACCAGGATTTTTTTGGGCTTTCTTCTCGTGAAAAAATTCAATATTAGATGGAACTGAAAGAAGCATAACAAACGACAGAATCTATAATGACCAGACAATACAGGGACGTCCCCATATTGACAGCGAGGATGTATTAAGCACGACTGCTCAAAAAGTGAGTGATTAGGATAAACAATTGATGATTTTGAAGAATTGAGCTAGCGCTTTAATGTGATTCGCGGATTCTGCCGCGTAAGGATCTCATAACGCATCTGACCACCACAAAACTGCTGCACCAATTCCATGAGTTCTAGGCAAACTTCTTCTACCTCAGATTTCAAAACAGGAGGAAGGCCATCGACGTTAAATTCAATGGCCGTCGTAGTCGGAAAAGTCAGCGTGTGATTGGCCTGACGCCAACTCCACCGCCGCGTCAGAACAGTATTGCCCTCTGTAAATATGATCTCTCCTGGGATAGGATGTTCAACCTGCTCAGACCTGAAAGCCACAAACTCCTCTTCTCCTGAGGCTCGACATAAAGCGATGTCGTGTGAAACGACATCTATCGCGTGGGCACCGATCGGTAAGAGATGGCGTAATGATAGAATGTTGCCGATGTCGACCAGCGCGTTGATTGACGGCAACTCTTGATGGCGAAGCACACGGCGCGTCATGGCTTCAACAGAAGCTCTAAACTCACTGGGCTTGATTCCTGCCCTTCGAAATGCTTCTCGCCATGAGGCAATCCTTAGATGAGCAGTAAGTTCCTCCAAGTTTAGCCGATCACGAACAGAAGCTTCTTCAGTCCGAAGCATCTCCATTAAGCGGGGAGGTGATTCCGCATTCGTCACGTCATAAGCAAGTACGACACCACGAACATATTCTGGAAAAAGGGCAAATACTTCATCGCTTATGAAATAGAATAAATCACTCACCAATGTCTCCTAGTGACAAAACTACTTTAATGAATTCGAAATATCAAGAGTTTCACAGCAGAAAAGTTTATTGAAAAGAATAAGTTTATTAACCTGGATTATTCAAGAGCCTAGCTTGCTGCAGATGCGAGGCATCGGTCCATGCTGCTGTACAAGTGTACCGCAAATGGGCCGTAACAAAGCAGATGCAGTGAGATCGGCTCGCCCGTAGGGTAAAAATGCCGATGAAAATAAAAAGGTTCTTCTTGAAAAGTTTTTTCAGCAATGTCAGTATAACTTCCTGATATTGCTAAAGTAAAAAAAGCATCGGCATTTTTTATGAATAGTTCAGGTTAAATAGAATGGCTTTTATTTATCAAGCGGTCGGATAGGATAAAAAAAAAGTTGCGATATAAGGAGGGGAATAATGAATCTGCCGGACTACTGGTTCCCTTATGTCATCACGAATATCGTCGCCATACTGTTGATCATCATCTGTTACAAATGGCCTAAAATAGGAAAGGTTGCCTGGGGAATTATCTTCATACTTGCCGGGATATTCAATATATTTACAGTGATTAAAGATCCCCAAGCCTATTTGGGATATCGGGATCATGCGGTGGATTTTTATAAATTTTTCATCGACGGTGTATTCAATTCCTTCACTATTTTTATCGTGTCCTTGATCGGCGCTGGACAGATTCTGGTGGGGATATTCCTTTTAAGAAAAGGGAAGCTCTTTTTGTTGGGGATTTTGGGCGGGATCATATTTCTTGTGGCCATCGCTCCGCTCGGCATAGGATCGGCATTTCCATCCACGTTGTTGATGGCGATCAGCCTGGTTTTGCTGAATATTAGGTATAAAAAAATATGACATCATGAAATTAGAAGATTTGGGATTCAGTGATTGGTTCCGTGTGAGACTCGGAGATTCTCAACCACTCGAGTATAGCCTGGCGCGTATAATCGCTGTCAATAAGGACAATTACATAATAAGAAACGAAGAGACAGAGGTTCCCGCAGAGGTCACTGGGAAAATGATGTACGGAGCCCAATCGAATCTCGATTTACCGACAGTCGGTGATTGGGTTTGTGTGCAGTACTTCAATGAAAACACGTTCGCCATTATCCACAAGATTTTGCCAAAAAAATCACTTTTGAAGAGGAAAGTGGCAGGTAAAAAAATTGAACATCAACTGATAGCCTCAAATATAGATGTCGCATTCATCATGCAATCGGTCGAATTTGATTTCAACTTACCAAGACTGGAACGCTATTTGACAATGGTCAATGAAAGCAATATCCGACCTGTTATATTGCTCAGCAAACGTGATTTAATCTCACCAGAAAACTTGGAAAAAGAGATCCAAGAGATAAAAAGCACAAATCCTGAGTATGAAATTATCGCTTTCAGCAACAAAACAGGCAAAGGATTAGAGGATATTCAAAAATTGCTAAAACTAGGCAAAACATACTGCCTCCTCGGGTCGTCAGGAGTCGGGAAAACAACGTTGATCAACAAACTCATAGGTAAGAATGTTTTTGCAACAGACGCCGTTAGAGAAAAAGACGGCAAGGGGAAACATGTCACAGCTCGACGACAATTGGTGATCCTTGAACAGGGTGGTTTGATCATCGATACACCCGGAATGAGAGAATTGAGTAATATCGGAGTCGATACGGGATTGATTAAAACTTTTAAGGATATCGTCAACCTGGCCCAGGATTGCCGTTTCAAAAACTGCACGCATATGGATGAGCCTGGTTGTGCGGTTACAGAAGCAGTCAAGAATGGGGAATTGCCTGCCAAACGGTATCAAAATTATTTAAAGATCCGCAAAGAGTCAGAATTTCATGAAATGTCCTATTTAGAAAAGCGGCATAAAGATAAAAAATTTGGAAAAATGGTTAAATCGGTAATGAAAGACAAAAAAAAGGAAAAGATAGAGTAAACTAAGAGGATTTTTATTTATCGATAGACTTTCGTGTCGAGGGATCCCGTTTGGCTTGCCATTTTTCTTCAAGCTCCGGTTTTCCCTCGATCCTGACAAAGCCAACAATATCATGATTTTTCACAATCCCTTCAAAAAACAATTTTTCCGTATTTCCTCGGGCCCTCCTCTCCAAGGTAAACTCCAATCTATCCCCTTTTATTTTTCCATTTCTTATGTCAAGCAAGAGTGATGCAGATCCTTCATATGCTTTTCCTTTAAGCATTTGAAAGTCTTGATCGATCTCCAGCCTGTAAGGTTTTTTCCCGGATATTGTTGGCATGGTCCATTTCCAAGTACCTGACACATTGGCAGGAATAATCCAAAAATAAACGGTATGCTTATTCCAATAATCATCGATAAAACGGGTATCATGAAAAGGAATATAATCGACTTTTTCCTCGATAAGGGAGGTTTTCTCGGGTATCCATTCACCCATACTGAAGTCATGTGAGATGACTCTTGTACCCGGCTTCAGTTCCCGGAAAAGTTTCGGACGAAGCCTGAGGTTGACTTTCGAAAGAAGATAGAGAGTCACAACGGTGGCCTGGCTGATATCCGCTTCGAAAAGATCCATATTTAAAAACTCCACCCTATCTGATACCCCAGCATTACTGGCATTTATGCGACTTTCATGGATGCGTGTAAGATCTATATCTATTCCCACGCCTCGACAACCCAGCTCTTTGGCGGCCGTGATAACGATCCGGCCATCGCCGCAGCCCAGATCGTAAAGTACATCATCTTGGCCCACATCTGCCATTCTGAGCATTTCCGCGACAACCTCCTCCGGGGTTGGCACAAAGGGGACCTCGGGCTTTTTTTGTTGAAGTCCTGTCTCACCCCACATCACAAGACAGGATAAAAAGAGCAGACCGATAATGGATTTTTTCATATGTTTTTTTTCCTTGCTATTTAACCTGAATTATTCATAAACATGATTTTTTACAGGAGTATCTTAATTCAGAATTGGATTATACCAATTATAATAGCAAAATTTAAACATTTAATAATTCCGATTCGTCAACCTTTTTAACGTAAATTACGTTTTATTAACAGACACAAGTCATGTAAGGATAACAAGGAAAATATAGAATGAGAAATCTAACGGTTTTGGAGCAGCTCATCCTGGCTTCCATCATCAGTCTTGAGGATGAGGCCTTCAGCATGGCAATCCGGAGAAAAGTGCGTGAAATCGCAAACAAAAACATCATGTATGGGACTCTTTATAACGTGATGGACCAACTGTTGCGCAAAGGATATGTGACCAAAACAAAGGGAGATCTAGTTCCAGAAAGGCGCGGGCGCAGAAGGATGTATTATAAACCTACAACTAAAGGCAAAGAGGCCCTTTTAAAAGCTCTTGACCTCCACGAAGCGATCTGGACAAATTTGCAGGATCTTGTGAGGAGTCACAGAGAATGAAGCGGTGGATTATTTCCCTTTTGCGCCGATATGAGGATGAATTCTCGATGGTGGCGGATTTCGATGAAGAGTACCAAAGGATAGCGGCAGAAAATGGGAAAATTCGGGCTTTCCTATGGTACTGGTGGCAGGCGGTGTATTCCATCCCGGCCTATATCAAATTTTCTTATGTAACGAGGAAAACAATGCTTAAACATTTTTTAAAAATGGCCTTACGAAATATAAAGAGAAATAAAGGTTATTCCTTCATCAATATCATGGGACTGGCCATGGGGATGGCCTCCAGCTTGATGTTGATATTTTGGGCCATGGATGAATTGAGTTATGACCGCTTCCATGATAATGCAAAGAACATATACCGCATAGTCCAGGAGAGAAAAACCGATCGGATATTCAAAACACCCTCCACTCCCTCTCCCCTAGCACCAGCTTTGGCGGCAAACTATCATGAAATCGAAAAAGCCGCCCGTCTAAGACATGCAGGGGTGGCATTTACCTTTGGCGATAATAAGGACAAAATTTACGATGAAGACGGGCTTTTCGCAGATCCGGAAATTTTTCAGCTTTTCACCTTTCCTTTAAAGGAAGGAAATCCAAGCACTGCCTTGGCAGGTCCTCAATCTATAATCATAACCAAAAAGATGGCACAGGTATGCTTCGAAAGACAAGATCCAATGGGAAAAACATTAACAGCGACCAACGGAGATCCATTCCAGATTACTGGTATTTTGAAAAATGTGTCCGAAAACTCTCATCTAAAGTTCGAATATGTTATACCCAGCGACTATCTCATCCGGAAAGGACAGTCTTTGGATCGTTGGAACTCTTCCGATTCCAAAACCTACGTCATGCTTCGTGAAAATGTCGATCATTTTGAACTCAATCACCGGCTGGAAAACTTTGTGCAGGATCGAGTTCCTAAAACATCATCCCGTCTCATATTTCAGCCACTGACGGAAATCCATCTTCGTTCATTGGAGGGGGGAGGTCCCATAGTATATGTGTCGATTGCCGTCATTCTGGCCCTGTTTATCCTGATTGTAGCCTGTATTAACTTCATGAATTTGTCCACCGCCCGATTCGGGAAACGTTCCCTTGAGGTTGGCGTAAGAAAAGTCATAGGTGCGAGACGGCCAAGCCTGATCGGGCAGTTCTTCGGAGAGTCACTGGTTCTATCCTTTATAAGCGCCATCTTGGCCATGGGGCTCATTTATATTTTTCTTCCGCTTTTAAACCGCCTTTTGGGCAAAGATATCGGATTGGATATTTTAGGAACGGTTCCCATCATCGCAGCTATCTCAACTGTGATTGTCTTTACCAGTGCCGTATCCGGGATCTATCCCGCTGTATTTCTTTCGTCTTTCCCTCCGGTCAAGATTTTCAAAAGTTTTTCTCAGTCAACAAAAAAAATGTTGAATACCAGACGATTTTTGGTGGTTTTTCAGTTTGCCATTTCCCTGGCTCTGATCATCTGCACGCTTGTGGTTTCAAGGCAGCTTCATTTCATTCGAAGCAAAGATTTGGGATTGGACAAGGAAAACCTGGCCTTCTTCCAGTTGGGAGATAATCCGCATCTCCAACTGGAAACCATCAAGCACGCCCTCATCCAAAGTCCGTCCATATCCTGCGTGACAGCCACAAATGCACCCTTATTATGGTTGGGCATTGAGACAACAGGTGTTTCCTGGGAAGGGAAAACAGCCGAGGACATAATGAATGTCCAGATCAGGACCGTGGATTTCGACTATCTCCGGACTTTCGGGATGGATATGAAGGAAGGGCGGTTTTTTTCCAAGGAAATGTCGACGGACACCAAACAAGGTTACATTCTCAATGAATCAGCCATAAAGGTAATGGGACTCAATTCTCCTTTAGGAAAGTGGTTTTCGTTAGACGATAAAAGGGGAGAAATTATGGGTGTAGTAAAAGATTTTCATCACCACTCTGTCCATGAAGAAATAGAGCCTGTGGCATTCCTGATGGAGCCGTCCTGGAGCAATTATGTTTTCGTGCGGATGGTGCCTGGCCGTACGCCAGAAGCCCTTCAAGTTTTGGCCGATAGTTGGAAACAGATCAATCCTAACCGTTCTTTCCGCTTGCGCTTCTTCGACGAAGAGATAGACAGTTTATACCGTTCTGAAAAAGAATTGGGACGATTTATAAACATCCTATCTGTTTTGGCAGTGTTTATCTCATGCCTCGGTTTATTCGGGCTGGTCTCCTACGCCACCGAACAAAGAACCAAAGAGATTGGGATCCGAAAAGTCTTGGGAGCATCGAGGATAGGCATTCAAATCCTACTGTCCAAGGAATTTTTAAAATGGGTGTTGTTAGCCAATGTGATCGCTTGGCCCATTTCTTATTTTATCTTACAAAAGTGGCTCCAGAATTTCTCCTACCGAACCTCTAACGGAATTGGGGATTTTGTGTTTGCCGGTGGGCTTGTGTTTGCGGTGGCTATGATGACTGTCAGCTATCAAACTCTCAGGGCCGCCTCAGCTGACCAGGTCAAGTCTCTCCGCTATGAGTGACTCATATTCGATCCCTGTGAGTTTTTTAGATACTCTCCAAAGTTTTTGTGCTATATCTTTATCCTGAGACAATTTATTGGATCCAACTTTTTTCGGATACCCCCTCATCTCTTGCCAGCCTGCAGGACCATAATAATCACCGCCCTTAACATCTGGAGCAATTGCCGCATAAAGGGTCGGCAGCGCCCCTATATCAATCCCCTGGGATAAAAAGCGATTCAGAAAATGAATAAAGCCAACATGCCGTTGGAGTTCAGTTCTTGTCCAACCTGGATGTGAGGCGACAGCGCTCGTATTCGATCCCGCTCTCTCTAACTTTCTCTGCAGCTCAAAGGTAAAATAGATGTTAGCGATTTTACTATCGCCGTAGGCCCGCATCTTTTTATATGTGCGTTTTTCCCAATCGAGATCATTGAAATCAATTTTTCCGCTTTTGTGGCTCGTGCTGCTCACATTGACAACACGTGAGTTCTCTGTGTTTATAATCAGATCCATCAAGAGACCGGTCAAGGCAAAGTGACCCAAATGATTCGTTCCGAATTGGAGTTCGAATCCATCGGCCGTTTTGGAATATGGCGGCATCATGACTCCAGCATTATTGATCAATAGATCCAGTCGAGAAAAAGTCTTCTTAAAATCCTCGGCAAATCTACGTAGCGATTCCAGGCTGGCTAAGTCCAACTCCATAACCTTTACATCTGCATCTTGGTAACCAGCTTTAATTTTATCTAGGGCTGCATTCCCCTTTTGCAGATTACGCACTGCCATAATCACCTCGGCATTTTTGTTAGCAAGCACACGAGCCGTTTCGTAACCGATACCGCTGCTGGAACCCGTCACGATGGCCACTTTTCCTTTCTGGTCAGGTATGTCGTTGCTGTCCCATTTCTTCTGTGACATCAAATTCTCCTTTTCACATAATCATTCTTTCGCTTCACAATTTATTCCTAAGTCCTTTTTAACCTGGATTATTCAGGTTAAAGGAACGAACATTAAATATCAAATGATTTTATAGCGTTGGAGTTCATTCATACACCAAAAATCTAATGGGAAATAGAACAAATCACAAAAAGTAACAAACGTTTTATATTGTCTATTAATTCAATTCTTTTATATATTTTTTTTATGTTTTTGTTGACATATGAAATATTCTATTATATATTTAAGGACAATTAAACATATTTTAGACTTGATATAGGAAAAAAACATTTCGAATGAGACAGTTATGGCGGCATCTGATAGACCGTGACACCCCTTTGCGAAAGAATCAAATCGATATGCTGGCACAAGATCTCAAATCCCATGTGGGAGAATCCTGTCGAGTGGTTCTAAACTTTTTTGAGCGGAAAAATTACAGCAAAGATCTGGCTCGTGTTCCGCCTCTGATAGAAAAAACACTCATACGCACGACACCTCTATTGGTCGTACAGCCTGAGAATGAGCATGATATTGCAAAAATCATGACTTTCTGTAAATCTCGAGGTCTTGCATTATTTCCCCGGGGAACAGGCTCTTTCGCCTTTGGAGGCGCTGTTCCTACTCGGAGAGGGATCGTGATGGACCTTTCCCCTATGATGGCTGTTATTGAGGTCAATCCCGAAAGCTTATCCGTTCGTGTGCAACCGGGAACCCGGTGGGCAGATGTGGCGACAAAACTTGAGCCTTATGGTTTGATTTCTGTGACAACACCGACGAGCAGGTTTTCCACGGTTGGCGGATGGATTGCCACCGGGGGAATGGGATTGGACAGCTATGCTTATGGCCATGTCAGCGAATCCGTACTGAGAGTTCGTGTTGCCCGTCCAGATGGATCCATTCAGGAACTGGACTCCACGAGCAAATCCATAAAAGATCTTTTCGGGACCGAAGGGCAATTCGGCATCCTGACGGAAGTCACATTACGCGTCCGCCCGAAACCGCATTACAGCGGAGTCTGTCTGTTGACTTTCAAAACGCCTGAACAGGCATTTAAATTTGTGGAACAACTTGCTGGCCGAGATAATCATCCCTCTCATGTTGTGTATTTTGACAGAGAATACATGAAAAAGGAAGACATCCTTTTCACAGAACATACCGGCATAACGGACCCCATCGTTCCTGAGGATGATACGGTCCTTCTTCATTTCGAGACTCGGGAAAACGAGCAAAAATTCCTATCTTCATTGAATGGGAATTTGGATCAGATCCAGGAATACCGGTTGGCCGCCCGCTACCTCTGGTCTGACCGCTATTTTCCGCTCAAAGCTCAACGGATTAGCCCTGGGCTTCTAGGAACAGAGGTGGTGATCCCCGGAGAAAAGATACCCCGATATATTCGGAAAGCCAGGAAGTTGGCGCGGCATTTCAACATAAAACCCACGATCGAGGTAATCGTCTGCCGCGATAAAAAACATTACTCCTATCTGGTCATCCTGTCTTTCAGCTGTGATTATTCCCGAAAACTTCATTATGTTTTATGCTTATTGTTTATCCAGCTCTTGGTCAGGATGGCCGTGCGCAGCAAAGGCCACCCGTACGGAGTGGGCATATGGAACACGCCTTTTGTAGGGAGCAAATTCAAGAAAGACCGGTTGGACGAACTAAACAGAAAAAAACAGGACATAGATCCCGGCGAAACGCTGAATCCCCATAAATTTTTCAAGATCAAGGGACGGTTTTTCAGCATCCCTGCACTTTTCATGCGTCCTCTTTCCTTCCGCATGATTATGGCCATTTCCTATTTTTTTGCACCGGTATTGGGACTTACTGCCAGGCTTTTAGGGCCGAAGCAGTCTGACGGCTGGGAAGTTCCTGAAAAAGAAGAGGAACAGGGAAGAAGCCTTCTGCACCAAAGTGCGCAACGCTGCACGTCCTGCGGATCCTGTATTTCGGTTTGCCCGGCCTACCACATCACCAAAGACGAGTTGGTTACCGGCAGGACCAAACTGCGTTTGGCCGAGGCCATGATGAACGGAGAGGAATTGGACCAGGCAGAGGCACATTCCCTGTTTCAATGCCTGCACTGCGGATTGTGTGAGGAAGTCTGTCAAACTCATTTGCCTTTGCGCGATTGTTATCTTATCCTCGAGGATTGGATTGAAAACCGGTTCGGATCCCCTGTTGAAACCGTACAAGAATTTGTCGAAAAACTGGACAGCAACCGGGAGTACATCAAGGACATTTTCGGATTGGATCTTCCGGAATGGTCTCCCATGGAGGGAGGAAGGGGATGACTCACCTTAAACGCCTCTCCCCGCGACCGACTCCTTCGCGTTATCCCATCATCACCCCTTACCAGATCCTCCGCAGCGATCGCTGCATCAACTGCGGGACCTGCATAGAGGCCTGTATCTACGACTGTCATTACCGATCAGAAGATGATCCCCGGATAATGGCCGACCCGAAGGAATACGGCTGCCGGAACTGTTTCGCCTGCATCAAAAGTTGTCCCAGAGATGCCCTAAGCATGCAAAAAAACGAGAAATATCTCGGGTTGGGAGATGAAACATACACACCTGACCACATCCATTCCATTTTGGAACAGGCAGAACAAGGGAAAATTCCTGTCAGCGGAGCCGGTTATAGAGGACCTTTCGACGGCGATTATTACGACAATATCTGGACAGACATGTCTGAAATTGTGCGGCCCACACGTGACGGAATCCATGGCAGGGAACACATTTCTACGACTGTCGCTCTTGGGCGGATGGCCAGTGACTTGTGCGGGATGGTGTTCGATAAAAAAGGCAACCTGAAATCCCATATTCCGCTTAACCGAGAAATCCCGGTCCCGGTTATATTCGGTCTTATGCCGTTTTTTCCCGGGCACACAGCCCTTTCTTCCCTTGCATTGGCAGCGAGCAAACTGAAGACCTATCTGAGTATCCCGGCAAAAAACACTACCCAAGAGTTGAAGGAATATTACAGCCATCTGTTGATCCGGTTAAACCCGAATGAAATAGATCAATACAGGGACATTATAGAATGGGCCACGATCGTCGAGTTCGATCCAGATAAGGATCCGGTAGCTGCCATTGTCCACGCGAGAGAGATCAATCCCAATGTGCTTACCGTTATTCACGTGCCTGTTTCTGATAGTGCGGAACGACAAATTCTTGAACTGGCCCGCAACGGAGCCGAAACCGTGCATTTGAGCGCCGACATTCATGGGAGAGGCAGCGACGGTGTTACCCTGTTGGAATCCCTTCATACCACCCACACCTTGCTTGTGGAGAAAGGTCTGCGGGACAGGATCACCTTGGTAGCCTCAGGAGGAATCGCTGCTGCCGAACATGTGCCCAAAACCATCATCATGGGGGCTGATGCTGTCGTGGTGGACATCCCGCTCTTGATAGCCATGGATGTGACAAAATGGATGCCGGATGAAAAAGGGAGCCCAACATTGTATCCGAAAGGGATCGAGGAGCTCGATCCTCGATGGGGAGCTTCCCGAGTTATCAATCTGATGCTTTCTTGGAGAGACCAGCTGTTGGAAGTACTGGGAGCCATGGGACTTCGGGACGTACGGCGGTTGCGAGGGGAAACCGGTCGCGCGATTTTCGCGGATACGGAGCGAAAAAATTTCTCTGAAAGACTTAAAAACATGCCCGGAAACGTTTCCAAGACCACTCCTGAGGGTACCAATAAAAACTTGGATGGTCCCTTGCCTCACATAAAAGCCAAATCGGTTCCAGACCGGTTCGGGATCAAACACGGAGGATGGCGTGTCCTCGTGGACCGTACACGATGCACAAACTGCAACATATGCGTGGTGAAATGTGAATACGATGTGCACCGTCGAACGGACGGCAAACGAGCCCTGGACGAGCCGATCCACAGTCGGTGCATCGGGCCTTCATGCAAAGAAAATGAATGGTGTTGTGTGAATGTTTGCCCCTGGGAGGCCCTGGAAATCGTGAAGGATTCGGTCGACACGGTCCTGGGTGACCCCCGTTGGACGCCGGATTTGCTGCGCGAAACTTACCGATTGTCATGGGACGGATCTCCCTCAAAGTTGAAGCCAGAGGAACAGATCGGATCATCAGGAGGCGGATTGGACAGGATGCGACTCGCTCTATCAGTCCCCGGGATAGCTCCGGTACAAGGACCGGTCGCGCTCTCTCTTCCGCTTAACAGACGCAAAACAGGCCCAAAGAAAAAAATCTCTCTCCCGATTTACGGAGGAGGCATGTCCTACGGGTCCATTTCTTTGCAGGTCATGTTGGGTCGCGCCATGGCAGCTAAAAAAATCGGGTCTTTGACCTGCACGGGGGAAGGCGGCTATCCGGACGAGCTCGTT
Organism: uncultured Eubacteriales bacterium; assembly: GCA_964410125.1. Lineage (GTDB taxonomy): Bacteria > Acidobacteriota > Aminicenantia > Aminicenantales > Aminicenantaceae. The sequence goes on along the minus strand of CAYPGQ010000009.1, from coordinate 57,152 downwards.
CCTTATTCGGATTCCATTATCACGCAGGTTGCCACAGGACTATTCGGTGTACGGGAAGAGACTATCCAGCGTGCCCCGATAATCGAGTTCAAATATGCTCAGGGCGCAAAACCAGGCCTGGGAGGTCACCTGTTGGGTGAAAAAAACACGCCGGAAGTGGCATCGATGCGCGAGGCTGTTCCGTACACGAACCTGTTTTCACCGTTCCCGTTCCACAGCGTGTATTCGGTGGAAGACCACAAAAAGCATGTGGATTGGATCCGTTCCATACACCCCGATGTGCTTGTTTCGGTCAAGGTCTCCACACCGGTGGATGTAGATATGGTCGCCGTGGGGAGCTACTATGCCGGTGCCAATGTCATCCATCTTGATGGAGCATACGGAGGCACGGGCGCAGCTCCCGATATAGCCAAAAAAAACATTGCCATGCCGATCGAATACGCCACATCTCAAACACATGAGTTTTTGGTCAAAGAAGGGATTCGGGATGAAGTGGTGCTCATCGCAAGCGGAGGCATCCGCACCAGTGAAGACATACTCAAGATGATAGCCTTGGGCGCAGACGGAGTGGTCATCGGCACTGCTGAATTGGTGGCGATCGACTGCGTCCGGTGCGGAAACTGCGAACGGGAGAGGGGCTGCCCGATCGGCATTGCTACAACCGACCCTGAGCTGGCACCACAAATGACCGCCGAATGGGTATGCGGCAGGATCTGCAACTTGTATAAGAGTTTTGCCGTTGATATGGAACAGCGCCTTCGCAGCCTGGGCATGACCAATATCGATCAATTGCGGGGGCGGTGGGACCTTTTGGATTATCAACCCGAATAGGTGAATCAGACTTGATAATAAGAGATAACGCAGCAGAAATCGCAGAGGCAATCGCACGATCCCGTTTGAACAATATCGCAGGTAGAACATTCACAAAAAAGCGATCACTGGAAGGAGGATGCGGAGTTATAGGTCTTATCGGAAGTGAAAAACTCAAAGGCGATTGCATCATCCGCCCGTGTGAACAGATGAGGAACCGGGGAAACGGTAAAGGGGGCGGTGTGGCTGCAGTGGGATTGTTCAACGAGTACAAAGATTTTTATGCCCTGCACATTTCTTTCCTCGACGAAAAAGCAAGAGGGCCGGTCGAAAAAAAGTACATAAAATCCGTTTTTTTTGTTTCCTATGCTGAAGAACAGAAAAGCATAGACGATTATCGCGAAACAGGATTGACGGTCAAACCACCTATTGTGTGGCGGTATTTTGTGCGGGTCAAACCAGAACAGTTGGAACACTTCGCAGAAAAAAACCAGATCCCAGACATTACAGATGCAGAGGATGAATTTGTTTTTCAGAACAGTTTCCGCCTGAATGCCGAGTTTTACGAGAACCGGCAGGATCCGCGAGCTTTTGTCCTGTCACACGGCCGGGACCTCATGATCCTGAAAGGTGTTGGGTATGCCGAGGAGATCGCACGTTATTACCGCCTGGAAGAAACCAGAGCGCATCTTTGGATCGGACACCAGCGGTACCCAACCAGAGGACGTGTTTGGCATCCCGGAGGTGCGCATCCGTTTGTCGGCCTGCAGGAAGCCCTTGTTCATAACGGAGATTTTGCCAATTACCATGCTGTCTGTGAATACCTGCGCCAGTGGGGACTTGTCCCTCAGTTTATTACCGATACAGAGGTCTCCGTGCTGCTTTTTGATTTGTACTCCCGGGTACTCGGGTATCCACTGGAATTTGTGATCGAGGCATTGGCACCCACACCTGAGGGTGATTTTGAACGTTTGTCCAAGTCTCGCCAGCGAATCTACCGGGCAATCCAGTCGGCCCACCTGCATGGCTCTCCCGACGGGCCGTGGTTTTTTATCGTTGCCCGGGCCGAGCCCGGAACGGGTGCACCGCAGCTTATCGGGATCACCGATGTATCCATGCTCAGGCCGCAAGTTTTTTGTTTACACGAAGGAGAAAAAAGCTACGGGGCTATTGCCAGTGAAAAACAAGCCCTCGACGCCTTTTTTGAGGAAATTGCCTCACAGGATTCAAGCGTGCCTCCTCTGGCAGACCGGTATTGGGCCGCCCGAGGAGGAAGCTGCACAGACGGTGGGGCATTTGTGTACACTCTGAAAAAAGAAAACGGGACCACAACATTGGATGTCCGGGATAAGTTCGGCAACCAGGTCAACGGAAAATCATTTCCTGGAACTGTAAAACAGAAGCAATCCCCACCTCTTCACCTCGAACGCCGGACAAACAACAAAGGAAAGGAATCAAGCCAGCCCGATCGGGAAAAGGAAGTTCCCGATTGGTCATCACATATACATCATGATCCCTCTCAAGCAATGGCGAGGGAATTGATGATGGACCTTCGACAGAATCGGTACGCAAATTTCAAGAAGGTGGCCAAAGGGCTGGTTAAAGAAAACGGGATGAATAAAACTCTTAGAAAGCTGACCTTGCTCCGCGACAGACGTTGGGATCCGGGGGATGGCCAACGGACATTTCAGATCGCTGCCATAGAACAATCGATCCAGGATATCCTGGATTCTGTACCTTCACCCGGGAAAAAAAACAAGACAGGAATGATAAGATTGGATGGAAGCAGCGCTTGGGAAAACCCGCTTCCCGAACCCGGCCAATCCACGGATACCATGGTGATCGACGCTGGAAATTTCCCCAATGATGGGTCCGAAGCTGTATCAAGAGTCATTGCCATCACCCATGCCAAAGGTTGGAGGAATTTCATCGTTTATCGCTGCCGGGGTGACAGGTTTATCGGCTGTGGATTGGGTCCCAATACCGGTGATGTTCGTATCGACGTTTACGGCTCCAGTGGTGATTACCTTGGCAGTGGTTTGGATGGCACCCACATGTACGTCCATGGCGATGCTCAAGACCAGGTGGGACAGATCCTCAAGTCAGGGAAAATCGTGATATTCGGAAACGTGGGCCAGACATTCCTGTATGGTGCCAAAGGCGGAGAAGCCTTCATCATGGGATCTGCGGCAGGACGCCCCCTGATCAATGCCGTTGGCTGTATCCGGGCCATCATCAACGGCACCTGCCTCGATTATTGTGCGGAAAGTTTTATGGCCGGTGAACAAACGGGTGGAGGATTCGTGATCATCAACGGTTTGACCTATGACGCACGTGGTGAAGTAATTGGATTAGAAATGAAATATCCCGGGAACAACCTGTTTTCCCTGGCATCGGGAGGAGCTTGCTACCTGAACGATCCTTACAAAACCGTCGCAGAAAATCAGCTGAACGGCGCAGAGTTCCTGTCCTTCCGCCGAGAAGATTGGAATACTATTCTTCCCTATCTTCAGGAAAACGAACGCCTTTTCGGGATCAACATACGACATGACCTGCTGATGGTGGACGGAGTTCTCAAATGGCCTGAAGAGGTTTTTCGAAAGATCATAGCCAGCAGGGAAACACACGAACTCGATTGGACATCTTTGGATTAAATCACTCAAAACGACGGCATTCAACAATATTCTGCAGTCCGATCCCAACATTCAACTCGGCAAATTTTTTGCTGAAAAAGGCTTGGCTGATATCGAATAGAAATCGTCAGAATCTTCTCCTTCTCGGGATTGACTGAATTTGTGGCTTTTACAGGGAGCTGGATTTTTCTCATCCCAATGTTTATGCGTCGAAAAATGATCAGAAGCGTTATCAACCGACCAAGAACCTAAGTATATCGCGGAGTGGGAGTCACTGTATAAACATAACGAAGCACCCGAGTGGTTCCAGGATGCCAAACTGGGCATCTACTTCCACTGGGGAATCTATTCGGTACCGTCATTCGGGAGCGAGTGGTATCCCCGCAACATGCACAGAAAAGGCAGCACGGTATATCAACACCATGTGCAAGCCTACGGAGATCCCGCAGAGTTCGGCTATCATGACTTCGTACCGATGTTCAAGGCCGACTGGTGGGCAATCCGGAAAATGTGACATACAGGATCAATGACGATCAAACGCTGACGATTCAACCGCCAAAACTCAGCTCAGGCCAACCAATGAGCAAATATGCTGTAGTCTTCAAACTTACGGGATTTGATCTCGCCCTCAACTCCTAAGCCATTTTAATCCCCATAATTTTCCCTGTGTCCCGTTAGGCATATCCTCCGCTTAAGTGCAGATTTTTTTGACAGAGAAAAGGACCTGTGGTAATTTAAGGTTAAGTAATAAAGCCCTTTCAAATATGGGGAGTCCCAATGGAAAAAAATATTCGATTTAGGCTCAACGGGAAAACGATCAACGTGACTTCATCCCCGGACCGGATGCTTTTATGGGTTCTGCGTTCCGATCTTGAGTTAACCGGAACAAAATACAGTTGCGGCGAGGGATTCTGCGGAGCCTGCACCGTACTGGTCAATAACGAGCCGGTCCTGTCTTGCCAATTTCCTCTGGAGGGAGTGGAGGGAAAAGAAGTCTTGACAATCGAAGGACTCAAGAAAAACGGCAAACTTCATCCTTTACAGACAGCTTTTATGCAACACAATGCCCTACAATGCGGTTATTGCACACCGGGAATGATCCTTAGAGCCTACTCCATGCTTTTAAAAAATCCCGAACCATCTACCGAGAATATCGTCGACGCAATGGAAGGAAACCTTTGCCGGTGCGGAAGCTACAACCGGATCATCCAAGCCATTCAAACAGCGGCCCGGACTATGAGAGGAGGGACATCATGAAAGATGATACATACAATTTCACCCTCGACCGCCGCGAATTTTTCAAACTTGTGGGTGGAGGGATCGTCATTTTTTTTGCTGCAGGTAATCCGCTTACCCTCCAACAAAGACGGGGCCGCGGATATCCCGCAGATTTTAATGCCTATCTCCGGATCGGAGAGGATGGCCGTGTTTCGTGTTTCACCGGAAAGATCGAGATGGGACAGGGCATCCACACTTCACTCGCTCAGATGCTGGCAGAGGAACTGGATGTGACCCTGAACAACGTTGATATGGTCATGGGAGACACCGATCTCTGCCCCTATGACACAGGAACATTCGGATCCAGAAGCACAAAGTATTTTGGTCCCCCATTGCGGAAAGCCGGAGCCGAAGCACGAGCCGTTCTCATCCAACTGGCTTCCGAAAAACTTGGCATTCCAGAGGAAAAACTGACAGCAAAGGATGGGTCCATTTTTGCTCATGATGACTCTACGAAAAAGGCATCCTACGCTGAACTCGCGAAAGGGAAAAAAATTGTACGTCACTTAGAGAAAAAGCCGCCCATCAAACATTACTCCAAACATGCTGTATCGGGAAATCCGACAGATCGTATGGACAGCGAGCAGAAAGTGACCGGAGAAGCCAAGTTTACGGGAGACATCCACCCGGCGGATATGCTTCACGCCAAAATATTGAGGCCCCCGGCACATGGTGCAACGCTAAAAAGTGTAGATACATCTGCCGCCAAAAAGATCCAAGCTATCCAGATCATCCAGGACAAAGATATGATAGCGGTTCTGCATAAACACCCGGATGTAGCGGAAAAAGCTTTGGGACTCATAAAAGCCCAATTCGAGCCGTCCGGATCCACATTGGACAATCAAACCATATTCCAGCACCTCAAGGATTCCGCTCCGGAAGGAAATGTCGTGACTGAGGAAGGAAACATAGAGGATGGGAGAGGTCTTGCAGCAAAAAAATTCGAAAAGGCTTATTACAACCATTATGTCGCTCATGCTCCCTCCGAACCCCACACGGCTGTGATCAACATCGAGGGAGATAAAGCTACGGTCTGGGCCTCCACACAATCCCCTTTCAGGGCTCAAGCAGAAGTCGCGCAGGTCCTGAGTTTCCCCCAGGAAAAAGTGCGGGTGATCACGCCTTTTGTGGGGTGCGGTTTTGGCGGAAAAAACCAGGGGAATCAGATTACAGAAGCTGCCCGGTTGGCCCAATTGAGCGGAAAACCGGTTCAGGTTGCCTGGACCAGAAAAGAAGAATTCTTTTTTGACACCTTCCGTCCCGCGGCTGTGATCGATATCAAATCTGGCCTAAACAGCGCAAATCAAATCGTCTTCTGGGAATATCACAATTACTTCGCTGGTGATAGAAGTTCTCAACCTTTTTACAACATCCCTCACTACCGAGTCCTATCCATGGGCGGCTGGGGCGGCAGAAGTGGAGGAGGGGGTGTCCACCCCTTTGGGGTTGGCGCCTGGCGCGGTCCGGGCAGCAACACCAACGTGTTTGCCATCGAATCCCACGTCGACATCATGGCCGAAGAGGCCGTGATGAATCCGCTGGAGTTCCGAATGCACAACTTAACGGATGAAAGAATGAAACGGGTTTTGTCGGCAGCCGCAGAAAAGTTCGGGAAATCCTTTTCCAAAGCTCCCAGCGGGAAGGGTTTCGGGCTAGCATGCACGGATTATCTCGGCACTTATCTGGCCACCATAGCTGAAGTCAAAGTGAACAAGAATAATGGTGAAATCCGGGTGGAACGTGTGGTGTGCGCCCAGGATACAGGCGAAGTGATCAACCCGGAAGGCGTGAGGATGCAGATCGAAAGCTGCATCACCATGGGGCTCGGCTATTGTTTTACAGAAGAAATCCGGTTTTCCAACGGCAGGATATTGGATGAGAACTTTGACACCTATGAAATTCCCCGTTTTTCCTGGACGCCCAAGATAGAAACAGTCCTCGTCGACAATCCTGAAATGCCCCCTCAAGGATGTGGAGAGCCGGCCATTACTTCTATGGGGGGTGTTATCGCCAACGCGGTCTATGATGCAATCGGCAAAAGAGTGTTTACGCTCCCGATGACGCCGACCCGGATAAAAGAGGCACTGCGTTGACTACTCATATCTAAGAGAATCGACGGGATTTGCACGTGCTGCCTTGACCGATTGAAACCCAACTGTAAACAATGCAATGACAAAGGTAAATATTGCCATAAAGATAAATGTGCTGATTCCAATTTTAACCGGATAGGGGAAATTCTGCAGCCATTTGGTCATCGCCAAAAAGGCGACTGGCCAGGCAAGCACATTTGCAATACCGACCAATAAGAAAAATTTCCGGCAAAGCAAAACCACGATGGAACTTACCGAAGAGCCAAGCACCTTTCTGATACCGATTTCCTTGGTCCGCTGCTCGGCTAAAAATGACGAAAGGCCAAACAATCCAAGACAGCCAATGATAACAGCCAAAACAGAAAATGTCTGGAAAATGCTGCCCAGTTTTCCCTCGGCTCGATGTTGACCGTCAAAAAACTCGTCCAGGAAAAAGGAATAATAGGGATGATTCGGAAATGTGTGTTTCCACTTCTGTTCTATTTTTTTCATAATTCCTGAAATGTCGTCGGTGTTCAGTCGTAACGTCAGCCTCCTCGCTCTGTTCTCGATGGCCCCTTCTGTACCGATGTATTGGATTACCGTCGGAGCAACGACAGAGTATAAAGACCTCTGGTGGATATCCTTGAAAACTCCGATGACTGTTTTCCTGACTAGGCCATCATCCGAAGAGATCTCGATCGTTTTCCCTACAGGGTCATTCCAACTAAGGTTTTTGGCAGCCGTCTCATTGATCATCACAGCATCTGTAAAATCCGTCGTTATCTCTTTGGAAAATCCCCGCCCTTGGATCACAACGATCTCAAAGGTATCTAGGAAGCCATAATCCACGAGAAAATTGTCCATCCTGATCATCTGATCTCGGGCATATCCTTCAGGGTAGGTCCCGATGTTGAACAAATACATTTCTCCTGGCACCATGGATGAAAGCCCAGCGTTTTCGATCCCGTTGATATTCAGCAAGTCCTGTTTGAAAGATTCCAATCCGATTCTCACCTCATTATTCTGGACCGCGACAGCCAACAAATTCTGCTTGTTAAAACCGAGGTCTTTGTTTTGCATGTATTTGTGCTGATTAAACACGATTATGGTGCAGATGATCAAGATGATGGAGAGAGCAAATTGAAAGACAACCAGGATGGAACGAAACCAAGAGCTTTTTGAACCTTCTGGGACATGTCCTCTAAGAGCCGAAATAGGTTTGAAGGCGGACAGAAAAAACGCGGGATAGCTTCCGGCAACCAACCCGACAAATAACACGATCGCGACCAAAACAGCATACACATATGGCATTTCAAAGGTATTCAAGGAAATATTTTTACCTGCAAGGCCAGAAAAATACGGCAAAAAAAGCCGTGCCAGAAGGATAGCGAAGACTAAAGATAATAACGCAAATACAAATGATTCCCCAAGAAATTGAACGATGAGCTTTGTTCTCTGGGCTCCAAGAACTTTGCGCATTCCCACTTCTTTCGCTCGGCCTGCAGAACGGGCAGTCGAGAGATTCATGAAGTTGATACATGCGATCAAAAGAACAATAACGGCAATAGCCCAAAAAGCATAAATCAATCGGATATCGCTGTTATCGCCCAATTCATACTGAACATTCGAGTGCAGGTGAATACTTTTTAAAGGCTGAAGATAGGCCTCCAGTTCAATTCCCCTTTCCTTCAATGCAGGCCCAAGATATTTTTCATGGAATCTTTTCATCTTCTGCTCGAATTTCTTGAAATCGGTGTTGTCCTGCATCAGCAAATAGGTTTGGAAGCTTCCTCCATTCCAGGACCCTATGCGGGGATCATATTTGATAAAAGTTGAAAACGATGCCAGAGCATTGAAAGTGAAATGGGAGTTGGGAGGAGGATCTTTCACAACTCCTGTAACCCGATAGTCGAATTTATTGTCCCAATTGATGATTTTTCCGATCGGGCTTTCGTCGCCAAAGTATTTTTTAGCGGTTTTTTCGGTAAAAACCATGGTGAACGGGACTTCCAGAGCCGTTTTGGAGTCACCTTCGATCATCTCAAATGAAAAAACGTCAAAAATGGACTGATCAACATACAGCACACCGTCTTCGAAAAAAGTCCTGTCTTTATAGGCAAATACTCTTTTTACTGTTGGACTGAATCTCACGGCATTTTTAACTTCCGGCAGCTCCTCCACCATTGTCGGTCCTACCGGTGCTGGCGATCTGGCAAGTTCACTCGTCTGTCCCGATACTGTTCTTCTGGAAACGACTCGATAGATATTGTCCGCGTTTTTGTGGTAACCATCATAAGAAAGTTCATATCCGATGTAAGCAAAGATCAAAATGCAGCTGGCTATTCCTAGAGAGAGCCCAAAAATATTGATCAATGAATAAAATTTGTGTTTGGCTAAGTTTCGGTATGCGATCTTCAAATAGTTTTTGAACATTCCAAGACTCCTGGGTATTTTATAAACCAGTTCCCAAATTTATGCAAAAAAAGCGGAGATATACTTGTAGGGCTTAAAATTCTAGATTCGGATTTAAAAAAAGGAAAATCTAAATCAAATTGTCTTTTTTGGCAGTCCCCTATTCAAACACGAGGATGATTACTCGCCGATTCTGCGCTCTTCCATCGCGGGTGGAATTGTCACCCACCGGCGCATCACTTCCGTAGCTTATCACTTCCATCCTGTGGAGAGGGATATTGTATTTTTTGTGCAGGTATTCCATCACCGCATCTGCTCTTCTTTTTCCCAAAATCAAATTCCACTCTTCCTCTCCTGTGTTATCTGTGTGCCCTTGAATCTCCAAGTATACACCTTTATCCTGGGCAATCAGGACTTCGACGAACTTATCCAATGCGACTTTTGCTTCATCACTCAGATCCCATTTGTCGAATTTGAATTTCGCCTCATCATTTTTGAGAACTTCTTGAAAAATCAGCCTTCCCTCCGCCGCTTTTTTCACTTCGCTCAGTTTGCTGTCGAATTCGGACATTTGATTGCTCAATTCGGATTCTTGTTCTTTGATTAACGAACCCAGTGTAGCCAACTGCGCATCATGCTCTTTGATCCTTTTCTGATTTTCTTCGACCGATGTTTCCACCCCTTCGACTTTCTGATCCAGAGTAGCCACTTCACCCATCACGTATTTTTTTGTCGCGCAGCCAGTACCAGCTATCAGGCCAATGATCAGTATCGTTCCAACGAAAAAGGTTATTTTGTTTTTGTTCATAATTTCCTCCCTTTCCTTTCTTTCGTTAGTGTTATTATAACATAAGCTATCTTCCTTTTTGAATAAAAAATATTATCTTATATCTTTCTTCTCACCGCTGTAATAACCTTCTCTTGTTCGCACCCTGTAGCTCTTTTTTTTCGTGACAACCTTTATTTTCCGGTACTCATTGTTGGGATCTGTATAGGAAGTGTAACCAAGGATGTACTGATGACTCATTTCCTGCTTGATCAATCTCAAAGCGTTTTTCAAATCCAAAGCCTTATTGACAAAAAAGGCCTTTCCGCCGGTCGCTTCTGAAAATCTTTCTAGAGATTGGGCAATACCAGAAGCCGTCAATCCCTTAGATCGTTTGTACTTTTTTAAAAACTGTTCGTCTAGGGGAATTTTGTATCCGATTGTATAAATCGGGATGTCCACTCTCCGCGCAACCTCGATAGCCTGTTCGGGAGAATATTCGCTGTCATTTTCGATTCCATCTGTGATCAAAAGAAGAGCCCGCTTTTCATTGTTCCCTTTGTTAGCAAAATCCGGGGATACACCAACAGCATCGTTTAAGGCAGTCTGGCCGTATGCTTCGGTCCTTTCCAAAACAGACAAAAAATCTGTTTTATCTTTGGAAAAACTTGAGGCAACCTCCACATCCCCGTCAGCGAATATCAATAATGAGACCTCATCGCTGTCGGCAAGCAGGTGTTTCATCAGATAATCGAGGGCATCTTTGCTTTCGCTCAGCTTATCCTGAAGGGCCATGCTGCCGCTTACATCGAGGAGAACGGTCAGACTCAACGGCGCTTCAAAATTGTGGCTGAAATAAGTTATATTCCTTTTTTTGTTATTCTCGTAAACGAAAAAATCCTCCTCCGTGAGGTCGCTAATATGCCTTCCTTTCCTATTTTGAACGCTCACAGCGATGGAAATGGCGGTAACGGCTACGTCATAGGTTATTTCCTGTTTATTTTTTTCCTGGGCAAAGGATAAGGAAAAAGATCCATTTATGATAGCCAACAACATGAAAATAATAAAAAACCACCTGGATGAGCATTTTTTTTGGCCCTGAGTCATCTGTCCAATCTTATTTTCTCTTATCTCAACAGCATTTCTTTTTGTCTTAGAACAAGCCATAAATTCGGAATCAATTTATCACCATAGCATACTTGACCATTTCAGTCACGTCATGAGTCTTTCCATTAATAGCAAATCACACTATTTTTTTGGGCCTAAAAAAAACTTCGATTTAAGCCCTTTTTTTGCCCAAAAATTAGCCTATCTCATTTAATCTCTATCCGTTTCGGAAGCCAAGCAAGGGAATGTAGGAAATGATTGATTTTATCGTCCGATTGTATTATGTAATATCTTTCCATGTGTTCTTATCAAGTCATCCCAACTTTTTTTTACAAATATCTAACTTATGGAGGGACAATGTTATGAAGTTGAAATCTGTCTATTTTCTCAGGATAGCCATCTTATTTATCATGTTTGGCCTTATCATTAGCACTCCTATGCGCGCCGCACAAAAAGTGCCGATTAGTTTCGACAAATACCACGGCTACACCGGCACGTTGAACTATCTTAAGGCCGTGGCCAAAGCCTATCCAAACATCACCAAACTCACAGAAATAGGGAAAAGCACGATGGGCAGGTCAATTTATGTCCTCGTAATCTCCAACATGAAGACCGGGACTACGATCGACGCCCATGTAGACCTTCGGAACAAACGCAAAGAAGGCGTGAAAAATGTCATCCCGATGAAATCCTATCAAGGAAAACCAGGTCACTGGATCTCTGGAGCCACGCACGGAAACGAGTTTACCGGGACCGAAGTCTGTCTGTACACCATCGATAAGCTGGTCTCAGGTTATGGATCCGACAAAGAGATCACAACCATAATCGACAACAAAACCTTCTTCATCTGCCCGATGGTCAATCCGGACGGAGTGTACAACAGTGTGGAAAAAGGTATACCACAGCGATACAACAGCATGAAAAAAGATGACGATAACGACGGGAAGATCAACGAGGACGGACCAGACGACCTCGATGGAGACGGGCGAATCCTCCAGTTCCGCTATAAGGATCCCAAGGGTAACTACGTCATGGATGACCAAGATCCACGCCTGATGATACGAGTCCGAGGAAACCAAAAAACAGACAAGCCCCGTTATTCTGTTATCACAGAGGATAAGGACAACGATGGCGATGGCAAGCGCGGGGAGGATTCTGAGTCTGGGATCGACCTCAACCGAAATTATCCCGAAGGTTGGTGGCGGCCCGACGGATTTGCCGGCGGCTCGGGTAACTACCCCACCTCAGCGCCTGAAACCCACGCCATGGCCGAGTTTCTGACCAACCACACAAATATTCTGATGGCGCAGAATTACCATACCTCGGGCGGATTTACCTTCCGCCCGATGGGGACAGCCCCGCACCCCAACCTGCACCTAAAGGACGTGGCGGTTTTGGACTTCATCATGGGAAAAAAATACCTGGAGATCATAGGGGAGGAGATCCCGGAAGCATGGCAAAATCCCGACAACCTGGATAAATACAAGGAGGAGCTCAAGAAGACATCGAAAAATAAATATGCCATCATGCGGGGATACGAGCTGCCATGGGGCTGGAGGGTGAGTTACAATGAAGAACGTGACCAACGTTACAGCTATGGCATGGCCGCAGACTGGATGTACATGCAGTACGGCATATACACCCTCTGCACTGAACTCTGGAATCCCAGGAATGACATCCCCGGTTTTCCCAAATCCGAAGGAGATGAGAATTATACCCAGAGACAACGGGAAACACTGAAATACCAGGATGAAAAATACGGCGGCGGGCTTTTTGTCGACTGGAAACCATTCAAGCACCCAGAGCTTGGTGATGGAGAAATCGGCGGTTGGCTTCCCAACTTGCGCAACAATGCTTGGCCTGGTGACCCGCTGCGTAAGGTATGCGAGGATCATTGGCAGTTCACGTTTTTCCGCGCAGGGCTTTTGCCAGAGGTCGTGATCACCGATGTCAAAGCTAAAGTACTATACACAACCAACAGCGCTAAAGAAGCCAAAGCAATTCAGAGTGGTGATCAGGTCACGATTAAAAAAGGCAAATCAAAGGGAAAATTCAAAGTTGTTCAAATCACAGCCAAGGTCAAAAATGAAGGGAACCTCGCTACCCATGTTGCACGAGGCGCTCAGCTGGCAGGAAACAGAGAGGACGTGATCTGGCTTATCGGCGATCCCACCAAAACAACTTATCTGCTCGGAACGCCTTTCCAAAAGCTGGGTGTGATGGAAGGAACCATGAAAATTCCTGGCTACACAGGACAAAGGATGCCAGCAGCACCTGCTCAAGAGCGATCCCAACGGCGATTTTTCTATCCTCCGGGTTTCCCGATGCCTTTTATGCGGCAACAACGGAGGCAACCGACCCAGGTCAACCAGAAGGGCCCTTCACGGACTGTTACATGGCTGGTGGCGGTGGAGGGAAACACACCGCTCAAGGTCGTGGTTACTTCGCAGAAGGGCGGTACCAAGGCGAAACCTGTTTCTATCGATTAAAGGGAGGATGAAGATGAAAATCAAAAGATTGTTTAAATACACAGCAACTCTTGTAATAACCATGGTTCTTGTCCTGACTCCCCCAGGCATCGCCCAGAAAAATCTGCAAAAAAGCCCGGGTGGATACCATGGAGAATTGGACTTTCCGATCAGTTGGAGCCGGTATTACAGCTATGCGGAGTGGACCAAAATCATGCACAACATACAAAAAAAGTATCCGCAGCTCTCGGATATCCAGTCCATCGGAAAAAGCCGGATGGACCGTGACCAGTACTTAATCACCATAACAGCCAAGGCGACCGGAAAACATTCCGAGAAAACAGCCATGTGGGTGGACGGTGCTGTGCACGGTAATGAAGTCAACGGCATCACATGCTCTCTTTATCTGATGTGGTACTTGTTGACACGGTACAATTACGATCCCTATGTGCATGATCTTGTGGACAACTGCACCTTCTACCTCCTGCCGGGATTGAACGTGGATGCCAACGAATCCTTTGTCGTACATCCCAACACCCCGAACAATCCGCGCGAACCCTACCGGCCGGAAGATAACGACGGCGACGGGCTTTACGATGAGGATCAAACCGAAGATGTGGACGGTGATGGAGAACTCTCTACCATGTACATCGAGGGCCCCAAAGGGAACTACAAACTCTCTGCTGACAAGAGGCAATTCATCCGTGTAGAAAATCCAGAAGAAGGAGTAAAACTTTTCACCCGCATTGGCGGAGAAGGATACGACAACGACGGCGACGGGTTGATCAATGAGGACGACATCGGTGGCCCTGACCCCAACAGGAATTATCCCTACGGATGGAACCTGCAGGCAGGAAATCCCTATCCGATGTCAGAGTCCGAATGCCGGAATGTGTTCGAGTTTCAGCTCAACCATCCGAACATCTTTGCCAGTTTTCACTACCACAATACAGGCCGTTTGGTCATGTTCCAGGCCCCTCCGGCAGTCCGGCAGCCCAATATGAGTGCCGAACAGGCCCAGCGAATGCAAGAGATGCAAGAGCAACGTCTAGCGATGATGAGGGAAAGAAACAAGTACGCTCAGCTTTTTGACCGCCAGGTGGCACCGGTCAATCAGCACGATATGGACACCCAGACGGCTATCGTCAGCACTGGGGCACGAATTCTGCAAAATTACCGCCCGACCATCGGTGGACTCAGCGGTCAGGCTAACGCAGCCACCTATTACATGCTTGGTGCTTACAGCTATCTGATCGAACTCTGGGGTTCGAATGCCGAATATGCGGATATGGACGGCGACGGCCGTGTTTCCGATGAAGAAATGCTCCAATGGATCGATATCGAGCTCATGGGTGAAGGTTGGATAAATCCGCACAAAGTAGACCACCCCGACCTGGGGGAGATATGGATAGGCGGATCCCCGAAAAAACACATCCGCCGAACCCCTCCTGCCCGGTATATCGAGCAGGAAGCCTACAAAAATGCCCAGTTCGTGATGTACTGTGCCAGCCAGTTCCCCAAGGTCGAGGTTGAGGAAATCACCGTGCGCCCGGCAGCGGATAACCTTTACTGGATCGAGGCAGCAGTCAAAAACAACAGGGTTTACCCGACTGCCTCGGACAGAAGCCAACAATTGAAACTTGTCAAAAAAGATAAGATCATGCTCAAGACATCCAACAATATTTCGATGATCGAGGTTCCGAAAGGCTCAGCCGCTATCAATCCATCCAATCCCGGCGCGCAGGTGGAATTGATCACGAAAAAGGGAACCGAGTTTTGGCTGAAAGGAAAACAGACGCTCCGTTTCGGTGCTCTCGTAAAGATGGACGGTGGCCAGGGCTGGGTCGAGGTTCAGGTGAAGTCTCAAAACGGAGGCACGGACACCAAGCGGATCAACATCAAAGTTCAGTAGATTTGAACTTATTCTTGGCATAAAGAAAATTTTATAGAGCGAGGTTCATATGAAAACAGGAAAATCTTTGTATGTTTGTTTGGTAGTCCTTTTATCAATAGTTGCGGGAACGGCATATTCTCAGAATATCGGGACCACGGCTGTTCGAGACATCGACAACATCCTGCCGGAAAAAGACAGGGCCAAGGTCATGAACGAAATACTGGAATGGCGGTTGGAGCACATCATTCCCGAGCTGATGCGCCGGGAAGGGATAGATATGTGGCTCATCATCTGCAGAGAGTATAACGAGGACCCAGTTTACCTGACTTTGATCCCGGAACCGACCATGGCCGCCCGCCGCACTTCCATCCTCATCTTCCATGACAAAGGAAAAGAGAAGGGCGTGGCAAGGCTGACAGGCAGCTTCTATGGGATGGGAAAATGGTATAAATCCATCTTCACAGACCAAAGCAAAGATCAGATGGAGGTCCTAGCCGACTATATTAAAAAGAACAATCCAAAAAAAATCGGGATAAACGAATCGGAAACATGGGCTTTCGGAGATGGGCTGTCGGCCTCCTTCAAGGCTGGTTTAGTCAAAGCTTTTGGGCCAGAATTATCTACCCGTCTGGTATCGGCCGAAAACCTGTGTGTGGGGTGGCTTGAAACGCGAAGCCCTCGTGAGCTGAGTCTGTATCGTCACATCTGCGGGGTTGCCCACGACATCATCGCCGAATTCTTCTCGAATCAAGTGATCGTTCCCGATGCGACAACTACTAAGGACGTGGTTTGGTGGATCCGGCAGCGGTTTACAGACCTCGGCCTGGAAACCTGGTTTCAGCCCTCCGTCTCTATTCAACGCTCCGAGAAAGATGCAATGATGTACAAGGACAATCCTCATATTATCCGGCGCGGAGATCTCCTGCATTGCGATATAGGCATCGTATATCTAGGGCTCTGCACCGACACCCAGCAAAATGCTTACGTGTGCCGAATCGGCGAAAATGATGCCCCGAAGGGATTGAAAGAAGCGTTGCTCAGAGGAAACCGGCTGCAGGATATCGTGATGGCAGAACACCGGATCGGCCGAACCGGAAACGAAGTTCTTCGTTCTTCGCTAGAGAAAGCCAAGGCCGAAGGCCTGACACCCAGCGTCTACTGCCACCCTCTGGGAGTGCATGGACATGCCGCCGGATTTGTGGTCGGGCTCTGGAACCGGCAGGACGGCGTCCCCGTACGGGGAGATTACCCTCTGTATTACAACACGTGTTACGCCATCGAAATGAACAACAGGTACAAAGTGCCGGAGTGGGACAATCTGGATATACGAATGGGCCTGGAAGAAGGGGGCGTTTTCACCAAAGACGGCTGCAAATTCATCGACGGACACCAAACAAAGCTTTTCCTCATAAAATAATTCAGGAAGTGAAGATTAAAATTCTTTAATGTAATATTCACATTCTTTTAACATTCATGTGCTATCCTGATTTACCTAAAAGGAGTGAAATTCGAAAGACAAAGGAGAATAGGAATGAAGCGATCACGAATACTTTTTTTTCTACTCGTGTGGATTTGTTGTTCTTTGCCGACAACTCAACTTATGGCTGACAATCCTAAACCCAACGTGGATGAGCTTAAAGAGGCCGCCCCAAAAGTCTTTCTCGACTGCCGCAGATGCGACAGAGACTTTTTCCGGGAAGAAATCACCTATATCAATTATGTCCGCGATAGAAAGGACGCAGACATCCATGTTCTGGTAACAGACCAAAGCACAGGAAGCGGAGGCCAGGAATACACGTTCGCCTTTATCGGATTGAACGAATACACAGGTTTGGACAATTCCCTCACCTATTCATCCGGCCCGAACGATACGAGAGATGAGACCAGAAAAGGCCAGGTCGAGGTGATGAAAAGGGGACTTTTCCCGTATGTGGTCAAAACGCCGATAGCCGAACACATCTACTTGAGCTTCCATCAAAAACTCAAACCAACTGCAGTTAAGGACCCCTGGAATTTTTGGGTGTTCAGTATAAGTGTGGACGCCCGCTTATCAGGAGAATCCAGCCGAAGCTCTCGCTCCCTGGATGTGAACATCTCGGCCAACAGGGTCACGCCCGACTGGAATATCCGGTTGGGTCTCTCCGGCGATTTCGACAAACGCACATACGATTATGAAGACGAATACATCGAAAGTGTCTCTGAGCAAAAAAACGCCACGAGCATGGTCGTGAAAAGCATCAACGACCACTGGTCAATAGGAGGTTGGATCGAGGCTGAAGCGAACACGTACAGCAACTTGGATCTTCTTTTCACGATTGCCCCCGCAGTGGAGTACAATATTTGGCCTTATTCCGAATCCACAAGGCGACAGCTCAGGTTCCTTTACAAAATTGGATACAACCACGCCAATTACAGGGACGTGACAATTTACGACAAAATGTCAGAGACTCTGTTCAATCAGTCACTCACGGTAACTCTCAGCATCAGAGAGCCTTGGGGGAATGCTTCCGCTTCGATCGAAGGCTCGAATTATTTCCATGACTTTAAAAAAAATCGCCTGCAAGTATACGGGAACCTGGATATCCGAGTATTTAAGGGACTCTCTTTAGATATTAATGGACGATATGACCTTGTCCACGACCAATTGTCCTTGCCAATAGGAGATGCATCTCTGGATGAGGTCCTCCTGGCAAGAAAAGAGTTGCTCACAGCCTACGATTATTCCATATCCGTGGGATTGCGGTACACCTTCGGATCGGTTTACAGCAATGTGGTCAATCCCCGGTTTGGAAGAACACGATACCGAGGAAGGGGCAGGTTTTAAACCTTAAGTGTATGTCAGATTCCATTTCCTTTTCCGCAGACGTGAATTATAATAAGGCCATGCGAATACTTATCGTGGAAGATGACAAAAAGGTCGGGGGATTTCTAAAAAGGGGTCTGCAGGAAGAACAATATGCCGTGGATGTCTGCCGCAACGGCACCGATGCTTTATACCTTGTCCAACTCAACCCGTACGATGTGATCGTTTTGGACATCATGTTGCCTGGGATGGACGGCTTCACGGTTTGCCGGGAAATGAGACAAAAGGCGATTCTCACGCCTATCCTTATGCTGACAGCAAAAGACGAGATAGAGGACAAGGTGACAGGGCTTTCCGAGGGCGCCGATGATTATCTGACCAAGCCATTCTCTTTCGATGAGCTGTTAGCCCGGATTCGCGCGCTCCTGAGAAGAAGCCAGGATTACAAGACCAAAGAACTAAAGGTTGGAGACCTGGAACTGGATCCCTTAAGGCGGATGGTTACCAGAGCGGGTGAAAAGATCGATCTCACCGGCAAAGAATATGCCTTGTTGGAGTATTTGCTACGAAACCGGGGGCGAACCGTAACTCCATCCATGATCCTCGAACATGTCTGGGACATGGATTATGAAGGTTTCAGCAACATCGTTAACGTGTACATCAATCATCTCCGCAACAAAATCGACAAAGATTTTGATATCAAGCTTATCCAAACCATCCGCGGCCATGGATTCCAGATCGATGAAGACTAAAAAATTCCGGTCACTAAGCTTTAAACTCACCCTGTGGTATATCGTGATCCTTGGGGGAATCATCATCCTGGCCGGTATTTTTCAGTATCAAAGCTTTAAAGACAGCCTGCTGGATGAGCTCGATGCCAAATTGCTGGAGATCGCAGGTGAGACTAATGAAACCTGGTACCGAGAGCGGGGCGTGTCCTGGGAAAAAGCCATCCGGGAAACAACAAGGAAGTTCCAAACCTACCAGCCGTTGATTCAAATTGTAAAATTACAGGATCATGGAAGAAAAAAAATCACGGAAGTTATTCGTCCCGAGCCGGTTGAGGAAGGAAGTTTTCTGCTTGATGTGAGAACTTACTACCGCGCTGATCGATCGGACATCGATAGCCTGGTTTACATGACCCATAATGAAAAGAAACTCGGCCCCTATCCTGTACGCACTATCCTGTATCCTGCAAGAGGGCCCAATATTGTGCAGGTGGGGATTTCGTTGGAGAACACCGAATTCGATCTGCGAAGACTGATGATTATCATGATCCTCGCAGGAGGCGGGTTGATGTTACTGGCTTCTTTAGGAGGAAATTTTATCATCCGAAAAGCTTTGAAACCAGTCAAGAGTGTCGTTCAAACAGCCAAGGATATCTCCGCCGATGATCTGTCTTTGCGCATCGAGTCCGGACAACGCCAAGACGAGATCGGAGAACTGGTTGATACCTTCAATGATATGATTTCCCGATTGGAAAAATCGGTCAAAAAAATCAAACAATTCAGCGGCGATGTCTCCCATGAGTTGAGAACCCCGCTGACCATAATCCGGGGTGAAATCGAAGTGCTTCTCCGGAAAGAGCGCAACAAAGAAGAGTACCAAAAAATTTTAAAGAGTACTCTCGAGGAAGCGGCCTATCTGGAACGGATCATCGACGACCTTCTCTTCCTTTCCAGGATCGAAGCTCTGGAAAAAAAGGAGTTCGACAAGTCGGTTCAGTTGGATGAAATTCTGCTCAAGGTCGTAGAAAGCCAGGAGCTTGCCGCAAAAAAGAAAGACATCACACTCGATATCAAGAAGGCGGAACCAGCCCAAATCAAAGGAGAAGAAGTCCTGCTGGAACGGATGGTCGCCAACATCATCGACAATTCCATCCGGTACACACATTCGGGAGGGAAGGTGGAAGTCAGTCTGGATAAAAAGGACGGGACATTCACCCTCCTCGTTAAAGACACGGGCATAGGGATCCCGGAAGAATCGCAACCTTTGATCTTCGACCGCTTTTATGTCGTGGATAAATCCCGATTTAAAGAAACTGGCGGTTTAGGGATGGGACTCTCCATCGTCAAAAGGGTGGCCGATTGTCATGGGGGAAAAATCGAAGTCGAAAGCGAAGTGAACAAAGGAACCTCTTTCCTCATCCACTTCCCGATATAGGGGACACTCTTTAAACTAACGCTTTATTTTTCTTCCTTTGGGCGGAACCCATTGCTCGATAAAACGGGATCGTCCCTCGTATTCGTCCACAAGGTCCTGGAATATCGCCCGCATTTGCTCGTATGGCAGGGTGCCAATGATCATCCGGCCATTGATGATCATGGTCGGGGTGGACCGGATCCCGTAAGAGAATTTTTCTGACGTCTTTTCGTACTCCATACCAGTATTGGCGATGGACCTCACAATATCATGCGTGACGGAATCGCTGAGCGCCTGCTCCACTCCGTATTTCATCGCCAATTCCTGGCGCCATTCCGGCCTTCGGGCCGCATTGAAATTGACAAAGATCTCATCATGGATAGCGACGAATTGGGCCGGATCGTATGCCGCGATATAAGCCAGCTCACAGGCTCCCGGATGAATATCCTTTTCCAGAGCAACTGGATTACAAAGCCCCTCGAGAGGAAAAAATTGAAAGGCGATGTTTATTTTTCCGGCGAACTCCTGTTTCAGTCTGTCAAACTCCTGTGTGAGGAACAAACAGTCCGGGCAGAGAAAATCTGAAAATTCAATAACCTGGATCGGCGCATCCTCAAAATATTCAGTGGAGCGTACTGTCCAGTAGGGCGATATGATGCTGGGATTGGCCACCACAGGCAGATCGCGGAATTGCTTGATAATCCGCAAACTAACAGCGGCCTGGGCATCCTTTTTCGCATCGTGAAACTGGATCATTCCGTAAGTTCCGAAGGCTGTGATACACGTAAAGGTCACGAGCATCTTGAGAGATGGCTGGAAAAAACGGATAAAAGAAATTCTTTTTCCCCGTCCGATCCCGAATTTCCAGAAAAGGATAAAACTTAAAAGTGAAAAGACATAAAAGCCGGTGCAAAGGAGACAAAGGCTTCCCACGAAAAAAACGGAATAAGCAAATAGCGCGATAACGCCGAGGATATTCAGGAAGGCAATAAAGGAATTGGTGCGTTCAAAGTTTTCCGATGGAAAGATTACGCCGAGCACAACAAGAGCGCCTATGATTAATCCAAAAAAACCGAGGGGAATCCCCTGCACAGCGGAAACCATAGAAAAAGCAGAGCTATCGCAGTTGAAAAAAGCGCTTATGTCGCAAAAGGATCCTTCGAATATGTTTTCGGGATAATTGGCAAGAAAAAAATGCTGGATAGTCAGGAATGAGGCTACCATCATCCCGATTCCTGAAAAAAAGCTCAGAATCCGGGGCCACCGCATACCATCCAGAGTCAATGTCCGTGCCATCTGCATCCTCTCCGATGATTTATCTCAAACATGTCCATATAAGGTAACGATTTTCTCGCTTCAAATCAAGGATATAACCAAATTTCTTGAATGAAGATTATATTGAATTCTATTCTCTTTCTTTGATAAGGTAGCTGTTGAAACAAAAAGGAACCATAGGAGAAACAAAAATGAGAACATTTTGGAGGCTATTGGGACAACTTTTTATCATCTGTTCTTTGATTTGGGCAGGTGGAGCAGAAAATCCTTGTGTTTTGATTAACACAGAACTTGGGGATATCTCGATTGAAATTTATGAAAAGGATGCCCCGGTCACGGCCGCCAATTTTCTCAAGTATGTAGATGAAGGACGTTATAAAAACGGATGTTTTTACCGGGTTGTCACGATGGATAACCAGCCCAATAATGACATCAAGATCGAAGTCATCCAGGGCGGATTGAGTGCAGAAACTCGAGGGAATATGCTCTCTCCCATCGAACACGAAACAACGGACAAAACAGGCATCCTCCACAAAAATGGTGTGATTTCCATGGCCAGATCAAAACCCGGGACAGCCTCTTCGGAGTTTTTCATCTGTGTCGGAGACCAGTCCGAGCTGGATTTTGAGGGCAAACGCAATCCGGATAGCCAGGGATTTTCTGCCTTTGGCAGAGTGGTAGGCGGCATGGATGTTGTAAAGAAAATTCATCAGCAGCCCACTGAAGGGCAGATGCTCGATCCGAGAATAAAGATTTTGGACATCTCCCGAATCCCGTCCCTTTCCATAAGGAATGTCCGCAGCGACATTGAGGATCTAGCCTTCACGAGCGATCTCCCATTTTCCATCGTTTAAGTACTGGTCGATGGATCGGGCCGCAATTTTGCCCGCGCCCATCGCAAGAATCACGGTGGCCGCACCTGTGACAATATCCCCTCCGGCAAAAACACCCTTTTTCGATGTCCGCCCTGTCTCTTCATCGGCCACGATGTTTCCCCATTTTGTCAGTTCTAAGTCCGGTGTCGTCGAAGTCAACAACGGGTTCGGCCCCTGACCGATAGCCACAATCACCATATCCACATCGATAACATGCTCAGAACCCTCTATGGCAACGGGACGCCTCCGGCCAGAATCATCAGGCTCTGTCAATTTCGTCTGGACACATTCCAATCCTGTGACCCATCCTCTTTCATTGCCCAGGATCCGGATCGGATTGGTCAGCAGACGGGGTTCGATGCCTTCTTCAAAGGCATTCTCGATCTCTTCCTCCCGAGCAGGCATCTCCTCGCGGGACCTCCGGTAGACCAGATAGACTTTCTCGGCACCAAGGCGTAGGGAAGTTCGGGCTGAATCCATTGTCACGTTTCCTCCGCCGATGACCGCGATTTTTTGGCCGAGACGGATGGGCGTGTTGTATTCGGGAAAAAGATAGGCCTTCATCAGATTAACCCGGGTCAGAAATTCGTTTGCCGAATATACTCCATTAAGGTTCTCCCCCGGAATATTCAGAAAATAGGGTAATCCTGCCCCTGTCCCGATAAACACCGCATCGTATCCGTCTTCAAGTAGCTCGTTCACGGTTTTGGCTTTGCCGACGACATAACTGACTTTGATATCCGCTCCCAACTTCCCGATGTAATCGCTCTCCCTCTGGACAATCCATTTGGGTAGACGAAACTCGGGAATGCCGTAAACAAGAACTCCTCCCGGGGCATGGAGAGCTTCGAAAACCGTGACAGCGTGACCGATCTTGCACAATTCCCCGGCAACGGTGAGTCCTGCTGGGCCGGCACCGATCACCGCCACCTTTTTCCCTGTCGGTTCAGGAAGCTTCGGGACTCGCGCTTCGCCCTGGTCAAACTCATAATCTGCCACAAACCGTTCCAATCGGCCTATGGCGATGGGATCTTTTTTCTTCCCGAGGATGCACTTCGCTTCGCACTGTTCCTCCTGTGGGCATACTCTGCCGCATACAGCAGGCAGGCTGTTTTTTTCCTTGATCTTGTGGATGGCCCCCATGAAATCCCCTTCTTTGATTTTGATGATAAAAGCCGGAATGTCGATATCCACAGGGCATCCTTCCACACAAAAAGGCTTTTTGCACTGCAGGCAGCGTGAAGCTTCTCGCATGGCTTGTTCCCGGTTGTATCCCAACGCCACCTCATCAAAATTCTGGATCCGCATCTTCGGGTCCTGTTTGGGCATGGGCTCCCGGTTGTTTGCTCTTTTTAGGTTATCGTCGGCTTGCTGCAGCCGGCATTCATAATCCCACATGGCACGATGTTCTTCCCGGACATACATCTCCGAGCGCTGCATGAGCTCATCAAAATCGACCAGATGGCCGTCAAATTCCGGCCCATCCACACAGACAAATTTTGTTTCTCCTCCTACTGTGATCCGGCACCCCCCGCACATGCCTGTTCCATCCACCATGAGAGAGTTGAGGCTCACGATGGTTTTGATGCCCGGCTCCTTCGTGATATCGGCCACGGCTTTCATCATTATTCCCGGGCCTATGGCTACAACTTCATTAATCTCTGTTCCATCTGCTAGAAGCTTTTTGAGGATATCTGTCACAAAACCATGATGCCCCTCGGAACCATCGTCTGTGGCGATATACAGCTCGTCGCTTGTGGCCCGCATCTCGTCTTCCAGGATGATCATTTCCTTGGACCGCGCACCGATGATGGAGATGATGCGATTCCCGGCCTCTTTAAATGCTCTGGTAATCGGATAAACAGGGGCGACACCGACGCCCCCTCCGATACACACCACGGTTCCCGCACTCCCGACCTCTGTCGCCTGTCCCAGAGGACCGACAACATCGAGAAAAAAATCCCCCACTTCCAAGGAGTCCATTTTCCGTGTGGCCGTCCCCACAACCTGCACGATCAGCGTGATGGTCTCTCCCTTTAGGTCTTTATCCGCAACAGTCAAGGGGACTCTCTCCGCATAGTCATCCGTTCTGACGACGGCGAACTGTCCCGCCTTCACGGCATTGGCTACAACAGGTGTATAAATTTTAAAAAGTGTGATAGCCGGGGCTAAGCTTTCTTTATGGACAATCTCATTCAACTTGTATTTTTCGCTTGAACTCATTTTTTGCCTCTTAATCTTTGCGATGCTCAAGGGGAAGAAATATAGAAAAGATGCTTCCTTTATCTGGTTCGCTTGCCACCTCGATGTGCCCAAAATAGGAGTTGACAATCTTTTTGGCGATGGTCAAACCGAGCCCGGTGCCGGATATCTTTTTTATTTTTTCATCATCGGCACGGTAAAAATCATCGAAGATATGGGATAGGTGATCGGCTAAAATCCCGATGCCGGTGTCCTTTACACTAAGATGGATAGAACTCCCCTCGACCTCCCCTTTTATGGTGACAGACCCATTCTTCCTGTTGAATTTGATCGCATTGCTGACCAGGTTGGTGAAAAGCTTTTCCATATCTCTGAGATCAGCTTGGATAGAAGGAAGGTCTTCAGGTAATTCAATGGTTAAGGTCACTTTTCGTTTTTCGGCCTCAGGTTTTAAAAAATCGACTATTTTTTTTATAACGTCGTTTATCAGGACAGGCTCCATTTTTTGGGCAATCTTTCCAGCCTCCATCCGGTTGATCACGAGAAGGTCATTGACCAGCGCCAGCAAAGAGTCTGAACGATCCATGGCCCGCTGGAGCCATTGCTTATTCTGTTCCGCATCCCCGCCGGCTTCGCCAGAAAGGATTACTTCCAGCCAACCCTTGATCGCAGCCAGCGGAGCCCTGAGCTCATGAGCGACCATCGAGACAAACTGCGACTTGATCTTATTGATCTCTTTGAGTGTTGTGATATCCCTGAGAACCGTCACCGCTCCAAGGATCTTTTCGCCTTCGTCCCTGACTGGCGCTATATTAGCCATCAAGATCACTTTTTCGTCCTGGACGGGAACTTCCCGGCTTATCATCGAAAAATCTTTATCCTCAGAATTAAGAACTTCTTTGATGCCGGCGATAAGAGGTTCATTAGAAATATAGTATTCGAGGGGCTCTCCGGCTATATCAAAACCCTTAGATTTAAGCATCTTGACACTGGATGCATTCCAGAGCACAAGCCGGCCTTCCAGATTGGCCACCAAAACACCATCGGCCATGCAGCCGACAATGGTCCGCAGCCGGCTCCTTTCATTCACCAGTTCCAGCATCTTTTGTGTCCTCTCAGCGTAGAGTTTTTTCGCTTCGAGGCTGAGAATTCTCTTTTCCAGCCCGCGCTTGACGACCGCGGCCAGCGCCTCGGGGGAAAAGGGTTTGGGAAGATAATCGTACGCGCCAAGTTTTGTGGCCTCGACTGCTGTTTCGATCGTCGCATTCCCTGTGATCACCACTGTGATGATCTCAGGGTCCATGTGGTGAATTTTCTTGATGAGGTCCATGCCCCCTATACCCGGCATCATCAGATCGACCAGGACTAAGTCGTAGTCATTCTGTGTGACTTTCTGGAGTCCGGCCTGGCCATCCTCCGCATCATCCACGGCATAACCTTCTTCGGAAAGGGCTCGCTTGCAGCCCTCCCGGATTCCCATTTCATCATCCACAACCAGGATATTCGCTTTGGTGCTCAATTTACTCCTCTTTTTTTCCGAGTAATTTTTCGACTTTTTCGATGAGAACCGATGGTTCCACAGGTTTATCGAGAAACTCATCCGTTTTCATCCAGTATCCATCCTTTTCCAATGAAAACTTGAAGCCTGTAACATCGGCCACGGCAGTCACCATCAGGATAGGGATTTTTTTGAATAGGGGATCGCTTTTGATTTGTCTGGAAAAGGAAAATCCAGCGTCGTGTTTCTCCATCATCAAATCCAGGACGATCAGGTCTGGCATTTCTGTTCTCACTTTTTCCAATCCCTCTTGAGCACTGGGAGCTGTTTTCACTTCATAACCATGATTAACCAGCACAGCCTTATGCATTTCGAGAAAATCCAGGTCATCATCCACCAATAAGATCTTTCCCTTTTGAGGCATCTTCCCCTCCTCTTTGCACTTTTTTCATATCCACGAGCTTCAATTCTCCCTTTTTCCATTCCGACTGATCCAAAACAGGCAGGTCTATATAAAACGTTGTTCCTTTTCCCAGCTCGCTTTTCACATCGATCGTCCCCTTGTGTTTGGACACAATCCCGTAAACCAAGGCTAGCCCAAGCCCAGTTCCCTTTTCCTTTGTCGTGAAAAAAGGATCGAAAAGACGGGAAAGATGGTCCTCTGCAATTCCTTTTCCCGTATCTTCGATCTGGATTTGGATCCTTTTATCCCTGTTGATAGCATGACTTCGTATCGTGAGTTCTCCACTTCCTTCCATGGCTTGAGCCCCGTTCAGAATGATGTTGAAAAAGACCTGCTTGAGCAGATCAGGATCGGCAAACGTGGTCGGGGCAGAGACATCCAGTT
Organism: uncultured Eubacteriales bacterium; assembly: GCA_964410125.1. GTDB lineage: Bacteria > Acidobacteriota > Aminicenantia > Aminicenantales > Aminicenantaceae. Next base: position 30,070 of record CAYPGQ010000009.1, on the reverse strand, counting down.
CCTGTTTCACCTGAATGTTACGAAATAGGGATCGCTTGGCGAGAAGAGAGACCGCCTCTTCGATAATGCTGTCAATATTCACAAGCCCTGGTTTCAGCTTGGTTTGCCGTGAAAAACTCAACAGGTCCTTGACAATTTTGGCGGCCCGTTCCGCTTCCAGGATGATAAGGCTGATGTCTTTATCCCACTTCTCATTGTGAGCCAAATCTTTTTTGAGCATACTGCCGAAAAGGGTGATCGTTCCCAGAGGATTGTTCAATTCATGGGCCACGCCGGCTGCCAACTGACCGAGAGAGGCCAATTTTTCGGACTGAATGAGCTGTCTCTGAGCCTGTTCCAATTCTTCATGGGAAATCTTGAGTTCCTGATGAGACTTTTCCAGACGGGAATACAAGCGCCTCGATTGGGTGAGAAGATAGTGCATGCACATTTCTTTCTCGGCCAGACCCTGCACGACGGCGATAGCCTTCTCGCGGCAGGTGTTGAAACCACATGCTCCACAGTCCAGATTCCGGTTGGGATAGGTTTTGCCCAATTCGGCCAAAACGGCCTGAATCTCTTTTTCCTTCGGCTCTGGCAGAGATATATCCTGAACAGAAAAGCTGCGTCCAAGGTCCATAGGCAACAGTTTCGAAGTAACGTCTTTATCCCCTTCCCAAATCTCCTCGCTTTGGGACTCAAAAAAATCCACAACGATCTGCTTTCGGCTCGGCCCCGATATGTTCTTGTCCACGATAGGCCCATCGATGCATCCCTGACAGAAAAGCACATCGAGAAACTTGGGTCGGATGGCCCCATCCTGCAGCTGCTGGATGGCCCGTATAGCACTCTTTGGACCCGCCGTGATCACATTATTCAAATTCACCAGGTCCTGTTCAAACCCAATGCATTTGGACATTCCACCAGAGACACTGAGCACTCTGCCCAGACCCGGTTTCGGTCCATCAAATTGTGATTCTTCCTGTACCTCACGATCTATGCCCTTATCATCAAGAATATCTTTTATGTCGTGGTAGGTCAGAACACAATCAACGATCCCCTCTAGATGGGGGATCCGGCTCTCGTAAATCCGGGAGATACAGGAACCGATAAATACCACTTTGGTCTCCTCTCCCAGGAGCTTCTTAATGGCTTTTCCGGTTGCCACCATCGGCGAAACCACAGGCGCGAGCTGATCGACCAACTGCGGTGCAAATTTTTCGACGTAGAGTACGACCGAAGGACAGAATGAAGAGATATAAGAATTCTTGGAGTTTCCCCAAAGCCATTTTCGATACTCGCGGCTGATCAGATCTCCCCCAAGAGCAGATTCCCAAACTTCCTGAAATCCCAATTTTTTCAGAGCCGTCACCAACTGGCCAGGTGTTCCAACATCCAGAACGGCCGGGAATGTGGGATCGAGGCACGCGATGATTTTTTCCCCCGCGTCCAGGCCGTCCAAGACTTCATTCACGCCCGTTTGTATTTGGACAGCCCCATGCGGACAGTACTTGTAACAGGATCCGCACAGAATGCACCGATTCTCGATCCGAACCACCTTCCCTTGCTCGATCATCAAGGCATTGGTGGGGCAGTCCCTCACACACCGGCCGCACAACCGGCACTTCTGCCTCGAAATTTTTAAAAATTCCATGGAACTTGGTGGATTATCAGCCTTCTAGCTTGTCAGCCGCTCGATCTCATCGATCAAGACTTTGGGGCTCACTGGTTTATCCAGAAGGGCATCCGCCCCGCTAACTTTCAGAACATCATCGTTTGATGAAAAATCCAAGTTTGTTTGTGCTCCGATCGATGTTAAAAGCATGACTGGAAGGTTTTTGTGTTTCTGTTTGATCTTCTCGCTGGCTTTGAAGCCGGAATCGAACTGTTCCATCATGACGTCGAGAATAACGATGTCTGGCTTTGTCTCATCCAACTTTGCCATGCATTCATTGGAGCTCTGGGCTGTAATCACCTCATATCCCCTATGCTCCAGCACAGCCGTGTGCATTTCCAAGAAATCTCTATCATCATCTACTAGAAGGATTTTTTTCGATTTCCTTTCTTTTTCTTTATCCTTTTTTTTCGTTACCAAGGACAAGATTCGCCGCAAACTCTCGGGATCCTCGATCGCGTCTTCGACTTTGGAGACTAATTTGTCTCCCTCGTAATAGGAGTATTCAATCTTGCAATCGCACTGGACATGACAGCGAAAAATTTGTTTCATCGCATCTTCGGTGTCATTGACATCCAGCTTTGCACCCTCGAAATACGGACAGGCCGTCCATTCTCCTGGACTTATCATCTCCTGGCATTCAGGACAATACACTTGAATGAAAGGTTTTATCTTTTTTTCCATTATTCCCTGCTCCGTTATAAAAAAAACTATTATTAATGCTTTCGATTTAAATAAAAGTATTGTTTGTTTTTTGCCTTGATGAAGGCTGCCTATTTTATCAAAAAACCTCAGAAATTTAGTAAATTATATTTTAAACGAAATTGAGTGTCATTTCAATAAAAAAAGGGGACGGTTCTATTTTTCAAAAACATGAAAAATAGAACCTTCCCCTTTTAATCCCCTTTTGAATTTGAAGTCGCGTCCATAATAACTTAATATATTTGGGGAGGAAACTGCAATGGCTGAACGGCTTAAAGACATGTTTTTCACTCTGGATTCGATCAATAAATTTGCGGATGCCATCGAACAACACTACCCTTCATTCGACAAACCACGATTCCTCAGACTCATGTTCGATGAATCTTTCGAAGCAAAAGAACTACTGGACAAGATGAGGCACACGACAAAGTGTTTGTTTGACACACTGCCTAAGCCTTATAAAAAAGCTCTGGATATCCTTATAAAAGCAGCTCCAGATGTCAAGGGTTTCGAAGCGATGGCCCTTCCCAACATTGTGGCCACTTACGGAATGGATTATTGGGATCTTTCTTTGCCTGCCCTAAAGCACTTCACAAAATACTACTCATCCGAGCTGGCCATCCGACCTTTCCTCGCCAAAGAACCTGAAAAAGGCATGGCCTACATGTTGGATTGGGCCGATGATAAAAATCCAAAGGTCCGGCGCTTGGCCAGTGAGGGATGCCGTCCGAGGCTCCCTTGGGCAATGGCGCTGCCCAAATTCAAAAAAGACCCGAGCCTCATTTTGCCCATCTTGGAAAAACTGAAATACGACACCTCGGAAGATGTAAGACGAAGCGTGGCCAACAACTTGAACGACATCTCCAAAGACAACCCCGAATTGGCGTTGGGAATCTGCGAGAAATGGCACGGGCAGTCAGAAAATACTGATAAAATCGTGAAACATGCCTGCCGCACAATGCTCAAGGCAGGAAACAAAAGAGCTCTCGCGATTTTTGGGTACAGCGATCCTTCCTTGATCAGTGTGGGAAATTTGAAGCTCGATAAAAAAGCCTTGCGCATCGGAGATGTTTTGACCTCTTCCTTTGACATTACTGTCGAGAAAAAGAGCAAAGTGCGTCTGGAGTATGCTGTCTATTTCGTCAAAGCCAAAGGCAAGTCATCCAAAAAAGTGTTCAAAATCACCGAAAAAAACTATGATTCGGGAAACTATTCCATATCCAAAAAACAGTCATTCCAGGAGCAGACAACCAGGAGGCACTATCCGGGAACTCACCAGATTTCTATCATCGTGAACGGGGAAGAAAAAGCCAAAGCTCTTTTCGAGCTCAAAAAGTAAATCAGCGATCCCTGAAACTTATCGTAAACGATTGCCTCTTTGAGATCCTTTTTAGGAAGCGTTTCCGGCCACTCATACGGGATGCCGATCGGGGTTATGCAAACCCTTTTGTAGTTGTCGGGGATATTGAGTATTTTTTTTGTCACATCCTCTGGAATAGAATTCTTTTTATGCATTCCTCTTTTATCTGATCCAAAATTTCCCGGTTTTTGATGACCACAAATTTCCAGACCTGTCTGTTCCTGGGGCAAGGAGCATAATGGGCTCCTAGCATGTATGTAACGTTATCCCTGTTACAGCGTATAAAAAGGTGAACAGACAAATTCAGGCAGAAAAGGAGTAAAAAATGAAAAAAGCTGTCATCATTATGGTAACTGTCATTTTCGCCATGTTCTTTTGTTGCGAACTTTTGGCGACCAACCTACAAAAATCGATCATCCCCGCCGAGGCAAGCTGGGTGATTCACTTCGATTTGGAGAAATTTGCTGCCACCCAAATCGGGAATCATTTGCTCAACGAGGAAGACGTTGTGGGATTGGGGAAAAAGAATGAGAACTTCCTCAAGAAATACAGAATCAACCTTAAAGAGGATATCCACGGCATCACCGTGTTCGGGTTTGGAAAGGGAGAAGAGAACATAGTGGCCTGCCTCCAGGGGAATTTTGACCGCGATCATCTTCTCGGCCTTCTAGGGGCAGAAGAATCCCACAAAGAAATCCCGCATGGCCAATTCATCATCCACAACTGGGGTGGGGATGAATACGGGGCCTTCGCTGGTGATAACCTCGCTTTGATTGGGCCCAACCAGGATGCGATCAAGTTGACGTTGGATGTCATCGCCGGGAAAAAAGCGAATATCGCCAGTTCCCCGATGAATGAGTATATTAAAGAGATTCCTTCCAATGCCTTTTTAGCTGCGTTGGCGAAAGACATTTCTTCTCTGGCAGAGGGTAAATCCAAAGTTTTTATCATCAAAAAGACAGAATCGGCTATGTTCTCACTTGCAGAAATTAAAGAAAATTTCAACATCCGCCTGAATTTTACGGTCAAAACCTTGGAAGATGCCCAAAATATGGAAAACGTCTTGAGAGGCCTGATTTCTTTAGCAAACATGCAGCTGGAAGAAATGAAGACAAAATTTAAGATCCCTCAAGATATCGTGATTGCAACGAAAGGGAAAAAAGTTTACATGGAGATGAACTATCCCAGCAAAGCTTTGCTCGATATCGCAATGGGCAAAACAAAATTCTCAGCCTTCCATCTTATCTCGCATTTCAATCTCTTGCCGTAGACTCTAGGAAATAGCCTAAATAAGGATTATAATGATTCTGGATTATTCACGAGCCAAGACCCTCCGCCCCGCCCTAGTATTAATGGAGGCAAGGCGGTGGCCCATGGCGCTGTGGTTATCCACCACAAATGGGCTACAACGCTGCCGATGTAGTGAGATTGGCTTGCCCAAAGGGTAAAAAATGTCGATGAATATTTTTGTTGAATTTGAAAATTTATTTTTCTTAAAATTGAATATTGGCATCGCCATTTTTTATAAATAACCCAGAAGAAGGAGCTAGTAGGTTGATGAGCAGCATCCAAGCAGTCAAACATCTTTCCGATGAAGAGCTGGCTTCTAAGGTGGCTTCTGGCTCCCGGTCGTCTTTTGAGGAATTGGTCTCCCGTTACAGCTTCCGGTTGTTTTATTTTCTACGGCACCGTTTCAAAACAGACCAGGATATCGAAGACCTGATCCAGGAAACCTTTCTTAAAGCCTTCCGGAATATCGACCGATTTAATCCCGAACGGAGATTCTCGACATGGCTGTACACGATTGCCATCCGGCAAGCCATCAGCCGCTTCCGGTTGGAGAAAAAAAGATCGACTTCTCTCGATCCTTCCCCATCGCCTCCAGATCCACAGGAAATCGTCATCCAGAAGGAGGAATCTCAAAATATCTGGCATTTGGCCAGCAAGTTGGGAGAAAGGCAATACGAGGCCCTGTGGCTGCATTATGGTGAGGACATGCCGATCAAAGAGATGGCAAAAATCCTGAACAAAAAGCCGGTCACTGTCCGGGTCCTCCTGCATAGGGCCCGGCTGAATCTAGGAAAGAGGATGGATTTGCCTATCGCTTCTGGAAAACTCGCAGGAACCACTCCTGCTGCCCATAAATTTTCATTCTTATGATGAGGAGAAGCAAAATGTTTTGCCCCATTTATAAATGGAAAATATCTCAAGCCATGGATTCGGGAAAACCAACATCCCGCAAGGTGCAAAGGCACATGCGACGATGTGATTCATGCCGGGAATATGCCGAACTCTGCACATCCCTCAAGCCGAAGTTTACTCAGGATAAAAAGGCCATTCTCGAGGATTTTGACGAATCCTTGAACAAAAAAATCATGATGGCTATTCCCGGAAGAACAGAGCTGGGAACAGAACCTCGCCGCAAAACTCTTGCCCTCATCCCATCCCTCGCCGCCGCCATCACGGTGTTGGTTATATCCGTCAGCATCATATTTCTAACCCTTCCCCGTTCGAAGCAAATGCCACCTCTGGGCCCAATATCAACCCTTGTCAGTGCCGCTTCTCCAGAAAACGTACTGTTGAAGGTGGAATCCCCACTCGAAAAGGAATATACAGAGTTGAAACGGACCTTTGAGTCAACAAGCAAATTTTTGATCTCGTCCTTTGACTTCCGCATCGGCCAACAAGCCAAATAACGGGGGCGGACCGACTTAAGTTATTTATAACAAACTGATTATTTTCGTATTAAAGCCAATTTTTTACCTTAGAAGCTTTTTTAATCTTTATTACTCCTTGTCTAAATATAACATTCTTCTTATACTAATGCATTCAGAAAAACAATGGATAAAGCCTCTGCCATCAGATTCCTTTTCACCTCCTCTTTCATCATCCTCCTTTTATGCCTGCCTGGATCGATTCAATCGAAGGCAAGAACGCCATCAGCAGACGCACAGGTGTATCAGATCTCCCAACAGGAAAAAATTAAGATTGATGGCCACTTAACAGAGGCTCTGTGGCAAAAAGCAACACCTATCGGACCTTTGACCATGGTAGAACCGGATGAGGGTGTTCCTCCTAGCATGAAGACCGAAGTGCGAGTCGTTGTGGATTCCCAATCGATTTATTTCGGGATCATGTGCTTCGACAGCGATCCGGATAAGATCGTGAGCTACACCATGCAACGGGATGCCCAATTGCGTGGTGAAGACCATATGAAGATCGTGCTGGACACTTTTTCAAACGGAAGAACCGGATACATCTTCGCCATCAATCCGAACGGAGCCAGGTATGACGGCTTAATCGAGAGAGAGGGAGAAGGAGAGAATGCACAGTGGGACGGAATCTGGGAGGCAGCAGCAAGGCGGTTTGAACAAGGCTGGAGCGCAGAAATTTTCATACCGATCAAAACCATCCGTTTCGCGACAGGATTGACACAATGGGGATTTAACGTGGAACGCCGGATCCAACGGTTGCAGGAGACCGACCGCTGGGCGGCTCCCAATCGCAACTTTAAAGTCACAAACGTAAGCACCGCTGGCCAACTCACCTCACTCCCAGCATTCCAACAGGGAAAGGGATTGACCGTCCGGCCGTATGTTTTGGGGAACCGTATACAGAATTCTCCCGAAGAAGCGGTCTCTTACAATTTCGAGCCGGGTCTGGATGTCATGAAAAATTTCGGGGGAAATGTCACCGGGCTCCTGAGCATCAACACGGATTTTGCCGAAACCGAAGTCGACACTCGACGGATCAACCTGACACGGTTTCCTCTTTTTTTTCCTGAAAAAAGAACTTTTTTCCTCGAAGGTTCAGATATTTACGAATTCGGACTAGGAATGAGCTTCCACCACAGCAGAGACTTGGTGCCTTTTTTCAGCCGGCGCATCGGGCTGGAAGAGGGAGAAACGGTTCCGATAGATGCGGCCGTGAAAGCGACTGGCAGCACCGGCAGGTTTAGCTTCGGTGTTCTCAATTCATTGATGCGTCCAGTTGATGGTCTTTCTCCAAGAACCAATCTTTTTGCTGCACGTGGTTTTCAAAATATTTGGGCTGAATCAAAATTTGGTTTTATCGTGACCGCTGGAGATCCCCTTGGACGCAAAAACAGCTGGCAGGTTGGCGGCGATTTTGTGTACAAGACATCCAAATTTCAAGGTGATAAAAACTTCCTGGTCGGGGTCTGGGGATTGTTCAACAACCGGGAGGATTTGGGAAATGACCGCACAGCTTTCGGATTCTCCATCGATTATCCGAATGATCTCTGGGACATCTCTTTTAATTTTAAACGCATCGGCGAAGATTATGACCCTTCAATGGGATTTGTACCCTGGAGAGGAATCTACAAAGCCAACTTCAATCTTAACTTTAAGCCCAGACCGAACTGGTCCTGGGTACGGCAAATGATGCACGAATTTTTCACACAGGCTGTTTGGGATTTAGATGGAAAGATTTACCAGTGGAGAATTTTCACCGCTCCGCTCAACTGGCGTTTGGAAAGTGGCGACCGGATCGAATTCAATATCGTCCCTTATTACGAACGTATTCCCGAAGAATTCGAAATTGCTGAGGATGTCTTTGTCAAGGCAGGCGAATACAATTGGTGGCGCTACCGCCTGGAATTTCAATCAGCCAGCAAACGAAAAGTGACGACAAAAATCAGTTGGTGGTTCGGCACGCTATATGACGGAACTATGGACCAGTTGCAGGTTGAACTCGCATGGAGGCCTTCACACCGCTTGAACTTGGGTTTCCAAGGAGAAAGGAACTGGGGGAAACTCCCCACGGGAGATGTGGATATCCAAATGGTAAGAGCTCGAGTTGATCTTTTCCTCACCTCCAATTTCCAGATTCTCAGTTTCCTTCAGTATGACAACATCACCAAATCCTTAGGCTTGAATACCCGCCTGCGTTTCACCTACCGCAGTCTGCTAGACATTTTTGTTGTATATAACCGCAACTGGCTGGACACCCAGGGTAGATTTCTCTCGGAATTGAATCAGTTTTTCGTCAAAGTCCAGTACTCCTGGCGCTGGTAACTCTTGGGGACGACTCTTGGGGACGTCCCCATTTATTAAAAATAGAAAAAAGGGTATGATATTGCCCAGGAGATGGTCATGAAAAAACAGATCAGTCGGCGGGAATTTATTAAATCATCGGCAAAGGCAGGGCTGTTCATGAGCTTTGCTGGATCCGGTCTTTTGAAAAGCGGAACAAACGAAATCTATGACCTGGTGATCAAAAACGGGACACTGGTAGATGGAATAAGCAATGAACCATACAAGGGCGATATCGGAATTATCGGAGAACATATCAAACAAATCGGGAACCTCCAAAATGCCACGGGAAAAACAGTCATCGACGCGACAAACCGGGTTGTATCGCCCGGGTTTATCGACATCCACACGCACACAGATATCGAAATCCTGATCAACCGTAAGGCCGAAAGCAAAATAAGACAGGGAGTAACAACTGAATTGGGCGGGAATTGCGGGTCTTCGCCGTTCCCGATGAAATACCCTCTTTCGGATTATGAAAAGCGTTTGGCCGAGGAGGCCAACATTTCGATCGATTGGACAGACTTGAAAGGATTTCATCAAGCGATAGAAAGTAAAGGGACAGCAGTGAACCACGCAACTCTGATTGGCCAAGGCACGGTCCGCGGCTTTGTGATGGGAGATGACCAGCGTGAACCAACAGCAGAAGAAATGGATCAGATGAAAAAGCTCGTGGCAGAGGCCATGGAACAGGGAGCCTTCGGATTGTCGACTGGGCTGGAGTATACGCCGAGCGGTTTTGCCGAAACACAAGAACTTATCGAACTTTGCAAAATCGTTGCCAACTATGGAGGATTTTATGCCACCCACATCCGGAGCGAGGACAACGCTGTCCTTGAGGCTGTGGGTGAAGCCATCCATATCGCAGAAACGGCAGGCCTCCCCCTGCAAATAGCCCATTTCAAGGCCGTGGGAAAAACAAACTGGTGGAAACTGCCCAAGATGATCGACCTGGTAGAACGGGCCGCGGAGAGAGGATTGAATGTCACAGCCGACCGTTACCCCTACATCGCCTACAGCACAGGATTGACCATCCTCTATCCCCAATGGGCCTTGGATGGCGGCCTGGAGCAGCTCATCATCAGGCTCAAGGATGAAAAAACCAGACAATCCATGAAGGCCGACACACTGAAAAAGGTCAGAGGCTACGGATGGGACAAGATTGTGGTTTCCAATCTTCATAAAAAACACAACCAATGGTTGATCGGAAAAAGCATCGGAGAAGCCGCAGCCACAAAAAATATCGATCCGTATGAGTTTATGTGCGATTTGATCATAGATGAAGAATCGAATGTTTCACATATAGGCTTTGGCATGAATGAGGAAACCACAGAAATGGTCCTCAAGCATCCCCTGGTGATGCTGGGATCGGACGGATCCTCCCTTGCTCCTTACGGTCCTCTGAGCGAAGGCAAGCCCCATCCTCGAAATTACGGCGCTTTCCCCCGCTTTCTCGGCTATTATGTGCGGGAGAAAAAGCTATTAGCCCTTCCTGAAGCCATAAAAAAAGTTACATCCAAATCGGCAGCCAAGTTGGGCCTTAATGATCGAGGATCTCTCAAACAAGGGAATTTTGCAGACATCGTGGTTTTTGATCCTAAAACCATCGCGGATAAGGCCACTTTTATCGAACCTCATCAATATCCGGTCGGCATAGACTATGTCCTCGTAAACGGCACGACCGTCATCGATCACGACAGACACACAGAAAAGCTTCCTGGAAAAGTCCTGTACGGTCCGGGGAAATAAAGGAACCTTTTACTCCAAAATATCGTATAAAAAAATGAAAACAAGACACTAGAGGTGCACATTTAAGATTGCAAACAAGGAGAATATGATGCATCGTTTACAGGACATCACCATTATAGCTATCCTATCTTTGACTCTCTTGTGTGTTTCGAGCCTTCAGCTATCCGCTCAAGAAGAGATAGAAAAGCCATCCTTTTCTCCCCGGCATTATCCTGTCAATCTGTCTCTCTGGTATCCAGTCTCTATCAACCGCACAAAACACGATTCGGCAAACTTAAATTTCTCGCTTCTGTACGGACGAATCGGAACAGTCAAAGGCCTGGATCTAGCGATCGGCGCCTCAGCCCTAACCGATGAACTGAAAGGGCTTCAAATCACAGGGCTTTCCGGTATTTCTGGCGATTCTACATCAGGCGTCCAGGTCAGCGGTTTAGTTAGCATCACCGGAGACTCTCTCAAAGGAGCCCAAGTATCCGGCCTTATAAACATCGCAGGAGAAACAGGGAAAGGATTCCAGGCTTCCGGATTATTCAACATTGTCGGGGAAAGACTCAAGGGATTTCAAGCCACGGGAGGATTCAATATCGTCGGGGAGAGTTGTGTGGGCTTTCAGGCAGCAGGCCTGTTCAATATCGTGGGCGAGAACTTCAAAGGATTGCAGGCATCGGGTCTTTTTAACATTGTCGGAGATAATCTGACCGGAGCCCAAATCGGCACTTTCAACATTGCCCCTTACTTTGCCAATGCTGCCCAAATCGGAATAATCAACATATCGGCCGAAATGCGGGGATTTCAACTGGGAGTAGTCAATTGGAATGGTGAGACACACGGCATTCCCGTCGGATTGGTCAACGTTTCGAAAAAGGATGGAACCATAAGATGGGTCAACTGGGGCAGCAACCTCAGCGGCTTAAACTCCGGTGTAAAATTCGAAGTGGGGAAGATTTATTCGATCGTTGCGCTCGGGTACGGGAACTTCCAGAAAGACAAAGGGTCTGCCCTTTCGTACGCAGGCTACTACGGGATAACTGTGTACCAGGAAGACGTAGCGATCGGAGTCGATGTGGGATACATGTACATGGATAACAAAAAAATCTTTAAAAGCAGCCCCGAAGCACCCAACCAGCACATCCTGATTGGACGGGCTCACGTGAGCTATAACATCTCCTCAAGTGTTTCTTTGATCGGAGGCGCAGGGTTAAGCTATATCGCAGACTGTCATCAATCCTTTAACGACGGTAAATTCCGCCCGCTATTCTTTGTCGGCCTTGAGGCTTTTTGATACCAGCATCACAAAATTGTGATGTTCTACCAAAAGCATTAGACTGATGACAATAAAAGAATGGGATTGAGAATTGGATCTAGCAGAAAATATGGTATTATGATTGTCCATTGAGGACAGATTATGCTTCAAGTTCGTAACCTCCATTACTCCATCGGGGACCGGGACCTCCTGTCCTCTGTAAGCTGGAATCTTCAACCTGAGAAGCGTTTCGCGTTGATCGGGCCCAACGGGTCTGGCAAGACCACCCTTCTGCGCATCCTGACCGGAGATATCGACTCCCATTCAGGGACCATTACCAAACCGCGTAACTACACCATCGGCTACCTCCCCCAGGAAGAAATCGTGGTAGGCCAAGGGAGCGTCCTGGAAAACGCCCTGGCAGGAATTCCGGAGATCCGAGAGCTGGAGCACAAGATCCACGCCCTTCACACCGCCCTAGAAACCGACCCTGAGGACAAAGGCTTGCTGAAAAGACTGGGTCCCCTGGAACAGCATTATCAGGATCTGAGGGGCTACACCATTGAAGGTGAAGCTAAAAAAATTCTTTCCGGCCTAGGTTTCAAAGAGAAGCTATTCCATGCGGACTTCGCCGAATTGAGCGGAGGATGGTGTATGCGAGTTTACCTTGCCCAGCTCCTTCTCCAAAATCCCGACTTGCTCCTCCTGGATGAGCCCACCAACCACCTGGATATTCCCTCGATGGAATGGCTGGAGCATTATCTCCTGAATTACAAGGGCAGCATCGTCATCGTCTCCCATGACCGGTTTTTCATCGACCGGCTGGCCCATGAGATCTACGAGCTCGACCGGGGAGAACTCACCCGTTACCGAGGGAATTATCACTTCTTCGAGGAGCAGAAGCAGGAGAAACTTCGGCTCTTGCAGAAACGACGCGATGAGCAGGCAGTAGAGAAGGAGCGTATTACTCGCTTCATCAACAAGTACCGGAGCGATAAAAGAAGGGCTTCCCAGGTTCAAAGCCGGATCAAAATGCTGGAAAAGATGGAAGCGATCGAACTTCCCCCGGCACTCAGAAACCTGAATTTCAGCCTCCAGGTCGAAACACCCGGCTATAAAGATGTACTGTTCACCGAAAACATGAGTTTCCGCTACCAACAGGATTGGGTGTTGAAGAACATCGACCTTCACATCTCGCGAGGGGATAAGATCGCTCTGGTCGGGATCAACGGAGCAGGAAAAACCACGTTGACTCGACTTGTCGCAGGAGAGATTGAACCGCAGCAAGGGACCTTGCGGCTGGGAAAAAAGGTGCAGGTCGGCTTTTACGCCCAGCACCAAATCCAGGCCCTGCATCCGGAAAACACGATCTTCGACGAAGTGGCTTCCACTGCTGTCACAGGGCTCATTACCAAAATCCGTCAAGCACTGGGGATCTTTCAGTTCGGTGACGACGAGATTGACAAAAAGATCAAGGTCCTGTCAGGCGGGGAAAAGGCGCGCGTATCACTGGCAAAAATATTGCTTTCGCCTGTCAATTTATTGATTATGGACGAACCCACCACCCACCTAGACATCACCGCCCGGGAAGCACTGGAGGATGCTCTGGGCAATTACGATGGCACTTTGCTTCTCATTTCCCATGATCGCTACTTCCTGGATAAACTGGTGGGCCGGGTCATCGAGCTCAAGAATGGACGTCTGGACGAATACTACGGCAATTATTCCTATTATCTTTGGAAGCGGGAACAGGAACCGGACGCGACCGAACAAAAAATCGAAGAGGAGGAACCACAGGAGCGCGGTGCCACAAGCCGGAAGACCAGAGAGCAAAAGCGCCAGGAGGCTGAAGCTCGTCAAGAAGTAAGCCATGAACGGAATTACCTACAGAAAATGATAAAAAGACTCGAAAAGGATATTGAGATGTCCGAATTCCAACTCAGAGAAACGGAGACGAAATTGGCTAATCCTGAAACTTATCGGGATAGGACAGACATTGCCCAGTTGAACAATGATTATGCCGAGCTCAAGAAACGGATCGAGGGGTTGTATAAATCCTGGGAATCCCACCGCCTCCGGCTCGAAGAACTCCTGGAATCCGTGTAAAATGATCATGAATTTAAAAAAGTGGAACAATTGACACGTTTCTTAGCATATATACGGATTTTTATCTTTAGGAGGCTGGCATGCCCAGATTTTTCAAACTGATTGTTATTCCATTATTGCTAATGGCTCTAGCCACAACCGGTTTTGCCCAGTTTCGCCGGCTCAGCTTTTTTATAAACGCGGCAGGTTTTTTCCCCAGCCAAAAAAACATAAACACAGGATACGGATCCGGCATAGGCGGAGTAATTTATCTCAATCCCAACATATCTGTTTCTCTCGAGTGGAAGTACAACCGGCTTAGCGTCGATAAAGAAGAAGGCAAATTTCTGGATGGCACACTTACCGTGACTCCCCTTGTTGCCTCTGTCCATTACAACATATCTGTGAGTGAAACTTTCTCACCCTATGTTTTCGCCGGAGGAGGCCTGTTTTTCAGCACCTTTCGTCTGAGCGAGCGGGGAGATTTGGAGGAAGCAAACGTCCGAAGACAAGAAATAAAAAACGGCTTGGGATTTTATGGAGGAGTCGGGAGCACGATCAAGCTCAACAACAGGTTATCCTTGTTCTTCGAAGGCCTCTATCTCAGAGGGACGGCTGATGCTGAAACGATCTACCTCGATAATTCACCTTCAACCACATTCCGCGTCAACCTGAGCTCTTTCAGTATCCTGATCGGGCTGAATTATTTTTATTAATCAGTGCTTGTCCTCAATATCGCATTCCAGACTACGGAAATGGTCACCTTTCATTTTTTTCTCTGGACGATCAGCATGTCCCGTATTCTTGTGATCATTGGTTTTCTTTTTATCAGCTTTCTTCTGAGTCTGTTGGCTGCCTATCGTTCTCGCAGGCCCCAATCCTTAATATCCTATCCATCCCTGTTGCGCAAATCAAGGAATGAAAACAAACGGACTCATTAAGTGGAGGATAACTTATGAAACTTCTCAAATACAATTGGCTTATTACAGCTTTGTGCCTATGCTTGGTGACAGGGGCACTTGCCCAAGACAAGGAAAATGAAGAGAATAATTGGGGTGGAGATGCCGCAGTTGGATTGGCTTTGGCTCGCGGGAATACCGACACAACAAATATATCTTTAACTTTTTCTGCAAAAGGCCCAGTGTCCAAGTCTATCGACAGCACGAATAAAGCTTTTTTTCTTCTTAACAAAGAAAAGGATATCTCCAATGCCGAATCTATGGGGCTGGAAACTTATATCCAATGGAAACATTCAGAAAGATTTTTTTCCTATTATGGCATTCAGGGGCTCAGAGACCGATTTAAAAACTTCAGTTACAGGATCCTCCCCAGTTTGGGATTGGGCTATAAAATCCTCACATTGGAAAATGCCCTTCTATCTGCCAGCTCCGGGCTATCCCAGGTGTTCACAAAATACCACGAGTCCGGAGAAACAGACAGTTATACCGGTATTTCATTGGGGAATGAATTCACTTGGCAAGTCAGCCCGACCGCGGAAATATCTCAATCGCTCAGTCTCAATACGAACATATCAAAATTGGACCATATCTTTTTGCAATTCGAGATAAGTTTGGCCTCAGCCATAACCAAAGGATTGTCGGTCAAACTGACACTGATGGATAAATATGACAGCAAACCGGTCGGCGAGGCCATCAAGAAAAATGATGTTTTGTTTATCGCCGGCCTATCCGCAAAATTTTGAGCAGGGGCTACTCTTCTTCGATGGGAAGAAAGAGGTCTAAGATGATATCCATCTCTGCAGCCATCGGGTCGTGGACCTTTTCCAACTCATGAACCTGACGCCATTTGTATTTGCTGGCTTTGACCCATTCCCAAAGCGCCTTCCAAGTCTCGAGGATATTCCACCCGCTGGGATCTCCGGTCAGTTTGCACGTAGTCACAGCAAATAATCCGCCAGGATAGTCCTTCATCTCGATCTTTCCCTCGGATCCCACATCGGAACCCACCTTTATCCAGAGCTCGTATCCATATTCCTTGCTGCCCGGTTGGGGATTGGGATTGTTGAACCCAAATATAGGATGATTTTCGTCATCCTGGAGAAATCCTTTGGGCTCGGCCCATGTTCGCAATTTTCCCCAGGCATCTACCTCCGGACTTTCGCTGACTGCCCTAACACTCGCCACACGCATCGGTTCAAGCTTAACGATCCGAACGTCTAAATCACTCATGGCCCCTCCTTTTTGCCTATTTCAACACTTTGTATTCTAACAAAATGTGGTTGTTATCGAAAGCTTCATTTCTTGTAAGTTTCAGTCTTATCTCTTTGTCTCTGGGGCTAAAATCTTCGAACAACTTCAAGGATTCTCGTCCGACCAGAGTGGGCAAGATCAAAAGACTGATTGTGTTATGCGTGATCACTTTCGGAAGCATGATGTTATTTCCTCAAAACTTTGTCCATGATGTTCATGAACCTTTTATTGCTGATGGGATGAAAGGCCAGGAGTTCCCCCTCATAAATCAGGCTGAAGATCGCATACGGGGAGGGAGCATTCTGGGCTTGTTTGTGATCTTTTATCTCGACAATATTGGCCTTAATCCCATATCTTTCCTTGATCGTTTCTCTGATTTCATGGATCGACTTTGCAATATACGGACATTGGTCAGACCAGAGGATGGTCAGGCCTTTTTTGTATTTTTCCAGAACTTTATCCCAATTTCCCTTGAATTTTGGTGCAGGAGTTTCTTTTTTGAATTTTTTCACCAAAAGCTCAAAATCAGGTTCAGCCTTATCCACAACTTCAAATCCATTCTTCACGAATAGGTCCTTTCCGACCATCCAAGCTCCCTTCCGTGTGACGACAGCAACTCCATGCTTTTTTTCTTTTTTTGCATCTTTTATGCACTCATCGATCATCTTGCTTGCAATGCCCTTTTCTCTGTACGGCTTATAAAAGATGCAAAGGCAGTGGATAACCATGTACCCTTCTGCTTCGACCCCTCTCCAAGCGTATTCGCCGGGAATGTATTCGATCAACCCGACAGTCCCCTTTCCTTCGGAATACAACACCTTGTACTTCATGCCTTCGGCCAGTCTTTTTTTGAACCATTCCGCTTTTCGGC
Source organism: uncultured Eubacteriales bacterium (assembly GCA_964410125.1). Lineage (GTDB taxonomy): Bacteria > Acidobacteriota > Aminicenantia > Aminicenantales > Aminicenantaceae. The sequence goes on along the minus strand of CAYPGQ010000009.1, from coordinate 13,142 downwards.
GGCAACCCTCATGCTTGATATTTTTTGTCCCGCAGAATCCATAATCAAAAATATTCCCCGCATCCATATCGATAATCCGCACTTCACTCATATTTTTATTCTCTTTAAAAATACCACCACCGTACCAAAAATTCCAGTTTGGATTTACTCGTGTTTGATCGCATCCACCGGATCAGCTGATGCAGCCTTCACGATATGGGAACTGATGGTCAGAGTGGCGATCACCACGATGATTACCAAAGGGGCCAAGAATAGCAGGACATTCACGGGCACTCTGTGGGCATACGAATCCAGCCACTGTTGGATTCCCCAGTAGGTCAAGGGCCAGGCAATGAACAGGGAAATAAGGATCAAAACCAGAAAATCCCATGCCAAAAGTCTCAGGATACTGGACGTGGTCGCACCAAGGACTTTGCGGATCCCGATCTCTTTGGTGCGCTGCAAAGTCAAAAATGCCGACATTCCGAATATCCCCAGTCCGGTGACAAATAGGGCCAAAAGGGCAAAAATTCCAATGACCCTGCCGAAGAGTTCATCGGCCTTATACTGTTGGTTGAAATAATCATCCAGAAAAAAATATTCATAGGGATTTTCCGGAAAAAATCGAGCATATTCCTCCCCAATCAATGCGATGGTTTCTTTTACATTTTGGGCATCGATTTTTATTGCAAATTTTCCTATCCACCTCAGGCCGTACGGTATGAACCGATAAATATGCGGTTCGAATGCTTGTTTAGGGGATTGCTGGTGAAAATCGGAAAAAACGCCGATCACGGTATAGAATTCTCCCCAGTAATCCACCTGCTGCCCTACGGCTGTTTCACTGCTTTCAAACCCCATCCATCGAACGGCGGTCTCATTCAGGATAAGGGCCATATTATCGCTGGGAAACTCCTTCGAGAAGTTGCGTCCGTGAAGGAGCTTGAGCTGGAACACATCCATATAGTCATAATCCACACCCACAATCTGGTAGTTTTTGCCCTTGCCGGGATCTTCACCGGCTCTTAAAATGGCGCCGGCATCCCAATAGATCTGCCGTCCGGGCACTTCCGTCACCACACATATCTTCTGGATGTCGGAATGTTTGAGAAGCTCCTCCTTTAAAACATCGATTTGTTTTAGAGAAGCCTCATCGATTATTCGGGGGGCATTGACCACAAGAACGTGATCCCTATCAAAACCCAGGTCCTGATTCTTCATGAAAAAAATTTGACGGGATACGGCAAAGGTCCCCGTCAACAATACAAGGGCCATGATAAACTGAAAAACCACCAGGGCTTTTCTCAGTTTCATTCCTTTTGGGGTTTTTTCTAACGATCCTTTCAAAACTCCGGCCGGTTGAAAAGAAGAAATTGCCGCCACAGGATAGAATCCAGACAGAAAAATCCCTCCCAAAAACAGGGCCGATAGGGATACCCAAAACAAGGATTGCTCCCAAATGACGAAAATTAAGGGCGTGCCGGCGATACGGCTGAAAGCCGGGAGAAAAATCTGGACGAGCACAACAGCCAGAGTGATAGCAATCAGGTTTATGATAAACGTCTCAAAAAAGAGCTGGGTGATGATATGACGGCGTGATGCACCCACAACCTTGCGCAATCCCACTTCCTTCGAACGAGTCAAGACACGGGCCGTGGAGAGGTTGATGTAATTGATCCAGGCCATGAAAACGATAAAAACGGCCACGATCATCAAAAAATTCACGGAATCCCGGCTGCCATTGATTTCGTATTCCTGCATATAGTGCGAGGTCAAATGAATGTCTTCTAGCTTTTGTAATTTCAGTTCGATCAAGACCTTGTAAGCACGCATGAGTTCGCCGCAGCTCTTTTCCACAAGGTCGGGCATCTTATTTTGAAATGTCTGCGGATCGGTGCCTTCCTTGAATCGAATATAGGTAAAGAAGCCTGTGTGCCCCCAGGATTCGAGGACATCAGGACCAAACAGCGACCGGATATTTTCGTAGGACAGGATGATATCCATTTTGAGATGGGAGTTTGGCGGAACATCGTCAAAAACACCGGCCAGCGTGAAATCGGTTTTGCCACCTACGTTGAGAGTTTTCCCGATGGGATTTTCCATACCGAAATATTTTTCGGCCGTCGAAAGGGAAATAAACGCCATGTTGGCTTTTTGGATATCGTTTAACGGATCGCCTTCTAGGAAATTCAGATGGAATATTTGAAAGAAGCCGGGTTCGGCAAAATACATCCGATCTTCCGTGAATTTGACATCTCGGTCGTTGAGAGAGACCACGGTTTGGTTCCGGAATATGCGGGCGATGGTTTCCACTTCGGGGAAAACACCCCGGATGGCATCTGCTCCAGGAGGACAGCAGGAGGCAAACCGTACGGCAGTCCCCTCCTCGCTGGTTCGCTCATATCTCAGGCGATAGATGCGTTCGCTGTCCTTGTGGAACCGGTCATAACTTCTCTCGAAATTCACATAGTGCAGGATGAGAAGACATGTTGCCATTCCGATGGAAAGCCCAAGGACATTGATGATCGTAAAAAGCTTGGTGCGGGCTAAATGCCTTAGCGAAATTTTGAGATAGTGAGTAAAAAACATCGGAAATCAACCATATCATCAACAGGAAAAAAAGGAAAGTGATAGAAATTTACCTGCTGCAAAAACCCATAAAATAGTATATAATTGAGTATTCCGATAGATTTTAGAGGAGGAGATTATGGTAAAAAAAGCTTTTATGGCTATTGGAACGGCTCTTTTGATCGTATCCCTATCAAGCATGTACATCAACGCCCAGGAAGCTCAACAGGACCAGCAGGCCATGATGGAAGCCTACATGAAAATGATGGCCCCGAATGAAAACCACGCATATTTCAAAAACTTCATCGGGCAATGGGAAGTCACCAGCACAGCATGGATGATGCCCGGAGCAGAGCCTGTTGTCTCGAATAGTGTCTCAAAAGCCGAGCTGATCTTGGGGGGTCGGTTTTTGAAGATGGAATACAAAGGAACGATGTTTGGCCAGCCCTTCGAAGGGATCCAGATCAATGGCTACGATAACTTCCAGAAAAAGTACATCTCCTTCTGGATCGACAACAGCAGCACAGCTTTCTATTTGTTATCCGGCACCTTCGATGAAACGGGGAAAATCATGACTGAACGAGCTGAATGGACTGATCCGATGACTGGGGGAACGATGAAAGTCCGGACAACTACCAAATGGATAAGCCAAGATGAGTTTGTTTATGAAATGTTCATGATCAGCCCTGATGGTCAAGAATTCAAAAGCCTGGAGAATCGGGTCAAGCGGAATAAATAGATCAAAATGATACCAGGAACATAAAGCGACTGAGGTGCTTCGCCGGCCTGACCTGGGAGATCATTACAGTCAGAGAGGTCAGAACGAATACGAGAAATACGCCTTGGAAGCCAAACTTGACAACTGTTGTGTCCAATCGAAGCCGAAGGAAAAGGCTCTCATAATATACGATCAATCCTTCGAATAGAAAAATGGACAACAGGCCTGCACAAAACACGAATAGCGACACGATCCACAACCCAAAGTTTTTGACTTTTCCCCTTTTTTCCTCATAAGCCTCGATCCGGGACATGGTCTCATGCCGGATGTCGATCTCCATCCCGGGGGGGCCTGCTTCTAGATTTTGTTTAATCATTTTATCCACATCATTTTTTTCCATGGGTTTCCTCATATGTCGGTTGTTTATTCCATCTATCCATTCGAGATAGCTTCTCTCGTACGATCTCTTTCCCTCGATGAATATGGGATTTCACTGTGTTTATCGGGACTTTCATCACGGAAGCGATCTCATTGTAGGTCATCTCTTCCTTATAGAATAGATGGAGGGCTGTCCGGTGATTCTGTTGAAGTTTATCGATAATCTTTCCGATCGCTGAATCTGCCTGTTTGATCTCAAACTTTTTTTCATTCCCTGCCATCTGGGATTGTGTCTCCATCTTGGCCAGCACGGTCCGTTGCCGTTTTTTCTTGGCCATAAAATCCAACGCTTTCCTGTATCCGATCTGGAACAACCAACTGGAGAATTTTGACTTTTCCTTGAAAGATTTGATTTTTTTATAGGCTTTGAAGAATGTGTCCTGGCATATATCCTTGGCGTCGTCCTCGTCCTGGATCATTCTCCATATGAATACGTACAAAGGTTTTTGATAAGCCACGATCAATCTCTCGAATTGGCGGTAGTTCCCGGCTTTTATCGTCTGGATGAGTTTTCTTTCATCCTCTTTGTTCACATTTTTTCTCCGTTCGACCCAACAGAGGGCTGGGAGGTTTCCCTTCCCAGCCCTCTAGGTTACTGTCTACTCTTTTTTCTTCCTGTAGAAAATCTGGTAAAAAACCAGCAACGCCACCCCAACGAGAAATGGGATAACTCCCATGTACCACTGTTCCGGTCCTTTGTGCCCCATCATGAACACGGAAAGACCGATACCTCCTAATCCCAGAACGAGGCCTGTCAGGAGAAGGAATACATCCCATCGGAATTGGGTGGCTTTATAGTGGTTGATAGCTTTAGCATCCGGAAGGATACCTTTTTCGATCATGGCTAAAATCCTTTGGTGACGACGTTTAGAAACCAACATAATCAATATAATGACGGCCACTATGACAGAAAGGGGAATAAGCCACAAGAGAAAAAATTCAAACGTGGTCGGCATGTAATCTTCAGGTGTGGGGAGGCCTAATATTTCGAACATGGATTCGCCTTGATCCATGCGTTTTTTCATGGCATCTCCGATATCCTCCTCTTTTTCAGCTTGTTTCTCTTTTTCCTGCTCCTTTTGTTGCTCTGTGATTTTTTCCTGTTGCTGGTGATCGGCAATCGTTTCGGAAGCCAATAATCGAGGGCCGCTGGATAAAAATAAAAACGCCACAAGAACCAGTATGATCCAACCTAACACTTTCGAACGGGTCATTGCTTTCTCCTTTTTTTTCATTTTACTCATAAGACAGCCGAGCGCAACAAATTGTTGCAAATTCTTCACACTGTTCGAACGCCAAATTTTCCGATATAATAGGAAAAAAGTAACTCAAAGAAGGAGAGGAACTGTTATGAAAAAAATCTCATGGAAATTATGGATATTTATAGCCGTTGTCGCTGCGGCTTTGGTCATGTTTGGCACGGCCTGTGCGACCGGCGACAAAGGACAGGAAAAAACAGCCACGCAAGCTGAAGATGCCCATGAACATGGCGAAGAAGGAGAACATGTCCAGGGAGAACAAGCCCATGAACAAGGGGAAGAAGGGGAACATATCCATGGCGAAGAGGGAGAAGAATCGGGAGAAAAATTAATCCTTACCGACACCTATAATCATGTGCGCAAAGGGGTGCGATTGGTTTTAGCCTTCCATAATGCTTCTTCGTCCTTTATCGGATCTATCGAAAACGTCACGGATAAAACCATTAAAAAAGTGCGGGTGGAAGTCCACCTTTCCACCGGAGTGGAATTGGGTCCTACAGAGAGGAAGGATCTCGCCCCAGGTGAAAAATCAGGCGTCAAGCTCGAGGCAAAAGGGCATGTCTTCGAATGGTGGAAGGCCCACGCAGAATCAGGTTCTTCCGAGCACGAACGACCTCTTTAATCCTCCCGGAAAAAACTTCTATGAAGTTAGAGTGTGATAGAACGATACTTTTAATTATAGAATCCGATCATATATAAGCCTTCCCTGAATAAATGATGAACATCCGGTCCAATCTCTGGAAGATCTATGCTTACAAACTATTGAGCGAATTCTGGGTGATCGTGCCGATTTTGATCCCTTACTACGAATCCAACAACCTGAACAAAACCCAGATCTTCACGATACAGGCGGCGCGATGCTAATCCAATGTATGTGTTTTATGACACCTTCATGCAGATCATAACACAAAATCATCCTCGAGCACTTCCCCTTACAGTCGAAGTGATTAATGATGCGGCAAAGACCTACCTCAATATGGAAAACTACGTACAAATCACTTTGTTTCCCGAAAAAGAAAAGCAATGATGTCAGCAGGATTCCTGGTCACTTGTTAAAATATTCGAGAATCGACTTTTCTCTGAAAGAAAAAATTTTCTCCAGTCGAGGCCGTACAAATAAAAAGTGAATCAGCGGAGATAGGACAAATCCGGGCACAGCGTACCTGATGATATCCTCCATCTGTGTGCCTCCCGCTTTTTCCTCGAACAGGTGTGTGTGTTCCCAAACTCGATAGGGTCCGTTTACCTGGCGGTCGACGAATCGATCAAGAGGTTGCCACACCGTTATCTCTGTTCTCCAAGTCATTTGCAATCCAAGAAGCTTGATGGAATAGTCGATCAAAGCGTTTTTTTTCATCTTTACAGGAAGCGGAGTCAGAATCTTAAAATACAGCCATGGCGGCGTTATCAGGTTCAAGTTTTCAACAGCACTGAAAAAAGAAAAAACCTCTCCTATAGGAGCAGGAATGATTACCTGCCTCTTGAGCTCATAGATCTTCAATATGTTTATCACTTTTTGTAGAGGAAGATGCTGTGATTCTTATCCCATTCGTCCTTCATATAGAAGGTGTCGACTTCTTTTTCTTCCCAGCCCGGAATACGATAATTATGGGATACAACCACAACACCTGGTTCCAGTTGCTCGTCAAACATCGGACGCAGTATGGCATTGGATTCTGGCAGAAGGTAAAGGGTCACCACTGTGGCTTTTGAAAAATTCATGGTTGTAGCATCCCCCAGATAGAACCGAAGCAGGTGTTCCACTTTTGCTGCTCTGGCATTTTCTTTGGCCTCGTCGATCATTAGGGGATTAATGTCGATACCGACACCCCGGGCCCCGTATTTCTCCGCTGCCATGACAATGATCCGTCCGTCTCCGCATCCGATATCATACACTATATCTTGGCTGTCCACCTCAGCCATCTCAAGCATTTTGGCAACGACCTCCATCGGAGTGGCCACATAAGGAGCCAGGTCTTCCGCATCCGCTTTACCGTGTGACCCTTCGTAGATCTTAATCAGGTTGTTTTCATCGTAACGGAATGCATAGGGTCTGCCGGGCGTGATATGCCGCGTTGTCTTTACTCCAATCCTTTCCCACGAAACCTCCAGGACAAATCTGCTTTTGTAACGATGGATTTCCTTGGGTCTAATCACTTTTTTTTCAGGCGCATCAAATGTATTGTTGGGTTTGATGCCGTAATGAATTCTGGTTTGGGTCGCATTTCGAAGGGAAATCTCCGGCCCTTGGGAAAATTTGAATCCCTGCTCTTCTTCCCCATTCATCAAAAACAGGGCAACGACGCATGCGCATGCAATCAATGCAAACACAGCGATTTCAATAATTCTTTTCATGGGGACGTCCCATAAGGTACCACCCTATTTTTTAAATTTCAAATCTAACCTGGATTATTCACGGGCCAAGACCCTCCCCCCCATCCTAGCATTAAAGGATGCAAGGCAGTGGCCCACGCAGCTGTAGTGAACTACCGCTAGTGGGATACAACGCAGCCGATGTAGTGAGACTGG
>CAYPGQ010000009.1:0-5551 GCA_964410125.1 uncultured Eubacteriales bacterium | reverse complement strand
AGCTGTAGTGAACTACCGCTAGTGGGATACAACGCAGCCGATGTAGTGAGACTGGCTCGCCAGTAGGGTAAAAAATACCGATGTATCTTATAATTAGACTTGAAATTTTGGTTTTTGGGAAGAGATGTAAGGCATCGCTATTTTTTATGAATAATTCAGGTAATTATTCGTAGCGAATAGCGACAGCTGGATCGGTCAAGGCCGCTCTTATGGCCTGGTAGCTCACAGTCAACAGGGAGATCATAAAGGTCAAAAGTCCTGCAAGCACAAATACGATCCATCCGATCCCAATTTTGTAGGCAAAATTGTTCAGCCAACCATGCATGGCAAAATAGGCAAGCGGCCATGCGATGATGTTCCCGACTAAAACCAAAAGGGTAAACTCCTTGGATAGGAGAACCATGATATTCGCAAGGGATGCTCCCAGCACTTTCCTTATGCCAATTTCCTTGGTGCGCTTTTCTGCCATGAAGGACGCGAGGCCAAAAAGTCCAAGACAAGCGATAAAAATAGCGAGAAGGCTGAAATACCCGAACATCTGCATCATCCGTTCTTCGTTCCGGTATTGCTCGGCTATTCGGTCATCCAGAAAATCATACTGGAAGGGGTATTCCGGATTGAATCGTTTCCAAACAACCTCTGCATCGCTCAATGCCTCCCGTGTCCGCCCCGAAGCAATCCGGATGGAGACGGTATTCGCCTGAATGGGCTGGATATAGGTGATAATCGGGATGATCTCATGGTGCATGGATTCATAGTTGAAGTCTTTAACCACTCCGATCACGTTTCCGTTTAAAAAAGGTGCAAAAGTCGACATGGATATTCCCACGGCGTCTTCCGGTCTTTCCAATCCCAGTCGCCGCACGGCGGTCTCGTTCAGGATAAAAGCTTTGGTTGCATCTGTGGGATACTCGATGGAAAAATCCCGGCCTGCGATGATTTCCATCCCATAAGTTTTTAAAAAATCGTATTCGACGCGGTTGTGCGGCATGCTGAAAGGGCTGGTTAACATCTGGCCGTTCACTTCGGTCCGAAATCCAGGAGAATCCAGCAACCGTCCTGTCGGTGCCCGTTTCGACAGGGTAGCGAATAGGATATAGGGACTGCTGGTGAGCTGCTGTTTGAATTCCTGCCAGTTTTGTTTGATCATTTGATCGGCCCGGAGCATGATGATATTCTCCCGTTCGAAACCGAGGTCGGCATCTTGTAAAAACCTCATCTGTTTGTAAACCACACCCACTCCCACAATCAAAGCTACAGAGATGGCAAATTGAAAAACGACAAGGACTTTACGCATTAAGGCCCCTCGGGTTCCCTGGGTCAATTCCCCCCGTAAGATGGTCGCCGGTCTGAATGCCGAAAGATACAGTGCAGGATAAAAACCCGAGACAATACCTGTCAGGAAAAAAACGCCTAAAACCGTCAGCAATCCGACCGGATTGAGAAGTAATCCAAAACTGATATCCCGGTTGGTAAAAGAATTGAAGGCAGGGAGCAAGATAGCGACAAGGACCAAAGCCAATACAATGGCCATCAGGGCTACCATTAAAGACTCTCCTAAAAACTGGGCTGTGAGTTGCCGACGGTTGGCGCCAACAACCTTCCGCAACCCGACCTCTCTGGCTCTTTGGGTGGCTCTGGCTGTGGAGAGATTCATGAAGTTGATGCAGGCAATGATCAAAACAAACAGGGCAATGATGGTGAAAAGATTGACATACCGGATGTCGCCGTTGGCCTCCAGTTCTTTGCTCGTGTGGGAATAGAGGTGGATGTCGGTGACCTTTTGCAGGAGGATCGTATTCCCCTTGCTGGCCGGAACAATATTGCCATCTTTGTCTTTCCGCGTGCCCAAAACACGGTCCATAAAATCAGGGATTTTCGCCTTTACAGCACCGGGATCTGTCCCCGGCGCAAACCGCACATAGGCAAAAGTCACATTGTCCGTGAAATTTCTGGTTCCGTGAAAATAATCTCTCTCTCCGCTTCCCTGAAGTCCTTTCAGGGCAAGGTAGGGAGCTAAAAAATCAAAATAGACATGGGTGTTCGAAGGGGTGTCTTCCATGATTCCGGTTACCTGAAAGAGGTAGGTCTGGTCAAACTGCATCTGCTTTCCGATCGGATTTTCGTCCCTGAAGTATTTTCTAGCCATGGACTGGGAGATAACCAGACCGTCCGGTTTGGCAAGAGCAGTCTTGGAATCTCCTTTGATCAGGGGAATGGAAAAAACGTCAAAGATGTCTTCTTCGGCGAAATAAAAACGCTTTTCCACATAATGAGTATCCCCCACGCTCACAAGGGTTGTGTCAACAGGGAAAATGCGCACAGCGTTTTCGATCTCGGGGAATTCTTTTTCTAAAAAAATCACAAAGGACGGCGCTAAAGAGGCAAAATGGCCCCGTAACGACCCGTCTGCGCTGAGCCACTGGCGTTCGAGCCGGTAGAGATCTTCCGCATTCTTGTGGTAGGTATCATAACTCAGCTCATACTGGACGAACAAAAGGATGAGGAGACAGACCGTCATCCCGATGGCCAAACCTGTGATGTTGATAAAAGAGAATCCTTTTTTCCTTACAATATTTCTCCAGGCAACTTTCAGGTAGTTTGATAACATGACTCCCTCCTGCGTCCACACATTATTTTTCTGACTTATTCATAAAAACTGCGGATGATATCATTCGCTTGCAACAGAATACAAATTCTAAAATTCATTTATATTATACATCACCACTTTTTATTAGTAATCCAGACGGATTGACATCAATATGGTAGACGGATTCTATTTTCAAAAAGTTGCGCGGAGAACAGAAAAAAGGCCCTTCTCTCCTTGATTAGAATAGACGGGCCTTTTGTATTACCACTGAAAACCAGAAATTATCAGAATCGTCTGAAGCGTCTACGTGTGCTCTTTTCGTTAACGAACTCAGCATCAATGGCCCACATGCCGCGGCCGTGAGTGGCGATCACAACGATGTTGTCGCGAGGATGGATGATCAGATCGAGCGCATAAACAGAGGACAGGTTGCTTCCCAAAACATTCCAGGTTTTACCGCCGTCTTTGGTGACATACACGCCTACGTCTGTGGCCACATAAAGAATGTTCCTGTCAATAGGGTCTTCTCTGATGACATTCACTGGTCCAAGGGGAATATTGCCGGAGATGTCTTCCCAGGTATTGCCAAAATCCGTGGATTTCCACACATAGGGATTAAAATCGTCATCCCGTTTGCCGTTCTGGGTCATGTAGACCGTACTCATATCATAGGCAGAAGCAACCATTTTGGATACCCATTTTTGGTAGGGTAAACCATTCATGATCTTTTTCCAGGTTTTGCCGCCATCTTTGGTAACATGGACATTACCGTCATCGGTTCCCACATAGATCAATCCGAACTTGAGAGGAGATTCGTCAATCGCAAAGAGTGTTTGGAAGGGAATATCCCCCAACTCGGACTTGATATTACGGGTCAAATCAGGGCTGATTCTCTCCCAGGAATCTCCCTTATCTCGGGACATGAAAAGATACTGCATCCCATGGTAAATGATATTGGGGTTGTGGGGAGAGATGATAAAAGGTGCAACCCACTGTCCTCTGAGGCGAGGCTCATTGGGATATGGCATGGGAAGAACACGTTTGTTTTGCCAATTTCCATCCTTACCCAGTACGCTCCTGCTGATGGTCCCATAGAAACCAGCAGAATAGACGGTTTTCGGGTTTGTCGGGTCGATAGCATGGCTGCTGCCTTCACCACCAGGTGCCCCCTCAAAATCCACGGTCTGGATGCCTTCTAATGGTCTCCCGTATCTATCCGTTCCGCCCTTGATCACTTGTCCTCTGTAGCTGCCATGATCCTGCATCGAACCGTACACTCGGAAGGGAGTGTCCATATCGTAGTTGATATTGAAAAACTGGCACACAGGAAGATTGTCTCTGAACTGCCGCCAGGTCAAGCCTGCGTCGTAAGATATGACGATGCCACCGTCATTGACATTGATCAGGTAATCGGAATTGTCTGGATCGATCCAGAGGCCGTGGTGGTCACCGTGCATACCTCTAAGGCCACGGAATGTTTTTCCTCCGTCATTCGAGACATTCAAGCCTAAGCCCATGGTGTAGATGGTGTTTTCATCGTTGGGATCCACACGCATCTGGCCGAAAACCCAGCCGTAGGTGGCGGAATGGCGTTGCATGTATTGTTTCATATTATCAGTTAAACCACTCACCTGGGTCCAGGTTTCTCCATTGTCATCAGAACGGTAAACGCTAGCACCTTTGATAATGCCAGCCAATCCGGACGTGTAATCATCGGCTTTTTCTTCTTCGGTTAATTCTCTTGCAAGTTCATAGTTGTCGACAAAAGCGTAGATCACATTGGGTTTAGTCAGGCAAAGATCGATACCGATTCGGCCACGATATTTTGCAGCCGGAAGCCCGTTGTTGATTGGATTCCAAGTCGTGCCGCCGTCTGTGGTCTTGTGGATTCCGCTTCCCCCGTAGTTGGGCTCGTTCCGGGGATCATTCCATTTTTCTCTCACACGCTGCCATGTTGCAGCATACAGGGTATCATGGTTCGATGGATCCATCACCAAGTCGATGGCCCCGGTCATATTGTCGATGTACAGGATTTTTTCCCAAGTCGTGCCGCCGTCTGTAGTCTTGTAAACACCTCGCTCCTCGTTATTTGTCCACTCGTGACCCGAAGCCGCTACGTAAACAACGTCAGGATTCTCGGGATGAATGATGACCCGTGCAATGGTATTGGTATCGGCCAATCCCATGTGCTTCCAGGTTTTTCCAGCATCAATAGATTTGTAGATCCCGACACCAGCTTGAGAACTCCGGAAAATGTTGGCCTCGCCGGTTCCTACCCATACGATGTCGGGATTCGATGGGGCGATAGCCACATCTCCGATCGAGGTCGAAGCTTCTTTCTCGAAAACGGGCTCCCAAGTTGTCCCTTCGTTTACGGTTTTCCAGACGCCACCGGATGCCGTAGCCACATAGATTGTGTAATTTTTTCCCTTTGGCGTAACCACAGCGATATCAGTGCATCTGCCGCTAACGTTTTTGGGTCCGATATGATACCATTTTTCCTTGTTGAAGGGCGAACTCTCTGTCATTTCCAGATGTTTCTCATATCCCTTCAAACGGAGTGCGGGATCCGTGGACTGGATTCGCTGCGACTTTTTCCCTCTTTGGGCTTGAACAGGAGATACAGCAAAAACAAGAGTAAGAATGAATAATCCCAAAATCGCAACCGTCCAACAAAGTCGTTTTTGATTAATCATTATGCCTCCTTAAATAGATATTTATTGGCCTGAATTATTTATAAAAAATGCCGATGCTATCATTTCTTTTCAAGAAAAACAAATTTTCAAGTTCTTTAATTTTATGCATCGGCATTCTTTACCCTTCGGGCGAGCCAATCTCACTACATCGGCTTCGTTGTAGCCCATTCGCGGTAGCTTACTACAGCTGCATGGGCCACTGCCTCGCCGCTACAGCAATCTTGGCTCGGTAGAGTCGAAGACAGGCGCGGTGACCTTAGGAAAA
>CAYPGQ010000008.1:0-90822 GCA_964410125.1 uncultured Eubacteriales bacterium | reverse complement strand
CAGAGGGCAGCTTCAAAGCAAAGCGCTGGTATTGGGGCAATGCCCTAAAATCGGTCGCTGGATATCTAAAACTCATCGTGTCATGGAGGTTAACCATGCTCAAGAATCATCTGAAAATAGCCTACCGGAATTTTATAAGGCACAAATTGTATTCTTTCATCAATGTGTTCGGGCTGGCGATAGGACTCTCCATCTGCATGATCATCAGCCTTTGGGTGCTGCGGGAGTTGAGTTATGATCGTTTTCATGAAAAAGGACACCGGATATACAGGATAGAACGGGAATTATTCCGCGATAATTTGTACCGTAGATGGCCCATCACAGGAGGATTATACAAACAAGCTTTGATCGATGATTTCCCCGAGATCGAAAATGCCGTGCGATTCTGGAGGAGAGAATTCGCCATTAAGGACCACAAAAACGATCATCACAGGCAGGGGATGTTTGCTGTGGACAATTCCGTTTTTGAAATTTTCGATTTCAGTTTGGAAGATGGCGATGAACAGAGCGCTCTCTCTGATCCCATGACCGTGGTTCTGACTCGTGAAAATGCCGATAAATACTTCGGGAAAGGAGAGGCCGTCGGAAAATCACTCACCTTTGAGTGGGAAGGAGAACAGACCGACTTTAAAGTGACGGGAATTTTGGACCAGGTGCCAGAGAACTCCCATATTCATTTTGATATGCTGATATCTATTGCCTCATTTGCGGAAGAGGAATTTTCTGATTGGAGAAGCAATTACCTCTATACCTATGTTCTGGTCTCGAAAAACACTTCGAAATCTCAACTCGAGGGAAAGTTAAAAACTTTTGTCACTCAACGACTGGAACCCTATTACGGAGACCTGCTAATACTGAATAGAGAAATGGGCATCCATGAAGTGCTCAAGATGCACCTTGTTCCCATCACTGATATTCATTTGCATCCCAGCACCAACTGGGAGGTCGAAGCTGGAGGGAGTATATCCTCGGTCTACATATTTTCCTCGATCGCAATTCTTATCCTTATCATCGCCTGCATGAATTTCGTGAATTTATCCACGGCCAGAGCCAGCAAAAGAGCCAAAGAAGTGAGCCTTCGCAAAACAGTAGGGGCAGAAAAACACCAGCTCAGAATCCAGTTCATTCAGGAATCTGTGATGTTGGCTTTTGTTTCCCTAGGTCTTGCTTTTGTTATGAGTTCAATGTTTATCCAGGGCTACAATGGTATTTTTGCCGAAAATCTGTCACTTTCTGTTTTTTTTCAGCTAAAGAATGTAATCATTGTTGCGGGAACAACTTTCGTTGTCGGGGTATTGGCCGGCTTTTATCCTGCTTTTTATCTGACCAGATTCGAACCTGTCGAAGTTATGAAAGGCGGCCCGGTCTCAGGGAGCGGAAAGTCTGTTTTCCGCAGAAACATGGTTGTCGTTCAATTCGGTATTTCTATCATTCTGATTATCGGCATGTTCACTGTATACAAACAGATGAAATACATTCAGAACCGGTCTTTGGGTTTTGATAGGGAAAATGTGGTTATCCTTCCTGTAAGAAGCCAGCAGATTTCTAAAAATTACCAGTCATTCCGGAACGACCTGAAAAGCAATCCTCAAATCGTATCCGTATCTGCCTCATCCGAGGTTCCCGCTGATACTCATTACAGCAATACCAATTATCATCGGCTCGATTCGGACGAACCGATTATTTTATATCTGTTTTTTTGCGATTATGACTATGTGGATACTTATGGGATGGAAGTCATCGCGGGACGGGCATTTTCAAGAGATTTCGGCACAGATACTGAGGGGACCATCATGCTGAATGAATCCGGGGTTCATAGATTCGGATGGAAGCCTGAAGAAGCCATTGGGAAAAAACTGAAGGGGCCATATTCGGAAGAGGCGGTTAAAGTTATCGGTGTTGTTAAAAATTTCAACTATAAATCTCTGCGCAGGGAAGTCGAACCGATGGCTATGCTACTTTATCCAGACTATATACGTAAGATTTCAGTTAGAATTATGCCTGGTGATATCGGAAGAACCCTGAATTTTATTCATAAAGTGTGGGAAACGGTATTTCCTGGAGATCAGTTCGAATACAGTTTCCTGGATAATCGCATCAATCAACTTTACGAGAGAGAAAAGAAAATGCAGGATCTTTTCATTATCTTTTCCGCACTTTCCATCCTGGTTGCCTGTTTGGGGCTTCTCGGCCTGGTGTCCTTTACCGCTGAGTTAAAGACCAAAGAGATCGGTATCCGGAAGGTATTGGGTGCAACGACAGGGCATGTGATAGTGCTGCTATCTAAAGAATTTATCAAATGGATTTTACTTGCCAATATCGTCGCATGGCCATTAGCATGGTTCATGATGAACAGATGGCTGCAGAATTTTGCTTACAGAGCAAATATCGGATGGATTGTCTTTTTCTTGGCCGGTTTTGTCACGATGGCGATAGCCATATTCACTTTTATTTTCCAGACCATAAGAACAGCTTGTACCAATCCTGTGAACAGCTTACGATACGAATAGGATGTTAAACTAAGGTTTTGGTTTGTGGAAGGCTGCCTCTGTAGATTATTCTTTGATTTTTCGAATGAATTCTTTCAAGGGAACATATCTCTCGGCAATGATATCGTTCTTCAATATAGAGAATTTGCCGTGCTCACCGGCCACTACCTCGTAATGCTTGGAATCCGGTAATAACCTTAACAACAAGAGAACCCTTTCATTTTTAGAAAAGCCGGGCTGGCTAAAACCTGCAGGATGGCGTTCCACATGATGGACGATACCCTCTTCTTTAATGGAACCACCCAGTTTTTGTAATACAATTTCATTTCCGTTTAAAATATCCGATCCTTTGATGCATTCTTCTACAGAAACCGTTACGTAAGTGTATACATCGGAGCTGCCTTTATTCCGCCTGCACTCACTCTTTTGCACTTTTCCCACAATGATTAAATCAGACTGGTTGACACGTTCCTCCAATGAGGGTGGATTTTTGAAAGAAGCACCCCATTGACTCTCATCCAGTAGATGCATGCGCACTTGATGAATGTCGGCTTCAAGAAACTTGTAGGGATCATAAGTAATGCCTGCAACAGAGGTGCGCACCTCCTGTTTAAAAATAATGGCGATTGGGGCAAAATAAAGGTCTTTTATGGTTGTGGGCGTCCGTTCATAATGTTCTTTCAAAGGCCCGTCCTCTTCATACCGATAAGTCATCTCAGCATTTTCAGGAAAACTTGAAATATGCAGGTCGTATGTGGCCTTGCCTGTATCGGAGACACGTTTTAAAAAATTCGCTATCGCAGATAATTCGGCCCTGAGATTCAATATATTTTGGTCAAATTCGCTTATTGAATCTAAATCGCAGCTAATTTGTTGCTCCATTCCATCAAAGATAACATAAATCATAAAACGCTTTTTGGAAGCTTGAGGGTATGCCGTAAGTTTATTCTTAACCTCCTTTAAAATAACCTTCCAGTTTCGCAAAGCCTCCTTCAGAATCGCTCTTTTATCACAAACATCCGTTGACGCAGCCATTCGCTCCCAAGCGGAAGCGACATTTGCGTGCAGAGAAATTGAAGCTTCGTTGAGAATAATGGCGTCCTTTGAAGTGAAGGAAGTAATCGATGGATCGACTGGTGGGGGTGGTCCTGGAGCCATGAACACCATCTCTCCATGCGTTTTTTCCATACTCAATTTCAGGACTTCAGCTTTTGTAAAAATCCTGACATTTTTTCGGAGAATGGATTTGATACTGGCTAATTCACACATAATTTGGTAGGAACCTGAGGGTAAATCCGGGAAGATGCAGGTGCCATCAGCATCGGTTATATCACTGCGAATCCTCTTTAGTGCGGGACTGCATAATTCGACTGTGACTCCAGGGAAAGGCTGTCGATCGAAATCGGTGACGATCACAGTCAATTGTCCTTGGCTGCATAAAAGATTTGGTGCCAAGAGGATTATGACAAAGATAAAGAGAAGCGGTGCAGTAAAGTGGAATTTATTCATGACAGCTGAAACCCTAAAAATTAGATTAACACAGTCTCTGCGGCCGGGTCAAAGGCGAAATCATTTTGTGCGGGCAATCCGGATGATCTATGCCCCGCATTATTTTTCTATGCATATGCAACCTTTATGGATTTCAATAGTCTTTAATAGTGGATGATATGTCCTAAAAATAGAAATATATAAGCGAAGAGATCATGAAATTGCTTTCACGGACCGAAGAATTCATCCTGTTGGCAGTTCTGTTTCTGAAGGACGAGGCCTATTCCGTACTGATACGCAAGCGGCTGAACGATGTGACGGGAAAAACCTGGTCCTACGGGGCTCTTTTTATCTCACTGGAACAGCTCGTCAAGAAGGATTATCTGACATCTTCCCTGACAGATCCTCTGCCCGAGCGCGGCGGGCGCAGCAAGCGGATCTATGCCGTTTCTCCTGCGGGCTACAAAGCATTGGAAGAGATCAAACAGATGGAGCGAAAGATGTGGGAAGCGATTCCTGAAACGAACGGAGGATAAGCCGTGACGAAAAATAGGAGAATTAAGCCACCCAGGATGGCTGAATGGCTTTTCCGGCGTATGTTCCCGGACGGAGGCTATGACACCGCGGTTTGTGATCTGGAAGAGAGCTTCAGGGAAGTTGTCCGGGAAAGGGGCCTTTTTTTCGGTAAGGCCTGGTACCGATTTCAGGTGCTGATCGCTTTGTATTTTTATGTCGGTTTGCATATCAGAGGAGGTCTGAGCATGTTCAAACATAATTTGAAAATAATGCTCCGCAATCTTCGGAGACACAAAGGCTATTCTTTTATCAACATCTTCGGCCTGGCCGTTAGCTTTGTGGTTGTTATCTTTATAGCCCTTTTCATCCAGGATGAACTGAGATTCGACCGCGGAAACGAACACCTCGACAGGATGTACACCGTCATGATGGGCGGTGTGCGGGGACAGCAGCACATCATCTCGGCGGCGGCTCTGGAGCTTTCCGAAAATGTCCCGGAGATCGTCAAGTACACCCGCCTCAGCCTGCGGAGCGATTATGCGCTTCAGTACAGCGATCCTAGTATGGAAAGAGAGAAGAACATCATGATCAAGGGGATGACCTATGCCTGGGTAGACCCGGGCATGTTTGAAGTCTTCACCTATGATTTCAGGGCCGGTAATCCCGAGATCGTTCTGGACGAACCATACTCTATTGTCTTGACCGAAGAGGTTGCTAAAAGCTTATTCGGGAATGAAGATCCAATAGGAAAGGTTGTCACCCTCAACAGCCGCTATGAGTTGACCGTTACCGGAGTGGTGAAGAAACCCACAAACTCTCATCTGGATTTGAATGCCTTTGCCTCCATCTTGACTCTCCGCTCCATCGTCGGTCCGGATGCCGACAGGGATTACGAATACAACAGCGAGCCGACCTATGTGCTGCTACACGAAGAGCACGACTTGAATACCGTCAACCACAAAATAAACACTCACATGGCCGCAGTGTTCAAGCAAGTAGGACGGCCGGTGGATGAATTTTCTCTTTTTCCGGTGAGCGACATCTATCTCTCCGATATCCATTTCGGGGGCAACCACGGCAGTAAAACACTTTTATGGATTCTGTTCACCATTGCCGTCTTTATCGTGATTATCGCTGGGATCAACTTCGTCAACCTCAGCACAGCCCGCGCATCCACCCGAGCAAGGGAGATAGGCATAAAAAAAGTGGTCGGTGTGTTGCGGAAGAGCCTTGCAAGACAGTTTCTCGGGGAGTCGATGTTCGTTGCGCTTGCAGCGCTGGGTGTGGCACTCGGCCTAGCGGTCATCTTTTTACCGGCGTTCAATCGGGCATTCGTTATAAGCCTGAGCCTCAAGAGCCTGTTCGAACCGGGAATGCTTTTTTGTCTTGTTGCGGGGCCTTGCGGCATCGGGATTTTAGCCGGTCTCTATCCGGCTTTTTATCTCTCCGCATTCCAGCCGGTCACAGTCATACGAGGAGATGTCATACAGGGCAAAAAGGGGTCTTTTTTCCGCAAGGCTTTAATTGTCTTTCAGTTCGCTGTTTCGGTAATACTTCTGATCGGAACACTGACAGTCACCAACCAGATTCGCTTCGCCCGGAAAAAAGATCTCGGTTTCAGCACCAAAAACGTGATCACCTTTCCCCAGCCTCGTTCGGACTCATTCAATCGCAATCTTGAAAACGTCAAGGCTGAACTCCTTGGTCATCCCGATATCCTGAAAGTGTCTTTTTCCCACGGTTATCCAGGCCGGCCAGGGAACAATGAGTCATTCAAAGTCGGTGAAGAATACATAGGTTTCACCCACTACAGCGTCGATTCCGATTTTGCCGATGTCTACGGTCTGGAACTCCTGGAAGGACGGTTTTTAGATTTAAACCGGCAAAGCGACCATTTGCGGGCAGTTGTCATCAATGAGACGGCGGTTCGGGAATTCGGCCTGGAATCTCCTGTCGGGACACGCCTCCCCTACATCCCAAGGGGAAATCTGACAGCCTTTCCGGTAGACGAGATCGAGATTATAGGCGTCGTCAAGGATTTTCACTGCCGCTCGCTGCACAGTGAGATCAATCCTATCCTGATAAGCTACAACAAAGACTGGATGTCCTATGGAGGAATTCTGCACTGCGGGGACAACCTTGCCGGCGTTGTCAGCTACGCCAAAGAGGTCTGGAAACAATTTACGCCTGGATTTCCGTTTGAATTCAGCTTTCTGGATCAGGAGATCCTGGAGATGTATTCCAAGGATGCTGTTTTTGAACAGGTCTTTTTTTACGCAGCCGGATTTTCCATCCTGATCGCATGCCTGGGGCTTCTGGGGTTGGCCTCCTATGTGGCTGCCAAAAGGACCAAGGAAATCGGTATCCGCAAGGTGCTCGGAGCTTCGCTCTCTCAGATTCTCGTTTTGCTTTCCGGAGAATTCACAGCAGCTATCCTCCTGGCTAATCTGATCGCCTGGCCTGCGGCCTATTATCTTATGAAAAAATGGCTGGCCAATTTTGCCTACAGGATCGACCTTGGGATCGGCATTTTTGTTCTATCCGCTTTGATGGCGCTCGGGGTGGCTCTTATCACTGTGGGCTGGCAGTCCTTAAAGGCCGCCTCCACCGATCCCGTCAACTCCTTAAGATACGAATAATAGCCTCATGTCATCAGCTTATCCAAATAGGTATTACTCATACCTCAGGGCTTCCACCGGATTGGTGCGGGCGGATTTTAAAGCCTGGTAACTGACCGTCAACAAAGCTATCGTCAGAGCCAACACTCCGGAAAGCAGGAATACCCACCACTCCATATTAATTCTATATGCATAGTTTTTCAGCCATGCGTGCAAAGCCAAATATGCAGCCGGCCATGCAATCAAATTGGCGAAAACAACCCATTTGACAAATTCTCCGGACAGGAGGAGCATGATATTTCCGCCAGATGCCCCTAACACCTTTCTCACGCCGATTTCTTTTGTCCTGCGTTCAGCCATAAACGAAGCCAAGCCGAACAATCCCAGGCAGGAGATCAAAATCGCCAATATTGAAAAATAATCAGACAGGGTTCGCATCTTCAATTCGCCTCTGTAAAAGTCATCCACTGCCGCATCGAAAAAATGATATTCAAATGGATAATTCGGATTCACCGCTTTCCACATGTCTTCGCCCGCAGAAATTCCCTCCTTAATGCTCCCACCTCTTATCTTTATAAAAATGACTCCGAACAAATTCAATTCCCCGCTGTTAAAATCAGGGATCAAACGGTAGATCTCTGGCACCACCTCATATTGGCGAGACCGGAAATAGGCATTTTTAACCACTCCGACAATGGAGGATGTGCGGCCGGACGGGAATGTGATTCTTTTTCCTAAAGGCGATTTCAAGTTCATCCTCTCCAATGCTTCTTCGTTGACAATGACAGCATCTCTAACATCTGATGAGAACTCCTTGGAAAAATCACGCCCGTCGATGAATTCCATATTCAGGGTTTCAAAATATCCATAGTCGATCCAGGGAAACTCCACTTCCAATTTTTGTTCCACATCTTTGCCCTCCCAATCTATCAAACCAACATCAAAGGCACGTGTCGGCAAACGATCTTTGGCGGTTACGGAAAGAATATTGGGATCCTCCAGCATTCTGTTTTTTATCGCTTGATAATTCTTCCCGATATTTTCTTTCATCGGGATATACACGATATTCTCTTTATTAAAACCCAACTCTTTGTTCCGTAAAAAATCAAGCTGCTGGTGGACGACAACCGTGCATATGATCAATCCCACAGAGAGCGAAAACTGGGTGACAACCAAAACTCTCCGGAAAGCAGCTCCTTTTAATCCTGAACTCGTGTGCCCTTTCAAAACTTGAACCGCAGCAAAGGTGGAAAGGTAAAGCGCGGGATAACTGCCAGCGACCAATCCTGTGAAAAAGACAATGGCTAGAGAAGCAAAGATAAATCTGGGATCAAAAAAGTTGATGGTTATCGTTTTTCCGGCAATTTGATTAAAAACAGGCAGAAAAATCTTGATTAGAAAAAGCGAGAGAAGATACGCGAAGAATACAAAAAACAGGGATTCGCCCAAAAACTGCTTGGTCAATTGCAGCCGATTAGAACCCACAACCTTCCGCAGGCCGACTTCCTTAGCCCGGCTTGCGGAACGAGCTGTGGCAAGATTCATGTAATTGATACAGGCGATCAACAAAACAAAAAGCGCAATGAGAGAAAATATATAAACATAATTTATCGGACCGCCTCCACCTACGGCATGAAGGTGGGCCTGAGTCAGCGGCTGAAAATAAATCCTGTCTTTGAATTGGGAATGCTGGGGATATTTATTATCTATGGCCGCTATGACCTTGTGTCCTAGTTGTTCCGGATCCACCCCTTTTTGGAGTTTGACATATGTCCGGAAGATCTTCATCTCCCATTGCAATCCCTCTGGCCATGAGCTCCTCATTAATTCTGTATTTATCACCATGTCGAAGCGAATATGAGAGTTTTGAGGAATGTTTTTGATGACACCCGTCACTCTGCGGTCCAGCCAATTGTTCCAGGTAAGAGTCTTGCCCAGGGGATTTTCATCTCCAAAATACTTTTTGGCGATGTCTTCTGTGATCACGATGGCGTCTACATCCAATAAGGCCGTTTTGGAATCTCCGGCGATGAAGGGAAATGAAAGGATTTCAAAAAAGGAGGTATCCACTTGAACCAAGCCCCCCTCATAGAATGCTTTATCCCCATGTTTGAATAGAACCCGAGGGCGGCCATTGATTGCAGCAGCAGCAACTATTTCAGGGAATTCATCCCGTATAACACGGCATAATTCCGCAGAGGTATAATGCGTATGGTAAGTCTGACCGGGTTGCTGAACTTCCCGGGCTACCCGGTAGATATCCTCCACATCCTTGTGAAAACGATCATAGCTCAGCTCGTTTTGAACCCACAAGAAAATCAGCATGGCGCAGGCCATGCCAACGGCTAAACCCGCGATGTTGATAAAAGAAAAACCTTTGTGCCTGTACATGTTACGAAAGGCAACCTTGATGTAGCTTTTGAGCATGACAATCCCCCAGAAAAAAGAACAAAGAATAGCAGAAAAAATCTGACGCCAGAGCCAGATGCGCGCTTTCAAAGCACTTTCGTGCTCGGCTGTACGCACATACACCTCCTCATAATCCCCCACAGCCGTATGTCCCAAGTAATCGGGAAGCAAATTTTTTATCGTCCAGGAAGCGAACCTGGGCAGTTTTGTTTTTTTGGATTTCATTATTTTATTCGTAAACAATACCTTGGATACCGTCCCACATGGCTTTTTCCACCATGCGTGTGGCCCTTAATGCTTCCACTCCGGCGGAAGTCACCGTGTAGAACCTCTTGCTTTTTCCTCCCCGTTCAGCGGTTGGTTTGCCCAATTCAGATTCGACAAAATTCTTATTCTCCAGGCGATGAAGGGTGATATAAATGCTGCCCAGGGTCCACTTTTTATTGGACACCTCCTGCACTTGATCCAATATCGGGACACAATAGGCCTCTTCGCCCAAACGCCATATTGCCAATAAAATAAACTCTTCTGCCCGGGTTAGAAGTTTCATGTCAACCTCTCAATATTATATTCCTTTAAAATAAGGGAAAATAAATCCAAATGTCAAGCATTATTTTCCTTTTTTTTTAGGAAATATTAAATCGGGATTTATTTGAATAAAAAAATGTAAACCTAATTTTATCAAAAAACGTATAAATATATGTATGAGGTGTCAAAGATGAAGTTATTATCACGCATCGAAGAAATCATCTTGTTGTCCATATGGCGGTTGGATGACGAGGCCTATGGTATGGCCATCCGGGAAGAAGTCATCAAGGCCACGGGCAAAAAATGGCTGCTGGGAGCCATTTATGGCCCCCTGGGACGACTGCACAAAAACGGCTATGTTTTGACTATCAAAGGAGAACCGACTCCGGAACGGGGAGGCCGCAGCAAGGTCTATTACAGGTTGTCCCGGGAGGGAATCAAAGCCCTGCGTGAGATCCAGCGGGTCAATTCCGTGATATGGAATGGCATAGAGGAGCTTGAATTTAAAGAAAAATGAACAGTAACAAGATGAAGCCTCCACGGATAGCTACCAGGATACTGGAGTTTATCATCCAAAAGGATATCCGATACGGGGCCATGGGGGACCTGGAGGAGCAATTCTATTGGATGGAACAGGAATATGGGTTGTTCAAAGCCCGCCTGCTCTACTGGAAACAAATAGGTGGGGCTCTCCCCTACTTCATAAAAAATGCGATTATTTGGAGTATTATCATGTTTAAAAATTATCTCAAAACGACATTCAGAAACACCACCAGGCACAGAGGGTATTCCTTCATCAACCTTGCCGGCCTTGCCATCGGGATGGCCTGCACATTGCTCATTCTCCTCTGGGTAAAAGACGAATTGAGTTATGACCGGTTTCATAAAAACGGCGAAGATATCTACAGGATCATGAGTTACGGAACCAAATACATGATCGAGGGATTTGACGGAACGCCTGCTCCCTTAGCTCCGGCTGTTAAGGAAGAGGTCCCTGGAATAGTGAATTATGCTCGATTTTCCGATGTCCCCAAACTTGTGTGCAGATACGGCGATAAAGCTTTTTATGAAACCAGGGGGCTTATCGCCGATCCCTCCATTTTCGAGATATTCACGTTTCCTTTTGTTCAGGGAGATCCAAAAACGGCTTTGACCGAACCTCTCGACATCGTGATAACCGAAACAGTGGCTAAAAAATATTTTGGCAGCGAAAATCCTGTGGGAAAAATATTGGAAATCGAGGGAATGCCGGCGGCCGTAAAAGGTGTGATCCAGGATATCCCGCATAATTCCCACATCCAGTTCGATTTTTTAAGCTCATACGAATTCATCCAGGAACTCACGAACTACGGGATGAGCTGGGGATCTTTCAATTTTATTACTTATCTTCAGTTGGAAACGAACAGGGATATTCAAGAGATAGGCAAGAATATCACAGCCATAGCCGCCAAAAATAACTGTCCACAGGTCAAAGATGGAGTGGAATTCCGCCTTCAACCCCTAACCGCAATTCACCTAGACAGCCGGGCTGCCTTTCGCAATTACAGTGATATAGGAGATCGAAAATATGTCTATGTTTTTTCGATCATCGCTTTTTTTATTCTATTGATAGCCTGTATCAACTTCATGAATCTATCGACAGCACGTTCCTCAACGCGTGCAAAAGAAGTCGGGATGCGCAAAACCGTCGGCGCAAGCCGCAGGCAGCTTGTTTCACAGTTTTTCGGAGAATCTCTTTTTCTGACATCGATGGCCTGTGTTTTCGCTATGATCCTGGTTATCGCCCTGCTTCCTGCGTTCAGCCAGATCACGGAAAAACAGCTAAAACTGGACATCATCGATATCCAACTGGTGATCGGGCTCATCATTATCGTTCTATTGACAGCCGTGACGGCGGGAAGCTATCCTGCGATCTACCTTTCTTCCTTCATCCCCGTCAAAGTTTTAAAGGGAGTATTCAAATCGGAAGGGAAAAGTCAAACATTCAGGCGGATCCTTGTTGTCTTTCAGTTTTCTCTTTCCATCGCCCTTCTCATAGGGACATCGGTTGCCTACAATCAGATTCGTTTTCTCAGACACGCGAAACTGGGATTCAACAAAGAAAACATCGTCTATGTTCCCGTAAAAGAAAATATCGGAAAAAGATACGACGCTTTTAAAGCCGAACTTCTGAACGATTCGAATATCCTGTCCGTCGCGGCCCAATACTATCTGTTTGCAAAAGAGGGGGCCTTCCGGACTACGGACTATGATTGGGAGGGAAGAGAGGAAGGGCAGCAAGCCGATATCATCCTCAACCTTGCGGACTATGATTTTATCTCGATGTTGGACTTGGAATTGGCGGGAGGGAGAAACTTTGCCAAGGAATACGCTACGGATGCCAAACAGGCATATATATTGAACGAAGAAGCCATCAGGGAAATGGGGATACAAGATCCCGTGGGCAAACGATTTTCTTACGGCAAAAGAAAAGGAACCATCATAGGCGTATTGAAGAACGCCCATTTCCGGTCTCTCCATGTGGAAATCGAACCGCATGTTTTCTTTTTCCTGAGTGATGTGTCAGAAGCCACCCAGTACGGTGTTGTCCTCATTAAAATCAACGGCAATAAAACCGAAGAAGCCCTTGAAAAAATCCGGGGAGTCTGGGCGAATATCAATCCCATTTCTCCGTTTGAATACCATTTTCTCGATCAGAAGTACGACAGCCTGTACAGGAAAGAAAAAAAGATAGGAACGATTTTGAATACATTCACGCTGTTTGCTATCGTTATTTCCTGTTTGGGTCTTTTCGGCCTGGCCTCTTTTCTGACCGAACAGCGAACCAGTGAAATCGGGATTCGCAAGGTGCTGGGAGCTTCTGAATCCGGCATTGTTTTCTTGCTTTCCAAACAGTTCACAAAATGGGTGCTGATCGCAAACCTGTTTGCCTGGCCTGCCGCTTACTTCGTCATGAACGAATGGCTGAAGAGCTTTGCCTACCGGATAAACATCGGCATATGGGTATTTGTGCTTTCCGGAATGCTGGCTGTGGGGATCGCCATCGTTACAGTCAGCTACCAAGCTCTCAAGGCAGCCCGGGCGAATCCCATCGATTCACTGCGGTACGAGTGATGGGAATAAAATAATCTCTTGATATACCTAGATATTTTAGGTATAATACCTAGAGATTCTAGGTATAAGAGGTTAAAGATGGTATCGAAAAACTTAATGGCGGCTTCGACAAAACCCATGATTTTAGCCATTCTTGATCGAGGAGAAATTTATGGGTATCAGATTATCCATAATGTCATTCAACTTTCCGGCGGCTCTCTGGAATGGTCGGAAGGTATGCTCTACCCTGTCCTTCATCGCATGGAAAAGGATAACTTCATCCGGTCCCAATGGAAAATATCTGAGAATGGACGACGACGTAAATATTACCGGCTAACGGAATTGGGTCAAAAAGAACTGGAGAATGAAAAAAATCAATGGATAAAGGTACACAAGGTTCTCTCCAAGCTATGGGCTCTATCCCCAGGAGCATCGCATGTTTGATCTTGAAAGAGCCATAAAACATTGGCGGAAAATCCTGAATAAGAATGATGCCTTGGAGGATGGATACAAAGAAGAACTGGAAAACCATCTCAGAGATAAGATCGATTATCTCGTGAGTCTGGGGTCCTCCGAGAAAGAGGCTTTCGAAGAAGCTGTAAAAAAAATCGGAGAGGCCAAGATCGTCGGTGCAGAATATTACAAGACTCATACACGTCATAGGAGCGGACGTCCACCCTGGCAAAAAAGCAGATGGCTGCCTCCACTTTTTTCAAATTATCTTAAGATCGGACTCAGAAAAATCAAACGGCAGAAAATCTATTCCCTGATCAATATCACGGGTTTGGCGGTGGGGCTGGCCTGCTGTGCGGTGATCATCCTGTATGTAACCAACGAACTCTCTTATGACGCTTTTCACAACGATGCAGACCGCATTTACCGGGTGGCTGTGCACAGGATCAATATAGTCGGTGAATTCCGGTTTGTGGCAACTCCCGCCCCATTGGGACCGGAGCTAAAGAACAGTTATCCGGAAGTGGAACAAGCCGTACGGGTGGTTCCCCCTTATGAAAATGCTAGCCACGTTCTGGTTGTCCAAGGCGAAAAGCGATTTTTTGAAAACCGGGTCTGGTTCGCTGACGAAGATATTTTTCAGCTTTTCCATATGCCTTTTATTCAAGGAAATCCTCAAACAGCCCTTACCCATCCCAACATGGTTGTTATCACCGAGGGAATGGCGAATAAGTATTTCGGCGAAGAAGCACCTCTAGGAAAAACGCTCCAGATCGAGATCGACTATGATACCGGTTCTGTCGAGCTCCAGGATTACGAGGTGACAGGCATCATAAAAAACGCGCCCGCCAACACCCATCTGAAATACGACATGTTCCTGTCCATGGAGACAATGAGAAGCAACCTGTCTTCTTTTGAGGAAGATTGGTTCAATCCTAAACCGAAATACACCTACGTTAAACTGGCTACCGGTGCAAATGCCGCGGATTTTGAGGAGCAGATCCAACGGATTTCCAATTTTCTGATTCAGAGATATTCTGAAAAATACAATCGGAAAATGGATCTGTATGAGTTATTCCTACAGCCTGTGACCAAGATCCATATGTTTTCCCACCTTCGGAGAGAAATCGATCCCCCCGGCAATTGGAACTATCTCTATATCTATTCCATTATCGCCTTCCTGATCCTGCTCATCGGGTGCTTGAATTTTATCAACCTATCCGCCGCTCTTTCCACAACCCGAACCAAAGAGGTCGGCCTGCGCAAAGTCGTCGGAGCCCAACGCCGGCAGCTTATTCGGCAATTCCTGGGAGAATCATTCCTCATCACATTCATTGCCTTTATTCTGGCTTTTGGACTGACTTCCCTTCTGCTTCTCCCGTTTAATCAGATGGCAGACACAGAATTGACTTTGGTCGGCCTCAAACAACCTATTGTGCTTTTATCTTTGCTGGGATTGCTTCTTCTTGTCAGCATTGGATCCGGAAGTTATCCAGCGCTCATTCTTACGGCCTTCAGCCCTGTCTCTGTTCTCCAGGGAAAATTGGCCCCAATTTCCCGCGGAGCTTTTGCCCAGAAGATCCTGGTCATCGGACAGTTTGCTATTTCGATTTTTCTCGTCATCTGCACCCTCACTGTTTTTAAACAACTCAATTTCATGAAAGGACGGGCTTTGGGATTTGACCTGGAGCAAAAACTCGTTCTTCGTGTCAAAAGCAACTTGCCCCATTTAAGAAGAGATTATGAGGCCATCAAAAGCGATTTTCTTCAGAATCCTTCGATTTTCGGAGCCACAGTATCCTCCTCTGTTCCTGGGGACAGGACAAATTCCGGTTATTACATGTCATCAAAAATGGAGGATTTCAAGGGCGCCCCATTTATCAAGGTTATCACCATAGATTATGATTTTATTCCTGAGTTCAACATCCGTATGGTAGCCGGGAGACCTTTTAAACGCGGTGTCGGAAATGACGAGAGAGAAGGATATCTGATCAACCTGGCAGGAGTCAAAGAATTGGGATTCTCCTCACCCGAAGAAGCCCTGGGAAAAAATTTCATGGCCTCCTATCACAGGATAAACAAGAGAATAATCGGAATAACCGATGATTTCCATTACCGTGGGATGCAGGAAGTGGTCGAATCCCTGGTCATGGACATCGAGAATTCCCTATTCGAAACCATCACCCTCTCTATCCATGTGGAGAATATGAATAATCTCATGCGGTTCATTCGGAGCACGTGGGAAGATCATTTTCCAGGCGTTCCTTTTGAGTATTCTTTCCTGGATGAGAGTTTCGACCGGGAATACAGGTATGAGGAACAGATGGGCAGGCTTCTGGGGATTATCACAATCCTGGGATTTTTCATTGCCTGTCTCGGCCTGTTTGGGTTGGCTTCCTTTGTCGCCCAATTCCGAAAAAAAGAGATCGGGATCCGCAAAGTGCTAGGCGCTTCGACATCGAATATCGTCACCATGTTGTCCAAAAGGTTTGTACTGCTCATTTTCATTTCCGTAATAATCGCTTCCCCCCTGGCCTGGTATTCGATGAATAAATGGCTGCAGGACTTTGCCTACCGTATTAACCTAAGCTTTTTTGCGTTTTTTGTAGCTACCATCGGAGCTTTGGCGATAGCCCTGGCAACAGTTTGCGTTCAGGGCATTCGGGCGGCTGTGGCAAACCCTGCGAATTCACTGCGGAATGAGTAAAGGTTATCATGCTCATCATTTTGTTAGACGGAGTTTTTTACAGAAACGTTTAGTCAAGGGAGTATATAGTCAGGTTAAAGGCACACTCAAACTAAGTGGCGATCTGTGCGACGAACTCGGTTATTCGTACCGCAGGGAATCTACAGGATTGGCTGTTGCGGCGCGTATGATTTGCCAGCTCACTGTTAAAAGAGATACTACAAGGACAGCAATTCCCGTCAGCACAAATGTCCACCAGCCGATATCGGTACGGTAGGCAAAGGTTTGCAGCCATCGATTCAGTAAAAAATACGCCAATGGCCAGACAATGATATTGGCGATTATCACAAGTATGACAAATTCTTTCGATATATGTTTGATGATGCTCGAAACGGTAGCGCCGAGGACCTTTCGTATCCCGATTTCTTTGGTGCGTTGTTCTGCCATGAAAGAAGACAAGCCAAATATGCCGAGGCAGGAAATAAACAATGCAAGAATCGTGAACACGGTGACGATCTTTCCAATGGCCTGCTCGGAACGGTACTGGCTTTGAATGGTCTCGTCCAGGAATCGGTATTCGAACGGATATTCTGGGTATATCTCTTTCCATTTATTTTCAAGAAATGCCAATGTTACAGGGATACAATGAGTAGAAATTCGAACACATGCCTGGTTATGCCAATTTGGATCGATTCTCATGGCCATCGGGATGATCTTATTGTGGAGGGATTCAAAATGGTAATCCTCGACAACACCGATGATCCGCTTACTCAAATCCCATACCCTGAGCTCTTTACCAATAGGTTCATCCATGTCCATGGCTCTGACCGCCGCTTGATTGACCACATAGGCATCGGATGCATCCGTTGAAAACTCCTTAGAAAAGAAACGGCCTAGGGCCATTTTGAGCTCGAAGGTATTCAAAAAATCATAGTCCACACTCGTCATGACCATTTTTACCTGCTGATGCGTTTTGCCTTCCCAATGGACATCCCCAAAACCTGCATTCGACATCCACCTGTAGGGTGCTATATCTGTCAACGTGGCGTTCAGAATATTCGTGTTGGTGAGCAGTTCTGTTTTGATAGTGTCGATATTCTGACGGAATCGGGTGCCGATGCCGAAATAAACGATGTTATCCCTGTTATAGCCCACATCACGCTCTCTTAAAAAGTGGACCTGCCTGAATATCATCAGGGTGCCGAGGATCAGGAGAATGGATAAAGAAAATTGCAGCACGACCAGACCCTTCCTGAAAAGTACCCCTTTCATGCTGGTCATCAGTTTGCCTTTTAACACTTTTACTGTTTGAAAACGGGAGAGCAAAAGGGAGGGATAACTGCCGGCGATAATAACTGTGAAAAATATGATCCCAAAAATTCCAAGTACGATTGTCTGCTGGATCAGGAGTTCCCAGGTAAAGGTTTTACTTGTCAGGTTGTTAAACATCGGAAGGAAGAGGAAAACGAGTCCTATGGCCAAACCAGAGGCGATCAAGGTTAGGATCAAGGATTCACCGAAAAACTGCCGAACCAAGTGAGTTCGGCACGCTCCGACGGTCTTCCGGATACCCACTTCCTTTGCCCGGTTCGAGGACCTGGCGGTTGTAAGATTTATGAAATTGATACACGCAATGAGGAGGATAAAGAATGCCATGGCTGAAAACAGGTAGACATACAGGATGGTTCCACCTGTGTTGTTGAATGGATTGAGGTGTACTCGAGTGATATGCTGCAGGGACAGTGGGCGTTTATCCTGAGGGCGATGTCTCTCTACAACATCCGCAATTTTAGCGTCCACAGACTGCACTGGCGTGTTTGTGCTCAGCTGCACATAGGTTCGTAAGTTGTTGACATTCCATGTGTTGTAGTTTTCATTATAAGCCATCGCCAATGCGGTTGTGAGAATGTATTCGAATCTCATATGCGAGTTGGTTGGATAGTTTTCGAATACGCCGGTGACTTTCATATCAAGGCTGGTGTTATAGGTCAAGGTTTGGCCAATGGGATCTGACGTTCCGAATAATTTGAGTGCAACCTGCTCTGACAGAAGAATAGAGTTGGGGTCATCGAGTGCTTTTTCAGGATTACCTTTGAGAAAGGGAATCGTAAACATTTTCAAAAAATCCGGATCCACCATAATTCCGCCCTCTTGATAGATGTCCGTTTCTTTGTATCTTAAAAGATTTCTTCCCTGACCTGAATAACGCGAGGTGTGGATGACCTCCGGATATTCCGCTTTTAGAAAATCGGATAGAGCCGTGGGAGTGACTTTGCTGCCGTTGCTGAATGTCGCGACATACAGATCATCGGCATTTTCATGAAACCTGTCGTAACTCAGCTCGTCTTGCACCCAGAGCATAATCAGGATGCAGCAGGCAATACCGATAGCCAAACCGGCTATGTTGATAAACGTATACCCTTTGTGTCTGATAAAATTTCTGAGAGCGATCTTGAAATAATTATTAAACATGATGATTCTCCATACAATAGAATTTAGTCCCCACCGAGGTATGGCAGCAATGGCATGGAACCAGATCCAGCATTTGGCTTTGCCTCTGCCCTGGCATTTTTGAATCTCTGCAAACTCCTCTTCGATGTCACCGGAGTAAGCATCTGTATTATCAAATGAATAGATGTGCTTGAGCAGCCAATCAGGGATTCTTGGAATCCGGCTCTTTTTTGTATTCATCAGGAATATTCCTTCCGGAAGGATTCCTCATCGATACCCGCCCAAATACGGTTGTGCTGCTTAAAAGCATTTTCCAGCGCACTTCTCCCCTCTTTTGTTATGTGAAAGTAGACTTTCCTCTTTCCACCTCGGACTGCAGATGGCTTCCCGAAATGTTTGCTGATATAACCCTTTCTGGTCAATTGGTCGAATGTGGTATACAGGGTATTGTAAAAGTATTCCCTGCCGCCGATTTCTTTGACTTTATTTTTGATCTTCACTCCGTAAGCGTCATCTTTGAGCCGCCAGATAGCCATCATGACCAATTCTTCCAATTTTGTCAGTTCTTTCATTTCATTATTCCTCTTAGTCGGCAATACCGATATTATTATATACGGTAATACCGATAAAATAGTTGTCATTTTGATAAAAAAACCATAAACGATACAGTAAAATGATGGAGGTGTTGTTTATATGGAAAGGGATGTTAAATTGACTTTCAGGTAGGATTTCGCTATTTTAATGAGGAATAATGATGTATGGAGGGGCTCGTGAGAAATAGGATGATCAATGTCATGTTAATCCTATCTTTATTTTGTTCTCTGGCGTCCACAGCAAATGCTGACAGAGATAGGAACATATACGAGCTGGCAAAAGAGCTAGTGGAATTATCTACCCACATGGCTCAAGCCAGTTATGACCATTATAAAGGCTGGGGCGGTGAGATTTCTGACCAGGAACAGGCGATTCTTTTCAAAGCCGAATCCTTTGCCGCGTCCTGTCGACTGTTTTTAAGATTGACAGAGGAAAGGTTCAACTACTTCAAGACAGGATACTTGAGAACCAACCTGTATAATGCTTTTGTGAATCTGACTCGTGCGTATAGCGATCTGGGGGAAGAGTCTCGAACGGGGCGGCGGGTCCCCTATTCTCTCGATGACTGTCGAAGGCTGCTCGAGCGGATGGAGTACGAATTTTCCTTGTGGCCGTCCGCTGATAATCTGGCTTACCTCCATCAAAAATACATCAAAGCTGCGGATGATACTGTTTATCTGATAGAAAGAAGAGGGCCGGGCAAGTATGTGAGGCGTCCCTTTAGTAGCCTGGAGAGCCTTTTTCGTTTCAACTATGATCAAAACAGAGGGAAAGATCCCTGGCAGCACCTTGTCGAAATCTCCTACGAAACCTTGGAAAGGATGGAAGAAATAGAGATGGTCGATCTCACCTTCGAAGGTTATCTCGTGGTCGAAATGGGTGACCGCCCAAACCGTCCTGTTTATCTGATAAAGGATGGAAAAAAATGTGGAATCAATTCACCACGTGTGCTTCAGAGATATGGTGGCTGGAGCAAAGTTTATAAAGTCCCCGCAGATGTGATAAACGCCTACCCCGATGGAGAGGCCATAAAAGATTAAGGAGGAATTGAGGTTTTTAAGATTGGGCGTATGCAGCAAGACGGTGCAAATGGAAAAGGCGGAGATCGAATGCCGAATAAAAAAAGGAAAAACATACGGTATGAGATTGCAGATGACATCCAAGAGCGTTTCGCTGATATCGTTCGAACATTGAACCTCGATCATATCGATCTGAACAAGGTGGTGTGTGTCAGAAGTTATGGATCCTCGACAAGACGAGTCGTTGCCAGATGCCACGGAATGAGCAAAGTTCTGCAGATTGCGATGAGGATCAAAGCCTTTTACGTGTTGGAGTTTTTATCCGAGCGATTCGACAAGCTCGACGATAAAGAGCAAGAGAAAACGATCATCCATGAGTTGATGCATATCCCTAAAAATTTTGGAGGCGGTTTCAGGCATCACGACCACGTCTCAGAGGAAAACATCACATCGATACAAGAGCAGTATCGAAATGCGAAAAAAATCCTTTAAGCGAAAGGTTCGTCGATCGATGGACTGGGAGTCGTGAAGTACTGGGGGCCATGCTCTGTGATATGGAAGTCATCCTCCAACCTCACTCCGAACTCGCCGGGAACTACGAGCATGGGCTCATTGGTGAAGCACATCCCCGGTTTCATTGGTGTTTTGTTCCCTTTGACCAGGTAGGTCCATTCGTGGCCGTCGAGTCCGATCCCATGGCCTGCCCTGTGAGGGCATCCGGGAAGCTCGTAACCGCCTGGGAAACCATAATCACTGTACACCTGCCGGGCAGCCGCATCCACATCTTCGCATGGAACGCCCACACCTGCTGTTGCAAACACAGCCTCCTGGGCTTTTTTAGCCAGGTTCCAAATCTCCCGTTGACGCTGGTTCGGCTCTCCAAAAACGATGGTCCGGCTGATATCTGACCTGTAACCATCGACACCGCATCCACCGTCCATCAGAATGATATCTCCTTCTTTCAATTCTATGTGTTTGATGCTGCCATGAGGATTAGCCGAAGCCTCTGCGATCTGGGCTCCTATTCCTCCACTAACACCTAACGCGCTGTGAGCTGCAGAGGAAAGGGCACGGAAGTCATCCTTAGTTATGCCCTTTTCCAAACGGGCAATCGAAGCCTTATAGGCCTCGATAGTGATATTATTGGCCTTCTGCATCAATGCGATTTCAGCCGGTGACTTGATCACACGGCATCCGATGGTGACAGTGTCGGCGCTGACGTATTGCAAATGTGCAGCTTCTCGTCTTATCCCGTCGTACAGAAAAAAACGGACTCTCTCTTCCATCCCGACTTTACCGTCCCGGACTCCCCTATCCTGGAGTATTTCCGCAATCCTCTTATATGGGCTTTCATCTTCCTCCCATGTGCGGATATCGTCTCCGAAGCGGATCAGTTCGTGGGCTCTATCCTCTTCGAAAGCTGGGCAGCTCCAGGCTATATCCCCACTGGCTGGGATAACGAGGCCAAACATTCTCTCACTGTTCCCCCACCGGACTCCGGTGTAGTAGAACATGCTCGTTCCAGCCTCCAAATAGATGGCTTGTATCCCGTTTTCCTTCATTAAACGTTTGGCCTTTTCTATTCGATCCAGACGTTCCTCATCGGAAATCGGAACAACATCACCGGTCATCGGACGAAGATGGCTGAAGAGATTCCTTGATGGTCCGAAAGAGGATGCTTCTTCTTGAGGAGTACAGGATACTGAAGCCAGCGCTGCTCCTGCAGCTCCAGCAGAAAGTTTAAGAAAATTTCGTCTATTCAACGCCATGTTTTTCCTCCATTCTGAACTGAGAGTATCACTATTTCATCGGTAAGGTCAATGAGTGAAAGATGTGATGCTGCGAAAAGCTCTAAGCGTTTTAATTATTTTTTTCTGACTTGATAGCGAATGATTGTCATGTATTTGGAAGAATCCGGGCCTGATTCGGGTCCTCTGAGGTACTCTTCCTCATGAGGGCCAGAAATTTCATAACCTTGAGCCGCTATGAAAACGACGAGCCTATCGATCGTTGGTGTTTCCTCACTATATGGGCCGAGATAAAGGATTTCGGCGACATCTCCGTATTCCCAATAGTCGAGCTTCACACCCTCTGCTCCGGCTGGCAGTGAATCCACAGAATCTGGTAGAGGAAGAGCATAGAGGCCCACCCATTCATTCCTTGGATCAGTAGGCGGATTCAACAAGCGAAAGCGAGGAGGCGCCATCTTGGCACCCGGTAATTTAAAAAAAGCGCTATACAGTGTCGAAAAAGCCATTCCTGCGGTGACATTCGGATCTCCTTTCTTTTCAACGACAAGCATTTTCTGCTTATCCGGTATCTTTCGGATTTGTGGGTTTTTGAGTTTATCATATTGGCTGAGATCCTGATACTGTGTCCAAACAAGAGAGGCAGTAAATAGGACTAATATGAGGTATATTGGTGATTTTTTACACATTTTTATGACTCCTTATTATTTGGTACATTCCTAGATTCCTGATGAGTTGGTCCTAAAAAACTTGGGTGGGAAGCTATTGACATCTAAAAATAAGAGTACCACGAACTTATGAATCAGGTCAACGGCAGAACATCCCAGAAATCCTCAATTCATACTATCTATCAGCGGTCCCCGTTCAGTTGCAGGATGATTTTCGTATCCCTGTCAAACGTTTTCCCGATAATTTCCTCGCTAAGCTGCAATATTTTTTGATGAATTTCGTCGGGAAGTTTTTTTCCATCGATCAGACACTTTTTTGATCTTAAAATAAACTCGGCTTTTCCCTCAGGCAAAAGTCCTTCCTTCTTCAAAAGTTTGTGCAGCTCGAATTTGAATTTTTCGATGCCTATAGTACGCCCCATGTTCTCCAATTTCATTTTTTTGGCTTCTTGCAGCACCCGGTTGAATTCTTTCTCTCTCTGTTGTTCGGATAAGTCCTTGTTTTTGGCGATCTCTTGAAGCATTTTTCTCATGGCATTGGCGGTCTCGAATTCGATTAGATTTCTTGGCCGTCCTTCCTCTCTCAGAAGTGCCATTTCCCGCGCCTGCTGAAGGAGATTCTGTAGCTCTTTGATCTTTTCTTCATTGGATATTGCAGATGATTTATTGATTTCCTCTATCAGCTTTTTTTCAACATTGGCCGCCTCGAATCCCACGATCCTCCTTCGCCGACTTTCTTCTTTTTTTGCCAATTCCATCGCATGTATTTTTTCCAAAACGTCCTTGAGCTGTTGGATCTTTTCCTCTTGTGACAAATCGCTCGACTCACTTATTTTTGCAGTCAGGCTATTCAATGTGCTCATGAGTTGAAGTTCATTAAAATCTCGATAACGCCGAGCCACATCCGACTCAAGTCCATCCATCCTTCTCCTTAAGGCCAGCCTCTCACGGAGCTTGGATTCCTCGGAGATGCGCGGAGACTCTGCCCTTCGATTGGCTCTGTCGATTTCCGGAAGAAGCCGATCGATCTGCGGTAGTTCCAGAACTTCTCGGATGACGGATTCATAACGCGAAAATTCCGAAGGAGGAAGCTTTTTGCCATTTTCAATGACTGCGACGATCTTTTTGTCTTCATCCCGATACCGAATGACGATGGTCGACCTGGATCGAAATCCTGAGTTCCTGATCGTCAGTTCCTTGATTGTTGTCTTTTGGTCTTCCTGATTTAATCCTGATACTTCCCTATCTTGAAAAGCTACAACGGATGAAATCAACAATCCGAATATCAGTGCCGCACATAAACTAAGCTTGAATATCTTTTTCATTTTCTTCTCCTTGATTGGATTCATGGGTTTTTTCCTACTCCACAATAAATAATAAGCTAATTCCGACGATTGAAAAGCCTGATGGCACAAGAACCGGAATCCATGGCATTAAATCCGATTTTACGGACAAAATAAATGACTTTTACGACAATAAACCTTGTTCATGTCTGGATAGGACACGTTTATGACATAAAACCGGGTATTCCGGGCCAATAGCAAGATTCAGCGAATAATTTAGTGTATACTGAGAAATATCAAGACGAGAGGTCAAGAGTGACATCCAAGCTGGAAAAGCTGATCATTGTGCTTGTCTTTTTTACAGCCTATTACGGCATTCTTTATCATCCCACCCTCCCGGTTTTCATCAATGAATTCAACACGATTGACGGGAGTATCTATGCTTCACGCTTCGTCGATGTATGCACATCCTTGATATTGTTCCTATCGGTCGTATTTTTTCTCATCCCAAAATTTTTGGAAAAACGCCGGATTTTTCCATTTATCGTGATCTCTCTGACTTTGATCGTTCTTCTTTCGTTCTTGGAATTTCAGATCGATCAGATCATCTTGCGTCTATTCAATCTCCCGACCGGACCTGATGAAATCTCCGATAAAATGATGGCGTTTTACCGTAGAAAATCCTATGATTTCCCGATTCTTCCGGTCAACCTGGTTATTTACACATTGGGAATCCTGTATGGACTCAGCCGGGATTGGATCCGGAAATATCGCCACGAAAGCAAAATGCTTCAAGAAAAAATGAGGGCGGATATCGACTTACTCCGCTCCCAGATAAATCCCCATTTCTTCTTTAATGCCTTGAATAACATCTACGCCGTCACCCAGCGAAACCAGGACGATGAAGCAGGCCAGGCGATAATAAAGTTGTCTGGGCTGATGAGGTACATGATTTATGATAGTAATATCGCTAAAATCAGCCTGACCCGTGAATTGGACCATATCGACAACTATCTTGAAGTGGCCCGACTGAAATTTGATAAAAATGACAAAGTGGACATCCACTTGCAAAAGGAAGGAAATTTCCACAATTATAAAATCGCTCCCTTGCTCCTCGTTCCTTTCGTCGAGAATGCATTTAAGCACGGGGTGGGCAGCAAGGGCGATGGCTACATCCATTTGAGCTTTCTTTTAAGCGACGGGGAGCTGTGCTTTTGTATCGAAAATCCCATACTCAAAAAAGAAGAATCATGGAAAAAGCATCCGGGAGTTGGATTGGACAATGTGAAAAAACGTCTACAGATGCTTTATCCCGATCGACATCAGCTTGACATTTCGGATTCGGAGAGAGAGTTCAAAGTTCAATTGACCATTAGATTAGAGGAGTAAAAAATGCTGCATTGTATCATAGTGGACGATGAAAGCGGGGCCATAGAGATCCTCACCCGTTATGTCAACAAAAGTGCAGAACTCGAGCTGGTTCGGTCTTTTCGTGATTCTATCGAAGCTTTAACCTTCTTGGCCAGCAATGAGGTAGATATTGTCTTCCTGGACATCGATATGCCCAATCTGGATGGAATGCAGCTATCCGAATTAATCCGGAACAAAGACATTCAAGTAATTTTCTGCACGGCCTATTCGGAGTACGCCGTAGATAGCTATGAGAAGGATGCGATAGATTACCTGCTAAAGCCGATCGCTTATGAGCGTTTCTGCAAAGCGGTGGATAAAGCGCAGAAAGCCCATTCAGAACTGTATAAGCCGGATCAGATCGATACAAACAAAAAAAGTGGAACATCCTACAAACTTTTTTTAAAAAGTGGTCCTCGCATCCATCAGGTAGATACCGGAGAGGTGCTGTACGTAGAAAAGAAGGGTCATTACGTCGTTTTTTTTACTCCTAGAGGAGAGTTGTTGTCGAGGATGAATATGAACGATCTGATAAGCACCCTCCCCCCTGATAATTTTATCCGTATTCACCGGTCTTATGTAGTCGCGATCGATAAGATCGACACCATAGAGAAACAAATGGTCGTGATCCGGGGAATAAAGATCCCCATAGGTGAAAGTTACCGAGATGATTTTTTAAAACGCATTCACTACTCTGGAAATTGATACATAAAATAAAGTTCAATCGGCTAAAATAAGGGAGATAGAAATGAGAAACGATACGACCGCTCCTAAGCACTTCCCTCCTTTCCAAACTCTGAGAGCAGATGATGAGGGGAGAGTCTATGTTCTTACAAATGAAAGGACAGAAGATAAAGAAAAATATTTCTGGGACATATTTGATTCCGAAGGCAAATACATACTGAAGATTCCGCTTAAAACAAGCCCCCGTGTCATTAAGAATAAAATGTATGTCATTGAGGACGACGAAGAAGGCTATCAGTATCTCAAAAGATACAAAATCACTTGGAATCTCAAGAAAAACTGAGTTTTTTAAACCTTTCAAGCGTTTTCTCCGTCTTTAATTATGAATTGGATAGCCTGTGATAGGAGCAGTGAATTGCCATGTTAAAAAACTATTTAAAGGTTGCCATCAGAAACATCATCAAACATAAGGGGTTTTCTGCCATCAATATTGTTGGTTTGGCTATTGGGATAGCCTGCAGTGTACTCATCTGGATTTTTGTGGCGCATGAATTGAGCTATGACAAGTTTCATGAAAAAGCGGACAGGATTTACAGATTAGCTGTCCGGGCTTCTGTCGGTGACACCAAAATAAAACAGACCTATTCTTCTTCTGCTACGTTCAAGAAACTTCTCGAGGATTTTCCTGAAATCGAAACAGGCATCAAGTTCTTAAAATTGAGAAATACTCCTGTTGTTTTAGGGGAAAAAACTTTTTTTGAATCACGATTATTTGCCGTCGATTCAACATTCTTCGATATTTTTACATTCCCTCTTATCCAAGGCAATCCAAAAACAGCTTTATCCGATCCAAACAAAATAGTTATTTCTAAGGATACGGCCATTAGATATTTCGGGAGTACAGATGCTATCGGCAAAATCCTTAGAGCCGATTTTTCATTCGGCCCAGGCAGCATTGACTTTGAAATCAGCGGCGTATCCGAAAATGTTCCTGAAAACTCTCACTTCCATTATGATCTTCTGGCATCTTCCACCACTTTTCCTACGTATATCAATGATCCCGGTTGGACATCGAATAGTTTCATTACATATGTTGTTTTGAAAGAAGGGACATCCAAAGAATGGTTTAACGAACAGTTGAAGGAATTCACAAGAAGACACATGGGAGGTGAACGATTCGATGCATGGGTAGCCAAAGGCAATTTCTGGGAATATTTTATACAGCCCATGACCCAAATACATCTGACATCAGACTTGAATGGTGAATTCGAAGCCAATGGGAATAAAACTTACGTGT
This sequence comes from uncultured Eubacteriales bacterium, assembly GCA_964410125.1. GTDB lineage: Bacteria > Acidobacteriota > Aminicenantia > Aminicenantales > Aminicenantaceae. The sequence continues at coordinate 63,388 of CAYPGQ010000008.1, read as the reverse complement.
TTATATTTTCTGTGATTAGCATAATTATATTGCTCATTGCTTGTATCAATTTCATGAATCTTTCCACAGCAAAGTCATCATTGAGGGCCAAAGAAGTGGGCATGAGAAAAGTTGTCGGTTCAGGAAGAAGCAGGCTGATCATCCAATTCTTGAGCGAATCCGTTGTATTGAGTTTCGTCGCACTAACCATAGGAATCGGGATAGTCATTCTCCTTTTGCCACTGTACCAAAACCTGATCGGCAGACAGCTCGAACTCCCTTTTTTCGGTAATTATATCGTAATACCCTTATTGCTGGGACTTGGACTGATGGTAGGGATAATCTCAGGCTCATACCCGGCTTTTTTTCTGTCTTCTTTCAAGCCCATCAGAGCGCTCAAAGGGAATAAAACAATTGGCAAAAGCGCCTCATGGATGAGAAATATTCTTGTCATATTCCAGTTCACGATTTCCATATTTTTAATAATCGGTACGCTGGCTGTCCATCAACAACTGAAATTTTTTCAGAATAATAAATTGGGATTCGATAAAGAACAGGTCCTGGTAATCCAAAATCCCGGAGCTCTGGGCAATAACGTTGTTCCTTTCAAAGAGGATTTGCGTAAACAAAGCCGTATTGTAAACGTATCTGGTTCCAACACTTTGCCGGGCAGAAGTTTCAGCAATATTGGATTCGGGGCTGAAGGCATTGATGAAAATTTCACTTTAAACCTTTGCATTTGCGATCATGATTTTTGTGATACCTTAAAACTGGAAATGGCAAAGGGAAGGTTTTTCTCGAGGGATTTCGTTTCTGATTCGCACGCAGCTATAATCAACGAAAAAGCTGCTGAACTGCTGGGATGGGATGATCCGATAGGCAAGAAAATCAATAATTGGGCCGAAAACAGGGGCAATTTTACCATTATCGGAGTAATCAAAGATTATCACTATGAATCACTCCATCAGGAGATCAGGCCCCAAGCTTTGTTTCTCTCCGGCGGCTACTACACATATACTGAGAGTTACATATCCGTGCGTCTCGATACCGAGAATATTTCTGGAACGATGGGATACATTGAAAAAGCATGGAAGAATTTCACTTCTAATAAACCCTATGAATATTCATTCCTGGATGACGACTTTGATCGCTTATACATGAACGAGAATCAGACCAGAAAATTATTTTCCATATTTTCTTTCCTGGCCATTTTCATTGCCTGTTTGGGTTTGTTCGGCCTGGCATCATTTATTGCCGACCGAAAAACCAAAGAGATAGGCATCCGGAAAGTTCTGGGTGCCTCGGTTCCGGGAATTGTCAAAATTCTGAACACAAGTTTCGTCAAATGGGTTTTGATTGCAAACCTTATCGCGTGGCCCATTGCATGGTACGTCATGAACAGGTGGCTGCAAAATTTTGCCTACCGCATCGGTTTATCCTGGTGGATGTTCGTACTGGCTGCCGTGTTGGCTTTGTTCATTGCATTAGTGACTGTAAGTATCCAGACAGTCAAGGCAGCCCTGAAGAATCCGATCGATTCACTGCGGTATGAGTGAAGCGCGCCAGCCAGCCTTCAACTGTTGAGATAGATTCCGAACCAGCTCTTGATTTTCAGGGAAACCGGCGATATTGATGTTTTCATCCGGATCTATATTATTGTCGTACAGCTCAACACCCACTTGATCTCCAGTGACTTTGTTTACATCATCCCAATAAAACCACTCCACATAATGGTATCTTGTTGTCACCATGGAATAACCCATGTAACGATTTCCATCGAGTGTGGATTTGGGTTTTTGATGGTAGTGGCTGAAAACAGCGGACTTCAATTCCAGGTTGGGATTCTTGAGCATCGGCTTCAAACTTGTTCCCTCCATGTTATCGGGGATATCGATCCCTGTCAGATCACAAAGCGTGGGGTATAGATCCACCAATTCCGTCAGTTGGTTACAAGATTGTCCGCTCTGATAGTTCCCTGGCGCTCGAATGAGAAGTGGAACGCGTGTATCGATGTTGTAATTGGTCTGTTTGCACCAGCTCCCATGTTCTCCCAGTTTCCAACCGTGGTCTCCCCAAACAACAACAATGGTGTTTTTATCCAGACCTAAATTTCTCAATTCTTTCAGCAATCTGCCCAAACAAGCATCAACAAAACTGACAGAAGCATAGTAGCCATGCTTCAGCAGCCGGGCTGTTTCTTCAGGCATTTGATATATTGCGGGGTGCTTGACATGCTCCAGGTCATAACAGGCATTCAATTCATAGCATGAATTAATAGCCATAGGCGGAGAGTTTTTGGACAAAAAGGGATTCGATGCCATGGAAAGGCTGTTCCTGTCGTAAAGGTCCCAGTATTTTTTAGGAGCCACAAACGGAAGGTGTGGTCTGTAATATCCCACAGCCAAATAGAATGGCTGATTATTTTCTTTAAGATTTTTTAATTTTTCAATAGCCAAGTCAGTCTGTGCACTGTCGTAAAACGCATTATCGGGTCCGTCATATGCTTCCCACGACCTGCCATATGCCCAACCGCCCGAGTAGGCAGCGTTTGGATTTTTCTTTATCCGTTCTTCTCTGACAATGGCATGCTCTCTTTTAAGTTCTTCGTCATGGTAGAAAGATTCCGGGTCTCGATCGATCAATTCGCTTGTTTTGTATTTATCCGGCTTGAGGTCCGGTTCATCGAAGGAGACAGGATCCGGCATGTGGTTGTGGAAAATTTTGCCCATGGATACGGTATGATACCCGAATTTATGAAAATGTTGGGGCATGGTCACAGCATCGGGGTTGATTTCCCGGAATTTTTCGCCAAGGCTCCATACACGGGTCGATTCGGCCCTCATTCCCAGCATAACACTGGCCCTGGAAGGTGCGCAGGCTGCGGCTTGGCAATATGCCCTCTTGAAGACAACAGACTCTTTGGCAAACCGGTCAAAATGGGGAGTTTTGATCTCGGTATTGCCATAACAACCCAATTCAGGACGCAAATCGTCGACAATAACGAATAGAACATTGGGATGCTTATTATTTGGGAGGGTACGACAGCCTGGCAAAAAGCTTGCAAAACCCGCCGCTGCAGTAAGTTTGATAAAATCCCTGCGGTTCAAAGTATGAATCGTTTTCCTCATTTTCCAGTCTCCTCCGTTGTTCCTGATTATTTATACATCATCCTGATAATAATGCAACACAACCGGGAATTAAATGATTGATGAGTTGCGGAAATTTCTACTCGTACCTTAAAGAGTCCACAGGATTGGCCCGGGCAGCTTTGATGGCCTGGTAACTGAGTGTGACAAAGGAAATCAAGAGAATCAGAATAGAGGATAAAAGGAAAATCCCAATATGTATATCTGTACGATAGGCGAAATTCTGGAGCCAGCGGCTCATCGCATAATAAGCTACAGGCCAGCCGATGATATTGGCAAACAGGACAAGCCACAACAGATCTCGAGTTAGCATATATACGATTTTGGACACCGAGGCCCCCAATACCTTCCTTATGCCGATTTCTTTTCTTTTCTGTTCGGCCAAAAACGCGGACAGCCCAAACACTCCCATGCAGGCGATAAACACAGCTATCAGCGCAAACACACCGAACATACTTCCCATTTTTTGCTCTTCAATATAGGCCGTATTGAAAAGATCATCGAAGAAGTGGTATTCGAAAGGATAAAGGGGAGAGAATTTTTCCATGGTTTGCCGAATATATGCAATTGTCTCTGGGAGACGTCCCCCCTTAATTTTTATGGATAAATGCTGGCCTCGATCGGGCTTCAGATAAATATACATTGGTTTGATTTCTTCATGAATGGAATTGAGATGGAAGTCCTTCATGACGCCCACGATCTGTCCAGAGGGTTCAGGCCTTCCCCAATGGCTCAATCCTATACCCAGACGAAAATCCTCTCCCATAAGTCTCTTAGCACTCTCATTGACCAGAAAAGCGCCGTTTTCGTCGGATGGATATTCCCGCGAAAAACTTCTCCCTGAGAGGATTTTTATCCCATAAAGTTCCGTATAATCATAGCTAACCTCACTTACTTTGACCCAAGTCTGCTCTTCCTCTGGTTTTCCGGGCCATTTGATCGTTGTCGAGGCTCCCACGTCATTGGGCAAATGCATGGAAGAAGCTGCATAAAGAATCCGAGGATTTCGTTTTAGTTCGTCGAGGACTGGTCCGACATTTTGGCGGATTTTATTATCGTGCAACGGAACGACCAAAATCTGATCTCTATCGAATCCCATCTCCTTATCTCTCACATAATCAAGCTGGCTTTTGACAAGCAAAGTGGAAATGATAAGGATGAGCGAAATAGAAAACTGCACAGCGACAAGCACATTGCGCAGCCTTCTCTTCTGAGATCCTTTTTCCCCTCCTCCCCTAAAAACAGTTATTGGCTTGAACGAAGACAACAATAAAGCCGGATAACTGCCAGCTAACATTCCAACGCTTAATATTAGCAATAGGATCCCAGGAAATATCTGGAGGATACTATGCCCGTTAAATGTTAAATGCCGTTCTGCCAGAGAATTGAAATAAGGGACAAACATTTGCACAAGGAAAAGGGAAATGATCAAAGACAATAGTGCCATAAGGAAGGATTCTCCTAAGAATTGCCGAGCGATCTGGCTCCTATGGGCACCGACAACCTTTCGAGTACCGACTTCTTTAAGCCGGGCACTAGCACGAGCGGTCGTTAAATTCATGTAATTAATACAAGCGATTATTAGGATCAGTATGGCGATCGATCCGAACAACAGCAAAGTCAACACGTTTGTATTGGGGCTGATTTCTCCTTGAAAATGCGAGTGGAGATGGATGTCTAGAAGGGGCTGTAGAAAAAGCTTCTGCTTGGGAATCCCGTGTTTTTCTGCAAATACCGGAAATTTTGTTTCAATTTCCTCATTATTCACATTTGGTCTGGTTAAAATATATGTATAAAAGCTCCAGTATCCCCAATGATGGAGTGGCTCCTCGTACAGTTTTCCCCAAGTTTCAAACGGGATAAAAATATCCCTCATCAGATGAGAATTTGAAGGGATGTTTTTAATTATCCCAGTGACTGTCAAATCCGTTTTTTCATCGAATTGAATGATCTGGCCTATCGGATTCTGGCTGCCGAATAACTTTCTTGCCTGGCCTTCAGACAAAACAACCGAATATGGATCGTTTAATGCTGTACTGGCTTCTCCTTCTACGAAGTCAAACGTGAAGATTTTAAAAAAACTGGGATCGACAGCAAAATAGGATTCATAAAAATGCTTATTCCTGTAAGAGAAAAGTTTGTTTCCGCCTCCTCTAGAAAGTCGAGCGGACGCCTCTATTTCGGGAAACTCCTGTACAAGCGCTGAAGCCATCGGGGGTGGTGTGACAACAGTCTTTGTTGGAGGAGGATATGCATGTGATTCAGATGCTATCCGGAAAATCCGTTCCTCCTTTTCATGGTGTTTATCAAAACTCAGTTCATACTGAACCCATAGCAAAATGATGATAACGCAGGCCATTCCTACGGCAAGGCCGACAATATTGATGAATGAAAAACACTTATGCCTATGGATGGTCCTTAAAGTGACCTTCATGTAGTTTCGGAACATCACAAACCCCCATCGAATGGAATTTCTTATGAATGCAGGGATAGACTTTAAAATTTGGAGTACATACCAAAAATTAGCAGGGCCATTACCCCGTTTATTGGCGACGCGATCATATTCTTCTGCAAAGTCACCCAGAGCTGTATGTCCCACATATTTTGGCAGGATGTAGCCAAGCACCTTTTCGAGTATTCGAGGAGGATTGGTCTTATTCATGGGAAAATTCCGGAGTTTCTGCCCACATGTTTTCTTGAAGTTCCCTGACTTCAGCCAGTGCCTTCATGCCAGCTGCAGTCAATTTGTAAATACGCCTGCTCCTCCCTCCCCTTATGGGCGTTGGATCATCAAAACAGGATTTCACGAATCCCTTTTTTTCGAGGCGGTGGAGCGGCACATATACAGCCCCAAAAGACCACTCCTTGCCTGATATTTCAGATGCTTTTTCGCGTATCGGAACACAATAAGCGTCTTTTTTTAGCTTCAAAATCGTAAAAAGGATGATTTCCTCAGGCCTCGATAGAAATTTCATTTTTTCCTCATCACTTATATCCCTTACATAATAAAACATATGAAGCGTGAAGTCAATATTTTTTCAATATTTGTTAGCCTGGATTTTTATATTGCAAAGATCCTCCGCCCCACCCTAGCATTGAAGGATATGAGGAAGTGCCCTATTAAGCTGCATTATTATATGCCGCGAATTGGCTTCAACGCATCCGATGTATTGAGATCGGCTTGTCCGAAGGGTAAATAATTCAGGTTGGCAACCTTTTATGTGTTTCGAGCGTATTATATATTGTAATCAAATAGATATGGAGGCATGATGGATTTATTGACCCGACTGGAAGAAGCCATCCTTATCGCTGTCCTTAAGCTGAAAGATAACGCATACGGTGTACCTATCAACCGTGAGGTCTCCAAGATTTTTGGCAAAACTTACACCATGGGAGGACTTTATTTTGCCCTGGATCAGCTCGTTCGCAAAGAATACCTGATGAAACGGTCGGCTGATCCAATGCCAAAACGAGGCGGCAGAAGCAGGTCTTATTACAGGCTTACCCTAGAGGGAAAAGAAGCTTTGGAAGCTGCTCGTCAGCATCAGATTAAATTGTGGAAAGTTATTCCTGAACTAAATAACGGGAGCTGACAGGATATAGATGAAAAACACAAAGCCACCTCAGGTAGCTGCCTGGTTTCTGGCCCGGTTATCAGGAACATCCGTTGTAGGAGATTATGAAGAAATATATCAGGAGATGGTAAACGAGTATGGACTTCGTGCAGCCCGATCCTGGTATTTGTCGCAGGTTTTGAAATCCCTGCCGATGTTTGCCACAAATCTTATCTATAGGAGTGTCGACATGCTAAACAATTATTTCAAATTGGCCTACAGGAATATCCTCAGGCATAAAAGGTATGCTTTCCTTAACATAATCGGCTTAGCTGTGGGTTTGGCTGCATGCCTGCTTATGGCCAGCTATGTCATTCATGAGTTAAGCTTCGAAACCATGCACCCAAACAAGGATCGTATTTTCAGGATAAACGGACAAATCCCGATGGGAGGCAAAGTCCTTCTGAACGCCGTGGTCGCTCCCCCATTCGGTCCAGCCGCAGAGGAATCCGTACCGGAGATCGAGGAGAGTGTCCGCATCCTGAGAAGGCACAATGTGCCGATACAGATCGAAGAGAAAGATTTTAAGGAAAAAAAGATGTTCTTTGCCGAACAAGAGATCCTAGAGGTTTTTGCCATTCCCCTTTTTCGAGGTAATCCCAAAACAGCTCTCGAAGCACCCTTTACCGTTATTATCGATGAAACCTTGGCCCGGAAATATTTTGGCGCTGGGAATCCCATAGGAAAAACTCTCCGCCTTACACTACACAGGACATTTGAGTTCCAGGTCACAGGAGTAATGAAGAAAATGCCTTCTAATACTGCCCTCAGGACAAGCATGATCACATCTTTTGCCTCACTTCATCAAACCTACGGCGAAGCGATCAGACAATGGGAAAGCTGGGGAAGGATTACGACCTTTGTCCGTCTCCGGAGGGGTGCCGACCCAAAAACTGTCGATGAAAAAATCACCGCTCTTGCCCGGTCCCATCTCGACGAAGACGAAAAGGAAGCCTCCTACTATTTGCAGCCGCTTGATAAGATCTACATAAATAATGCATCTTACGGCATGAACAATGACTTGGACAACTCGGGCAGCATCACAAGGTTGTATATTTTTTCCGCTGTCGCGCTCCTCATCCTAATAATTGCCGCAATCAATTTTATTAACTTATCCACGGCAAAAATCGCCGGCAGATTGAAAGAAGTGGGCATTCGCAAGACGTGCGGTGCCACGCGTACTCATCTGATAAAACAATTCCTGATGGAATCACTTCTCCTAACCTCCATAGCCATGGGACTGGGGCTCGTCCTTTTTTCCTTTTTTAAACCCCGTCTAGACGTGTATCTTGGCAAAATCCTTAACCTGGGAGTCCTTTCCACACCGTGGATTCTTCCCGCTGTTGCCGTTATGATAATCATCGTGGGTTTTCTTGCAGGATCCTATCCGGCTATTTTTCTCTCCCGGTTCCAGGCTGCAATCATATTCCGATCCGGAGTTCCCCGAGGGCCTTCAAAATCGGGATTACGGAGAATTTTGGTTGGTGCCCAGTTCTTCATTGCAGGCGCCTTGATTGTCTGCACTCTTGTTGTCCTCAAACAAGTGCGCTATTCTGAAACCAAAGACCTGGGATTTAACAAGGACAATCTGATCGTTCTGAACAATCGAGATACCTCCCGTCTCAAAAACGCTCCTGTTGTCAAGGAACAAATACTAAGCCGGACCGGGGTTTTGGCTGCGGCTTCTGTTGACAAATTTCCCTCAGCCCAGAATCGCAGTATCTCTACTGTTCGGATCGAAGGCCAAACTGAGGAAAAAGGCATGATTGTTCAGTCTCTTGAGGTCGATGAAGATTTCATCCCTGCCATGGAATTGAAGCTCGCTGCAGGAAGGAATTTTGAATACGGGAGAACTGCTGACATTGAAGCTGTTCTCCTCAACGAGACGGCTGCCAAGGGTCTCGATCTTGAAGATCCTGTTGGTCAATTCCTTTATCGGGGAGAAAAAGCTTACCGTATCATCGGGATACTCAAGGATTGGAACACAAATTCTATTCATTCCCGAATCTACCCAACTGTTTTGTTCCACGCGGATGAGACAGCGGGTGAGCTTGTCGTCCGACTCCCCTCGGCAAGAAACCAGGAAGTCATTTCACGGATTCGAGAGGTTGTTTATGGGCTTTTCCCCGAACAGATATTCGATTATGCGTACGTGGATGATCTCCATCTTCGAGCCTATGATGAGGAAAGACGCCTGGCATCGCTTTTGGTTTCTTTTTGTCAACTAACTGTTTTTGTTGCTTGTCTTGGCATCTTCGGTCTTGCCGCATACAGCACCGAACAGCGAACCAAAGAGATCGGGATTCGAAAGGTCCTCGGTTCAAGCGTCGCCGGTATCGTCATGATGTTTACTGGCAAATATGTCCGGTGGGTGATCATAGCCAACGTCCTGGCCTGGCCGGCGGCCTATTTTGCGGTAAACAGATGGCTACGGGCCTTTGCTTTCAGAACGGCGATAGGCCTTAGGCCATTTATTATAGCTGGACTGATAACTCTAGCTGTAGCCTTGTTATCGGTGATCTTTCAGACATTGAAAGCAGCCCTTTCCAATCCGGCTGATTCTTTGCGATACGAATAAAAACAGATAACGTAAAGCCATCGATCAAACCTATTGAAATAATTCCCTGTGAAAATTAAAATATTTCATCTAACAGGAGGTTATTATGCTATATAACAAAAAAATATTGGGTTGTCTTTGTTTTTCAGTATTTTTCTCCTTACTTATCCTGTCCTCCCCTGCTTTATCTTTTTACAGTTCGGAAGCAGGAACAAAAAAGCTTACCCCTGAACAGATATTAAAAATCAGGCACATCGGGGATCTCCAGCTTTCCTCAGACGAGTTTCACATAGCTATGGTTGTCACCGAACCGGTTAAAGGAACAACGCGGAATAGTGACATCTGGGTTTATGACACAGAGAGCAGACATCTGATACACTTTACTACTTCGGAAAAAAGAGACAGCCATCCACGCTGGTCTCCAGATAGTGAGACACTGGCTTTCCTGTCAAGCCGAACGGAAAAAACACAAATTTATCTTATTTCTTTAAATGGCGGAGAGGCCGAGGCTTTGACCGACAGTAAAACCAGCATTCAGTCATTCGAATGGTCGCCAGACGGGAAGCGGATTGTCTACATGGCTTCCGAACCCAAAACTGAGGAAGAAGAAAAAAAACAAAAGAATAAAGACGATGCCCGGGTCGTAGACCTAGACGATGCACCAACGAGATTGTGGATGATGGATATGTCAACTAAGGAAGTGATTCAGCTTACCAAAGGAGAGTGGCGTATATCTTCTTACTGCTGGACTCCTGATGGAAAAAGATTGATTGTCACGGCCACAGATCAAAATTCCCCTGAACTGCTGACCGAACGTCTGTATGCTCTGCAAATAATAGACGGGAAACTCAAAGAAATAGCCAGGCCAGCGCAGCCTTTCGGAGGAATCGAAATCTCCCCTGATGGCAAAAACATCGCGTACGCGGGTACTCGCTTCAATGGTCCAACCGCACATGATCTCTACGTCATGTCAACTAGAGGTGGGAAGGCAACTAATCTCACCAACACCTCCCTTGATCGTTCCATCAGGTCGTTTGTGTGGCTTGACAACGACAACATAATCCTGCAAGCACCAAAAGGTTTTAGCAATGCGCTTTATGAGATCCATATTGAGGCCCACGCAAAAATGGTAAAACCCTTTCCGGTCCCTGTCTCAGGTTCATTCGCAAAAGCCAAGGACTTTTTAGCTTTTGTCGGGCAGACTGCAACTCAGGCACCAGAACTATGGATATCCAAAAAACCGGGAGAGGCGGAGAAGGTTTCCCGTTTTAACACCGATTGGGACGTCATTCCCGTCATTGCACTCGAGATTTTCACTTATCCGAGCTTTGACGGGAAGATGATTGAGGCCGGCCTTTTAAAACCTAAGGGATCAAAGGAAAGCGAACGGTATCCTCTCATTGTGTTGGTCCATGGCGGCCCGGCAGGAAGATGGTCTGACAGCTTCCATTCCTGGGGGCAACTCCTGGCCCAACATGGTTTTGCCGTGCTGTATCCCAATATCCGGGGTTCTATTGGATATGGCCATGACTTTGTCACAGCCAACCGGAGTGACTGGGGCGGAGGTGATTACAAAGATGTTATAGCGGGTGTGGATTATTTGATCGAAGAAGGCATCGCTGATCCCGATCGCTTAGGAATCGGAGGCTGGTCCTACGGTGGGTACATGGCGGCCTGGGCAGTGACCCAGACGGATCGCTTCAAGGCTGCAGTCTCAGGGGCACCAATGACTGACCTAGCAAGCGAGTATGGGACAGAGCTGGCTCCCATCAATGCTTACGACACTTGGTATTTGGGAAACCCCTACGAGAATCTGGAGTTGTTCCAGGAAAGGTCTCCTGTGACATTCGTCAAAAACGTCAAAACCCCGACCTTGCTTCTGACGGGAGAAAATGACGTGACCGATCCCATCGGCCAATGCCAGCAATTCTATCGCGGATTGAGACGCTACGGAATGGAAACGGAATTTGTTGTGTATCCTCGTGAAGGACATGGAATCCGTGAAGAAAAACATCAGATCGATCTCCTGAACCGTGTCATCGCCTGGTTCGAAAAATATGTGAAACGTGCGCTGTCCGGTCCTGCTTCAGGTTTGTAACAAGGACATTTCACTTCCGATGAAAGTTATTGAAAAACATGGTCAATTCTTCGATTTTCTGATACCCGATGAAAAATATTGAAGAAAACGAATAAAATGTTTTATGATGGGGAAAATGTATGTGATCGAAACCCGAGGCCTTACGAAATATTACGGCAAAGCACGGGGGATTATCGACATCGATCTCAAAATCGAACCAGGGGAGATTTTTGGATTTATCGGACCGAACGGCGCAGGCAAATCAACCACCATCCGCACACTGCTCGGATTGATTTTTCCCAGTTCCGGAAGCGGCAGAATATTCGGCCTGGACATAGTCAAAGATTCCAAAGAAATTAAAAAACAGATCGGCTTCATGCCATCGGAAGTCAATTATTATGAAAAAATGGATGTGCACGAACTTCTCAGGTATTCTGCCAACTTTTATGAAATAGACTGCGAATCCAGGATAGTTGAGCTCGCCGACACTTTCGACCTTGAACTCGACAGGAAAATAATCGACCTATCCAGAGGGAATCAGAAAAAAGTTTCCATCTTACAGAGCCTTATACACCAACCTCCTTTATTGATCTTGGATGAACCCACAAGCGGTCTGGATCCTTTGATGCAGGCGAAGTTCTTTGAAATCTTGAAAGAAGAAAACAGCAAAGGCACGACCATCTTCTTCTCCTCTCATACCTTGAGCGAAGTTCAGAAAATGTGCCGGCGGGTCGGGATCATAAAGGAAGGGAAAATCATTGCCGTGGAAGATATCGAATCCCTGAGGAAAAAGCAGCTCCGCAAAATCCAGATCGAATTCAACCACCCGACAAAAACCGATGAGATCGACTTTCCCGGTATTATCGGTTTGACGACGGAGAGAAACAATCTCTTTTTCCTGTTTTCAGGGTCCATGAATGATCTTCTGCGTGCACTTGAGGGAATAGATATCAAAGATTTGATCATCGAAGAGCCAACCTTAGAGGAAATCTTCATGCATTACTACTCAGGGGAAAATGATAAACACCAACCTGTATAGAACAGAGCTTAAACGCTACCGGAATTCCTTCATCGGATGGAGCCTAGCCATTGTCGTTTTTATTCTCATGGGAATGGCCTTTTATCCCCTTCTGATGCAAGAAGACATGCTCAAGCAAATAACGGCCTTTCTCGAGAATCCCTTTATGAAAAACATGATGACGGCCTTTGGCGCCAGTATAGATATATGGACCAATGTTTTAGGATTTTATTCCACACGGAATGCGATGTTCATCATGCTGATCGGGAGTTTTTATTCCATACTTCTTGGCGGCAAAATCCTGTCTCGGGAAGAACAAGAAAAAACCGCCGAATTTCTTCTCGCTAAACCGGTTACGAGGCTAGAGGTTGTCTGGAGCAAATTGGCGGTTTATCTCACCTATTTGATCCTTTTGAACATCGTCATCTCGATCGTCGGATTTTTAAGTCTGGAAATATTCAAAGGGGACTCCCAATACAGCTTGAAAGCTTTTTTTATCCATTGGTTCTACGCCTTGTTGCTTATGCTGACATTCGGAGCTATCGGTCTTTTTCTTTCGTTGTTGATAAAAAGAGGGCGTCCGATCACAAACCTATCCATTGGCATTATTGTTGGAGCATACTTCATCGATATTTTGTCTAGAGTGACTCCATCTGCCGACAAATTCGGTTACCTAAGTCCGTTTAAATTCGTCGATGCAGGAGTTCTCCGCCCCGACTATGCGATTGTTGGATGGCGGGTGCTGTATTTTTTAGCCGTTTCCCTGGTACTGATTACCCTAACTTTTGTCCTTTATAAAAAAAAGGACATCCTGGTTTAGCAATATTTACGGATTATCACATTATTTCTCGCCGATAAAACGGTTGATGAACTCGAAGGTGCGGTTGTAGGCCTCCATCCGGTTTTTGTACAGGAGGAATTCGTGAGGCTCGTCCGGAGCGATCATGAGTTCGATGTGCACATCCCCTTTCGCCCGCAACTTTTGGACGAGGTCTGTGGTCTGCTGAAAGGCCACGTTGCGGTCGTCGTCTCCATGGATGAAAAGGACGGGTGAAGTCCATGTTTTGAGATCGGCAACCGGAGACGATTCACGGGCCAGTTTGCGCTGCTCTTCACTAAGGCTCCCACGCTGTGACCAATCGTGGACACCAGCCATGTCCACACCCACCTTGAATATGTCGGAATTGCGGGCCAGGGCCATTGCTGTCAGGAGCCCTCCGTAAGAGAGACCCCATTTGCCGATTCTATTTGGATCGACTTCGGGCCGGTCCTGAAGATACTTGACTCCAGCCAGGATATCCTGGTATTCGGCTGCGCCCCGCGCGCCTGTATTGGGAGCGTTCCGGAATGATCGACCGTAGCCGATACCGCTGCGGTAGTTTATCGAAATGACCACATAGCCGTTGTTTGCAAAATACTGATTGATACCATAAGCCTCTGAATAAAATTCCATATAGTGCCAGCCCAAGAGCATCTGGCGGATGGGGCCACCATGGGTATAAACCACGCCGGGACGCTTATCGCCCGGTTTAGCATCTTTGGGTGAAAATATCTGACAGGGAATTTCCAACCCATCCGGGGCTTTGACGATAACAAGCTCGGGAACGACCAGTTCATCCATTGGGTATTCCGCTGGAAGTGTTTCCGGCGCTATCACTTCAATCTTTCCGCCGTTGGTAGGAACTGTGGCGATGGAGGTAGGATGGAGGGCTGTGGCATACAGAAAAGCAACTTTGTCCCCTGATGCCAAAGCGACAGGATAAGTGCCGATCGTAGCCTCCTTTGTAAGCTGGACCGCTTTGCCGCCGCCATCTGTGGGAACCTTCCAGATGTGCCGTCCGTGGATATCGGCCAGATTGCTGCTGAAGAAAAGCGTTTTTCCATCACTGGATAGGCCCAAGTATTCTACGAACGCTTCCCCCGGTGTGAGGTCCACGGGGTCTCCTCCGGAAAGAGTCATAGAGAACACGTGGTTCCAATTATCGTGTTCTGACGTAAAAAGAATGCGGTCGTTCGCTGTCACCTCAAAATTACGCAAGGAATAAAACCGAGGTTCATCTTTTGGAAATTGCCAAATCTCCTTCGCCGTGCCTGTTTCTGCATCAGCCAACCAAAAAGCAACGTTCGTTACCGGTCCACGTCTCCAATATCTTCTGAATGAGGCTGCACCGTACTGAAGTCCTGGTCTTCGTTGGAACACGATTTTAGTGCCGTTGTCTGCCCATGCCGGATTACTGTCCCGGTCCACATTAGGAGCAATCCAGGTAATTTTTCTATTTATAGTATCGAACACCGCGATGAAGCTGTGATCGTTCCGTCGAGTAACAAAGGCGATCCGAGTACTGTCAGGAGACCAGCGGGGTGAACCGTTCTGCCCAGCCGCTTTGAATAGAAGTTCTGGCTCTGGAATAGATTTGGAATCGGAAGGCGGGATCAAGGGAGCACTGTAGATTAATCCCTCTTTCACAAGCAAAAGCCATTTGCAGTCGGGAGAAAGGACGGGATCTCTTCCGGCTGCCACCCTCCAGAGCTGACCGGTATCTGTCCGGACCGCCCAGATAGCCTGTTCCATGCCGTCCGGGTCGCTTCGTGAATTGGTGATCCAACCTTCGCTGTTGGGATCTCCCCCTTTAACAAAAACCACAGTTTTTCCGTCATTCGTGATTTGAACTTCTGGGATCTCAAAGACTTCATCCCGGGCGTATCCAGTCAAGTTTATCGGATTGAAATCCGGTGCTGCTGCCGTCCAAACATTCCTCTCCCCTTTTGAATAAAAAATCCAGGCGATGCGATCGGCATTTTTGGCTGAAACCAGGCTCCAGGGATATGGCGGACTCAAGATCTGTTCGAGCGTAAACGTTCCTTCCTTGGCCATGGCCAAATCGGTAAAGCCGAAAACGAGTAGAAAACAAATCAAAATAGATAAATATCTTTGTTTTTTCATTGTCCCTCCTAATTTTCTCCCACAACTTCTTTGATCAGAGGAGTTGGTTGGAGAAGTTTATATACTGGATAAACCTGTTGGCCTCTGCCCCACTGAGGGACAAGATTGCGGTCGAAAAAGTTCCATACTAAAAGGCCGTCGTCGCTCTCCGGTTCAAGAAGATAGGCTGCCACTTTGCCGAGGGATTGGGCCATCGGAATGAACAGAGTTCCAGCCGGGAACTCCATCTCCTCCACGGCATATTCCCCTTTGACGGAGTTGAGGCGATGTCCCTGGTACGGCCGCTCTTGTCCTTTGAGTTCTGTCACCTTGAAAGATTCGACCGTCAACTTTACGGACTGTGTGAGCTTTTCTACTGTTATGCCATGCTGGCGAAGCTTGGCTTCAATTTCTGGAACCGGGATAGGAATTAGGTATCCGAATGGAAGCTTGACCGATCTTTTAGCAAAATATTCAGCAAAAAACGGCATGGTGTAAGTCTGCGTTTTTTCGGTCCTACGAACACGTCTACGACCGCTCTCTGTCTGGAATGGCTCCATCACGTATCCGTGTACCGTGATCTTGTCCTTGATGGGCCGTACATCGTACTCGACAACAAATTGGTTTTTGTCCCCAGGTTCAAGACCGTTTTGTACCGTTCGTTTATCCGCCTCTTGGATAAGCCCTTTGATCTCGGACTTATGGACCTGACAGTACTCTAAAAGAGCATGGAAGAGATAGTATGCTCCCATGACGCGGGATTTGAAATCCGCATACGGGTAATTTTCGTTCAGTATGCCCAAACGGTTCCGAAGTCCGAAATAGTTGCTGAGATAACGCGGCTGCGGACCCAGAGGCCTCCAACCCTTTTCGGGTTCCTGGAAATCCATAAAGTCTCCATGAGGGATGCACAGAGTGTTGTATTTGTCCTTCAGGATTTTGTTGATTCCAGGGCGCACCTGGTCACTCATGTAACGGATTAAGGACGTGTCTCCATTGGGATTTAGAGACCACACCCAAGTCACCACTTCCTCATGGTAGGATCCGTTATGGGTGTGGCTGTCCAAGAGCACGGCCGGATCCCAGCGCAACATGACATTCTGCACCAATCCCAAAACTTCCGGGCTTTCTAACTTCATCCCATCCCTGTTCAAATCAAGGTTTAGGCCGTTGTACCGGACACCCACTCCTTGTTCTGGCCCCACCTGATTCCGCCGGTTGTTCGGATCGATTTTTTCATTACCATCTGGATTAAAGATAGGAGCAATCAACACAACAATTTCATCCAGGTAGGATGGATTATCGCTTAATGCCAAGTCCCTGGCCAGCATCAAAGCCGCCTCCTTGCCCTCCACTTCTCCGGCGTGGATATTTGCTTGGATGTAAACAACTATTCGATCATCATAAACCAGATCCAGGGGGGAGGAAGGGACTGGATTTCCGATAATGAGAAGCGGTATCTTCCGGCCTTCAGCACTGATTCCTAAAGTCTCCAATCGGATTCTCAGACTCTGCTTTTGAAGCCTTTGGATAAAATCCATCACATCTAAATACAGCGAGGTTGCCTTGTACTCACTGGCCTCTGCTTTTGTGAGCGGTTTTACTTGCTGATATGATAAAGCAAGAACAGAGGAACAATACATCAGGCCAATAGATATCACCAATACCAAAAAACAAATTTTCAAGCACTTGCTCATTTCTCTCCTCCTCATATTTTTCTTCTAGAGCAGAATTCTAGCACAAATGGAAATGAATTGAATATAAAAAATGATATCCGGAAAAATTGGCGACTGTTCGAATATGAACATAAATTGTTCAAAAATGGATAAATCATATTATGGGTTCAGAGGAAATACCCATAATACAATATTGGTATAAATTTTGCAGATAATAATAATACTTTGAGGCCTTAAATTTTTGCTGGAGTTAAGCATGTTTAAAAACTACTTGAAAACATCTCTACGGAACCTGAAAAGGTATCCAGGATTCAGCTCTATCAACATCGTAGGGCTTTCGATCGGAATGGCCTGTTTTATCCTTATCGCCTTGGTTATTCGGGGAGAGTTACAGGTAGATACTTTTCATGAGCACGCTGATAGGATTTTCAGGGTAACAAGGCTGGATGAACTAAGAGGGACCGCCACCAGGGTGGCCCTCACACAAGCGCCCTTGGCTGCCGCCCTGAAGCGCGATTTTCCCGATGTAGAAAAAGCCGCCTGTTTCAACTACTCTGGGCAGGCCTTGATCAAATACGAAGATAAAAAGCTCGAACAAGATTTTATAAGCTTTGCTGAGCCAGATTTTTTCGAGATCTTCTCATACATCTTTCTTGCCGGAACGCCGGGATCGGCTCTGGACCAACCTCACTCGGCCGTTTTGACTGAAGAAGTAGCCGAAAAATTTTTCGGCACAGAAGATCCGATAGGAAAAATTCTCCAAATCCGCAACATGCCGGACGTGATGGTAACAGCGATCATAAAGAACCATAAAGATTCCCATCTCAATTTTTCCATCATCCTGCCCTTTTCGCTTTATAGGGAACTAGGCGTGGATATCGATACCTGGAACCGGTATAACTATACGACCTATGTCCAACTTCGAGAGAACATCGATCCTGATGTTTTTGCAGCAAAGATCAAGGACGCGCTATCCCGTTACGTGTCTCCCGAGATCAGACTGGGACTGGAGATCCAGCCCTTGAAGCGGATTTATCTCCATTCCGATTATGAATACGATGTACATGCCATCCACATCGATATCATGCTGATTTATGTGCTGAGTCTAGTCGCTGTGCTGCTTCTTGTGATCGCCTGCTTCAATTTTATGAATCTGGCAACTGCCCGTTCATCACATCGTGCCCGCGAGGTAGGATTGCGTAAAGTGGTCGGCGCTTCACGTTTTCAGCTCGTTTCCCAATTCCTGGGTGAATCGATGCTGTTCGCTTTCCTGTCTCTGATATTCGCCGTCTTGATCGTAGAGTTCTTCCTCCCTTTCTTCAATAGTATGCAGCCCTTCAAGGCCTATTCCCTCTTCGAATCCAAAGATATCGTTCTGTATCTAGGGCTCTTTTTAGTCGCTCTTTTAACCGGGATCATTTCCGGAAGCTATCCCGCCTTATTCCTTTCGCGCTTTCAGCCTGTAAATGTTATCAAAGGCTCTGTGACGCCGAGTTCCAGTCGAGCTCTTTTGCGAAAGGGATTGGTTATCAGCCAATTTACCGTTGCCATCATTCTTATCATTGCCACGTTGACCGTATTCAGACAGATGCGCTTCATGCAAAACAAGGACCTGGGATATGATAAATCAGACCTTATTGTGTGTTCATTACCAAAAACCATACATCAAGACTATGCTGCTTTAAAAAACGATCTCTTGAAACACCGCGATATCTGGAACGTGACGGCTTGCATGAATTTGCCCACGTGGGAAGGCCCTTCCTATTTGCTGTCAGATTGGGACGGACGGGATAGTGATAAAGAGATCTATATGTACCACGGCAGCGTGGATTACGAATTTTTCGATACTTTGGGCATACCTGTTGTTCATGGAAGGGTGTTCTCCCGTGATTTTGCCACGGATAGAGAGAAAGCCTTGATCGTGAATGAAGAGGCCGTCCGTGCTATGGGGATGAAAGATCCCATCGGAAAAAAAATGGGGCACTTTAAGGAAGACGGAATCATCATCGGGGTGATGAAAGACTATCATTATGCCACTTTGCGTGACAGGATAGGTCCTCTTGTACTTGACCTGAATCCTCAAGACACGAATTTTTTAATAATGAAAGTCAGTCCCGAGAATCTCACCTCTACAACAGCGTGGATCGAACAGGTATGGAATGGCTACGATCCCGATCAAACATTCGAGGCAAAACTGCTGGATGATATCTTGAAGCAGGTGTACGTAACAGAACGCACAATCAGCCGCTTTTTCAACTATACAGCCTATCTTTCGATTTTGATTTCCTGCTTGGGATTGTTCGGACTTGCGGCCTTTTCAGTGGAGCAAAGGATCAAAGAGATCGGAATCCGTAAGGTTATGGGCGCAACAGCGCTGGATATATTTAGTCTTCTTTCTCGGGAACACCTCCTGTTCATTGCCATATCCAATCTTATCGCCTGGCCTTTAGCCTATCTTGCCATGAGGGCATTTCTGCAAAATTATCCTTTCCGTATTCCCCTTGACATCGGGATTTTCTTGTTGGCTGCTTTAGCAGCATTTGGGATTGCTTTTATCACTGTTTTCTACCAGACATTTAAAGCGGCTCGAACCCAGCCTGCTGTAACCTTGAAATACGAGTAAGCAAAAAAGAAAGGATTTTTTATCCCTTCGCATTATTTTGAAGAATCTGGTCCAATAGCGTATTATTATTTTGGTTGGAGGCTATCCATGGAAATTCCTGTTGAAGTTTGGTACGCCGCCATTTTTATCCGTCGTTCCCGCCGCAAATTCAAACAAATTATGCTGCCTGAGGATAAACTAGAACGCCTTTTTTCTGTCTGCCAAAACTTTCGACCTTTCCCCGAGGCTAAAGCTGTTTTAGTAAGGGAACCTGGAGATCGGATTTATCGGGGATTTATCGGTTCTTATGGCAAAATCGAAAATGCGCCTGGGTATATAGCATTCATCGGTGACATGGAATCACCGCGAGTTCAAGAAGCGGTGGGGTACACAGGAGAAGGGATCATATTAGAGGCCACAGCCATAGGATTGGGCACATGATGGGTGGGTGGATATTTTTATCCTGAAACCGTTGCCCATCAGATCTCGATCAAAAAGAATGAGAGGGTTCTGGCTGTAACACCGGTTGGAATCCCCCAGGATTCTTTCTCCTTCCAAGAAAAACTCATGACCGGATTCGGCAGAATGCACAAGAGAAAACAACTCCATGAACTGGTGACAGGAACATCTAAACAGGAATGGATGAAAACAGCCCTTGAAGCTGCCCGGTTGGCCCCTTCTGCAGTCAACAGACAACCCTGGAGGTTTATCCTCGGCGACAACAATATTTCTATTATTCTCGATAGAGACCGGGATACCTATAAGATCTCTCGGCGTTTGGACTGTGGTATCGCCATGCTTCATCTAGAACTAGGTTCTCGTTATGCCGGTGCAACCGGCCGATGGACCTTTCCTCCTGATAGCGTAGCATGTTTTGTTGCGGATTCAGGCCGTTAGGCCTGAAGAAATTTGTGCCACTGCAAAGACAGCTTTATCGATATCTTCCAAAGTGTTGTAAAAATGGGGAGAAAACCGGATATTTTGTCCCATGACTGCGCACCCGACATTGTATTTTCTATATAGAATTTCTAATACTTTCAATGGATCGATGCCAGGGACATGAAAAATGACAACCCCCCAACTTCTTTGATGCTCCATAGGCGTGATGAATTTAGCCTCGGGGATCCTTTTCTTTACTCCATCCCGGACAGCATCAGCCAGCATGCTGGCTCGTGTGGATATCCGGATCATCAAAAGTGTGTTGTGAAACTTGATGGCTTCCAGCATAGCACCGAACCGTTCGACAGCCTGTTGTCCGAGGGTTTCGAACTTTATGGCACCGCTGGAGCGAGCATTTTCCCATCCTACGCCTACGATACTGGGATACACAGCATCTGCCATTCCCCTTCGGACATACAGCATCCCCATCTCTCTCGGTCCGCAAAACCATTTGTGGGAACTGGCCGTGTAAAAATCACATCCGATGTCATGAAGGAACAAGGGATATGTCCCGAAGGTTTGCGCCCCGTCGACCAGGGTCAAAATCCCTTTAGACCGCGCCAGTTGACAGAGGTCCTTGGCTGGTAGGCGGATTCCGGAAATATTCGAGACGTGCGAAAAACACAAAACTTTTGTTCGCGTGGTTATCGCTTGTTCAAAGTGTTTTATCAAATCTTCAGAATCTTTGGGATTCTCCGGAGTCTGAACCCTGACAACACGATAACCGTAACGTTCGGCCCGAACATCCCAGGCAATGTTGGCAGTCGGATGATTCTGGCCCCAATAGATGACTTCATCTCCTTTTCCCAGTCGAAGGCCATTGATCACGATGTTATTTCCCTCGCTTGTATTCCGGACCAGGGCGATTTCATCAGGATCGGCATTGACATACTTGGCGATCCCCTCACGAACTTCTTCTTTGATGCCAGCATATTTAGCACGATTGGTAAACGACGGATCGCTGTCCACATCTTTTGTCAGTTCGAAAAGCTTTTTTTGTACACTCAATGGCGATGGGCAAAGGTTGGCTGCATTGAGCATGATCAACCCTTTTCTGATCATAAATTGCCTTTTGACAATTCCCCAAAACCGCTCATCACCGGTTTCCTTATCTCCTATTCTTTTCACGGCCTCTTGCAGAGTTTCAGACTGAGATAATTGTCTTTCAAGGCTTTCATAGGGAAGCAAAATCCCTGCCGCAGCACTGCTAAACATCCCTTTAAGGACAGTTCTTCTACTGACATTTCCTTCAAGATCGGTAAAATGACGGATGGATTGTCGTCTCATCGAATCCCTCCCATGTTTAAATTTGTGTTTACTTCCACACCTGATCGAATACACGCATGTAGTTCAAACCCAGGATCTTTTGGGCATCCCCGTCGCTGTACCCTCTTTTTTGAAGCTTTTCGACAAAATTCAGAACTTCGGCGTAGTTGCTGAAACCCTCGACCATGCGGAGTGGTGAGCGGATGTTCGGGGTAACATATTTATCATAAGCACCAGTCACATCTTTATAAACGGGAGATCCCCAGGGATCGTACTCGTGGTCAGGGTAAGTGCCCAAGCTCATGTCTGTTCCCACACCGATATTATCGGTCGAGCCGAGCAGCTGGGCCACATGATCGATATGGTCGATGAAGTCATCCACAGTGGGACGGCTGGTTTGGCCAGTTTTCAGCACCATCGGTCCCCAGGGAGACAAGCCGATGATCCCCTTTCTTGCAGCGCATGCCCTGATCTGCTCATCATCGATGTTTCGGGGATTATCCGAGAGTGCTTTTGTGCAGGAATGACTGAAAACCACAGGCTGCTGGCTGTGCTCGATGATTTCAAGGCCGGAACGTTTTCCGAGATGGGAGCAGTCGAGCAAGAACCCTACGCGATTGCATTCTTCAACAACCAATTGCCCGAAGGACGTCAAGCCCTGATCCGTTCTGTCCAGACAACCCCCGCAGATCCTGTTAGACAGGCTGTAAGCCGGAATCAACATACGAAGACCGAGCCTATAAAATGCTTCGATGCGGCAAACATCATAGCCGATAAAATCCCCGCACTGAGAAGCTAAAATAAGAGTGGCTTTTTTATTTTTTTTAGCCTTTATAATGTCCTCTGGCGTGTATGCGATGGACAATCCCGGGTATTTTCGGGCAACAAGATGCCAAAACATCAGGCCATCTAGAGCCCTATCCAGATCGAGATGCGGATCCCAAGCTGTTACCGCATAAGAAGCCACGCCATATCGATGGGCATCCTGAAACTGGGCATCAGGCCATATCTGCATGCAGGAGTCGATAAAGATATAAGGGTGGTCCTTTTCCAAGATCGGGTGGATCCCCTTTTCGTTCAACGGATCGAATCGTTCGGAGGGTGTTTGGGGTGAAAATCTGGCCAAACCCGTTGATCCGATGGCTGCAGTCCCGGCCATTTTCAAAAAATCTCTTCGTTTGATTTTCATGGTTATTCTCCTCCACTGAAATCATAGAGAAGTGTCGATATTATCACCCTGCAATTCAGCCGTTTATCAATATGAAATTAGCGTATCATGGTGTTGAACAGGAGTTTGAATGTTCCGTGAGTCTGACACCGATTCTGAGCGCGAAATCCGATCAAAACTACCTGGCCTTTGCCGTGTTTGACATTGAGCATGGCAGGCATGTCGGTCAAGTGCCCTTCCCCTCTAAGCCAGCCGCTTTGCAGGAGATCCTTTTCTTTGTAACGCACTACGGACTCGTACTGTTCGCTGTTCGAGCTGGTGGTCACGGCAAAGGCCTCACTGGAATAAAAAACCACGAATCCCTCCGCAGGCATCCCATAGGCCAAAGGATGTGAATTGTCGAACTTCACCTTCAGCGTGGAGCCAGGGCAGAAAAACTCTTTAGAATTTAGGTTTTCGATGACGTTACGGACACCTAATCCGAATTTTTCTATCGCAAAGCTGCTTGCCTCACCGAGAGTGACCAGCATTCCTCCCTTTTCCACGAATTTCTTAAGCTCGGCTAATCCTTCCTGGCCTATTCCACTCCTGTATTCTGGAGGGACATCCGATATATAACGTCGGTATCTGGCAGGGACTTCGCCCATGATCATGCCCGGGGAATCCTGAGGAAGAATGATCGTGTCATACTTGGCGTTGAGGTTTCCTTTCTTGATCTCGGCATCCATCAAAGATGTGTATGGAAAAGAAAACATCTCTAGGAGAAAGCGGGTCCAGCCTTCGTCCATATTTCCCCCGTAATAGCGCTGGTACATCCCGACACGGGGTTTTTTCACCGCATGGATTCCCTTATCGATCTTGTTCTTTAAAGCAAAAAAATCCACGCCAGTATTCTGCGCAACCTCCTTTATAACGCTCTCAGATCCTTTATAAACGACAAAATCTCCCGGGCTTAGTCCTGAGTTAGGTTTGTCAATCCTATGGACAGCTACGCCTTTTTCAAGAAGGAGATTCACAGCCTTGAAGCTGGCATTCAGTCGGCCATCGAGCACATAGCCTTTTCCTCCATTCTCGATCCTTCCAGAAATCTGGATCTGGCCAGCGAGTTTCTGGAACTCTCCCTCTGCTTCCTGCTCCACCGGATCGACTTGAACTCCCATGAATTCGTTCATCGTGTGTGTGGCCAGATCATAGGGCCGAAGCGGGGTTCCATCGTCACGCATTGTCCACTCGTTTTCAGGGTAAAAGGTGCGTCCGAGCAAGTTCCTGATCAAACCCATTTTGGGCTGAGCCAGAGTGATGACAAAGGAGCCTTCTGGATAAATCGCGTTTCCGATTCGAAATTCCCTATTGGCCTGTTTGATCTCTATGCCAGACAAAAGTAGCGTGTTGATCATCTTGATCACGGTCAGTGGATCATGCTGGTTTATCGGAACGACATAGGCCTTGGTCTTGCCTTGAGCCCCGCGCTCTGTCTGCCGTTTGGCTTTGAGATAGGCATTCCAGAGGACCGTTTCTTTGTTTCTGGCCGCAAGGTCCAGAAGAGCCCAAGCACATATTTTCTTTTGCTCGACGATATCCCGGAGCCGCCACCATCCGCCTGGCCAGGGACTCGGGAAAGTTGTTTGAGCTTCATATTTTGGGAATTGTCTCGACCCTCCCCTCAGTTGTTCGGGATGGATGTACAGCGGGGAGGCCAGTTGAGTACTGGCCGACTCGGTGAGCATGCCGGCGATGTTGTGGAAGGGAGTAATCCAGTGCCATCCGAAATGGCCCCATCCCGGGAATTGGGCGGCGTTCAGGATACCGGTTTTGCCATTTTCTTCCAGTTTGTAGGCGATGTGGGCTCCGTACCAGCTGTGCTCCCTCCATATGAGAGGATCCGCATACGGGCGAATTGGATCACAGTAGGGAGGGATATAAAACCTGGCTCCGGAACTTCCCATTTGGTGATGGTCGATGTAGGCCTGTGGAACCCAATCCCTGTACATGATCTTGGCTGCGTATACCGATTCGATCATGTTGAGAAAATCGCCGTCCCGGTTGTTGTCGTGGCCGACATATTTGTGGTACAGCCAGGGAAGGTTTGCACCCTCGTACTCTGTTCCTAGAGTTTTATTGTACCAGTCGGTGACCATGATCTGGCCGTCCGGGTTGAAGCTGGGGATCATGAAGAAGATCACGTTATCCAGGATCTGCTGTGTTTCCTCATCTCCCCTGGACAAAAGGTCATAGGTCAACTCAGGTGCCATCTGGGTGCCCCCGATCTCGGTGGCATGAAGGCTCATGGACTGGCACATGACCGCCTTTCCTTCTTTGATCAATTCTTTGATCTCTGCTTCCGCAACTCCTCGCGGATCGGAAAGCGTTGCATTCACTTGCTGGAGGCGATCCAAGTTGGCCAGGTTCTCCTCAGAAGAGATAATGACCAAAAGAAAGGGATGGCCCATCGTGGATGGTCCCATATCGATGACTTTGATCTTGCCGCTTTCCCTTTCCAGCACTTCGAAATAGTGAATGATTTTATCCCAACGCGCCATTTTTCTGTCACTGCCGAGCTGGAATCCAAAAAATTCTTCGGGAGACGTGACCTTTTTTTGCGCTTCGGCAATCTGAGTCACAAAACCCAAAATAACCAATGCCACAACAAATATTTGTAGTGTGAGTAGAAATTTAGAATGATGCCTCATAGATGCCCTCCTTGAGTGGATAAAATAAAATGTGGGATACACTTCATAATTAATATCTTGGATTGAGGTTCAATTTCAACTAAAATTTTCAAGTAATCTATTCAAAATAGCAGAATGTCGGTATTATAAAGATTATACGGAGGAATTAATGATGCACATCCATTCAGGAACTAAGAGGAGAAAACCGGTTTTGTCTGCTTTTCTGAGCCTGATTTCGATGGGCATAGGGCAGGTTTACAACGGAGAGCTGTTTAAAGGGATTCTACTAAAAATTGCGTTGTTGTTTTCTTTTTGCTTGTTTGCCATCCTTGTTTTCAAAAGCCCAAAGGAACTATTGTTGTGGACCGTTGTCATTATCTTTTTTCTTATATTAAAACTGTATTCCATGATTCAGGCTTTCATCAAATCACGCCAATTGGACACAAACTACACATTGAAAAGATACAACAAATCCTATTTCTACGCCCTAGTAACCATTGTTTTCCTCATGATGAATGCGGCTTTTCCCCTTTTGATAGCAAAATTTGCCCTTTCAGAAATGACGCCTTATCACCCTTTTCGTTCAGCAGGAGCAAAACAACGTTATCTGGAGTTTTATGATGATATCGCAAAGGACTGGCCTGTCGCATCAGAGACCAGGATGATCGATACCTCATACGGGCGAACATTTGTACGGATTAGTGGACAGGTCGATGCACCTCCCCTCGTACTTATGCATGGTGCCAATGCCACATCGCTTTCTTGGATACCGAATATAAAATCTTTATCCGAAAGTTACAGGACCTATGCGGTGGATAACATTTATGAATTCGGCCGCAGTGAATTCTCAAAAATATTCAAAGTCCCTAATGACTTCGTTGATTGGATGGATGAATTGTTCTCGGCTCTCAATCTAGGCGACAATATCAACCTGATGGGACTGTCCTATGGCGGTTGGTTGACAAGTCAATACGCACTCAAGCATCCTGAAAAGTTGGATAATATTGTGCTCCTAGCACCAGCTGCGACTTTGCTTCCTCTGGGAGTTGGATTCATAAAGCCCGCCCTTATTAGCATATTGCCTCATCGTCATTTTGTTAAAAAAGGGGTGTACTCCATTCTGGAAGATCTATGGAAAAAAGATGAAACTAGCCGGGCATTCGCCGAACAGTGGGTGGATCACTTGGATCTGGGGCTTCGAAGCTTCAAGCCGAAAATGATGGTCAGTCCGACCGTTTTATCGGATGAGGAATTAAGATCCCTGAAAATGCCGGTACTCTTTATGGTCGGCGAAAACGAAAAGATTTATCCTCCTTACGAAGCCGTAGAACGTTTGAAATCCATAGCACCCCAAATAAAAACAGAAATCATTCCTGGGGCAGGACACGATCTATCCGTTGTGCAGGCAGAGCTGGTGAATCAAAAGATTCTGGATTTTCTTGAAAAACAGAAAAACTCTCCCTTATCCTGAAGGCTTTATTACGGATCTTTGACCTTACCGTTCCGGTCACCCCAAAAGGTATCCATCAATGGGTATGCCACTTCACATCCTGCTTCAACGGCGCGGTTAAACAGAGCATACAAAGTAGTGCAGCGATGCGGCGAAAACGATTACATACACAGAAATTTTTGAAAACCGCTCCTTGATTGACATTACATCATTCTGAGCGTAATGTAATTGAATCAGGAGACGGCTATGGCAAACGTGAAAAAATTAAAAGGCAGGATCGGGATTCTCACCGGCGGAGGGGATGTCCCAGGATTGAACCCAGCCATCCGGGCTGTTACTATCCGAGCGATAAGGGAGGGATTCGGAGTGATCGGCATTAGAAATGGATGGGCCGGTTTGATCGAAATGAACAGAGAGATCGCTTATCCCGACACAACACACTGCCAAGTGTTGACAGAAGAGCTTGTCAACAAGGTGGGCCGGACAGGCGGGACATTTCTTCATACCTCCCGTACTCGCCCCAGCCATGTTCCCGATGTCAATGTACCCGAGCACCTCAGGGATAAATACGACCAGAAAATTAACGATCTGACCCCTGAAGTACTCAAAAATCTGGATGCCCTCGACATAGATTATCTTATTCCCATAGGAGGTGATGACACCTTAAGTTATGGCGTTCACCTTCACACAAAAGGGATCAAAGTTATCGGTATTCCCAAAACCATGGACAATGATGTGCCAGGAACAGACTATTGCATAGGTTTCAGCACCTGTGTGACCCGGACTATATCCCTAACTCATGCCCTTCGAACCACGGCTGGATCGCACGAGCGGTTTCTCGTCATCGAAGTATTCGGTCGGTATGCGGGATTTACGGCCCTTCTGCCGACCATGGCAGGAGCCGCTAACCGCTGTGTCATCCCTGAATATAAGTTTAGCATAGAACGGCTGTGCGAACTTCTGACTGAGGACAGGAAAACTAATCCTAGTCATTATTCGGTGGTGCTGGTCTCTGAAGGGGCCATTTTCGAGGATGGGGATATGGTATTCGAGACCGATGGTCAGGACATGTATGGCCACAAAAAACTCGGCGGCATCGGAGATTTGGTTTCCAACCAGCTAAAAAAACTATCCCCAAAATACAACAACGGCCGTCAGATCAACTTGATTAACCAGAGACTGAGCTATCTTGTGCGCTGTGGTGATCCGGATGCAATCGATTCCATTGTCCCGATGGCTTTTGGAAATCTGGCTTTGGACCTTGTTTTGGGAGGAACGGCGGGGCGTCTGGTCAGCCTGAGGAATGGGAAGTATGGTAACGTCCCGATCGAATCGGTCACCAGCACTAAAAAAGTGGTGGATGTGGCCAAATATTACAACACAGAAAGGCTTCGGCCATATTACAAGAGCTTCACTGATAAGCCCCTGTTTATCATGACTAGCGATTACTGAACGAATGGATTAAGAAACAGCCGTGGGTAACAAAGTATCTGTCAGGATCAGTCTCGGGAAGACAAAGAATCGAAATATTGGACGGTTGCTGGATACCGCCATGGTCCGAGCTTTTTCCCCGCACTACCATACCTACACAGAGATGGTCTGCTGGTTCAAAAAGTGGGCGGATGAATATCCTGATCTTGTCGACCTGTATGTCGTGGCCAGAAAAAGAAGCGCGGTGTGTTGTCAAAGGATATCGTGATCGGTAAGTAATCAGAAAATTATTTCAAGAAGTTCCACTTCATAAATCAGTGTGGAGTTGGGTGATATGACAAAACGTTTTTTTCTCTCTACTTCCTTGGCATAAAATCCACCCGTTCCGTACCCCAGTTGAGAAGGGAGAATGAGGATCCTCTTCTCCCATACTCGCATCTGGCTAACGGCCTGATCGAATCCAGGAGTTATGTGGTTTTTGCCCATTTCCATGACAAATTCTTCAGCCGGCGGATCATCGTCCGGAATGCCCTCTACTGTGCTGAAAAACTTTGCTCCACCGAGAATTTCGCCGGTGTAACGGACCCGGACTTTGGAACCGGACTCAGGGACTTTGCTTTTTCCTTTCTTGACTATCATATACCTCAGACCTGAATCCGTTTCTACGGCATCCGGCCACAGTTTTTGGATGGTTGCCGATTCTCGTGCCATTTTCTCTTTTTCTTGTGCCTGCATCCTTTTTTGAACTCGACCCATAAGGTTATAAAACGTTTCGGTATCGGCTCGGAATCGTTTAGCCCCTTCTCCGCATCGCACGATTTTAACGTTATGGATCACATCATCTTGGATGATCGCGTTAACAACATCCATTCCTTCCACAACTTCGCCAAAAACGGTGTAAT
Source organism: uncultured Eubacteriales bacterium (assembly GCA_964410125.1). Lineage (GTDB taxonomy): Bacteria > Acidobacteriota > Aminicenantia > Aminicenantales > Aminicenantaceae. The sequence goes on along the minus strand of CAYPGQ010000008.1, from coordinate 33,971 downwards.
CCCCATCAAGATAGAACCGATCATCCAGCGTGATATAAAATTGGCTGCCATTTGTGTGAGGCCCTCCGTTGGCCATACCTAAAATGCCGGCACGGTTATGGGAAAGCTCTAGATGGATCTCGTTGGGGAACATGTAGCCCAACTGGCCTTCTCCTTCTGTATCGGGAGCTCCGGCCTGAATCACATGACCGGGGACGACCCTGTGGAATTTGGAGCCATCAAAGAACGGGACACCTTCAGGCAAAGCTTCGTTTTTTATCGTCCCCTCGGCAAGGCCGACAAATCTGGCTACGGTCATCGGGGTTTTTTCGTATTCGAGAGCCAAAACAATCAAACCTTTGTTGGTGTGTAGTTCGGCATATAGCCCGTCAGGATATTTTGTGTTTGAGCAACAGAGTCCTGCCAATATCGACCCGACTAATAAAGAAAAAAGCATGATCCGAAATTTATTATTGGGCATCCTTTCCTCCTTAGATACTCATGGAAGTATACACCTTTATTCTTCGATATTTACAAAAAAGTTAAAAGCCACCGATTTTAACCATCGGCTCCCCTTTGCTCATCGGCGGTGTAGCGATGATATACATAACGATGCCATCGTGTGGCGCAACAGCTTTCTGAATGATGTTCCCGAAAAAATCTGTCAGATACCCCAGCAGTTCTCCTTTCTGGACGTGAGCTCCTCCTTGGCTAAGTGGATAGAATATCCCCTCATGTTCTGATCTGATATATGTTGTTTTTTTAACCCAGATCGGATCGAACATCAGATTTGGCTTGCCATCGATCATTTTTAAATATTTAAGGATATTCGAACAACCTTGCAAGATGGCAGCGATGTCCTGTTCATCAGTCCGGCCAAGCTTGCCACATTCCACTGTTATCGCAGGCTTTCCCATGAATAACGATGCATTTGCACACATAGAAGCTTTCTGCACTTTGGGATCGGCTGTCACATGAATGATGGTTTTGAATCCGAAATTAATGGCCAATGCCATAGTTTTATTATCCAATTCAGGATTGCCTGTTTCTGTGTAATAAAGATATGTCATGAGGTCCTCATTGCCGTCCCCGCAGTGAAGATCCAGATGATAATCACACTGTTTTAACACTTGGTCTGTAATCTGAAAAGCAATCCGCTCGGTCATGGTTCCATCGATAATTCCTGGAAAAACACGGTTCTGATTCTTCCAATCAAAAGGATTATAGTAGATTGTCCGTTTCAGAAAAGAAGGGATATTAACAACATGCACTAAAATCACGGCGCCGTTAATTTTTGTGGGATCGAGCTGAGGTATAAGCATTTGAAGAGCTAGGATCGGAGGATACTCATAGCCATGAATGCCGGCGGTCAAAGCCAGTACCGGGCCTTTTTTATTTCCATTCACAACTGTTATCGGTATTCGGATTTCAGGCCCATCCGATCCGGCTGGAACGTTTATAAATCCCGATTTTAACTCTCCTGAAGAACACGTAACTCCGCCCACTGTTAGCATCTCCTGGCAAAGCGCAGGATTTGCAATCAGGAAGATAAACAAAAAAAATAAAATAAAGAGGGAAATATTTTTGGGCATCATGATACTGCTCCCTTCTTGGTTATAAATTCATTTTATGTCAAAAACTTCGTTATTATATCTGTTACCCAATGGAAATATAGGGAGAGATTTTGTCTTATGGTTTTGAGCCTGTCAATCCCGAAGAGATCTTTTTATGTTCACGTGCCACCAGGAAACCGACAAAGATCCAGATCAAAGCTAAAAAGACATTAAAAACAGCAAAGCCTTCAATGTTCAGAGCCAAGAAAGTTGTCCCAACCAGGACTAAAACTCCAGACAGGACATCCCCTCCCCTATGGAAAAAGGTATCGATAGCCGCTTTGGCCTTGTATTTTTCTTCTCGGGAAGTGACCAGAAAGAGAGAATGCCTTGTAGTGTTCATCAATGAATAATCTGTGCTGTTCTCCAGAGTTTTTGTCAAACGAACGATCAGAAGTGAAGCTCCCAAAGCCACGAACATGTATCCTCCCAGAGAAATCAGGGGAAGAAAAAAAATGGCACCCCTGATCCCGAACCATTTGAATATTCTTGAAACCAAGAAGAGCTGGATGAATAAGCCCAATAGATTCACGATCGAGAAAAAATCAGCATAAAATTTGGTGATGTAATCATCGAGGACCAACCCTCCGGCAGTGCTCGTCTCAACGGCCTGCGCAGCAGTGCTTCTGGCTACGTGACCCAGGATAAACTCGCCGTTGGTGTTGATAAAATTTAGCATAAGAATAAATATCGCCAAGTACAATAAATACCTTTTCTTAAAAACCAGCTTGAATCCGCCCTCTTTTCCCAGAGGTTTTTCCTTATCACTCTCCGGTTTTTCATCCACGGGCTGCTCTCCAGTTTTTGCAGGCTGTGATTTGTTGATTTCCCTCCTGTGAACGATCCAAATGAGAACAACGGATATGAATAAAGTACCGGCGCACACCAGCATCAACTGAAACCTTCCGATGGGTGCCACTAGCCAGCCTGCTGCTTTGCTGCCGGCGAATGCTCCAAAAGTGGCGCCAAAAGCCACCATGGGAAACAAGCGTTTTCCTTCTTCCGGCGTGTAGGTATCATTAGCAAAGGCCCAGAACTGGGCTACAACCATGACATTGAATATGGCGATCCAAATAAAAAAGGCCGTTCCGTAGACTGGTTTGGATATGTTTGTGAACGATAAAAGATAAAAAATGATCAAGTTGGAAATAAAAAAGAAAGTGACCCAAGTTATGAGTTTTTGCCGGGAAACCTTGGAAGCGATCCGGCTGAATGCCTTTACCACAAATATGAGCAGGATAACCGCAGCCACCCCTAGATAACTTTTGAATTCCGCGCTAGTGCCGCCCAGGATCAAGCCTTCTCTTACCGGCTTTACAATATAGTAAGCTCCCAGAACCAGGAAGGCTGTGAGCGTCAGGAGCAATAAAGTTGCAGCTTCACCCGGATGAATTTTTGTGAAAAGCCCCAAAAATTTGTACAGGAAGCCAAAAGAATTATTTTCACTGTTCATTTTCCCCTCCATCTCATTTCCCCCATCTTTCACAAAGCCAGGATAAATGTCAAATGCAAATATTCCAACATTGACGACATCGATTTCCCTGTGCTATGCTCCCGAATCGATATTAACGTGAATGTGAGGAAAAACCGATGCGGCAAATCGTGATGACAAAAGCTGGAGGCGTTGAGGTTTTAAAGATTCACCAGGTTGACGAGCCTCAGCCAGGAAAAGGAGAAGTGACGATCGATGTCAAAGCGACCGGTATCAATTTTGCAGATATCATGGCTCGCAAAGGAATCTATCCGGATGCGCCGAAAAAACCCTGTGTTGTGGGGTATGAAGTCTCTGGCTTGATCGAATCCGTTGGAGAGGGGGTGGATTCATCCTTAATGGGAAATCCCGTTATAGCGATCATGCGTTTTGGAGGATATGCGGAAAAAGTCATCACTCCTTTTTCCTATGTGGTAAAAAAACCTGATTCGCTGAATTTTGAACAGGGAGCAGCGATTCCTGTGAATTACTTGACCGCATACCAGCTGCTGGTTGTGATGGGAGGGCTCAAACAAAATGAACGGTTGCTGATCCACAACGCAGGAAGCGGCGTAGGAATAGCTGCTCTGGATATTGCGAAACATATCGGCGCAATCACTTATGGTACGGCAAGTGCCCATAAGCATGAATTTTTAATAGAACGAGGCTTTGAAAATGTGATAGATTACCGAACTCAAGATTGGCTCGACGAGATAAAAAAAATTACTGAGGACCAAGGGGTTGACTTGATAATAGATCCGATTGGCGGCAAAAATACTTGGAAAAGTTATCGAGCTCTCGCAAGGACAGGTCGCCTGGGTTTGTTTGGATTATCAACGGCCACCCAAACTAGATTCAGCGTAAAGTTCAACCTAATGCGAACAGTCTTAAAAATGCCTCGTTTTCACCCTGTGAGGTTGATGAATGCCAACAAGGGGATATTCGGAGTGAATATCGGCCATATGTGGGGAATCGAAGATAAAATCCGTCCCTGGATGCGGGCAATCATGAAAGGCGTCGATGAAGGATGGGTAAGGCCGCATGTGGACAGTGTTTTTCCGTTCGAGAAGGTCGCTGAGGCTCATATGTATATCGAAGAGCGTCGCAACATCGGAAAGGTCGTGCTCGTGCCTTAGAATCAGGGCAGCCTTCCATCCTTGCCTTCGTCTCCCCATTTCGGCAATTTAAACTGGTTTGGTTTTAATTCCAGCACATTTTTCAGCCACTCTGAGGGATAACCCATGCCGCGAGCGCGCCCTCTCTCATCTTTGACATATCCATCATTGTATTTTGTGATGAGAAATTCCCCCAGCTCAATCCAGCGCTTCACCACCATGTCCCCTTGAGAGACAGAATAATTTGTCAAATACTTAACCAAAAGATCGAAATCTTTTGAGTGCAAATCGAGGGCTGCTTTTTCGATTACGGGCTGGAGGGAAATGAGCTGTTTTTCCAGAGCGGATTGAACTTTTTGAATATCTTTGACCATGTAAGAATATTTTAAATTGGCAAAATTGGACACAAAATTAAACACCCACCAAGCCGACTCCCAGGAAAATTTCTGCAGATCACCGCGCGCAAACGATTTGGGAATATCATTGATGCAACAGTACAGGGGAACATAACAATTCGTATAAGTGTCATCCCAGCCATACCAATACACACCCCCGATAGGATCAGGCAACCAGTCCCGAGATTGTGAAATAAACGAAAAAGCTGTTTGTTGGGTGGAGATGGGGCGTTCCCAACTGTACTCCGCTCCGTCGATTTCCCAGGTGAGTCCACGGCAACGGAGAGGGGTTCCAAAAGGCCCTGCATCTATGCCAACAGTCATATCGAAGGGGGTTCCTTCATAGTGATCGCGCATGATGCCCATCACATCATGCAAGGAAAGCTTTTTGTCGGGTTTTATCCAGAGGGGATAAGGTTTGGTGTTTTTCACGCCGCGTTGAAAATCAGGAGATAAATTCAACGACGGGGCACTCCGTCGGAACATGCTCCAAACACGTGCCGCACATGTCCGCAGGGATGATGGCTTGGGCGGGTCATAGGCATAGCGAAAACGGAATGGTTGACCGGATTTTTTATCATAATATCCCTTTTGTTCGGCAAACGAGATCACATTTTCCGAATACAAACAATTTTCAGGATCATTCAGAGGAAATTCTCCGATACGGGACATGTTGGCGTGAGCGCAAATGCAGCCATCAGGAATCCGCAACGCCACCCAGTTGGCACCCTTTCCGCCAGGACCTGGGCCGATCATCTCCATGATCCAAGCTTCTTCCGTGTCAGCGATCGAGAAGGATTCGCCGCTGCTTGCGTATCCGTATTCTTCCACTAGAGAAGCCATGACTTTAATCGCTTCTCTTGCCGTTTTTGCCCTTTGTAAAGCGAGGTGCATCAAGGTAAAATAATGCAACAGACCCTCTGGATTCCTCAGTTCATTCCGTCCTCCGAATGTGGTTTCTCCTATGGCTAACTGATGTTCATTCATCAATCCTATAACAGCATAGGTGTGCGGCAGCTGTTTGACCTTGCCTTTGAGTTTGCCATCCCTTCCTGAAATTTCAATGTATTCACCCGGCTTATAATCTTGTGCAGGAGTATATTCCAGATGGGGCAGAAATTCTCCGTCACAGGTGTAAGTGATCATCACAGAGCCATCTTGGGATGCTCCTTTGGTGACCAAAAAACTGGAGCAGTCGTCCTGTGCCCATTGCGGGCTCACAAAAAAAACAATTAAAGCCACGGATAAAATCACAATGTCTCGACATTTCATTGCCTTAACCTCCTTTGGTGTTAATATGAGTTTTTAGCCTATAGCAGAAAGATGAGAAAATCAAGATGCGGGATTGAACAACTTTTTGTCTATGACGTATTTTTAAGAGAAAGGCTTATCCGCTTCAGATCCACATCCACCTGGAGCACTTTGACCTTAACGATCTGGCCGACCTTGACGAAATTCCGGGGATTATCCACGTAACAGTCCGCAATCTGTGAGATGTGCACCAAACCGTCTTGGTGGATTCCGATGTCAATGAATGCCCCAAAATTGGTGACATTGGTAACAGTGCCCTCGAGTTTCATGCCGGGTTCAAGGTCTGCCATTTCCTTCACTTCATCGGAAAAATGGGCGTACCGGAATTCTTCCCTGGGATCTCGACCCGGTTTCTCCAGTTCTAGCAGGATATCTTCCACGGTAGGAAGTCCCACATCCCCAGAGATAAATTTTTCCTTGGGAATTCTCCTGACAAGAGCGACATTCCCGATGATCTTTTCCAAGGGGCTCTTCACAGCATTGGCCATTTTTTCGACCAATGCGTAACGCTCAGGATGAACGGCCGAGTTATCGAGCGGATTGGGCGCATCGGGAATCCGCAAAAATCCGGCTGCCTGTTCGAATGATTTTTCCCCTATCCCGGGCACCTTTTTTAATTCCTTTCGGGATGAGAAAGCCTGGTGTTTATCCCTATATTCCACGATATGCGTTGCCGTTGTTCGGCTTAAACCGGCCACATACTTAAGGAGCTCGACGGATGCAAGATTGAGGTTGGTGCCAACCATATTGACACAGCTTTCCACCACATCCTCTAAGGCAGACTTGAGGCTCGATTGATTCACATCGTGTTGATACTGGCCTACGCCGATAGCCTTGGGATCTATCTTCACCAATTCGGACAGCGGATCCTGGAGCCTGCGTCCGATAGAAATGGCCCCGCGGACCGTCACATCAAAATCCGGGAATTCTTTAGCTGCCACCTTTGAGGCACTGTAAACACTGGCACCGGCCTCGCTGACAATTACACAGATTGGGCGTCTATCTTCTGTAATTTTCTTTATCGCGTTCCGGACAAAAGCTTCGGTTTCTCTGCTGGCTGTCCCGTTGCCTACAGCGATAAGCTCGATCCCGTGTCTTTCAACCATATTTATGATTGTTTTCTCCGCTTTTTCTTTGTCGATCTGTGGCGGATGCGGATAAATGGTCTGATACTCTAAAAATTTCCCATATTTGTCCAAACCGACTATTTTGCAGCCAGTCCGGAACCCGGGATCGATGCCCAAAACCGGCTTGTGTCCGGCAGGTGCTGCCAAAAGGAGTTCACGCAAATTTGCCGAAAACACTTTAAAGGCCTCCTGTTCCGATTTTTCCCGAAGATCACGTCGAATTTCTGTTTCTGTCGCTGGAAGGAGTAAACGGCTGTAGCTATCCTTTACGACATCTTTGAGAATACCAGAAGCGGCGCTTCGAGGATGCCTGATAAAGCCAGATTCCAATTGTGTCAAGGATTTATCTGCGGGAACCTCAAGCTTAAGGCTCAAAACCTTTTCTCGTTCTCCACGGAGCATGGCCAGCATCCGGTGGGAAACGATCCGGTCCAATTTTTCTTTGAAATCATAATACATCTGAAATTTGGTTTTTTGGGTGGCAGATTGCTTCTTGACAGTCGAGACAAAAAAACCTTCTCGTAAAGCAAGACTCCTCAGTTGTTTGCGGATGCCTGCATCGTCGGATAGTTCCTCAGCCAGGATATCGCAAGCTCCCTGAAGAGCTTTTTCCGGAGTATCAAAACCCTTATCCTTGCTGATGAAATCTTTTGCCTTAGAAATGAGATCGGCCGTTTCTTCTCGGAGTTCATGGACCCAATGAGCCAGCGGCTCCAACCCAGCATCCCGGGCTTTGGAAGCCCTGGTCGCTTTTTTCGGTTTATAGGGCAGGTACAAATCCTCCAGTTCGGTCTTATTTGTGGTATTAAGAATGTTTTTTTCCAGATTGGGAGTGAGCTTTCCTTGCGATTTGATGGATTCGAGAATGGTGCCCCGTCTCTCGTCCAGATCTTTATAATATTGGTATTTTTGCGCGATGTCCCTTATTTGTGTTTCGTCCAGGTTTTCCGTATGTTCCTTTCTGTAACGAGCTATAAAAGGAATAGTGGCGCCTTCAGCAAAAAGATCCAGGGTGTTTGAAACTTGTTTTATCTTGAGATTGAGTTCGGATGTGAGTTGCTTTATGATGTCCATTTTTTTCCTAACACTTTAGCCTGTTTGGTTTGATGAAATCAAGGGGAAATAGCCATTCGACAATAAAGGAGTACCAAAAATGTTGAGGCCCTGTTGAATCCAATAATGGTCATCCATGGAGGACAAATTATCCGTGACGAACAGTAAACCTCAACAGGACATTCACTTTTTTTTCAACCGAAGAATACCTTTTTGGTTGTCGATCTCGATGTGGAAGTTGTTGAGGAAATTTTGCCCGAGAAGTCCGCAATCCCGAAAACCGGGGATATCAATAATCAGTGCTTCCACGTTTAAAACACGATACCCCTCTAATTCAACAGATTTGAGTTTGACCTCATAGGTCTCGGCATATCCCCCCGCCGTCGATATAAGTCTGGTGGGTGTGGTTCGGTCGAGATCTATCCTCAGCCTATCTACTGCACTGGACGGAATGGAACACATTGTGGCACCTGTGTCGAGAATAAATCGGAAGGAATGAGTTCCGTTGAGAAAGACTTTCACAGGGATATGTTTGGCTCCCGGATTGAACCGGACCGTGACCGCCCCTTCGTTTTCCTGCACTTCCTGGATGTTGTTCTCCAATTCTCCGACCCAGTCCCTCATGGTCTCCGGATAGTTCCGCATTTGGAGCAACTCTCTGGCTCTAGACCAGTTTTTTTCTGCCAGAGCCACTTCCACCCCAAGTAGGTGGAGTTCTATATCATCAGGGAAATGACGTTTCGCCTCCTCAAAAGCTACCATGCCGCTGTAGTAGCCCCCTTGATCCAGGATTTTTCTCAGCCAGTCTTTGTAAAGCTTAGCGTGGAATTGGCTCAGTCCGGAAATCGCCTGTCCTTTTATCTCAAAAATATTTTTTTTTATTCTCTCCAGGAACATTAGAGCTTTATTGTAATTCTCTAATTCTACTCGGGCTAAGACGGAATCTTTCAGAAGCGTTAGATTCTGGGCTTCGATGATAATGTTCTCATCAAATATTCGGATAACATCTCTCGCCAAACCATTTTTTAGGAGTTCCGAGGCAAGGGAGTGCATGTGCTCAATAATAGATTGAGGCCTGAGTTGATACGGAACATCTTCTTCAGAGAATTGGGAATCCATGCGTAATCCCTCGGCAAAAACCTCTAATTTTAAAACAGCAGGAGTGCCCTCTCCCATATTCAAGACATTATTAAAGTCTGCTTCGCGCCAATCGGCAAGTATGGAATGAAAAAACTGATCCATTCGAACATCAGGGGAAAGATCGACTCCGGCAGGACCTCCCCATAAATACCCGTTATCCAGCCAATCGGGAAATGCCCATCCTACTACATGGCCTTCCTGCATAAACACGCCTGCTTCCTGTATTTCATACGGCAACGGGAAGCTCAGGAACGTGCCTCTCTTTTCTGGAGAGGCGGTGTCCACTTGAAAACCGGAGTTTTTCTTGAGGAATGAGCGCCATTCCAGAGGCTTGTATTGTTTCCAGGGATAAAACTTGGGGGTTTTCTCTAATTGATCGGCCTCAAGTCTTAAAATGACTAAAGGATCACCGGTAGCCCAGATCCCTCTCTCTACCGGAATCTCCTCCGATTCCGCCGTCTGAAAAACCAGGTTTTTTCCTCCTAAAAGGGACCAAACAGGCAAAGCGATCCAATTTCCACCACATATGGCTGAAACACATTCAGATATTTCTCTGCCCTCAAAGTCTTTAACGACAATGCCTCCTATAATCAAAGGATATTCCTTTTCTTCCGCGGGCGCTGCATGGATGGACCCTCCCTTTGTAGTTGCGGCAAGAGTTGATGTTTCTTTCTGGGGAGATTGTAAAATCATCTTAAAAATGAAATAGGCTCCGATGAGAAGGACACACATGCCTGCAACGAGGATATACCAGGGTACGATTTTCAATTTCGTTCTTGGTTTACGGATTAGGGGTTGACCACACGAAACACAATAAACAGAAGATTCTGGGTTGTTCGTGCGGCATTTGCGGCAGATCATTTGAAACGTCCCCTCATTGTGTCTGACCTTCCAATTCCTTCCTGAGCGTTTCATAAAATATGCCTTTCGCCATTCTTTCAATCCAAGGAGTATGGCCGCATTTTCCCAACAATATGAACCGGAAATCCTTGAGGATTCGATCTAGAGGACCTCTGATCCCTTCGGCAGGATGAGGATCAAAATCGCCATGAATGGCAACCACTGGACATTGGATTTTTGTCCCGTATTCTAAGAGTTTTCCATTTCTTCGAAGCTTTGCGGCCTGTTCCCATATGCTCTGATAGATGTCGTACCGGCACTCCAGAATTTGACTTTTGTGTGGAATGGGATCAAACGAGTCGGCTATGGAAATCAACTTTCCTAGCCGCATCAAGGCATCATCTTTGTTTGTCATAGTAGGATCTTCTAATGTATTGATCAGAAGAAGAGCTTCTGCACAATCTTCTTCTTTCAGCCTATTTAGTCGGGTTTCCATGATGTTTTGGGCATCTTTTTCCTCGAACGGACCGCTTGCTATCAGGATGAGTTTTTTTACTATTGCCGGGTTCTGCGAGGTAAATATGAAACTCAACCAAGCACCCCAGGACCATCCGATCAATATCACAGGAGGCTTGCCCTGTTTTGTCAAGATATCCTTTAATTCTTCGATTTGTCCTTGGATGGTGTTGGCTGTTTGAAGTGGCTCCAGAATTCCGCGTATCGAAGAAATTTCCCGGGCAACCGGTGCCATTTCCCCTGCCGCGCCCGGCCCCCCATGGATAACTGCTGTTGTAAATGGTGCATTCCCGTATTCTCTTAGGTTTTTCATTTACGATTCTATTTTAACCCTTTTGATTTGAAAACAAAATGTGTGATTTTAATGTAGGCTTAAAATCCCGTATAATCGTATATATAAATGGAGAAAAATCATGAAAACTATCATACGCATCGCCATTAGCATGTTTTCGATCGTTGTTCTTTTTTCATACACTGCGGGTCAAAAAATAAAAACAGTGGCCGATGTCCAAATCATTCAGAATAAAAAAAGGCCCAATCCTCCCAAAGGCACACCATCAAAAATGAAATTAGAATTGGAAATTGTCATCGGGGAGTCGGATGATCCTGATGAAGCATTTTCCCAGCTTTCAAGTTTTGTCGTGGACGAAGACGGGACAATTTATGCCCTCGATTTTAAAGATCAAAAAATCAAAGTTTTCGATAATTCTGGCCAATTCGTTCATGCGTTTGGTGAAAAAGGGCAAGGCCCAGGAGAGTTCCAGATGCCTGCAGGCATCCATCTCGCTCCGGGCAATGAATTGGCTGTTGATGATGCATTGGGAAAAAAAATGGTTTATTTTACAAAACAGGGCAAATACATCAATCATGTATCCTATGCTACCCGATTTCAATTGGTCAATCTCCTGATGGATTCTCAAGGAAATTTTATGGGGAGAGAACTGAAGCTAGAAGGGCAGGAGATGTTTTTCGAAATTTTGAAACTCGATACTGAATTGAAATCCGTTTTCTCCCTCGATAAGATCGGATTCCCTATTCCTATTCCGGGATCGGGCAATAAAATCAACTTGATGGACATGATCTCCATCTTTCAGTTCGATAGTGCTGGGAACATCTATTACGGCCGGAATCATGATTATGAAATCAATATGTACACCGCGGCAGGAAAACTCGTCAAATCCATCCGAAAAGATTTCCAGCCACAGAAGATTACAGAGGAAGACAAAGAAGAAATTTTGGGCAGAATAGACAGTGTCGCTAACATGAGTCCAGTCAATTTAAAGGAGATGTTCGAATTCCCCAAGATGTTTCCTCCTTTCCAATTATTCACATTAGATGAAAAAGGTCGGATTTTTGTCCGGACCTGGGAGAAAGGGAAAGAAAAAGACGAATTTGTTCACGATATCTTTGACCCAGAAGGGCGATACATCGCTCAGTTTACATCCAAAATCAATGTCAGCGTTTGGAAAAATGGGAAGGCCTATGCTGCCGATGAAAACGAAGAAGGATTCAACGTCATAAAAAGATATAAAGTCAGTTGGGATCGCTAACAAAAACTAATGTTTTTTCTCCTGTAAATTCTCTCTCAAATATTTATCGTACCAATTAATCATTCTTTGGTACATGTCCTTGCGCTCCTCTATTGTGTGAGGACCACCATGGGCGCCGTTGTGGTAACGAAGCCAGACGACTTTTTTCCCCAACCTCCTCAGGGCATAGTAGATCTCCTGCGATTGAAAAGCCTCTACGTTTGGATCTTGATCGCCTGTAATGCAAAGCAACGGTGTGTTGATACGGTCAGCATAAAGGATGGCTGAGTGAGCCAGATAACGCTCAGGGTATTCCCACATCGTCCCCCCTATCCTATCCTGGCTTTTCTCAGGAGCATGGATATTACGAATCCCCAATCGAGGACTTTGGGTGTAGAAACTAACCATATTGACCTTGCCAGAGTTGTTGATGGCTGCTTTAAAACGGTCCGTCTGAGTGATCAGGAGAACCGTCGCATACCCTCCGTAGCTTGTCCCTTGAATACCAAGCCGTTCTGGATCAGCAACCCCCATTTCTATAACTTTGTTAATAGCCGAAAGGGCGCCCTTTTCCCAGGCTTCACCTGGATATCCTCTATTGAAGTGGACTGAAGGATGAAGGACAGCATAGCCAGCTGAGGTCAAAATGTTTAAGGTTGAGTTAAATCCGTTGTCGAAATATCTCTCATAAACCTCTGTTATCAAGGGATATTTTTTACCCATTTTATAGTTTGCCGGATAAAAAAGCACTCCATACAGTTTTTGTCCATCCGTATCCCTGTAAGAGATGAGCTCTGTATGGCTAACTGCTTTTTCCTTTAGCTGAGGATTCAAGTTCGTTAGCTTTTTTATCCTGGAGAATTTTATATCTGTCGAATACCACTCCGCAGGATAATCCCCATCAGAATCTGAAAATATAAAAATCTGCCCGTCTTCTGACATCCTCCATCTCCGGTAGATATGCTCGCTCCGCAGCAAATCAGAAAATTCCAGGCTTTTTAGATCAAACTTCACAAGCCCCCGATCGTATTTATCATGTGCCGAATAGCTGAAATACACAGACCTGCCATCAGGGCTCCAGTCAACGACCTGAATAGAGGGACGTTTTTCGGGGTCCTCCGATGACTCATAGATCATTTGCCTTTCACCGGTTTTTACATCGATCAGCCAAAATTGCTGAGGAGGTGTTGTCTGACGATAGGGCTGCTCCTCTTCGGGAACAAAGCGGGAACTTGTGCAAAGCAATTGCCTCCCATCTGGGCTGAAAATTTGTATGCTGAATCTCTGTTTTTTTTCTTCCTTTTTCTCACTTTTCTCTTTATCCTTCCGTTCCTCGGAGTTCTTGTTTTGCTCTTTATCTTCTTCCTTTTTACTAGTCAAATTTCGGGGCTCCTCATCTTCGATACCCATAACAAAAACATTCCCCTTATCCGCATAAGCAAGCATGTTGTTTTCTTTATTCCAGCGCAACCTTCTCTGCTTGTATTCTTTCAATAACACTCGGGGAGAGCCCTCTGGCAGAGCCATGATTTCCAACTGATTTGTGGTTCCAAATATGACATCATAATCTGTCTTTTCTGTAATATCTCGTTCAAAAATCATGTATTTTCCGTCTTTGGAAATCCGGACGGAATTAAGAAGGGTTTCAGGTAGGAGATTGATCAACTCCTTATTCCCTCTATTCCAAACAACAGGTATCATGAGGTTTCCGAGTCTATTCCGCATTTTGTCCCAAAGCAGGAATGGATTTTCTGAATCATGGATAATAATGGGGTCTTTTATCGCATATTCAAAGAGATCGGTACATTTCTTTATCCACTCAGGGTCCCTGACAGAAAAAAAGATCTTATCTCCTTCAGGAGACCAAGTTAAATGGGAGTTTGACGCAATCGGCAATTTTTGTGGAATCTCGGCATCTTCAAAGTTCCGAGAAAGGCGATGCCAGATGGATAACCGATACTCCCCATTTTCATAAATGAAAAAAGCAAGCATTTTCCCATCCTGTGACCAAGTTAGAGACCGGACATGTTTTTTTTGATCAAAAAGTTTAATCTGTTCTCCGGTCGCTGTGTTCAAAACAATCACATCAACCTGAAACGGTGCTATATATGTGGGATCACCATACCTGTAATTGTCTCTCGGGAGGCTATCTCCTCTTGTGCTTTTCGTACAAACCAACCATTGGCCGTCATCTGTCATGTCTGCCACATTCATAGATACAACAGCAAAGTAGTCATCTATCGAAAACAGAGATTTTTCTTCACCAAATAACGGATTAATCGAGATCAACAAAAAAACGAATGCGGTTAAAAACACGGGTTTTTTTAATGATTTCATGATTACCTCCTGTGCTGACACTGTATCTCTAAAAGTAAATTTAAATTATGGGATCAATGAGGACATTATCATTCCTATTTTGGCATGTCAATCGGAATGAGAAAAGCGAACTTGACTAATACCGATGTTTCTCGAATAATGCGTTAGAATCCAATGCGCAAGTGGCTGTATTTCCTGTTGATCATCGCGGTCGCCTATGTCATTTCACAGATAGGGAAAAAAACCAAAGGCCGCTCTTCCTTCCTTAAAAACATCAGTGAAACAATCGGGATCATCGTTTGGATCCTGATTGTTGTTTACACTGTGGGATTTCTGTACTGGCTTTACATAGAACTATTTAAATAATAGCTAACATGAATTATTCATAAACATTATTATTCTACGGCGGGACACAATACTATGTAAGAAGAATTCAGGCTAATTTGTCGAATCATGGCGTACCAAATATTTTGTCGGGCTCAACATTGAAACCTGCATATTGATGTGTCTTTCGAAGACACCTCTTGCAGGATAAAAATCAAAAGGAGATAATCGGCTTGGCGATATAAATACTGTCTTCATCCAAAAACGTCTCGATCCTAACGACTTCAAATCCCGCTGTTTTGAGATCATGGATCATATCCTCTTGCCGGGAGCACCCGTGCTCATCCCCCCAATCCACTTTTTCCGGATCACACTCCACGATAACGAGCATTCCATCAGGCTTCAGGCTGGGACGGATGTTCCGGATAATCGGGACATGTTCGGCCAAATGGTGGTACACATTGATCATGAACGCAACATCCAACGATCCGGT
Source organism: uncultured Eubacteriales bacterium (assembly GCA_964410125.1). Lineage (GTDB taxonomy): Bacteria > Acidobacteriota > Aminicenantia > Aminicenantales > Aminicenantaceae. The sequence continues at coordinate 18,749 of CAYPGQ010000008.1, read as the reverse complement.
GGAAAAACCAGGATCCTCCATCTCGCCGGCGACTATCTCGACGTTTTTAAATCCATCTCTTTTGCATCGCCTTCTGAGATGGCCCAGGGCACTTCTATCGATGTCGTTCGCGTACACCTTGCCAGACTCCCCCACTCGATCAGCCAACCACATCGTCATTCGTCCCGTGCCAGCCCCGACCTCGCCGATAATCATACCTTGTTTGAGACCGATGGCGTCCATGATCTTGATCGGTGGCTGGCGCTGATTTAGTCCTTTCTCCCATTCTTCGACCTGAAACGAACGTTCCTGATCGATTTTTATTCCAGAACAGATTTCTGCATTTTTCGGATAAGAAACAATAATGAAGGACAAAAACAATTGCGTTAGAAACAAAAATTTAAGCCTTTTTATTTTCATGATGCCACCTCATATCAAAACTTCCCTTCTCAATCAGAATTATACAATATAAAGCACATTAAAACACATATGCCATTTTAAAAAACAAGGTGTTGCCTTGATCTCCTTTCTCCCCGAAGCGTCTTGTTCCCTTCTGGTAAACCAGTTGGATAAGACCAAAAGGCGGCCATATCTTCGGCTGTTGTAGAACAGATATTTTCTGCAGGGAGATAGGAGCTGGCAGTTTTCTCCTATGTTTAAAATTTTACTACACGTTTATCCCTGGATGAAATAGGGAGGTTCCCTTGGCTTGGTGGAGGGATAGATTTTTGGGGAATAGAGAAGAGTGCGGATTACAGGCCTTTGCTCATCGAATCCAGGAATTGTTGATTTGTTTTTGTTTTGGACATCTTTTCCACCAGGAGTTCCATGGCTTCCACTTCGCTCAACTGACTCAGCACCTTTCTCAATATCCAGATGCGATTTAGATCTTTTTCCTTGATCAGCAATTCTTCTTTACGTGTGGCCGATCTGTTGATATCGATGGCTGGAAAAAGCCTTTTATCCACCAGTCTGCGGTCCAGGTTAATCTCCATATTTCCCGTACCCTTGAACTCTTCGAAGATAACCTCATCCATTCGGCTTCCGGTATCGACCAAGGCCGTAGCCATGATGGTCAAACTGCCCCCTTCTTCGATCTTTCTTGCCGAACCAAAGAACTTTTTCGGTTTATTAAGCGCATTTGCGTCGATTCCTCCTGACAAAACCTTGCCGGATGGAGGGATAATCGCATTATGAGCTCTGGCTAGACGAGTGATGCTGTCAAGCAGAATTGTCACATCTCTTTTCATCTCTACGAGACGTTTGGCTTTTTCCAGAACGATGTGGGATACCTGGGCGTTACGCACAGGGGGTTCGTCAAAAGTAGAGGCAACAACTTCCCCCTGGATAGTTCTTTTGAAATCCGTCACTTCTTCTGGCCTCTCTGCGACCAGAAGAACAATCAGAAATATTTCGGGGTGATTTTTTTCGATAGACTTTGCAATGGTTTTGAGCAAGGTTGTTTTTCCTGCTCGGGGAGGAGATACAATCAGGCCCCTCTGACCTTTTCCTATAGGCGTCAACATATTCATCACTCTAGCATCCAGATTTTTTGCATTCCCATCCTCAAGATCGATTTTTTCGAAAGGGTAGAGTGGAGTGAGACCTTCAAAATATATGTTTCTCCGGGATTTGAATATAACGTCAGGATGGGTAAAATTGATGGCTTCTATCTTGATAAGGGCAAAGTATTTTTCCCCTTCTTTGGGAGGACGAACGATCCCAGATATGGTATCACCCGTTCGCATCTGGAATTTCCTTATTTGTGATGGAGAGACATAGATGTCATCCTGGCTGGGCAAATAGCTGAATTCAGGAGCTCTTAGAAACCCAAATCCATCGTCCAGGCATTCCAGCACTCCTTCTGAAAAAAGCAGCCCGTTTTTTTTCGCCTGGGCCTCCAGAATTTTGAATATGAGGTTTTGTTTGCTGGATTCCTCGACATCTTTTTTTGTTAAACCTGCTTCAGAAGATATTTTGTAGAGATCCTCAAGTTCTTTTTCATCGAGTTCTGCTAAATTGTACTCTTTCATTTTTATACCTCTTTATGAATTTAGAATATACTGATCTTACCTATCTGCCTTTAATGAGTGATAGGGGGCTCTTTGACCTCAGATGAGTCTGAAATTTTCTCTTTTTTCAGTTTATGTGGCATCTCTTTGACCAGAGCAAGGCTCAAAACCTCTTCCATGGTCTCGACAAAATGGATGGTCAGGTCATCCTTGACATTTTTGGGCATATCCTTCAGGTCCGGCCTATTATCAGCCGGTAGTATGGCCATTCTTATCCCTTCCCTGTGAGCAGCCAATAGCTTTTCCTTAATTCCTCCGACAGGCAAAACTTTCCCCTTTAGGGTGATTTCTCCACTCATGGCCACTTTCTTAGAAACAGGGATTCCTGTCAAAAGCGAAATGATGGAGGTGGCAATCGTGATTCCTGCCGAGGGGCCTTCTTTGGGAGTCGCACCCTCAGGAACATGAATATGTATGTCGAAATTTTTGTGCAGATCTTTAGCTATACTCAGTTCGTACATTTTTCCCCGCACATAACTGAAGGCGGTTTGGGCCGACTCTTGCATGATCTCTCCAAGTTGACCGGTCAACAAAAAGTTTCCTTTGCCATGGACTTTGGTAACCTCAAAAGTGAGAAGTTCTCCGCCAAACTCTGTCCAAGCCATTCCGACAGCTCCTCCGATCTCGTCATTTTTATCGATTTCTGAGCGCCTGAACCGTGGGATGCCCAAATATTTTTCCAACTTCTTCGGCGTGACGGTTTCGCTATAATCCTTCCCTTTGGAAACGACTTTTTTGACAACTTTTCGGCAAACTGACATGAGCTCCCGCTCTAAATTCCTGACACCGGCTTCTCTTGTGTATTCCCGAATGATTTTTTGAATGGATTTGTCTGTGATCTTGAGCATAGAGTCTTTGAGTCCATGAGCTTTTGTCTGCTTCGGAAGGAGAAATTGTTTGCCGATTTGAAGTTTCTCATCTTCTGTGTACCCAGGAAGACGGACCATCTCCATACGATCCTGCAAGGGTCTCGGAATGGGCTCCTGCATGTTAGCAGTTACGATGAACATAACCTGTGACAGGTCATAATCTGTATCTATATAATGGTCAAGAAAAGTGCTGTTTTGTTCTGGGTCCAAGACTTCCATCAAGGCTGAAGCAGGATCTCCCCTGAAATCCATGCTCATCTTGTCCACTTCGTCAAGGAGGAAGACAGGATTTTTTGTCCCTGCACGCTTTATCATTTGAATGATTCTTCCAGGATAAGCGCCGATGTAGGTTCGGCGATGTCCTCTGATCTCCGCCTCATCCCGCACCCCTCCCAGGGAAAGGCGGACGAATTTTCTCCCTGTGGCGCGTGCAATAGATTGACCCAAAGAGCTTTTTCCAACGCCTGGGGGACCGATCAGTCCCAAAATGACACCTTTAGGATTCTTGACCAGCTGACGAATCGACAGATATTCCAAAATTCTTTCTTTAACTTTTGTCAATCCATGGTGGTCTTCATCCAAAATTTTCTTGGCTTCTTTGATGTCTCTCTTCTCTCTCGATTTTTTGGTCCAGGGCAAAGAAATAAGCCAATCCAGATAGTTGCGACAGACGGTTGCTTCAGCCGACATAGGTGGCATAGCCTCTAGCCGTTCTATTTCTTTGCTAGCCTTCTCCTCTGCATCTTGAGGCATTCGAGCTTCTTTGACTTTTTTGCGCAATTCTTCTATCTCGTTCGGCTGGTCTTCTTTCCGAATGTTCAATCCCGGAGGAAAGATTTTCTGCTGAGGATCTCGGTAAGGAACCTTTCTCCGGCCGGAACGTTTGCCGTCTTTTCTCAGTTTGGAGTGGATTTTTAGCAACTCATTTTCTATGACAAAATTCAATCTCCGCAATCGCTCAAAGTTGTTGATCGTTTCCAGAATATTTTGCTTTTCCTCCAGAGGCAAATGCATATGAGAAGCAATTATATCCGAAATTCTATCTGGACTATTATCCTTCAGAGCCGGAATGATGGATTCAAAATTGGTATTTTGGCTGAGTTTGAGATAATCTTCGAATAAAGACAAAACTCTTTGGAGGGTTTCTTGAATTTCAGGGCTATCGCTTTCCACTTCTCTAACTTCCTTTACTAACACCTGGTAAAAAGGATAGGTACTTAAATATTCCATGACTCGTGCTCTTTTTCTGCCTTCCACGATCACTTTGATGTTGTTGTCATCCATCTTGATAGCCCGTACGATCTTGGCAATGACTCCCATCGAGTGGATGTCGCGTTGATGGGGATTGTCCAGTGAGGCATCAATTTGAGAAGACAAAAAGAGCATTTTGTCTTTCTCCGTTGCCCTTTCAAGAGCCTGTATCGAGGAGGGACGTCCAATGATAAAAGGCACAAGTGTGGAGGGAAAAACAACCACGTCTCTCAATGGAATCAAAGGCACGTTAAAAATAATTTCGGAATTGCTAGTGCTATCCATGCTTACACTCCGATGATTTCCACCATCTTCTTCGATATTTTTATCGGTTTTTCCTGTTTGGAAGATGGAAGATTAAACATGATATCCAGCATCAGATCTTCGATGATGCTTTTTAAGCCCCTTGCTCCCAGTTTCTTTTTCAGGCTTTTTTTGGCTATTGTGCGCAGGGCCTCTCTCGTAAAATCCAACGAAACCCCCTCAAGTTCGAATATTTTCTGATACTGCTTGATCAGCGCATTTTTGGGTTTCTTGAGAATGTGGACAAGATCCTCTAGCCCTAAATCAGATAATGTGGCAACGACAGGAATCCTGCCTATGAATTCAGGGATGATACCGAATTTAATCAGATCCTGAGGGATAATCTTGTCATAAAGATCGTCAAGATCCTTTTTTTTATTCTTGTTCAGATCGGATTGGAATCCAATCGCAGACTTCCCTATCCTGTTGGAAATAATTCTGTCAAGGCCTATGAATGTGCCTCCGCAGATAAAAAGGATGTCTGTGGTATCGACTTTTATGAAATCATCATGAGGATGCTTCCGTCCGCCATGGGGGGGGATATTGGCAATAGTCCCTTCGATTATTTTAAGGAGAGCCTGCTGTACTCCCTCACCGGAGACGTCCCTCGTGATGGAAGGGCTTTCGCTTTTTCGGCTTATTTTATCGATTTCATCGATATAAACAATCCCCTTTTGTGTCCTTTTTAGATCGCCATCAGCGGCTTGGAAAAGCTTGAGAATGATGTTTTCAACGTCTTCCCCGACATACCCTGCCTCTGTCAAAGATGTTGCATCGGCGATGGCAAATGGAACGGAGAGTATTTTTGCGAGCGATTCTGCCATGAGGGTTTTCCCGGTTCCGGTGGATCCGATCAAAAGAATATTGCTTTTGGACAATTCGACCCCATCCAGCGTTCCCTTGTATTGAACCCTTTTATAATGATTGTATACAGCAACCGATATTTTTTTTTTGGCTTCATCTTGCCCGATAACGTACTCATCCAGTGCCTTTTTGATCTCGGCAGGAGTGAAAATATCGAGTTTTTGAGCATCTCTGACAATTTTCTCATTATCGGGATACAGGATGGAATGGGCTACATCAATGCATCCATCACAAATGAACACGCCCCCAGGGCCAGCGATCAATTTTCTGATCTGAGTCTGATTTCTGTGGCAGAAATTACACTTTGTTTGGTTGTCTGAATCTTGCTGTTTGCTATCATCCATGGTTTCTCTTATTTATCCTTAATCGGGAATGAAATCAAGAGCCTAAATCTTAGATTGGGCTCTTTTTGTAATGATGGCGTCGATTATTCCATATCCCTTAGCCAGATCTGGGGTCATGATGAAATCCCGTTCTATGTCTGTCTGTATTTTTTCAGTCGGTTGTTTTGTGTGCTTTGTCAATATTTGGCTAATATTCTCTCTGAGCCGAAGTATCTCCTTTGCTTGGATGGCGATATCAGAAGCCTGGCCTTGAAAACTGCCTAAAGGCTGATGCAGTATGATCCGTGAGTTGGGCAGTGAAACACGCTTGCCCGATGTTCCAGCAGCAAGCAACACGGCTGCCATGCTAGCCGCTTGTCCTACACATATCGTGGAAATTTCCTCATTGATGTATTGCATGGTATCATAAATCGCTAATCCGGAAGTGATACTGCCTCCCGGAGAATTGATGTAAAGGTATATGCCTCTTTCTGTGTTTTCGGCCTCGAGATACAGCAATTGTGCGATAACGCTGTTTGCGACATCATCATTAATCTCAGAGCTTAGAAAAATTATGTTATCCTTGAGCAAGCGGGAATAGATATCATAAGCGCGCTCGCTCTTTCCATCTTGTTCAACGATAAAGGGAATTAAGGCCATAAGGATTGGTTATTCTATTATAGCGGATTTGACAAGAAAGTCAACTGTCTTGCGAATGAGCAGGTTATCCTTCAGCTCTTCTTTTTGTCTCTCCTGATTTATGCTTTCAACCACTCTAGCCAGAGGGACATTGTGAGTTTTAGCGATGGTTTTCATTTCTTCTGTTATTTCCTCCTCCGTCACCTTGAGTTTTTCCTTCTCAGCGATCTTTGTAAGAATCAGATGATTTTGAATATTTTGAACAGCCCGTTTGCGCATATCATTCCGCAAAGAATCAAGGGCTTCCTTAGACAAATTATGTTGTGGCAAAGAAGATGATTGACGGTTTAGAAGTGCGTTGGATTCTTGTTCGATCACAGATTCCGGCAGTTCCAAGGACATTTGCTCGGATATCTTTCCAATGATTTCTTCTGCCATCTCTCGTATCTGGGCGCCTTTTTTCGACTCACGAAGCTGTTCCTTTAATTTAGTCTTCAGATCATTGATATTTTTGTAATCTCCGAGGTCTTTGGCAAAATCATCATTGATATCCGGAAGTTTTTTCTCTTTTATGGATTCAATCTTTAGGTCATATTCGATTTCTTGTCCCGCCAATTTTTTGTTTTCATGATCATTTTTGTATTGGATATTGAAATGCGTCTGTTCACCTGGTTTAAGGCCTATTATATTTTTATTCAATACTTCCTCGTTATCCTGATGTCCGGCAAGTATGACGACTTTTTCGGTGGGAAGGAATCTTTTCGTTTTGGTATTTTTTCCTTTGATCTCAGCCACAATATAATCTTCATCCTCCACTCCCCTCTCCACAGTAGGGATATACTGAACTGATTTTGTGCGCAGCTCTTCAAGAGAATCCTTGATCTCTTTTTCTGTGACCGATACTTTTTTCTTTGAAACTTTGATACCTGTATACTTTGGAAGATGGATTTCAGGCCATATTTCTACAGAAACCTTAAAGCGAAGAGGCTCATTTTCTTTGAAATGGAGATCACTTATAACCGGTTGGCCAACAGGCGTGATTTTTTTTTCGGTCAACTCTTTATTTAGAGCTTGGGGAACAAGGTTATTGATGAGTGTTTTTTTGATATCAGGATAGTACATGCGCTTGATCATGTCTTTTGGCGCTTTTCCCGGTCGAAATCCTTTGATTTTTGCTCTGGAAGCATACTGAGTAACCACTCGGTCCCATTCCTTCATCACTTCTGCGGAGGAAATCTCGAGATCGATTTCCTTTTTGCATTCGCTGAGATTTTTTACGTTTTCTGACATTTTAGATCTATCTTGATCCTTTATTTTATCTGAAAAATGGGCAGAGCGGGACTCGAACCCGCACTCCTTAAATAGGAACTAGGTCCTAAGCCTAGCGCGTATGCCAATTTCGCCACCTGCCCTTATGATATTTGTTTAAGTGACAAGATTTTCTATGATTAAAGTTCTTAGCGTGATAAATTTTTTTAACACAATAGCGCGCACTTGTCAATCGGGAACATCCTCATCTTTAGGGGACGTCCCATTAGGTACCACCCTATATTATTCCAAAGGATATCTGATATTTGTATCAATAGAGTTGTACATAATGGAACGTCCCCGTTTAATTAAGATGTTGCTATTGCGGGAAGCAAATCCTTCATACTGCTCGAGGAATGGTGTTCACGGTAACTGCCACTCTCCCTATGTCTCCGTGGACTCCCCAAATGATAAGTTCATGGATGTTTGGGGTGCCTTCGATAATGACTTCATCGTATTCTTCATCCAACTTCCAGCCCAATCCCTCGGCAACTATGTTTATAGACTCGAGCAAACCCACATGCCCCGTGATTATTTTGTTATTGATTTTGTCATGAAAAGCTTCAGGGGACAGTCCTGTTCCAATCTTCTTCTGAAACGGAATCCGTCTTTTCGAGGAGTCCATCATTCGTGAGACTTTGATGGATTGGACTTCTAGACAGGGAGCTGTGAGGATCAATGGCAAGCTCGGGTTCCCGATCCCAAGGATAAGACAGTTCTTTGCATGTTGAGACAACATTTAAATCGGCCTGAATGCACTGATCGATCTGAGGAAACACTTCCTTGAGATGGGATAGGGTGGTCAGCACAACAGCGTCAGCATCCACCGTGTTGAATAATTCAATCGGATCGTTTTGGATGGAGATGTCCATATTATGATCACCCTCAAGCAGAGATCCTAAGTTTTTGCCCACAAGTTCGGGGTCAATGTCGATAGCACCAACAATGGCAAAACTCTTTTTCTTGGATAGAGTTTCAGCAACTCTCAGCCCCATGACTCCACAGCCATAAATGATAATTTTTGTTTGTTCCATGATTATTTTTTTCCTTTCCATTTCTTTGCAATTTTCTCCACAGCATCCAATGAGCTTTGTATCTCTTCTTCCGTGTGTGCCCCAGAAATAGAGCCATATCCGTGGAAAACATTGAAGCCTTCCTGGATCATAGCCAGTTTGAAGATCTTTTCACGCAGTTCTATGTCACAAATATCCGGATTCCAAACTTGTTCCGGAGACTCAATCCTGTCACACGGATCATGGAGAAAATGAACACCAACGATGGAGCTGTTTTTTGCCACAGAATTGCCATCTCCCGTACATTTCACATGAAATTCGTGGGTTGCGAAAATGTTCTCGATTTCTCTTCGGACACGTTCCCCAAGACTCCCTATCCGGGGATAGATGTCTTGCTCATAATCCTGAAGGTATTTAACGAAAGTAAGGCCAGCCAGCATCGATGCAGGATGAGCAGAGAATGTACCCCCTTCGACTTTGACCTTTTTTTCTTTTATTGCATCAGGACCGCAAAGATCCATGACCTCATCTTTACCAGCAACCGCACTGAGCGGCATCCCTCCTCCGATCGCTTTTCCAAACACCGTTAGATCAGGCTGTACATCATACAGGTTTTGCAAAGCACCCGCATGGAAACGAAATCCTGAGACAACCTCATCAAAAATCAGCAATGAATCGTATTGATTGCTCAATTGTCTAGCTTTATGAATATATTCTTTGCTCCCGAAAATAAACCCTCCTGCTCCGATAAATGGTTCAAGGATGAGACATGCCGTCCGTTCCCCATAAATTCTAAACTTCTCCTCGAGATTTTCCTCATCGTTGAATCGTGTGATGAGGATCATTTCATCCATGCCCGAGGGAAGCCCAGCCGATTCCACTTTGGTAAGACCTCTCTCATAAAGGGATATCCCTTTCAGGGCATAGGGTTGAGAACCGTGCCACCCTCCTCCCACTTTCATCACCAGATCCCTGTTTGTTTTGGCTTTGGCAAGCATGACTGCATACATCGTGGCGAGAGTTCCGCTCGTAGAGAAACGGATTTTTTCGGCCGATATTCGAGATAGAAGAAGTTCTGCCAATTCCGATTGGAGTGTGCTTGGAAATCCTGTGGACAACCCATTTCCCTGTTTGTAATACTCGATGAGAGTATCGAGCACAAACTGTGGATTGTGTCCCAAGATGTTGCCAAAATGACCTTGCCAAAAATCCACGTAGGAGTTGCCGTCGACATCGGTAACTGTCGAGCCCTGGCTATGAACATCATAAAATGGAAAAGGCATAAATAGCCGCAAATTGTGGCTTCCCCCTCTGATTTGGAACTGAGATACCTTTTGAAAAAAAGCCTCCGATTTTTTGTGCGTTTGTGTGTAATCGTGTATCAAATCTTGAAGCAGGTTTTTTTTATCCATCATTCCCTTCAAATATAGTTGTGTGTATAGCTCCTTTGAGTGGGAACTAGGGAATAAATCCTCTGGAAAGATTTATTTGATGTATTTTTTAAGCTTTTGTGCAAGACCCGGGTCCACACTCTGTAATTTGTTGTAAACATCCCTTGCGCTGTAATTGTCTTTCAAATTCAGATAACAAATGGCTAAATTGTAATAGGCATTGCCACTCTCGGGTCTTAATTCCATGGATTTTCTCAAGGGTTCTACCGCTTTTCCCCAGCTTTTGAGCTGCATGTGGCTCATACCCAAGAACATCCATGCATCGGCATTTTCTGGGAAAAGTTCGGCAGTATTTGCGTAGGCTTTGATGGCGTCGCTGTATTGTTTCAAACTGTAGAGGGAAAAACCTTTATTCAAATGAGCATACTCCATTTCGGGAGTCAATGAGATAACTTTATCGAGAATATCGATGGCCTCCGTGAATTTTTTCATCTGCACGAGCATAAAACCCAAATTGAACAGAGCATCCGGGTCGTTCGGATTGAGCGCGACCATTTTGTATGCCGCTTCTGCTGCCTTATCAGGCATCTTTGCTGAGTTGTACATATTGATCACTGTGTTGTAATAAATTCGCGCATCTTTGGGACTCATTTCTGCTAATTTATAGTATGTTTCTGCGGCCTGTTCCATTTGGCCCGCTTTTTCGTAAGACTGAGCCATTTTGTACGTAATATTCATATCATCCGGCATTCCTTTCAAAGTTTCTTGGAACGAAGTTACGGCATCAGCATACTGCTGCAATTCCATCTGGCATAGACCAAGACGATTGTAAGCATCAAAAGGCTGTCGAGGACCAGTGGCGATGAATTTTTTGTATGACTCTGCGGCTTTATCAAATTCCTTGAGTTCCTGGTGAGCTGATCCGATTTGGAAATATGCGGCCGTGTGGTCGGGGTTGAGCTGAATCGCTTTTTCCAACGGAGAAATGGCTTCCTTCCAGTTCATCATCCTTATGTAAACATTTCCCATGCCATACTGGGCATTGTCATTGTTGGCATCGAGCTCGATGATCTTTTTGTAAGTGGAAATCGCTGAGGAATAATCTCTCTGTTTTGTGTATATTTCTGCCAAAAGACTATGGGTTTCAAGATCATTAGGCTTGAATTCGAGGACCTTCTTAAAGAATTTTTCGGCCTTGCTCAAGTTATTCATCGAATAAAAGATTTTGGCGGCTAAATTGGCCCCTTCAACCGTGGCAAAATAGTCCTCTGGCTGCCAACTCTTGAACTTTGTGCTCGCGTTTGTTTTAGGGAGCAAATCTAGGACTTTCGACGGAATGATTATTTTTTTGCCAATATCTAAAAAAATCACCATCCCGATAACCTGTCCTGCTGAATTAAGAACCGGACTGCCGTTGTACGTATCCGTGAGAGAAAGCGTTGTTTCTATCATCCTTTGGGATTTGTAGTCATGAAAATCGAAGGTTTCTCCCTCAAAGAGCGAAAATTCACCAGCCTCATTCGCACCTAAAGCATAGACTTTATTGCTTCTCTCTAATTCATCAGAGTTTCCAAGAAGTAGGATGGGATTTTTTCGGTTGATTTGAACGAGGGCAATACCGAAATTCTTATCAAAAGCTAGGATTCCATCCATTTTTATCTTTTTTCCTTTATAATCATGACCCTCTGCAGACTTAGCCTGACTGATCAGGTCATAACTCGTGGCCATGATTTTTTCTCCGATGATAAATCCTGTTCCCTGAGAAAGCTCTTCTTTTTCCTCCCCAAATGTTACAAACGAAATCAAGCTTGGCAATTTTTGTTCTAAAATCTGCTCTGCTTCAGATTGGGAGAAAAGCATCGAAGAAGGGACAAGAAGTAAAACCAAAATTAGAACTTGAGATAATTTATTATTTTTCATTACGACCTCCTTGAATAATCTAAGGCACAACCTGTCCCAGATTCTAAAAAAACAATTTACACTTTGCAATAACCTCTGTCAAATAATTCACCCGAATTATTCATAAAAAATGCCATTGCTCGGCAATAATCACTGTTCATGAACGAGAATCCTATGAGTTGACATTACCCCGGTCTGAGACTACACTGTTTTTTCTTTACCCAGTGTTTCGATTTTCTGGCCTCATAAAATGACGAAAAAAACAAAAATCGCCTTTGTTTACATTATAACTTTGATTGGAATCATCACATGGATCGGCACCATTTTTTATGCTCCATATTTAAAAAGCCAATCCTCGCCTTTTTCTGAATTCCTGTATGCTGTGTTTTCGCCTACATGCCATCAAATCCCTTCCCGGTGTTTTTATGCTTTCGGATACCCAGCGGCAGTGTGTGCCCGCTGTTTGGGAATATATTGCGGATTTCTGCTGGGGATTTTAATTTTTCCGCTTACGAAGGGGTTTGCCTCTCCTACTTTGCCAAAGGCAAAAACATTTATTCTCATATCGATTCCGATTATCATAGATGCGGCTGGAAATCTTCTTGGTATTTGGATAAGTTCGGACTGGGTGCGCTTCATAACTGGAATTCTCTGGGGGCTCATTCTCCCGTTCTATTTTCTTGCAGGTCTGACGGATTACTTCCTTCACAAAAAACAGAGACCTAATTCCCATTAGGTATACCCTCCGCTTAAGTGCAGATTTTTAACGCCATTCCCTCATCAACATTCTTGGCCCTGCGGAACTGAGCATACTAATATGTTTTCACATCCAACAATTTAGGCTTTTCTCAACATCTCCCGAAGCTTTTTCCAGTGCTCACACAGTCCTCGGGTCCGACTTTGTCGAATTCCCTCGAATGATAAATCGGGAAGGCTAAATCTTCAATGTCGCTGCTGGCATACATAATGGAAAATATTTTTGGCAATAGACCTAAACAAAATAGATGAGAACATCAAAATTGTCTTGAAATGGAGATGCAAAAATAATTAGAATAGAAAAAACGACCGATAGGAGGCGACATGAACGACCAAAGGCCAGGAATGTTTGTCCCAGCATTGATCGGAGGGGTAATAGCCGGCGTTCTTTCTGGCATACCGATTGTCAATTGTCTCTGTTGTCTCTGGATTATCGGAGGCGGCATATTAGCAGCTTATTTTCTCACCAAAGAATCCTCCATAGTTTTAAGGGCCGGAGATGGCGCAATTGTTGGCATTTTCACGGGAATCATAGCGGCTGTCGTTGAGGCTTTTGTCAACATTCCTTTCCGTGCTATGAGTGAAAAGCTAGTGCAGGGGATGATGGATAGGTTTTCGCAATATTATGAAGAGATGCCATCGGGTTGGGAGTCCTGGCTGGAGGGCGGAGGCTTTGAAGGTTCTATTGTCTGGGCTGTTCTTGGATTGGTGGTGTCAGCTGTCATTTTTTCAGCCTTGGGTGCTTTAGGAGGCATTATAGGAATTTCTTTATTCGGGAAAAAAAAAGTCGTACAAAATATTGAAGGAGTTGAGGATGTCTCTAAAGACACAAGTGATCGTAAATCCTGAATCTAACAAGGGCCGAACACGAAGAAGATGGGTGCAAATCAAAGAGGCCCTGAATGTATTTCTCAAAGAATTCAAATACGAGTTTACGGATAAGCCTTCCCAAGCCATTGACATCTCCAGGGCGGCTATCCGGGATGGATCTGAGTTGATCGTCGGCGTCGGAGGCGACGGCACGATCAACGAGATCGCAAACGGTTTCTTCGATGGCAAGACTATCATCAATCCGAACACGGTAATGGGGATCGTGCCTTCGGGAACAGGTTGCGACTTCATCAAGAGCCTGCATATCCCTAAAAATCTAAAAAAGGCAATGCAGGTGATAACCCAAGCGGGCTCACCCACCATAGATGTCGGTAGGGCAAACTTTCAGACTCATGCGGGATCTAGTGAGGAAAGGTATTTCCTGAACGTCGCTGATTTTGGATTTGGGGGTGAGGTTCTGGAGCGCATGAACCAGAAACGCGCCAAGAGAAAAGCCGCCTCCTACCTAAAAAGCACGCTGGCCACGTTTTTCCATTACAAAAACAAACGGATAAAGCTAAAAGTGGACGGTGAAGAAATTCCTCGAGGTGAATACCTGATCGGCGCGATATCCAATGGCCGAATCTTCGCCAAAGGCATGAAAATTGCCCCAAATGCCCGTTTGGACGATGAGCTCTTCGATATCATACTGGTCAAGGGAATGAAGGCTTGGGAGTTCTTGAGGAATGTGTGGAAACTATATGCGGGCACCCATCTCTCCCACCCCAAAATTTCCTTCATCCAAGGCAAAAAGATCGAGGCTATCCCAGAAGACCCTAACGAAGATATTCTGATCGAAATCGATGGGGAACAAGTAGGGAAATTGCCTGCTACATTCGAGATTGTTCCCAAGAGCATGTCTGTTAAGGGATATGTTTGATAGGGAAAAGGAATTATTTGGATCTCTTTTTATTCTTTTCCCAAAGGGCTTTGTTATCGGTTAGGACATATTTTCCGTTTTCATCGTAAAAAGCATAAATTTTTGTCCGTGTGGAAATTTTCGACTTGGGATATGCGGCCATCACTTTTTTGATATAATTTCTCGTTTCCCGATACGGAGGGATGCCTCCATATTTTTTGATGGCTTCCTGCCCGGCATTGTAGGCCGCAAGAACACGCCGAGTATCTCCGTCATAAAGCTTTATCAGGTCCACAAGATATTTTACTCCTCCTTCGATATTCTGCCGGGGATCAAATACATTCATCACTTTGTATTGCGTAGCCGTAATTGGCATGAGCTGCATCAATCCCATGGCTCCTTTAGCCGATATGGCCCAAGTATCGTAGTTGGATTCAGCTTTGATTATCGAATGTACAAGCTCGACCGGCACCCTTAATTTCTGCGCAACATCGACCACGATTTCATCATAAGGCTTTTTAGAACTGGATAGGACATCGGCCTCTCCGTTGGCTGACAGGAAAAAAACCCACAGAAATACGCTAAACACGTTAAGGGCACAGGAAAGGATGTTCGTTTTTTTGCACATGTTTATGAATAATTTAGATTATATGATGACAGAAAAAAAAATCTTTATCAATCCTCTTTTGGGATGATTTTGTGGGGAATAAACTCTTGGATGATCGAACCGATGTTTTTCAACACGGCTTCAATTTGGTCAGGTTTTGTCCCGCCGGCTTGAGCAAAGTCTGGTCGCCCTCCCCCGCCACCACCCACCAGAGGAGCCACTTTTTTGATCAAGTCATTGGCCTTGATGCGATCGGTCAAGTCTTTTGTCACCGCAATGACGATAAAAGCTTTTTTTCCTTCCGATGTGCCGAGAACGACAATCCCGGAATCAAGTTTTTGTTTGAGAGAATCAGCCAATTCCCGCAATTCATTGATGGAAAACCCCTCCACCTCTTGTGTCAGCACAGAAATATTTTGGATCGTCTGGATTTGCTGGGAATCTTTTTGGTGCCGAATTTTGGCCATTTTTTGACGAAGGGATTTGCTCTCCTTTTCCATATTTTTAACAAAAACTTTCAGTTTGCTGATCTGTTCCACCAGTTCTTTTTTCGGCGAATTCATCATTCGGAGGATTTCCTGAAGAATGTCCTCCTCTTCCTGGACATGCAAAAGAGCTGCTTCGCCCGATAAAGCCTCGATCCTGCGCATTCCCGCTGCAATACTTGTCTCTGAGACGATTTTAAACAACCCGATCTCCCCAGTGCTATGGACATGAACTCCCCCACACAGCTCCTTGCTAAAATCACCGACAGTCACCATCCGGACATTTTCGCCATATTTTTCCTCGAAAATGGCAACAGCACCTTCTTCTATTCCTCTTTCCATGGTCGTGATTTTGGTTTGAACCGGGATATTTTCTCTAATTTTTTCGTTCACAAGTTTTTCGATCTGCCTCAATTCCGTCGGATTGACAGGAGTAAAATGAGTAAAGTCAAACCGCAGTCTATCGGGTAATACAAGTGATCCAGCCTGTTTCACATGATCACCGAGTATCGCTCGTAGAGATGCATGCAGAAGATGAGTTGCTGTGTGATTATTGCTCAGGGACTTTCTCAGAGGAAGATCGATCATGGCTTCAACATTGTCGTTGACTCGGATTTGTCCCGAAATAATTTTGAGCTTGTGAGCTCTGATTTCTGGAATCGGGAAATAGGCTGTATCGACAACCCCAGAGAAATGAGGATTTTGCAGAATTCCTGAGTCTCCGACCTGACCGCCAGCCTCTGCATAAAATGGCGTGACATCGAGGAATATTTCTCCTTCTTCACCTTCATAGAGCTGTTCGATCATCTTGCCGTTCTTGAAGATGGCAACAACTTTAGCCTCTGTCTTGTCGAGATCGTATCCCACGTACTCGCTTGGAAGGTCTTTAATTTTTTCATAGACCTTCTTTTCTTTTTGTCGTATCTCTCCCTTCCAAGCACGACGAGCTCGCTGGCGCTGTTTCTCCAACTCTTCGTAGAATCCTTTCTCATCGACACTCATATCCTGCTCATCAGCAAGCTCTCTAGAAAGGTCGACAGGAAAGCCAAATGTGTCATAAAGCTTGAACAACTTATCCCCTGACAGGACATTCTGGGAGTGACTCCTCGCCTCCTCGATGTACTGGTCAAAAGTCTTCAATCCAGAGGTTAAAGTCATTGCAAACCGTCTTTCTTCGGAGAGACAAACTTTGGCAATGTAGTTTGCTGAGGAGAGAAGTTCTGGGTAGGCATCTTTCATGATGTCAACCACTCCTCCCACGAGCTTGTATAGGAATGGTTCATCGATACCCAATAAATTCCCCTGACGGCAGGCTCTCCGAATCAACCTTCTCAAAACATATCCACGGCCATCATTAGATGGCATGATGCCGTCCCCGATCAAAAATGTCACAGCCCTGATATGGTCAGCGATGATCCGAATGGAAGTATCCGATTTGGCATCTGAGGCGTATTCCCTGCTTGCCAGGTCGCATACAGCTTCAATCAAGGGGATGAATAAATCTGTGTCGTAATTGTTCCTTTTTCTCTGGAGGACTGTTGCGATTCTCTCCAATCCCATTCCTGTATCGATCGACGGAGATGGGAGTGTTAGGAGCACCCCTTTTTCGGGCTTCTCATACTGCATGAAGACAAGGTTCCACAATTCCAGGAATCGATCACTTCCCTTTTCTATCAAGTCATACGGATCTCCAACTTCCATCTCTTCATCCAGATCATAATGAATCTCGGAACAAGGGCCGCAGGGCCCTGTTTCCCCCATGGCCCAGTAGTTATCTTTTTTTCCAAACCGAAAAATCCTGTTTTCGGAAATGCCGATATCCTTATTCCATATCTGGAAAGTTTCTTCATCCTCTTGGTAAACCGTGATATAAAGCTTCTCCTGGGACATCTTGAAGCCCTCAATCACCAATTCCCATGCGTATTCTATGGCTTCCTTTTTAAAGTAGTCTCCGAAAGAAAAGTTTCCTAGCATCTCAAAAAAGGTGTGATGCTTGTTTGTTTTTCCGACCTGCTCTAAATCATTGTGTTTTCCGCTCACCCGCATACATTTTTGGACAGATGCCGCCCTCGAGTAGCTTCGTTTTTCCAGACCCAAGAATGTATTTTTGAATTGATTCATGCCCGCGTTGGTGAATAAAAGGGTGGGATCGTCCTTGGGCATTAGAGAGGCGCTTATAATGACTCGATGATTTTTGGCAGCGAAAAAATCGAGAAACGTTTCCCTGATTTCCTGGGCACGCATTTATGACTTTTCTTTTTCCTCTTTTTCGTCTTTGCTTTCCTTTTCTGCTGTTTCCAGCTCTTCTTCTTCTTCTTTAACCTCTTCATCAGGTCTTCCGATAGCGACCATTTCACTTTCCATATCCTCGAGAGCCACGTCAAGAGTCGAGCGTATCCCCATGACTCGGAGTTTGAAATTGTCCGGACTGGAAGAATACCTCAAACCCTGTTCATAGGAAATATAGCCGTCTTTGTACAGTTGATAGATCGATTGGTCAAAGGTCTGCATTCCATACTGGGAAACACCTGCAGCGATAGCATCGCGGATAAGAAGGGTTTTATCCCTGTCATTGATACATTCTTGAATGTAGGGCGTGTTGATCATGACTTCACATGCAGGAACCCGTCCCTGTCCATCTTTTCTAGGAATAAGCCTCATCGAAATGCAAGCTTTGATAATACTTGCCAATTGAAGTCTGACTTGTCTCTGATGGTGGGGAGCGAAGACGGTAACGATTCGGTTGATCGTTTCAGATGCATCCAACGTATGGAGAGTGCTCATGACCAGATGCCCTGTTTCAGAAGCCAAAAGGGCTGTTTCGATCGTCTCTCTATCCCGCATTTCTCCAACCAGGATAACGTCTGGATCTTCACGTAGAGATGCGCGCAACCCTCGAGAAAAATCTTTCACGTCAAGGCCCACTTCCCTCTGGCTGATCGTGCTTTTTTTGTCTCTGTGGAGGTATTCGATCGGATCTTCAATGGTAATGATGTTTTCCTTCCTGTGTATATTGATGTGGTCGATCATGGATGCCAAGGTTGTTGTTTTTCCCGAACCTGTGGTTCCTGTTACCATGACCAATCCTCGAAGTTCCAGTGCAATTTTTTCTATTGCTTTTGGAAGAAGGAGGTCTTGGATCGATTTCACCTCTAAAGGGATAATCCTCATAACCAAGGCCATACTTCCCCTCTGGTGGTACACACTCCCTCGGAAACGGCCAAAACCAGGGAGGCTGTAAGCCAAATCGATGTCCAGGTC
>CAYPGQ010000007.1:0-92707 GCA_964410125.1 uncultured Eubacteriales bacterium | reverse complement strand
ACGGCTACTCCCCTTTTCCTAAGGTCACCGCGCCTGTCTTCGACTCTACCGAGCCTAGCTTGCTGCAGATGCGAGGCATCGGTCCATGCTGCTGTACAAGTGTACCGCAAATGGGCCGTAACAAAGCAGATGCAGTGAGATCGGCTCGCCCGTAGGGTAAAAATGCCGATGAAAATAAAAAGGTTCTTCTTGAAAAGTTTTTTCAGCAATGTCAGTATAACTTCCTGATATTGCTGAAGTAAAAAAAGCATCGGCATTTTTTATGAATAGTTCAGGTTAACAGGAGATTCACTTCTTTCTGAATGATTTTGAAGACTTTTTCTTCCAAATCTTTCACAGGTAATTTCTTTTCCTTTCTGGTACCCAGAGTTGAAGTTAACTCGAGATAACGATGGACCGACATCCCTTCCCTCTCGAAGAGTTTCTTGCCGCATTGAATGGCGCAGGCATCGATTAAAATCCGCTTCTCCGAATTTTTTACAATTTCCCTAAACTTCCAAGGTACGATAACCGCAGGAAGACATCCAATTTTTATCTCATCCGGGTTTTCTTCCCATATCCTGATACAAGCTTTGGATGCAGCAACACCGGTTGCGCATCCACCATAGCAAGTGAACATCAAAAGCTTATAGCGCATGTTACCTCTCTTAAGAATTTACGGTTATATATTCTCCAATTTCTCAAGTTCTTCCAATGTTCTCTCTGCAACAATCTTTTCTTTGTTAAAATGTTTTTTCATTCTCTCTAAACATTTTCTTTTTTCTTTAACATCGCCGAGATACTGTGTGCAAAGTTCCATGTATTTCTTAGTCATCTCTACGTTAGTCTTTATCATATCTGGAATTTTCTCACTGTCATGTCTCACTGATTCTTGTGGACACACATCGTGGCAAATGCCGCAGCGAATACATTCAGCCATGTTGATTTCAGCTTCTTCAATTTTCATTGAAATCGCATCTACCGGACACTCGTCTACGCAAATTCCGCAACCCGTGCAAGTTTCTTTATCAATCCAAGGCATTTTTAAAACCTCCTACCAGAACACTAATGATAAAAGCAATACCCTAAGTGTGTATTTAAAAACGGCCTATTTTTAAAAAGCACCGGATACATTCAATATTCTCAGTATTCAATATTGGATTAACCTTATTTTATCATTCGAAAGCTTTTACGGCATTCACCAGAAAAGTTCTCAGAGGCTCGGCATTGGCTGAATGTCCGGCCCTCTCCACGATGATGAGTTTGGACTTGGGCAATTTTTTGTGAAGCTTAAAGGCAGTGACCGGGGGACAGATCACATCATACCGGCCGTTGACGATCGTCATTGGGATGTCTTTCAGCTTATCGGTATTATTCAACAATTGCCCTTCTTCCAAAAAACAGTTGTTCGCCATGTAAAAATTTTCGAGAAGGGCAAAATCGTACGGGTTCCACCCTTTAAAAATGTCATCCACCACCTTATCCGAAATTTGAAGGACCGCCATTTTGATCTCATACTTTGCCCAGGCCAAAGCGTATTTCTGTCTTGTGGCTGGATCGGAACTTAGGATTTTTTCCAGCAGTTGTGCCGGATAATTCTTCGCTTCGGGATGATCGATATGCTGGAGAAGTTTTTCGTAATTTTCCGGGAAATATCGAGCCGTTTCCCCGTGATAGAAATGATCGATTTCAGCCTTGCTCCCGGTGAATACGCCTCGCAATACCATTCCGGAGACATTTTGGGGATATGTTTCCGCATAGGCGAGCGCTAGAGTAGACCCCCAGGATCCTCCGAACAAGAGCACTTTACTTAGGCCTAGGTGTGTCCGCAATTTTTCGATGTCTTCGACCAGATGCTGGATCGTGTTTTCTCTGATTTCGGCATAGGGTTTGCTTTGTCCCGCTCCTCTCTGGTCGTGAAGAACGATGTGGAATGTTTTCGGGTTAAAGAACCGGAACATATCCGGAGAACATCCACCCCCCGGCCCTCCATGGATTACCATCACGGGCTTTCCTTCCGGATTCCCTCCCAACTGATAAAAGATTTTATGAAGCCGTGAAACCTGGAGATAATCGGTTTTGTATGGTTCCAACGGAGGCCACAATTTTGAGCTGGCCTCACTGTTGGTGCCACACAGGAAACACAAAAAAGGGATTATGAATATCAAGAATTTTGTTCTTCCCATGTTTTCCTCCATGACATATGATATCTCATAGTTTGCATTCTTTACAATCTCTCTGAATAGGCCGAGCAGAATCTGTAAACACAAAAAGCATTCCGGGCGTATTTATCTTAGGAAGATGAAAATGCTTGGAGGGAGTTTATGCGTTTCAATACAGTCGTGATTCTGTTTATTCTTCTTTTTTTCTGTCTTTTTTGTGGCAAAAATAATCAAGTCGCATCGGCAGATAAAGATGTTCCTGGAGAACCCATAGAAAATCAGGTGTCAACAGCTGTTGTAGAAGTAAATGGAGTGAAACGTGTCCACAACACAGCACCGAAATGGGGAAAGGATCCTGAAGTGCGGTTGGAGCTTGTTCGCAAATTCGGGCAATTCTACAAACCGTTCGATATATCACTTGATTCAAACGGGAATGTCTATGTAGCGGACTCTGGGAATCACCGCATCCAGAAGTATTCTCAGGATGGGGAATTTTTAGCATCGTATGGCAGAAAAGGTCAGGGGCCAGGTGAGTTCCAAATCATGGGCGGCATTGCCGTCGATAATGAAGGTCAGATGTATGTCACAGACAGATCGACAAACCGGCTAAAAGTACTCTCGTCCCAAGGGGACGAGTTGAAGAATCTACCCACATTGAAAATAACAGGCGAAATAGCCCTTTTGAGCACAGGTGAATCTGTTTTATCCAAAGGCCTTTTTTTTAGTGCTGAATCCACGCCAGGCTTGATTCAGATTGTTGGTGAAGATGGAAAACTGCTCAGGACAGCCGGGCAGCAAGAGCTATACGAGGATTGGGATTGCTTCCGTTATTTTAATCGCACCTCGTTTGCGATCGATAAAGAAGATAACCTTTACCTGGCCTTTGCAACCCGGAATAAAATAGAGAAATACACGCCGGAAGGAACTCTGTGTATGACAATAGACCGACCTCTCAATTATGGGATTTCAGAGAAAATCGAGAAGGTTAAGCGGCAAGTTGGCCCCAGAGAAATAGAACTTCCTCAATTGAATTTTGTATCCAAAAGCCTTGCTGTCGATGATAAATACAGAATCTGGGTTTTGAGCTATGACCGGCAACTGAGTTTCGAAGAGCTTCCGGTCACCATCCATTTTGCCGGCGAAGGAGGCCAACTAGAAGCAACTAATACCTTAAAAACCAGCGAGAGTTCCCAAACCGATGCTTTTGTGTTCCATGTATTCGAAAAAAACGGCGAATTCCTTGGAAAAATTCCTCTTTTCCATTTTGCGGACAAAGTGAAAATATTCGGTGACCGGCTTTACATCCTCGAAAAAGATAACGAGATGTGTGTGTATGAGTGCCGCATTATCGGATATAGTGATTGAGAAACTATCGGGAGTTATCGAAATTTATAGGTTTGATTTTGATGAAAGATTGTAGTTCTTGATTTTGTAGCCTAGCATCCGTTCGGTGATTCCCAAAGCACGAGCTGCCCGGCTCTTGATGCCATTGTTTTCCCGAAGGGCCCGCTTTATTTCCGCAACTTCCAGCTTTTGAACCTTACTCGTTAGTGCTAAATCGACCTCCATGAGATCTTCTTCCTTTTTTTCTCTCAAAAAAACGGGAAGATCTGTTGATGTTATCGTGTCGGTTTCACAGAAAACTACTGCCCTTTCTATCACATTTTCCAATTCTCTGATATTCCCGGGGAACTTATACTGGACAAGCATGTTCATAGCTTCAGAGGAAATTCCCTCGATTTTTTTCCCTTCCTTTTCGCTATATTTCTGGATGAAATGGTCGACTAAAGGAGGAACATCTTGCTTTCTTTTCCTTAAAGGGGGGACATGGATAGGAATCACATTCAGCCGGTAATAGAGGTCGGCCCTGAATTTTTCTTCTTTCATCATTTTTTCCAGGTCCCTGTTTGTGGCGGCGATGATCCGCACATCGGACTTGATGGGTTGGGATGAACCTAGGCGGTAAAATTCTCTTTCCTGCAAAAAACGGAGCAGTTTGACCTGAAGCTGAAGGGGGAGGTCGCCGATTTCATCCAGGTAGAGGGTTCCTCCCGAAGCTGCTTCGAATTTGCCGATTTTTCGCTCATGAGCTCCGGTAAAGGCCCCTTTTTCCGAGCCAAAAAGTTCACCCTCGACCAATGTTTCCGGCAATGATGGAATATTGACGGCTAGATAGGGCCTGTTTTTTCTTGGGGATGAATAATGAATGGTTTTTGCCACCAGATCCTTCCCTGTGCCTGTTTCTCCAGAGAGAAGGACCGTGGCCTCAGTTTTAGAAGCCTTGGCTGTCAGGAGAGCCACTTCATTCATCTCGTCCGATGAAAATATGAAATTTTTTGTGCTGAATTTATCCTCGAGGGAACTGCGGAGAAGTGAAACCTCCTTTTTCAATTTTTGCCTTTCCTGGGCCCGTTCGATCACCATCAGAAATTTTTTGAAATCTATCGGTTTGACGATGTAGTCATAGGCTCCTTTTTTCAATGCTTCCACCGCGTTTTCCACATTTCCATAAGCCGTGACGACGATAGGGGTAATCAGCGGATTTTGCTCCAATACTTTTTGAATAACATCGATCCCTGTTTCCCCATCCAGTTTGTAATCGACGATGGCAATATCGATCGGCTGCTCGGCGATGATATTCAATGACTCCGTCCCTGAGGAAGCCTCGAATACAGTGTGGCCTTCCTGCTCCAGGTTTTCTTTGATCAGTTTTCTCTGGAGAGGATCATCCTCCACGACCAAAAGATATGCGTTGTCCATTTCAACCTCCTGGAATCTGGATATGGAAAGCGGTTCCTTCTCCTAATCGGCTTTCGCATGTTATTTTTCCTTCATGAGCTTCGATGATTTTTTTCGTCAGGTAAAGCCCGATTCCCATCCCCTCCTTTTTTTTGGAAAAAAACGGATCGAAAATATGAATCAACTCCTCTACCGACATTCCTCTTCCCGTATCCTGGACAGAGATATGTGCCTTTTTTTTGTGCTTTTTTGCCAGAATCTTGATCTCTCCTTTGTCGGTGGCCTCGAGCGAATTTTGCAGCAAGTTAAGAAGAGCCTGGCTCAACAATCCTTTATCCGCATATAAAACAACTTCCTCATCTTCTTCATATTGAATGGCGATGTCTTCTTTGATTATCGATCCCTGGATATCGGCCATCAAATCTTTGAGAGAAAGCTTTTCTTTCTTCAGGTCCAGCGGTTTCAAGGAGGCCGAGAATTGGTCTATGATTCT
Source organism: uncultured Eubacteriales bacterium (assembly GCA_964410125.1). GTDB lineage: Bacteria > Acidobacteriota > Aminicenantia > Aminicenantales > Aminicenantaceae. The sequence goes on along the minus strand of CAYPGQ010000007.1, from coordinate 87,334 downwards.
GGATATTTTTTTTACTTCCCCGTTTCCCGCCGATATATCATCTTTGAACTCGGTGGGCATTTTTTTTGTCAGAAGCTCGAAAAGAAGGGCCAAACTGTTGAGGGGATTTTTGATTTCGTGGGCGACTCCGGAGGTAAACGCCGAAATTTCCCTGTATCTTTCCTTTTCGCTGCGCTCTGTTTCCGCTTCGTTTACTTTTTGAAGAAAATGATTTTGCAGCTGGTAAATGCCCAAAAAGAATATTATGCCCGTCACGGCGATGATCCCAAAAAGGATGGAAAAATTTCGGCGGGAATGGGTGATCATTTCCTCGAGGCTTTCCAACGAATATCCGAGGTAAATGTGGTAAACCTTTGAATCAGAGGCTCGGAAAGACGTGAAAATATTAAAGATCTTGCCCGCAGGAGAGTCGATGGTCCACGAATCCTGTGTTCCGATATCCTTTTGAGACAGAGGAAGATATCCCTCAAACCGGGAATGCCATCCCAGGATTTCCTTCTGATCGTCCAAAAGTGCCATGTAATAGATGTTTTCTTCTCCGGAGTAGAGACGGAAGATTTCTTCTGAAGGATAATTCTCGCTTAAAAAATGGGAGATGTTAACCTTCAGAATTTCGGCGGTGGCTTGAAGTTGTTCCTTGACCAGGCTTTCAACTTTGTTTTTGATGTAGGTGCGGTTTATCGAGGAAAGAGTGAAAAAAATAACGAGAATCCCGAGAAGAGGAATAAAAAAAAATAAGAATAGATCCTTCTTTTTCAAAAACGCTTGCCTTTTCTTCTTCCTTTCCTGCTCGATAGCCCTTTGCCCCCTCTCCACGTGGGGAACCCGTGTTTGTCACGCAGAATAAATGTCTCTCCTTTGGATTGAACCTGTCTTGCGATGATGTTCATTTCTTTCTCTCCCGAAGAGGTGAGAGAGCCGGTGACTATCAGGTGTTCTCCTTTATGAAAATCCTGGTCAAAAAATCCTATAGGACTTATCTCGACTGTGTAGAGTTTTTTTGTGTCTTTTTCTTCTAGAGTAACGATCAAGAAGGGAGAATTGTCTTTGTAGCGTGGTTCCATGACGATCTTTTGGATTTTTCCCTCGACGCGGAGTTCTTTATCCACATTGTAGAAGTGCTCGGTATTTTGGCCGAAGGAGGGGAGAGATACAAGAAGTAAAATCATTACCAGGATCATCCCTGCTTTCTGCTTCATTGTTTTGCTCCCAGTGGAATATTCCACTCGATGCCCACAGATAGAAAGTGGCCGCTCCAGTCAAAATACAGATCATTCGAGCTGTTCTGGATGTATAAATATGAAACAAACACCGAAAATCTAGGGAAATTTTTTTCTGTCGTCACTGCAATCTGTTTTCTTTTGTCTTTTCTCATGATTCCCAATAGGTTTCCTTCAAGATCAAGACTCTCGATCCCTGGGAATTCCTTGTTGGACATAGTATACCCCAATTTTAGTTGGATATTCCAGGGAGTGAGGAGAGTCAATTGGCTTCCAAACTGGTATCCCTCCCAGGAGAATCTGTCGTAGGATGGATTCTCGACCATATAGAATTCTTCGATGAAAGAAAAAGGATTTTGGCCGGATAAGACCCATTGTCTCATGCCTGAAAAACGGATTCCAATTTTATTCCCAAGTCCTTGAGCGATCCAACCTGATAGAGAAAAGACCTGAATTTCTTGCCCCTCGGTTTGTGATTTAGTTTGATAGACATATTGATAAGAGCCGTGTGCATTTCCTTTTCCCCTCCCTCCCATGGAATTGGCGTTGGTTTCGGCTGTTAAAAACTCATAATAAACATAAGGGCTGAAAAAATATTTGTACCCCCAGTCTATTTCTCCCTTTAGGGTTGTTTTTGTTTGGAAATATTTGTCAAAAGAAACCATAAGGGAATGGCTTATGAAATCATACACAGAGTCCTTGTAATTTTTGTAGTCCATTGAGTAATTCAACTTCAGGATAGATGTCTGGCTGAGATAACTCTTAAAAGCCGCAAAAAAATTGGCGGACAAGTAATTGAAATCTGAATATTCGGAGCGATAGAAAATTCCTCGCCCTGCAACGGAAAAATAGAATGCGGATTTTTCACCGAGAGGATAGATATAATCTAAACCTGCATCCTGGATGTAATAGGCCAGATTGGAGTTTTCGAAAAGATAGGAATATTTCCCCTCCACATAAAGTGATAACATCGAAAAGTTTTTGTCCAGGTAGAAACTCAGGTCGGATAGCTGATCCTTTTCGGCAAACCGATTCTGAAAAAGGTTGCTGGTCATGTTTTGGGAAAAGGAAAGCGAAAAGGAGTCAGCCGCCAGCGTTGAACGCACTGCCAGCACGATCAGGATGAGGATAATGCTTTTTTTCATGGTTTTTCCCCAGAGAAAAGGAAAGGGGGAAAGCCCCTTTCCTCTCTATCCTTGACCGTTTCCTTTCTTAGATCTACTGCCTTTTGGGCCCGTTTCGTCACAAATGCCGTTTCCGAAATTTTCACGATTTTGCCTTGAAGATTGTCTGTTCCAAGTGTTTTCCTTTCGATGGCTAAACCTGTTTTTGAACTGATCGGATGAGGCATTGTTTTCATTCTTGTTTTGAAAATTTGAACCATCTTTACGCTGGGCCCAATCTGGGGCCTGTCTGTTTGGTGCCCCGGCATTGTGGTGATCAGGGGCACGGTCACAAATTCCGTCTCCATTCTCATCCACAAAAAATGGTCCTGGTTTAAATCCTGATTTTACCGTGTTTTTGAATGAATTACGAGCCGCTTTTTGAGGCGTGTCAGCCGAAAATGCGAGTCCCAGGCCCAGGATCAGGAATGATCCCATCCAAACCATTAATTTTTTCTTGTTCATTTGAACCTCCTGATTTAAATTTCAGACATTTGTAAAGCAAGTCCTGTGCCAACTATTAAATTATAGATAATAAAGGAATTAGGTTCTCATGCTGTCCGGGAATGCCGACAATATTGTTGTAATGCCAACAATTTTGTAGGGAAAATAGATGGGGACGCTCCTTAAGGTACCACCCTATTCGGCTGGAAGCATTTCCATAACCAGGATTTTATTGGGGCGGTCAAACAAACTGATTTTTGTATGAATAACAACGATCTATATAAAGGAAGTCAGGATATCTTTTTTGGGGATGAGTCTTGAGTTTCTACAATCTCCACAGGTAGGAAGCTTTGAAGAAAAAACCCCGCCTCGTTTCCAGGAAGTTATCCGAAGGTCTGTAATCCCCTTGCTCCCATCTTATCTTTTCGTACAGAGAACCATAACCGATATGGATAACGGTTCCCGGGATGTAAGTGAAAGAGGCGAGAAAGTCGGTCATCAGTTGCTTCCGGAAGGAATTGTATTCCACGATAGCCCGGAAAAAAAGATACTTGTTCACTTGGAAAGTGTTCTTGCTTCGGATGATCGTGTAGTCGAACTCTTTTTTGGAATCCGCTTGCCGGGTAAAATCCGAATAGAGCATACTGAGTTCCAGATGAAGCTGTCTCAGAGGCAAAAAAGTTAGGGATGCCATAACGTCGTTTCCTTTTCCCTGGTAGGGGTCCTCGACATAGCGGAGTTTGTTTCCATAGTTGTAGTTCAAGCTGAAAAAAAGTTTTTTTGTGATTTGGCTCGACCCGATAAACCTGGCCCGGCTTGTGCTGAACCGTTCTTTTTGCCAAACCTCGGTTGAGTAACGGTACCCGAATAAGATTGTTGTACTTTTCGGGAGAAGGAATCTCAGGTCCAACGAGTTGTCCGTTTCGTAAAGGCCGCTGGATTTATCATGGATCTGGCTGCTGTGGATCACAGGATCGATCCTCTTGATAACGCTGGATTTGGGATAAAACATGCGCATGATGCCGGAGCGGAACCGGGTGATTCCTGTGCGGGTGACATATCCTGTTTCGCTGTGGAAGTCTTCAGCCAAATCCTGGAGTCCCAGCATGATGATCCAATTCCGGGTGCTATAGAAATAGTGAAGGCCTAAAGCATGTCCATCCTCTCGAGATGATTTTGTGTCTTGTTTGCTCGAGGACAGGAAGCCGTGGTAGCCGAAGATGCTGGACTTGTTTATCCTCATCTGCCCATCCAACCCAAAAACTCGGTTGTGTCCGTTCTCTCGTTCTCGTCCGGTGTAGAATCCTCCGATAAAGCTATCATTAGCCAAAGCCCTTTTATAACGGAAGATGCCGAAATGGGCATAATCAGCGGGATCGTCATCAGGCAGCTTATCCATGGCATAGATAGCTGCCACCGTGTTTTTGGCTCCGATCTTCCCATTGAGTTTTGCACCCAATAACGGTTCGACGATTGTCCTGGTGTGCACCACAGCCTGGAGGGGATCACCGCTGTGTTTTCCCCCGAAATGGAACTTCTCCAATCCTTCGAGGAAAAAGGGACGCTTTTCAGGAAAAAACAGAGCATATCTTTGGTTGAAATCCACCTGTCCAGCATCAGCCTCCACATGACTAAAATCTGGATTGACAGTGCCATCGAAGATAAGACGGGATGTGATACCATACTTGGCTGTCAAACTGAGATCCCCGATACCTTTGCCAGAAATCAATCTTCCTTCATCTAATTCACTTTGCTGGTTGTAAGTCGTCGCAGGAAGAACCTCGAGCAAAGTGTAGTGCTCGATATCTTCGAACAAAAGGGTAACCGTTTGGGTGAAAAAATTCGGGCCCTGTGCCGGATCCAGAGGAGGGTAAGTCCCCAATTCCGTGTGCCGGTTGATCTTTCGTTCAAAAATCACAGCCATTTCCACCGGATCCCTGTGGGAAAATCGGATGCTTTTAAACGGAATTCGGATTTCGACCGTATAACCTTCTTGGTTGATTTCTCCCTCGCTGAACCACACCATGTCCACGTTGAAATCTTCTTGATTCCCTTCTGCCGTTGCGTCCCCCTGTGCACCTATCGGATTGCAGTAGAACACGTAAAGGGATTGTTGGTCGTTGAAAGAATCCAGATTCACACACACCCAATCGTCGGAATCGATGTTGTCACGGCTTGTGACCGATGATTTGATTTTATCGGGCTCTCTGTCATAACAACGAAAAGCCACATAAAAATTCTCCTGGTCATAGGCATAATAAACTTCTGTTTTTTCGGCCATGTCCTTGCCATAGTCGGGAACCCAAGTCTTAAATCCTGATATAGTGGGTGCTTTCTGCCAGACTGTGTCATCGAGCTTCCCGTCAATAACAGGAGGATTTTCGGTTTTGTACGGGCGTAGAGGCGCGTATTTTCCCTCAGCATGGAGGGTTGTGGTAACAAGAAACATGGTGAGAAGAAAAAGCAAAGGAATTGTTTTTTTTGGTGATTTTAGACATATCATTTGTGTTTCACTACGGAATTTAGGATAAAAGGTTATACCATAAGGGTGATTTTTCCGTCAAATGGCAACAAATTCTTTCCGTTTAACCAATCGAGATGGAACATTTTAGACAGGGAGTTCGTATCTCTTATCTGGAGGAATCATGTTACGCAATTATCTAAAGACCGCACTCAGGAATCTTTGGAAGAGAAAAAGTTTTTCCTTTATCAACATTGTGGGGCTTGCTATCGGCATGGCCGTGAGTTTTCTTATTCTCCTTTATGTTTTGAACGAAGTCACCTACGACCGTTTTCATAAGAACTATGACCACATATTCCGGATCGCTACAAAAATAGATGCTCAGGGCCGCCACTTAGAGGTCGGCAGCGTCCCCGCACCTTTGGGCCCGGCTCTGGTCGATCAATTCCCGGAGGTTGTCCGGGCTGCCCGGCTCCGGGAATCCGGAACACGGATCATTGCCTATGAGGAAAAATTGTATGAGGAAGACAAGATATTCCACGCGGATCCCGATATTTTTGATGTTTTCACCATCTCTATTGTTAGAGGAAACCCGGAGAGTTGGCTTCAGGCACCGTTCAACATGATCGTCACGGAAGAGATGGCTGAAAAATATTTCGGCGATGCAGATCCCATAGGAAAGACGGTCAAAGTGAACAATCAATACACTTATACCGTAACGGGTGTCGTTAAGGAAATGCCCGAAAACTCTCACTTCAAATTCAGCATGATCGGATCCCTGTCCACTCTGGAGCAGTTGCAGGGAGACTTGAACCTGTGGATGGGATTCAATTATGCCACGTACATCCTGTTGGAGGGTGATCCCTCGTTAGAGGAAATCACACAAAAGTATAACAGCCTTCTGATGGCCAACATCCCTGATCAGTTCAAACAGCTAGGGGCAGAGGTGGAAATATTCCTTCAGCCTATGATTAGCATCCACTTGCATTCTCATCTGGAAGGAGAGATGGAACCGCCCGGGAATCCGGCTTTTATCCGCATTCTCACTACGATTGCTCTCTTCATCCTTCTGATCGCCTGCATCAATTTCATGAACCTCTCCACAGCCCAATCCTCCCGCCGGGCCAGGGAAGTGGGGATGAGGAAGGTCCTCGGAGCCCACCGCGCCAAACTGATCGGACAGTTCCTCGGAGAATCCATTCTCCTGAGCTTCATAAGCTTGGCCATCGCCATCATACTTATCTATGTTTTGCTTCCCGTATTCAATCAACTGGTCAGTAAAGACCTGGTTTTTAATCCTACGCAAAACGGGATTATCATGTTGGGCCTTGTCGGTATTGCCGTTTTGGCCGGATTCCTTGCCGGAACCTATCCGGCTTTTTTCCTTTCGGCTTTCATCCCTTTAGAGGTGCTCAAATCCCGATTCAAGGCGGGGAAAGGACACCGCTTATTCCGCAACGGTTTGGTCAGCCTTCAGTATGTCATTTCCATTACCCTTATAATCAGCACGTTCGTTATTTTTTATCAGCTTCATCATGTCAAAAACCGCGATTTGGGCTTTGACAAAGAGCAGGTTGCTGTCATTTCTTTGAGAGGACAGGTAAGCCAAAAGCACGATGTTTTCAAAAATGAAATCCTCCGCCTGCCGGGAGTGGCCGGAGCTGCCTGTTCTTCTACTGTGCCTAGCCGGGGCCGCAGTGAAACGATGTTTTCTTTTGAAGGTATCGACCAGAAAAAACAAGTTTTACCAATTATGGAAATTGATGCTGACTATCTGGAAACCATGGATATGAAGCTGTCTGCCGGAAGAAATTTCTCGCAAGACCATCCAAGCGATAACAAAGCCATGATTTTGAATGAAACTCTTGTCCAACACTTGGGATGGGTCGATCCTCTCGGAAAAACCGTGTCGATGACAGACTTGGCTGAAGCCGGCAGCCCTGAAAAAGGTTTTATCGAGGTCCCATACACAGTGATCGGTGTGGTCAAGGATTTCCACTTCGAGTCGCTCCATGAAAAAATCCGGGGGCATCTGATGAAATTGTCAGGAGAGGTGAGCAGGATTTCGGTGAAACTTCGACCGGGAACCATTGCGGGATCCCTCCAGTCGATTGAAAACATATGGAAGGAACTGGAACCAACACACCCGTTTTCATATGTCTTTTTGGATGAATCTTTCGATCGCCTTTACCGTTCCGAGCAGCGCATGGGACAGATTTTTACCTCCTTCACATTGATGGCCATCTTCATCTCCTGTTTAGGCCTTTTCGGGCTGGCTTCCTTCACTGCCGATCAGCGTACCAAAGAAATCGGCATCCGGAAGGTGCTAGGGGCTTCTGTTTCCAATGTGGTGGTGCTCCTGTCCAGAGATTTCACGAAATGGGTGATTTTGGCCAATGTTGTGGCCTGGCCGGTTGCTTATCTTGTGATGAACAAGTGGCTCCAGAATTTTGCTTATCGCATTAGTATGGGAGTCTGGATGTTCGTCCTATCGGGTGTCATAGCCTTGATCATTGCTCTTCTTACAGTCAGTACGAAGGCCCTAAAGGCTGCGGTGGCCAATCCTGCCGATTCCCTCAGATATGAATAGTGAATAGGGGACGCTCCATAAAGCGCCACCCTATCACTCCGAGTTAAGCTCTTGGTGATGCGTTTGGTTGGTGTGTTGTCTAAAAATAGCGTGTGAAACTTCCCCAAAGGTCGTCACCCAATTTCCAGTATGCCGCGACAGCGTCTTCAGCCATCTTCACGCTGTATTCGGTTAAATACTGTTTCGCCTTTGCCGGATTTTGTTTGTACAGGCGAAGGGCTTCCTCTTCGATTTTGGCCTGGCTGGCAAAGGCCTTGTTTTCCATCTCTGCCCAGATTTCTGCGATTCCCTGGCTCATCGGCTGCCAGCGGAATAGCGCTAATTGACTTACCCTCCGGAAGGCCCACCATGCACAGTCCGTGCGGAATCCTCCCCGGCCGTCCACCATGTAGGAATCCGGCATCCGAGTGATCCCACAGTAGAAAGGAGTATGGGGTGTGGTGGCGGGATTGTCGTATCCTAACCAGACCACGCCTCCGATAGCGTCGGGAAGCCAACTCCGGCTTTGCGTGACCTGAAGATAGGTCGCACTCTTGCAGCAGATCGTTCTCTCACGTTGTACCTTGAGGAGTCTCATCAGGTCGGAATTCATGAACGGGCTGGCCACCGGACTTTTGACCGTGTTTCCCTCCCGGTCGACTGTGGTTAGAGTCCGAGTCATGTCAAAAGATGTGTCCTGGTAGGTGTCGCGGAAAATATCCAGCACATCCTGGACAGAAAGCTTTTTCTCTGGCTTGACAGACATCGGAAAGTTTTCGCCGTTGGGGTCCAGATTAAGCGATGGGGCGACACGGCTCAACACCCGCCATTCCCGGTGTCGGGATCCCATGCTGCGGCGGGAGGCATAGGCATAGCAAAACTCGAGAGGTTTGCCGCTATCGGGATCCCACCAATCCAATTCCTGGGCCAGGGAATGGACATTCTCGGAGGCCATATAGTTTTCCGGATCGTTAAGATCGATCTGCCGGATCCGGCTGGCGTTAGCCGAGACTCCCACATGGTCGTCCGGGATGCGAACCGCTGCCCAAACAGCTCCTTTGTTGCCTTCGCCGGGCCCCAGAATCTCGAAATGCCAGGTTTCATTAGGATCGGCAAAGGTAAAACACTCGCCGTAATCGATGTATCCGTAGCTTTTGGTCAGTTCATCGGCGATCCGGATGGCTTCGCGGGCGGTCCTCGCCCGTTCGAGAACAAGCCGGTAGAGCTCGGGACAGTCGATGATCCCCTCCCTGCTCCGGAGATCTCTCTTGCCTCCAAACGTTGTTTCGCCGATAGCCAACTGATGCTCGTTCATACAGGGGTATGCTGTGTTAAAAAAGGCGTAGGTTTCCGCAACCTGTGGGATCTCGCCTTTCTTGAGAGGGCGGTCCTTCGGGCCTGTGGTCCTCTTGGATTGGAGATAAACAGGGGCCATGTCCCCTGGTTTGTGTTTTTTGTGCGGTACTATGTTGATCCACGTCCGGTCTGAGCCGCTATCGCAGGAGTGCGAGGTCATTGTCGAACCGTCGACAGAGGCCAATTTTCCGACCAATATGCTGGTACAGGATTCGATCGCAGGAAGAATGTCCTCGTTGACATTCGCTTCAGATTGAACGGCCGGTCCCTGGACGGCCAGCAAAATCAAACCAACACAAATAAAAAATGTTAAGGTCCACTTTTTCACCATCTTACTCCTTATTTTTTAGGTTGAAAGCCGATACGGTCAAAAGGATTGACTACACTTGTCGTGATATTGCGCAGATGAGAATTGATCCTTTTTAACCAGCGGACATAAAGGACAGACGCCGCTGCATCACCCGGATGGATGTTCGAATCCTTCTCTTTGACGACAGTTTTGACTATTTCATCGCAGATATCGTTGACCCATGCATATTGATCCAGAAGCTCAAGAGCTAAATCCGTATCTCCCTCTTCGAAACACTTTTTGGTTTGGACAAAACTGTCTTCTACGGCTGTTTCGATGCGGACGAGTTCTTCCTCGAATTTTCCGCCATGTAGTTTTCCGGGATGGTCAAGGGCAAGCTCCAACATATTCTTGGCATAGTCTCCGAGGCGTTCGATGTCAATGATTATGCTGATCAAGGCCAATCCCGAAGGAAGGTCAGCCGTGCCTTGAACAACCAGGTGATTGAACACCATTCGCCGGACTTCACGTTCGTATTTGTTGACTTCCTTGTCCTTATCCTTCATCGAAAGGTTGATTTCGCTGTCCTCCCTCTGCCTGAGAGAAACTTTTGCTTCCATACACATTGCCTGGGTGATAGCCAGCATATCGAAGGATCGTTGGTATGCCCTATCCATCAATGTATCCTTTTTGAAAATAGCCAGCCATTTTTTAAACATTGAAATCTCTCCTCATCTTAAAATAGCTATAAATAATATAGGAATAAGGAAAAAGACGATGACGATATACAGAATTATTACGATCTTGTGTTTCACAGCGATCCCTGCGAACTTTTCAGCCATCGAGATCGGGACAAACTTGAATGGCCACCAGACGATCATACCGGATATGTTGAACAGCAGATGGGAAAAAGCCACGATAATCGCTGACAGATTGCCGGTCACAAGCGCAGCCAGCATCGCCGTAACTGTGGTTCCGATGTTTGCTCCTAAAGTATAGGGGAAGATCTGTACTAATGTCAACAAACCGGCGCCTGCCATCGGAACAGCCAAAGAAGTTGTGATCGAGCTGCTCTGGACCATGGCCGTCAGCAACAATCCCACAAACAGAGCTCTAAAGGCTGTTTTAAACAGGTATCGGTCGAACCAGGCTGCGGCTTTTTTGATCACCAAGATCTTTAAGGATTTCACCATCCGGGTGAGAGCCAGAATCAAAAAAATGAATGATAGTACCAAAAGAAGCCAGGGAAGATTTCCGAGGAATCCCTTTAAAACTTCAACCGGAGGTTTGGTCAATGCTTTGACAGGACTCAAAATATTCAATCCTCCGATGTTCTGGAATTTTTCGCCCAGGAATGTGGCAGCATGTCCCAAAAAATTGGTGAAATACTGGAGCGGAAACAGCACCAGGACAGCCAGGACATTAAAAAAGTCATGCACGATGGCTGCAGATAGTGCCCTCCTGAACTCTGCATCGCGTCTGATTTGCGTCGTAGAGACCAGCAAATTTGTCACAGAAGTGCCGATGTTGGCCCCCATGATGATCGGGATGGCATTGGTCACGTTCAGCACTCCACCAGCTACCAATCCTACTACGATTGATGTCGTTGTCGAGGAAGACTGGATAATCGAGGTGGCCAGAATTCCGATAAATAAGCCCACCAACGGATTGGTGGTGGTTGCGATCAAAGTCTCTGCCAGGCCTTCTCCGAACATCTCGAGGGATGTTCCCATCAATTCCAGGCTGAAGAGAAACAGATACAGAAAAAATAATAAGAAAAGAAGATTGAACAGAACGATGTGACGCTGGTAAAAGTCGCTGAGTGATTTCACGGAGATTTGCTTATATCACAGAGATTCTATCCTGTCAAAACGGAAATTTTTTATAAATTATATTCCTCCATTTAATTCGTTTTATTTCGGAATACATCGGGCTTAATGTGCCATTCAAGGTTGTTCGGCGGTGTGACAGCATGTTCAGGAGGTTTGGGTAATTCCTTTATTTGTGGGCAGTAATTATAGGCAACGGGAAAAGGACGGCAGGTGCCGCCTCTATTCACATATTCCCAGACAATCTCGCCATCAGGTTTTACCTGAAATAGTCTCCCGGTGTTGTCCTCGGCGATGAATGTATTTCCATTGGGAAGCCTCTTTTGTGTGCCCATTGTCTTGCTGAAGAATTTAATGTTTGCGTACCCTTCTGTCTCGTACTTCCAAACGATTTCCTTGGTGATCGGGTTGAATTCGATGATAAACGTTTGGCCGCAATGGGTTCTGTGGCGGGGAAAAAGCGAGTTATCGAACAAAATGATATTGCCTTCCCCCGGCAGTCCTTTCTCTATCATCTCCGTTTCGTGACAATGGGATAAGCCCCCTTTGTAGTTGTGGGTCCACTCCCATACGATCTTTTTTGTTTCTTTATCCACGATGTAAAGCGTGTCGATGTTTCTCGGGTTTATCAGGATATTGCCCGGTTTGAACCGTTTGTCACCGGCATCGTACCATTTGTTCTCAGGAATCGGGGAAATCGTGTTCATGTGAAGCCAGTCTCCTTCTGGCGTGACCGGCGAAAATCTGTTCAGATCCAGATGATTGTAGGCATGCCACTCCCAGACGATTTTTTTGTCCGGTGTCACCTCGTAGATGTCACCGCCCAATTGCTTTTCTTCGCTTCCTCTTTTGCGCGGCGGCCACCAGGGAGCGATTTCCACGTCTTTGACCTTTTTCTGGAACTCTTCGGGCAGTGGTTCATGGGCAAGAAACAGCCTGTTATTGTTAGGCAGCCATCGCATGTCATTCATGGAATCGATCCCTTCATGGGTCCAAACGATATTGCCGTCCCAATCATATTCAAAAATCGTTTCGTTGGGTCCGACGTAAAGTAGATTTCCATCGGGCGATAGTCGGCATCGTTTATTGAAATTCGGAACAACCTTCCAGGTATGGACCACAGTGCCGTTCATGTCGATAAGACGGACATCGCCGGTGATCTCGCTTTTTGCCCTAACCTTGGCAGACGAATGATTGCCTAAAGAGGCATGGTCGGCAATCAAAATATAGCTGTTGTAGCATTCATCAGGTTTGTAGATGGTGGTTCCAGTCGGAAATATCGTAGGATAGGCAAAAGCCAAATAAACAATTGCGAGTGTAACAAAAATCCCTATTGGGGGCGATAAAATCTTTTTTATGTTCATTATTCCTCCTCTTGTTTGATCTGTGTTGGTTTCTATTCTATTCCTGCATATTTAAAAGTAAAGATTTATGCGCTTTTTCCCTTACAGCTATTTATTATGCGCATCTTGGCGATAAGGATCAGGCATTCTGAACCTGCCGGACGTAGAATGATCAGCACTACTAAAAATTCCTCTCCCTCTGGAAAGATGCTGGTTCTGGTATTGCTGATGTTGAGGATGTCCGGAGTAGGCTGGCTGGATTGAAGAGTCACTGATCTTATTACTGCCCCTCAAAAAAGGACTGATAAAAATTAATATTCTATACTGACTTTATTTAAGAAAAATGTTAAAATATACATAATCAAGAAAGGTTCTCCATATGATGGAGGGCCGGTTTCTTTCTGTAGGAAAATCCCTTTGTTAAAGTGGCAACCTCCAGTTTGGGACATTGATAATTCTATGAAAGGAGTATGTCACTATGATTAGTGGAACTGTTAAATGGTTCAATAGCAGTAAAGGCTTTGGCTTCATTGAACAGGAAGATGGTCCGGATGTGTTTGTTCATCATTCAGCAATCAACGCATCCGGTTTCAAGTCTCTCAATGAAGGCGATAGAGTTACCTTTGACATAGAGCAGGGAAAGAAAGGCCCTGCGGCAACAAAAGTCACTGTAATTTAATTCTCTATCTCTAAGCAATAAAAGGGCACTCTCTCAAACTTGAGGCAGTGCCCTTTTTCTTTATTCAATTTTTTAGATCCGTATTACTTTCAACATTTGTTGATACAACACTTTTTCACCCATCATCAGGAGTATACATATTCCACAAAGAATAAGTGTGAATATGTAGAAGGGTCTGCTTGTCTCCTCACGGATTTGCCACAACAGCCAGAGAAATACCAAAACACAATAAGTCAGAATGATAACAAATCCTATTATCATGATATATTCAAGGAGCGAAACTGAATCTTGTTTAACGAACACCTCTTTCCGATGAATGTAGGTCATAAGCATATTGAAGATCAGACAGCAGATGGAAAGTATTGAAAGAATGAATAATCCTTTGATTTTCCCCTTCATGATAACCTTACCCTACTTTATTATTACATATTTACTATCATAATGAAAAATTATTCCATTAGGATTTAATGACTGCTGTAGGTAAGCTTAATACCCAAAGCCATAGAACAGCACAAGAAATTCTTCTCCCTCTGGAAGGACGCTGATCCAGGTCCCGCTGATTTAGAGGATGCCCGGAAGAGATTGGCTGGGTTGAAGAGTCAGTGATTTTCAGCCATTCTGTGTGGCATCAGCGTGATATGGGGATATGAAGCACATCCGGACAAGGATCTATCATCCCATGACCCTAGGAAAGATCGAACGCTATCACAGATCTATGAGAAAACTCATCATCACTCCCAGCGGCCGCTTCTTTGGAAGAGACAAATAGATCCTAGAACAAAGGCAAAGGACGAAAACAAAGACCATGCTTCAGAGGGGGGAAATATATCGCTTATTTTTGATGAATGACTTGATGGGAAGTCTTAGTTAGGAGTAATATGAAAAAGCAAAATTGTTGCTTATGGGTATGTCCGAATCATTCGACGACATACAAGGAGGAAATAAATCATGCTTACCTACAAAGAAGATATAGCTCCAAATATCTGGAGAAACGGGGAAATTATTCCCTGGGAGGATGCAGTGATTCACATAGGTTCTGTGGGCCATGCATCTGTAGCCGGCATCTTTGAGGGAATCAAAGCTTACTGGAATGAAAACGAAAAGCAGCTCTATATATTGCGCCTGCATGAACACATGATTCGTTTTATTAACTCTATCAAAATGGTTCGCTACGGCTTTGAATACAGCTTGGAAGATTTAAAAAGGGCGGTTTTGGCTCTGCTTCGGGCCAACAAATATAAAATAGATGCATACATACGTCCCTATGTCTTTCAGAAGGGAATCGTTCGGGAGCTTCTGCAAGCTCAGCCTGGCAAACCGACAGAACTGGTTATCGATTCCTGGCCCTTTTTATCTTACCAAGATATGAATAAGGCTCTGCATGTTTGTATCAGTTCCTGGACCAGGATCTCAGATAATGTGCTCCCCCCGCGCTTGAAATGTTTCTCTAATTATCATAACGGCCGTTTAGCCGCCATGGAGGCAACGGTGCACGGGTTTGACTGGTGCGTGCTTCTCGCTGGGAATGGAAAAGTAACAGAGGGACCCGGAGCATGTCTGGCTTTGGTCCGGGATGGACGGGTCATTATGCCGACTATCACAAACGGTATATTGGAGAGTATTACCCGGGATACGGTTATTAAGCTCTTAACGGATGTCCTGAATATACCTGTAGTTGAACGTGAAGTAGATCGCACGGAATTATATATTGCGGATGAAATCTTTTTCCTCGGCACGGGTTGGGAAATTATGCCGGTGGCTTCTGTTGAGCGTTTAGACGTTGGTGACGGCAAAATTGGACCCATAACCAGGGCTATAGCCGATATTTATAAAAAAGTTGCCACTGCTAAGGATCCCCGTTTTCCCGAATGGCGGACACCGGTTTGGAATAAAGAATAGATGAGTAAAAAAATCTGTAACTACCCCGATTTGAAATTCTTGCTGGCCCCTGATTCCATTGCGGTGGTCGGAGCATCGGAAAAGGCCGGGCCAGGCCGGCAGGTATTGGAAAATTTAGCTCAGTTGGGATATCGGGGCAAGATTTACCCCGTGAACCCCCGCTATGAAAAAATCCTGAGTTTGCCCTGTTATCCCTCTTTGACTGAGGTTCATTCTGCCGGGCACAGGGTAGAGATGGTGGCTATTCTCTTAGACCGCAGTATGGTTATCCCGGTTTTAAAAGAAGCGGCTGCTATTGGTGTACGTGCTGGCTGGGCTTTTGCCAATGGATTCGGAGAAGCCGGACCTGAGGGAAAAGCTCTGCAGCAGGAACTGGTAGATATATGCCGGCAAAACAATATCCTCTTTTGCGGGCCTAACTGTGTGGGATACCTGCATCCCCAGGCCGGGGTGGGAACCTACAGTGCCCCAGCTCCTGAGTCAATTAAACAGGGAAAAATAGCTTTCATCGCCCAAAGCGGTTATCTCACTCTAAGTGTGGCCAACAGCTGCCGCGGCCTGGGTTTTAGTATGTTCTGTTCTTCCGGAAACGAAGCCGTGGTAGACAGTACCGATTATATTTCCTATATGCTGGAAGATCCTGGAACAGAGATTATTCTGGCCTTTATCGAGCAGTTTCGTAAGCCGGAACGTCTCCCGGAACTGGCAGAAAGAGCGCGGAAAAAGGGAAAACCAATTATCCTGATCAAGGCCGGCCGCTCGGAGATGGCCCAGAGGGCCACTATTGCTCATACCGGCGCCATTGCCGGCTTGGATGATGTGCAGGACACTTTATTTAAAAAGTTGGGAATCATCCGGGTGGATGATTTTGACGAGATGTTTGAGACAGCAGAGCTGTTTTCAAAACTTCTACCCAGGCTGCCGGCAGGGGACGGAATTTTTTCCTTAAGCCTTTCAGGGGGAGCCATCAGCCTGATAGCAGATCTGGGAGAAGAACTGAACCTTCGCTATCCAGCCTGGTCGGAAAAGGGGAAACGAATACTCCGGAAAGTTCTTCCCCCCTATACCGGGATCGACAATCCTATCGATGCCTGGGGTTTTGGGAAAATTGAGGAAACCTATGAAACCTGCTTAATGGCTGCCGCCCGGGAAGAAAAAGCCGATTTGGTTCTTGTTTTTCAGGATGTGCCGGGGGGTATGGCGCCCAAACAGGTGGACCAATATGCAGTCGTGGCAAAAGCAGCGGTGAAGGTCTTCCAAGAGACCGCCAAGCCGGTAGTTTTTATATCCAGTCCCTCAGTCGGATTCCATCCGGATATCAGTAAAATCCTTGACCAAGGGGAAGTGCCTCTGCTCCAGGGCACGCGGGAGGGATTAAAGGCCATAAAACATTTATTTTTTTACGCAGCTTTTCAAAGAAAAAAGGCGCTTGAGAAAAAGGATCAGAAGAGGCCCGAAGCCATTCCATCAAAAGTGGAGGCTTATATGCACTCCGGGCGGAAGGTTTTATCAGAATACACCAGCAAAAAAGTGCTTGCTGCCTATGATATTCCGTGTCCCAGCGAGGTTCTGTGTAAATCTGCCGAGGAAGCACATCAGGCTGCCAGGGATATGGGATATCCGGTAGCCCTGAAGGTCGTTTCCCCCCAGATTCAGCACAAGACCGAGGCCGGTATTATCCGCCTAAATCTCGGGGATAAAGATGCAGTCACATATGCCTATGAAGAGATTCTTACAAAAACCCGGACTTTTGATGCTTCCGCTTCTATTGATGGTGTGCTGTGTCAGAAGATGATCGGAGGGGCAGTAGCTGAGGCTATTGTAGGAATCATTATGGATCCTTATTTCGGTCCCGCAGTTGTGTTCGGACTGGGGGGGGTTTTGGTTGAAATCCTTAAAGACCGGGCCCTTGGTATTCCTCCCTTAAGCCGGGAGGAAGCCCGAGAGATGATCGAGAAAACCCGGGGCAGCAAAATGCTTTATGGCTTCCGTGGTTCTCCCCGGGCGGATCTGGCGACACTGACAGATACTCTTATTCGAGTCGGAAGGCTGGCAGTCGATTGGACCGGCAGGTTAGAGGCTCTGGATATCAATCCGCTCTTGATTATGCCTGAGGGCCAGGGAGTTGTGGCAGTGGATGCTCTTTTAGTACTAAAGAAAAAAACTTGAAGCCAAGGAGGATTATAGATGAAAGCAATCTTTTCGGGAAATGAAGCGATTGCGAGAGGGGCTTTTGAAGCTGGAGTTCAGATAGCTTTAGGTTATCCCGGCACCCCGAGCTCTGAGATTATCAAGACCATTGCTGAAGAATATGGAAAAGATATATACACGGAGTGGTCGACCAATGAGAAGGTGGCCATGGATGCCGGCGCCGGAGCAGCCTATTCCGGACGACGCTGCCTGGTAACCACAAAACAGGTCGGTGTAAACGTTCTTTCAGACTCGCTTATGTATGCGGTCTATACGGGACTCGAGGCTGCTCTGGTGGTGGTGACTGCGGATGACCCCGGTTTATTCAGCTCGCAAAATGAACAGGATAACCGCTGGTATGCCCGCCTTAGCAAAATACCTCTGCTTGAGCCTGCCGACAGCCAGGAAGCTAAAGATTTTGTAGTGCTGGCGGCAGAACTTTCGGAAAAATTTGATACTCCGGTTTTAATCCGTACCGTCATGAGAACATCCCATTCCAAGAGCGTGGTCAACCTGGGCACCAGACCACTAACCCCGGATAAGGTGGAGCTCTTCCCCCGCAATCCGGAGAAATACAACTGTACTGCCTCCAATGCCAGGAATATGCATCCCCGGGTGGAACAGCGTTTGCTTGATCTGGCAGAATATGCTGAGGAAGCGGCATTTAACCGCGTTGAGTGGAAAGACCGCTCTCTTGGAATAATCACAAGTGGAGTCATTTATACCTATGTATCTGATGTCTTTCCCGAGGCATCGGTTTTAAAATTGGGAATGACCAATCCCCTGCCCGGGAAAATGATTAAAGAGTTTGCTGATGGTGTCGAAAAGCTGGTTGTCATCGAAGAGCTTGATCCTGTTTTGGAAGAACAAATATGTGCCATGGGTATCGATGTTTTAGGCAAGGAAGTCTTTCCTCCCTGCTTTGAGCTTCTACCCGATGATATTAAAAGATACAGCATTAAGGCCGGGCTTTTGCGAGGGGACGACTCCCCAGCACAAGGGATCGAGAAAACCGGGAAGGAGGCATTGCAGGAGCTGCCCCTGCGTTCACCGGTTTTTTGTGCCGGGTGTCCCCACCGTTCCACTTTTTATCTTCTGAATAAGATGAAGCTCCCGGTAGCCGGCGATATCGGATGCTACAATCTTGGCACCCTTCCTCCTTTCAGGGCCCAACACACCATGGGCGCTATGGGTGCCAGTATCGGTGTTTTACATGGCATGTCTCTAGCAGGACTCCCCGAGAATCGAGTCTGTACCATCGGTGATTCCACCTTTTTTCATTCAGGTATGGCGCCGCTTGTGAATATGGTGCACAACCAAAGCCGGGGGGTGGTTATCCTGATGGACAACAGTATAACGGCCATGACGGGTCACCAGGACCATCCGGGCGTAGACTGGTCGGTCACCCGGGACCGGCCGGCGCAAAGGATTAAAATCGAACCCTTGGTCAGAGCCATTGGCGTTAAAAAAGTTTTAGTTGTTGATGCCTTCAATATCAAAGAGGTAGAAGCAGGTTTGAAAGAGTGTCTGGATTATGAAGGGCCTTCGGTTTTAATCACGCGAGGAGAATGTGTTTTTGTTTCCAAATATCCACAGCCCTCCTATCACGTGGATTTGGAGGAATGTGTTGCCTGTCATCTCTGCTTTAAGCTGGGCTGCCCGGCTATTGGGCTTTCAACTGAAAAAAATCCAAAAAATAATAAATTTAAGTCCCACATTGAGCCAACTTTATGTACCGGCTGTGACATCTGCGCGCAGGTATGCCCGACCTGTGCCATTCAACCGCCTGCAGAGAAAAAAGATGGGGAATAACATGAAGAATACAAACTTTTTAGTCGTTGGAGTTGGAGGCCAGGGAACTGTACTCTCCGGTGATGTCCTGGCCGAGGTGGGAATGGCTGCCGGCAATGACTCAAAAAAGTCGGATGTTCTGGGCCTGGCCGTCAGAAGCGGCAGCGTGATCAGC
The DNA here is from genome assembly GCA_964410125.1 of uncultured Eubacteriales bacterium. Lineage (GTDB taxonomy): Bacteria > Acidobacteriota > Aminicenantia > Aminicenantales > Aminicenantaceae. Next base: position 67,926 of record CAYPGQ010000007.1, on the reverse strand, counting down.
CATATACGTTGGGGAAAGAAGGTTAATGCCCCTATGTCAATGAAGGGGACGGTGGACTATCTTTTGGCTTTTGAGCCGCTTGAAGCCGTACGTATGAAGGAATACCTCAATCAAGAAGCCACAGCCATTGTTAATGAATACCGGATTCCACCGGTAGCTGTAACCACAGGTCAGGTCAAATATCCCTCTGAAGAGGAAATCAAACAGGCGCTGGATGATACCGCTCGGAAGGTCTATTATATCAATGCTACTCAGAAGGCTGAGGATCTTGGTAGTATTAAGGTTGTTAATATCCTTCTGCTGGGAGCGCTGTCTTCCCTTTTTGAAATATCTCCCCTTATATGGGAAGATGTTATAAAGAAGTATGTCCCCGAGAAATTTAGAGAGATTAACCTGTCTGCCTTTCAGGCAGGCCGGGAATTGATCAGCAGGAAGATCTGATTTTAGAATACGGATATCAAGAATGAAAACTGCTCGTACAGCCATAAAAGGCGGCATTCTGGTAAACAACCAGGGGATGGAGCCCGCTGATATTTATATCAAAGATGGAGTCATCGACAGTGTAGAGCGAGGCGAAAGCCAAAAAACAGCAGACCATATCATCGATGCGTCCGGGAAATTTGTCCTGCCCGGTATTATCGATGTCCATCTACATCCTGTTTATGCTGATCGTATGAATACCCTCTCTCAAGCCGCCCCCTTGGGAGGAATTACGACGCTGGTCCCTTATATAGGTGCGGTCAAAGCCTGGGGAAAAACCGGAACTCTGCTCGATGCCGTGAAGGACTTTATTACCGAGAGCGAAAAATCCTCCATGGTGGACTTTGCGACTCACTGCTCCCTTACCTTGAATGACATGGATACGATCGATGAAATGATTCCTGCGGCTGTAGAAATGGGAGTCATCTCTTTTAAGGTTTTTATGGCTTATGCACGCAGGGGGATGAAACTGGAGGATGAACATATTCTGAAGATCATGGAGATCATCGCAAAAAATAAAGCTCTGCTCGCTGTCCATGCTGAAAATGGCAGTATTGTCGATTACCTGGAAGATAAATTTATTGCCGAGGGAAATCTTACGCCCGAGTTTTTCCCTCTTTCGCATCCAAATATCTCAGAAGCAGAGGCGATCTTCCGCATACTCGCTCTTTCAAATATTGTCAAGTGTCCCCTTTATCTTGCTCATGTCAGCGCGCGCGAATCCCTGGATGTTTTAAGACTGTATAAAAGCTGGGGCAAGAGAGATTTTTATACCGAGACCTGCACCCATTATTTGACTTTCACAGATGAAGAGCTGCTAACCAAAGGATCTCTGGCCAAAATGGCTCCTCCCCTGAGAAAAAAGGAGGATGTGGACGCACTCTGGAAGGCAGCAGCGGACGGACGCATAGATGTTATCAGTTCCGACGCGGCCGGGCACTCGATCAAGAACAAAGAACCGATAAGAGACAATATTTTCCAAAGCCCGAATGGGATACCGGGATTGGAGACGATGTTCACGGTTGCTTATGATGAAGGTGTTAATAGAAACAGGATCAGCCTTCCCCGCTTAGTGGAATTAACTTGTGAAAATCCTGCCAGGATCTTTGGACTTTTTCCCAGGAAGGGAGTCCTGAAGGAAGGATCAGACGCTGATGTGCTCATTTTTGATCCGAATGCGGTCCAAACTATTGCAGCTAAAAACTACCCTCTGAAGGTTGGCTACAGCTTATATGAAGGGCGCGAGTGTATGGGTGCCCCATATCTGGTAATGCAGCGTGGAAAGATACTGATGGAGAAAGGCATATTAAAAGCAGAACCGGGACAGGGCTTGTATATTCCGGCTCAAAAGCATAAAGAATAAGGAGAACTGAATGATTGATCTAAAAGGAAGAGATGTTCTGACGACCAATGAGTGGAAGAAGGAGGAACTGGACCAGGTTCTTGATCTTGCCATCAAGTTTAAAACGATGGGAGAACAGGCGAAATCACTCGATCTTCTGACCGGTAAAACCCTCTTGCTGCTGTTTTTCCGCAGCTCAACCCGGACACGTATCTCTTTTACCGCGGCAATGGAACAATTGGGAGGCTTTGTCCAGATCCCGGATCCGGAAGGCCTGCGCTTGAGCCTGGAAGAGCGTCCTGGATTTGGCGAGTCATTAAAAGATACCGCTAGAGTAACTGATAGATATATTGATTGTGTGGGTATACGCCTCAGCGGGCCTACTCCAAATAAAGATGGTGTGCTGAGACCCGGCCTGGGAGATGCGGTAACCAAAAAATATGCTGAGTTTTCGGAGAAACCGGTCATCAATCTTGCCTGCGATATGCAGCATCCAACTCAGGCCATGGCTGATATTATGGTCATGCAGGAAAGTATCGGGGATCTCAAAGGAAAGAAGCTCGTTGCTCACTGGGCGTATTCCCCCATTATCCGGCATTACACCTCGATTCAGGCAGACGCTCTCATTGCTGCGACTTACGGTATGGACGTCACCATAGCTTATCCTGAAGGCTATGATCTCGATCCTGAAACGGAAGCACTCATTTGTGAGGAAAGTGCTAAAAACGGCCAGACCTATGAAATATCTCATGATCTTAACAAAGCGGTGGAAGGGGCCGACATTATCTTCCCGCGAACCTGGGTATCCCCTGATTTTTATATCCACTCTAAAGAAGAAGAATTACGGATTGCCGCCCAGTATAAAGATTGGCGGCTGACGGTAGAATTACTGAAACGCACCAATGATGCGCGCTTCATCCATGTGATGCCGTTTGATCGCGGGAATGAAGTCGATGACAGTATAGCCGACGGCCCGAATTCCCTGGTGTATGACCAGGCAGAGAACCTCCTTCATGTGAGAAAAGCCTTCCTGGCTTCTATTTTGGCAGAAGTCGATGATTTAAAAATGCAATAAAAAAAGTGAAAAAATGTCTACTAAAAAACCGGAAAAATTAGAAATTATTTTCAGTAACGGAGGCGCATTGACAGCCAGGCTGCTTTGGGAAAAAGCACCCCAGACCTGTGAGGCCATAGTGGCAGCCCTCCAGAAACCTGTCACTTCGGGGGAAGGATGTGGGATTTTGCTTCATGCCCAGTATGCGGGCTCTGAAGTTTATTTTGAGAACTTCCCAGCGGCTGATGATATCCCTTTTGAAAACACAACCGCCCGCATGGACAAAAACATGTATCTCACTAACAAGATCGATGGCGGCGTATTGGCCTATTATGTTAATCCGGCGATTAAGTCATTCTGTATCGTCTATGGAGAACTGATACCCCGCCGGACTGTGGATGTCCCCATCGCACTGAATATCTTTGCTGAGATCGAGGATCAAAAGGAAGCCAAGCGTATTGGCTGGGAAGCCCGCATAAAAGGACCGGGAACAGTAACCGTTCAGATCAAGAAGTGAACAACAAAAGGAAACCATCATGAATGATGTAAAGGAATTGAAGAAGAGAATTTTCGCCCGGCGTGCTGAGATAGAGGCGATTCTGGAGGAAGCCTACCGGGAATCCCGGATCGATGTCGACAGTTTTCAGGCCTGGTTTCTCCGGAAACTCCAGGACCTGGGATTAAAAGCGGATGAATTTAGGGTGGAGTATGATGAGATTGAGCGTCAACCTGCATTCCGCGCTGCCTATCCGGATCGGGAATCGGTTGTTGATCCGCCGAGAAACATCGTTGGCACTTTGAATCCCGGCGGCTCGGGAGGGATTTTATTGTTTGCCCATGCTGATAAAATACCCGAGACTTTTGAGTACACTCTCAGCCATCCGGAAGTGAACTCTTCTGGTGGCCGATATACTGCACCCGGGATTGCAGATGATGTTTCGGGCATCGCTTCCATGCTGTCTGCCGTCAAATTCTTTCAGGAATTTACACCCGATTCCTCTCTGCCAATCCTGACAGCGAGCATCCTGGGGAAACAAGGCGGAGTATTCGGAACCTACGGACTTATGCAAAGATACGGCCCGGCCTTAGGTGCGATTTATGTCCATCCAGCAGAAAGCGGTTTTGGGTTGAGCGAGTTGAAGATCGCCAGCAACGGACTGATAGAATTCTGGATAGATATCAAGGGTAAACGTCCGGATTGCACCGAAGTGCACCAGGCTATCTTTTCAGCCTCTGCCGTGAACGCAGTGGAAAAGGCCATAGCCGTGCACGGGCGGCTGCAGGCCTGGGCCGCAGCTCAATCACAAAAGTATTACCATCCCCAGGTTCACCGGATGGCAGGGCAGTCTTTTGCCCTGTCCTTGGGAAAATTTGATACTCTCGGAGACACTGAGGTTTATGAGATCCCGCTTCTCTGCAGAATGCAGGGTACGATCTGCTTCCCCCCAAATGCCGGCCTGGAGGAAGTCCGGCGGGATTTTGAAATCCAACTGGATGCTGTCATTCGGGATGATGCCTGGTTGTCACAGGGAAACTTGGAACTGCGGTATGGAGACCGAATCGGCGAATCCGCCCAGACCAGAGAGGCCAGCTCTTTCCTGCGCACAGCGGCGGAAGTGGTGAAGGCTGTGACCGGCAGCACTCCCAGCTATTTTTATGGACACAGCATGAGCGATATCCGCTATCCTCTGCTGGATTGGAATGCTCCATCGTTCGGAATCGGCCCTCTAGCTGGTGACATGGGGCTGGAAAGCGAATGGGTGGATCAGGAGGAATATATATTATCAATCGTGTTTCTAACTGCTGTGCTGCAGCAAATCGCTGCCGGAAAGGAGCAATTAAAATGAACCGACCTTTTCTTCAATCGCAGATCACTTTTCTTTATTACCGTGACCTGGCCCGGGCCGCACGTTTCTATGAGGATGTCCTCCAGTTGGAACTCTGTGAAAATCAAGGGGATGCCCGTATCTACAGGGTGGCGGACAAAGCCTTCGTAGGGATCGTTGATGAGGAAAAGGGGCACTGCCGGGCTCAGGAGACGAATGCTGTCTTGATCACTCTGGTAGCCGAAAATGTAGAGGACTGGTATGCTTATCTCAAAGAATGCGGGGTGAAACTGCTGACCGAGGTAAAGCAGCCGGGAAGTTTTCCGGTCAAATGCTTTTTTTTCGAAGATCCGGAGGGCTATCAATACGAGGTCCAGAGATTCCTTGATCCCGAAACCGCGCGCCGGTTCCAATGATAAGTATTTTATTTGAGTTATAGTGTTGATCCCAGGAAAAAAGGTGGCTTAGATAAGCTTGAGACCTGAGCGTGTTTGCGAATTAAGGAACTACTGCAATGTTAGAAATAATCCTGGATATTGCTGCTGAGATCGACCGCATTTTATGGGGACCATGGACATTGGTTTTTATAGCCTTAGTGGCGTTGTTTTTGACGGGAAAATCAGGTTTTTTTCAATTAAGAAAGCTCGGATTTATTTTCCGGAACACTTTTGGAAAAATATTCAAGCAAAAAACCGTTGTCGAAAAACAAAAAATGACACCTTTTCAGGCAACGGCAACCGCTTTAGCCAGTACAGTGGGCATGGGAAATATTGCCGGGGTAGCGACTGCATTATCCATCGGAGGGCCCGGCGCTATCTTTTGGATGTGGCTGCTGGCCCTGTTCGGCATGCTGACAAAAACCACAGAGATAACCCTCGCTGTCCATTATAGAGATATTGACGAACAGGGAAATGTCCGCGGCGGGCCGATGTATTATATAAAAAAAGGTCTGGGTTGGAAATTTCTGGCTAAGCTTTTTTGTGTTGGTGTGCTTATTAATTCTGTTTTAGCCTCTTCTATACTCCAAACCCATACGGTTGGCCGGGCGTTCTTATCTTCATACAATATCAGCCCCCATATCGTTATCGGAGCGATGATTGCTGTCGCGGCCTTTGTGATAATCGGTGGGGTTAAACGCATCGGCCAGTTCTGTGAAAAACTTGTTCCTCTCATGGCTCTTTTGTATATTATCGGAGGGATAATAATATTTTTTGCAAACTACACTAAAATTCCCGAAGTGTTTTCAATGATTTTTAAATATGCATTTGCCTTTGCTCCGGCATCCGGTGGAGTCGCAGGATTCATGGTCAAAACAACCATTAAAGAAGGGATGGCTAAAGGCATGTTATCCAGTGAAACCGGCCTGGGAACAGCCCCTATGGTGCATGCCACGGCCGACACACCGCATCCTTTTCGGCAGGGAATCTGGGGAGCCTTTGAGGTTTTCATCGATACTATCGTGATATGCACGATAACCGCCTTTGCGGTTTTATCCACCGGAGTATTATCCAGCGGGAAATCCGGTATAGAACTTGTCATAAATGCCTTTTCATCGGTATTTTCCGCCGGTATTGCCGGTACCTTTATCTCCATTTCCATACTGACTTTCTGTCTCTCCACCCAGATCGGATTCTTTATCTATTTTGAAACCGCCTTCGTAAATGTGTTCAATAAAAAATATGTGAAATATTTTCGCTGGTTCTATCTCCTGCCAGGTCTCTTGTTTGCCGGTTTTGCCAATGTGGAACGGCTCTGGATATTTGCCAACATATCCGTAGGTGTCTGCGCACTGCCAAATTTGGTGGCACTTTTGGCCCTGAATGGAGTATTTTTTAAGTTAATGAAAGATTATATGAGCGGTACGAATAAATTTACCACAGAAATTACCGATGCCACGCAGCAATATGTAAAGAAAGCAGAATAGCCTTTGCTGCCATACTATCGTGGATAAAGAGAAAACACTGGTTACCCAAAAGATCAAAAATATTGTTCAGCGAAACAGACTGCTAATAACAAAGGAGCAGGCGGCCTGTCCCTTAGGTGCTGACTGATTTGTACCAGTTTTCGGGAAATTTGTTGTCCTCGTACACTCTATCCACAGGCGCCAGGGTTTCGATTCCCGTAATCTCTGTAATAAAACATTCCAGCACTCCTTTAACGAAACTGCCCTGTTCCAGGTGGCCTCCAAAGGTCGGGCAATCCCAGGCCCCGCCTGCAACAAAATGAATGGCCGGAAACGGTTCAGGTTTTCCGTCTTTACCTGGCCTCGGATGGATTATGCCGCTCATGGCCAGAATCATACTCAGGTTCTCAGTAGTGGCCTTGGCTTCTTTATGCCAGTTATCAGGATCGGTGCTGTCCGGTGCCCACACCAGATATTTAGCCGGTTGCAGTCCACCCATAAAAGCCGCATGGATTTTGGCAAATTGAATATTATGGTCGATGGCAAATTTCTGTATGGCCGAAAAAACATCGGCTCCGGTGGTGAGCCGCAATATAAACTCTCGTCCCCTCTGGCATTCAACATTATGATACTCATCGGGAGTCTGTGCATCCCTTTCCCAAATTTCAGTCATCTGATATTCCTCCTAACCAAAATTCTATTGAAGCAATCCGAAAAAAGCAAATTCTTCGGCCTCTGGAAGAACGCTGACTCTAGCATATCTATACTTTCTATGGTTTTTTATTTAAAATAATAAAGTACATTAAATAATATAGATAGCATATCTCAATAAGATAAACTTTATTTGTGGGGGAATTAATGAAAAGAATGATTGCTTTGCTTTTAGTTTTCTCTTTATGGGCACTTTCAGGAAATTAGCAGTTTAAATAAATATCAAATATCTAAAAAATAAGGGGGAGCTATGATACGAAAATGTAATAAAACCATTGTTGTTTTGGCTGCTCTAAGTTTTTTGGCAGGGCTTGCATGGGGTGAAGAGTTCTGTGTGAGCAACGCCACACAACTCCAGGATGCTCTAACAGAGGCGGCTGCAAACGGAGATGAAGATATTATTAGGGTTGTTCAGGGGACTTATATCGGAAACTTTACATTTGATTCCTATGATGGGAGAACAATCACTCTAGAGGGGGGATATTCCTCAGACTGCACAAGCAGAATCCTTGATCCAACAAACACGATTCTCGACGGCAATAATGCCGGTCGGGTTTTGTATATTAGTAATTCCGGGGGATTTCAGGGTGGGATATGTGCCTTTACGGACGACGAGGACTTCGGACCGCTCTTTGTTGATGAGATGGATGTAAGAATCAGAATGAAGAAAATTATGAGAAGAACGCTTAGAAGATTACGAGTACGGAATAACGATCAAGGCGAGATTGCTATCACCAACAACATAATCGAAAACAACAATGGTGGGGGAATAGTCGCTTTCACTAATGCAGACGTGGTGGCAGGTCCCATTTCAATCATTGACAATACCATAACGGGGAATACGGGCAGGGGCGTCAGGACAGGCACTTGGGGAGGATATACGGAATTCTACGGCAACACAATCTCCGGAAACACCTCGCTCGAGCAAGGCGGCGGTGTTTATGCGGCTAGCTATGATGAATTCGGGGGAGGAAACATAGCCTTTATTAACAACATCATCACCGAGAATTCTTCTATTGAGGGAGGCGGTATATACTCAAGGACCGATGGAAAGTGGACAGCAGGCGGTCTTTCTCTGATAAACAACACCATCACGGGAAACCTTTGTTCTGATTCCGGCGGAGGAGTTTGTATAGAGTGCATTGAAACCAGCACATTGAATCTGTACAACAATATCATCTGGAGCAACTCAGCTCTTGCCGGAGGAGATATTTTTATGAAGATTGATCCGGAGTATTTGTCTTGGATCGAATCCAAAGGATTCAATAACGACTATGCCACTCTCTCCGGTTCCTGGACTAATTCTGGAGGCAACATCAATTCAGATCCACAGTTTGTAGATGCGGAAAACAGAAACTACCATTTACAGTCAATATCCCCATGCATCGATACAGGAATGAATAATGCGCCAAGGCTTCCCGTTGGAGACTATGATGGCGACCCGAGGATATTTGACGGTAACGAGGATGGCACAGCCACTGTTGACATGGGGGCGGATGAGTTTATCGGGATCCCCCTGCAAACTTTAACCATCATGTCATCCAGTGGCGGAAGCACAAATCCAGCATCTGGAGAATATCTCTATGATCTGGGAACAGAAGTTATCATAACTGCCATACCCGATGATTATTACAGATTCAACCATTGGAGCGGAGATGTCTCAGGTACGGCTAATCCGATAACCATAACTATGAGTTCAGATGTATCCATAACAGCTAACTTTATCCGAATCATTTATCCGCCATCAAACTTCACTGGTCAAAAGGTATTGAACCGTTCGCTATCACAAGCTGAATACATCAATGTTTTAAACTGGCAGGCTGATCCAAACAATGTGAATATAGTGAAATACAGGATATATCAGATAGAAGGAGAAAGCCGGAATTTATTAGCTGAGCTAAGTGCCAATACTTTTAACTACTGGCACCGGAGAGTTGGAAAAGACAGGCATTACACATACACAATCTGTGCAGTGAATGATGAAGATAGAGAAGGTGATCCAACAAATATTCCCTTTTTTTATTTGTTTCCTAGATAGCTTTACTTTCTTAGCCTCCGCAAATAATGCATCTCTAAATAACTTTGCCTCTGCCTTTAATTCTTCTGTAAGTTTGCTATATGAACGCCCTATAGACCACATTCCCTTATGGTCATAGAGCGTTAACAATCCAGTATCAGTGAAAATCACCCATTCCCAGTTAGAGTGTTCCCAAGGATAACCATTTGGTGGTCCAAATGTTTAATACAATACTTTATAAATAACCGTTCTATGAAATCCTCCTGGAGACCAATAATATATCGCCTCTCCTATAAATCCATTTGAATGTTTTGCAGCTTTTTTTATTTCTTCCTCTGACGCAATTCGAAAATCAGATAATTTCTTTTGCATTATTCATATCCTATTATTTCTGAGTTCTTTTATTCTCCTCACTTTTTATTCAGTAAAAGGAGGGAAAAAAGTGCGGTCATTAGTATGTTTTAGAGCTCCCACATATCCAGTAAGGTCAAGCAATATCCTAAATATCTCTTTTTCTATGTAAACTTTTTTACTAAGATACATATCTCTGTAAATATTTGTTAATGTAGGTATCTCGTTATTTAATAACTTATCGCTGATAATATCCTCAAAATCAGCAAATTCAAGTCCATATCTTTTCCATATCTTCTTTAATGCTCCAAAAAGTTCATAATTAAATAATTTCCCATCGCTCCTTGTCATTCTTTTACCCCTTGCACTAAGTCTCAACGGGTCATCAATTTCTAGCAGTTCTAATACACGACAGAGAACTAAATATTTTCTAAAGGATTCTTGTCCTATAAATTCATACTCTACTCTTCCAGGACTTACTTTTACAGGTGTTAAAAATTCCTCTGGTTCTTTTTCTTTTAAAAAATTATAAAAAATAGTCTCATTATCAAATGTCTTAATCAATAAATAAGTACATATAATAAAAATCTTTTTGTAAGAAGATTTCTTTGGAACATATGTCTTTAAGCCATTTGGAATAAATAGTTTTGTTGTTTGCTTAAAGAATATTTCAGATTGTAATCCTCCATCTACATCATAAGGTGTTTGTTTTGACCTTTTTTTTGTCTTTTTGTTAATAAAATCAAACATGCTTTTAAATGTAACGTCTCTAGTAGGTCGAAGACGTGATTTAGGATTATTAAAACCATCCATTAAAAACTTCGAAAATACACCAATAGGTCGTTCATCTTTATAATCTACTAAAGCTTTCTCTCGGGGTGTTACTGAAGCCATTAAATAAAATTCTCCTCCGTATGCATCAAGTAACCTAAGCTTTTTTGCTACGGTGCCACCATAACAACAATCAAAAATCATTATTACTTTTGGTATTCTATAAGAACCTAACCATCCCACAAGTTCTCCTACTCTTATCATTGTGGGTAATTCTTCCCATTTGCTTTTCTTAAAAAATAAATAAAGCTCTTCATCATTTGATTTAACAGCATGACCGAAGTAATACATCAACACCATATCGCCTTGTCTACCTGCACTTCTTATTTCATTTAATATTCGTCTTTGAGCTCCTTCCTTTGTTTCATTTACTACTTTGTTCACTCTGAAACTATATTCTCCAAGATAGGAAAGAGAACTATCTAAACCTTCAATTAATGATTTAATCACACTAATCGATATATTTTTACTCCTCTCTCCATAACTGATAGAATTTGCAATTAAAATAGCTTGCCGTCCCATCACAACCTCCCATCTTATGATTAAAGGCGTTAGATATTATTTTAGATTTATTTTTCTAGACTCTTTAAAAATTTATTTTGTGCTGATTTACTTGCAGGAAGAATTATCTTATTATCACCGACCATAATAATGACAACATTTGCTTTGCTTTTCTCTTTTTCAACTGGAGGTTTTCTTCTGGCTAAAATTAAACCCATTATGTTTAATATGGCAATAATCAAAGTCAATAAACTCTCGTAATTATCAATAACAAATCCTACAATCTGTTCTGGACCCAGAGTGCCTGGTTTAATTGGCTCTTTAATTGTCTTAAACTCAACCGTTTCTAGAGCTTTAAGATTTTTGTGTAGCTCATCCCTTACATCTTCAAATATTGGATTTTCTGATTCGAGCAACAATTTTATTTTTTCCATGATTAATGCCCCCTTCTTTATTTAAAGACATTCGAAAAAATTATCGTTATAGTGGCTCCGAAATTTAAAATAGAAATCTGCACTATGGTAGTTTTCTGATTTCCAATAAGTCCCATCATTTCGAGTACTGCTACATAAAATTTATAACATAGCTGAAATTGCAAGTCAAAAAAAACTAAGTAAATAGGCAAGTTGGCTAAACGCAAGCAAAGCTATTAACAACTGCATCTATGATTTCTTGATTTCCTGCCAAGCTATCTCCAACAACAACCAGAAACAAGAAATTTGCCACTCAGACCCGTTTTATATTGGGTAGAGATTTGCCACTCGTTTGCAAAATTTACATTCCATGAGAAATATCCATATATGAAGACGTCCATATAATGAGGCGATTCTCCGTCACCAGGACGTCATTTCAACCATCAGGAAGCCAAGGTTTCAGGGTTACTGGCTTCCACTAAAAATAATGGACAGACCCACGCATAAACAGAAAAAGGATGGTTCCAATTGGATTGGCTTGAGTTCCAGCAGGGGTTCAATCTCTCCCGGTGTATTCGCATGATGGAAAAAATCTATTTCTTCTACCCCAGTAAAATTAAGCTTTATGTCTGTTTTTGGACAATAGTAATAGCGACAATCCAGGAAAAGATGCAAAACATTGGACAGGGGGAGTTGGGCACGCATTCCCAGGTTGGCTCCTAATTGAGTCCGGGAATCCATCTCTGCTGTAACTAGGCCTTTTGAGGTAATAATACCTCCACGGCTTATCTGCATGGAATTTTGAAAATATAAATCTGCCAATTCTCCGTCAAAAATACGATATAAACAGGGACCACCGGAAAGACTTAATCTCAACGGCGGCACATCAAAACGTAGCGTACAGTTCAATCCCATGCAGAGTTGTTTGTATGTACCTGAAGGCGGTTCCGGGCTGTTGAAGGTTTTGTCCACTTCTATTTCCGGGAAAGGTAGAATCGGGGACCAGCTAGCGTAAGTATACTGGATATGTACGCTTTCACTCTTAAAGTTTAAAAGAGAGGGCTGATAATGACCAAACACTTGAATTCCCCAATGGGGAGAGAACCAATGGACAAATCCCCCTCCGATACCATAACGTAGAGCATTTTTATATTGGATGTCCTGTTCCCCGGACCAACCGGTACCGTAGTAAACATTAAACCGATTCCGATAATCGACATCTCGTATGGACAGCCCTAGCCCGCTGTAAACAAAAAACTCGTTGGAGGTATTTGCGGGGCAAAGTTGCCCCTGGCAAAATAAAAGTAGAAATAGGATTACCATAAATTTTATTTTAATCATAACCTCCCTCCTCTTTGTACGTCTTATTTTTGAGGTAATTCTCCAGCATCACGCTGTCCTTTTCAGCATTTGGGAGGCTGCCCTCAGCCTGCCTCCATGGGCCTCAAATAAAAACTTTAATCCAAAATACTCTTTTTCATCTATATGAAATCTTTAACCTATAATAATTAAATTATAAAATTGTTGCTTTAATACGATGAAACAACTTCTTTCTTAAGTCTTCTGCATTTTCCCAGGTTATATGATTATATTGCCTTGTATCAAAGTGAGCGTTGTCAATCTCATCATGTTTGCACGTCCAAACTACATCACGATTCAAAGCATGTGCAAAACCCGCTTCATAATAAACATTTTGCCTTTGTCCAGTTACGTCGGCAATAAGAAATTTACATTCACGGATATTAGCTATAATTAAGTCACAAATTTTTTCGTTATGCTCTTCTCGCTCGATAAAAATAGGCTGATATCCAGCCTCCTCAACAGCTTTTTTTATGCCATTTTCATATATCTCTGTTAATTCATCACTGCAAGACATAGCTACAAAGCATTTTTTTGACTGTATTCCTGATTTATTTATTTCTTCAGACTTTGCCCACCCATGTGCCAACAATTTAATATTCTGCTCAGCTGATGAAACCTCAGCGAACTCAATAAATCCTAAATCTTTAGCAAGAAAACAAATATTTGAAAATTCATTCGTGTTCCCCGAATAGGTTATTGGATAATCCTTTGTAAAATTAATCTCAAATTCTTCTCCAAAATAGCTAGTATTTTTTTCTAAATACTGAATAAAATTATTGACCTTATCATCCAAAGATTTTTTTCTATATCTTTCTATAATTCTCTCTGTTTGCTGCTCATCTAGATTTTGTAGTTCAGTTTCGTCCGCACCATGTTCATAAAGTTCTCTTGTATAAGCTGATAGCATTGCTCTATCTTCTTGAGACATTGTTTCTAATCCTAAGTCATTATCACTACCTGATATATACTTCCCACATACATCACACTCAATTCGATACAATTCAGTCCCCGTTATTCCTTCATAATTCCTTGCTTCATGATTACATAACACACAAATTGGCATTTGATTCTCCCTCTCACTCCTTAAATCTTTTTACGACCATCGGGAAGCCAGGGCATCAGGGTCTTTGGCTTCCACTCGCCTCGACTATTTGATAACTTCAAACACTCACGCCCAATACAGAAAAAACTATTTCAATCTACCAATATTCTATTGCTTCAATTGAACCGATTCTTTTATCTTCATAAACATATTCAGGGTCTTTTCTTTGCTTAAGATAAGCAACTAAACTTTTTAGTAGCATGTCGTCTTCGTAATTCATTATCCTGTTGTATATTTGCATTTTTTCAGAATATTCCTGAATGGCAATAAGAATACATCTTTTTGTAAAAAACGACTGAGTTTGATTATAGAGTGATTGAATATTTTGCCTGTCCTGATAATCTCCGTGTTTACCTAAAAAAAGAATTGCATAATTTCTGGCTGCCTCAAAATACGGATTGGTATCTCTAACCCGGTCCCTTGCTAAAACGAAGAGCTCATCATTTTTTATCTTTGAAGCCTTAATTAACAAGCTCCACATATGCATTTCTTGCCATGGATAAACACAGTCTTTCATAATTTTCAATATTCCGTCTTGAACATATTTATAGTCTTTTTCTAATAAAAGAAATTTCAAAAACGTGTCTGACCTGCCTGGATATATTTCCATAAAAGCCAAACATTTTTTGCCTATTGACTTTAAATTGACTTTATTTATTTCTTTAAACCAATAGAATTTCACAATTCGCCAAATATAAGCCCTGAAAAGTCTCTCATTAAAATCTTTCTTTCTACTCTTTGTCAGTTCTTTTATGTCTTTTATAAGAATGGGAAGATACTCATTTATCTGATCGATTTTTCTTTCATTGACTGCTTTGTTTGCTAAATCTAAAATTTCAGGGAATTCTTGTGTGAAATCTTTGAATTCAAGACTTTTTTTATGCCAGATTTCAGTTTTTATTGTTGAAAGATTTAAGTTATAGCGGCGTAAAGAACGAATAATATGAATTATGACTTTTCTTGCTTCTTTCATATCTCTGCATGCTACTTTTATATCATCGACATACCTAAAAAGATTGTATCCATTTCTTTCTAAATCTTTGTCTAAAAAATCAAGAAAAGCACTTGTCAAATATGACGAAGAATCATAATTTTGTGGGATACCTGAATCACTTACACCTGAATGTGATGGAGAAAAATTTTTTAAAAATTTATATAATAAGTCAATAATATCCCTTTCACTCCCTTTCGGGCACAACTCGATTATTTGCTTTCTAAAATCAACAAGATGTATGTATTCAAAGTATCCTGCAATATCAGTTGAAACTAAATAGTTGAATTCTTTATTCTCTTCAAAAAAGGCTTTTATGTCATTTCTAAAATCGAGCCAATTTTTTATCCATCTTTTTCCAAATATGTATTTCCTCTTAAAATTTTTCTTCTCAACGCGGTGACTATATCGTGCTTTTGATACCTTAGGCTCTATAAATGGAATTAAGCGATGGACTATGTAATTGTATATAATTCTATCAATGGGATGCATACAGATTGCATGTCTTATAACAAAGTTGCTTTTTGGCACATCACCATCAGAGTAAGGATAATTTGAATGAAAAACTTCCTGAGCATGAAAAGTTCTCTTTAGGTCAGCAATTACATGAGCAACAATTTCTTTTTTATAAAGTCTTAGGTCTCTGTAATTTATAGGGTCTGGGAAAAAATCATTTTCAGCATCAGTTAAAAGACGGTCAAAACAAATCTCAATTTTAGTTTTATAAATTCGACGCATTGGCTTCATTCGGGAAGCAGGGCTTTAGGGCCTTTAGTTTCTAATGTCTCTATCTAGATATTAAATTGGACTTTTCCTAGCTTTTTTTCTTCATTTCTCCAAATGTAATTTTTATATCCTTTAAATCTTTTTTTATCTCATCAGTATTCCTTGCTATCATTTTTAATAATGGAATTATGTCTTCCCATACTGTTTTAAATTTTGGGAGTTCAGGCATCTGAATTTTGGTAACCTTTTCAATAGATGGAATTTTAAATTTCATATCATCCTTCATAATCCCCTCCTTATATAATAAAGACCATCTAAGTTCATCAAACCAATTAGGCCTAAAAAATGTTCTTTGGTTTATTTTTGATATGATTAAAGCTTTAAGTTTCTTAAATTCAAGTAGATTTCTTATTGCAGATTCATATGAATCCATTCTTAGAAGAAGATGATACATTTCAATTATCTTTGGTCCAAACACTTCTTTTAAAAGTTCTTCGGGAAAATCTCTGTCTGGATATTTATTTAAATCCTTTGCTTGAAATACACTTAACCTGCCAAAATATGACATCAACTCTTGATATACATCCCAAAATATATCGTTTGAATCCTGTGACTTTGTAATTAAAGCATCATTGGAATTATTTATTTTCTCTACAATATTTCTTGTATAAAATTCCACATGCTGAAAAGAATATATGTTGTCAGGTGGAGGATTTTCTCCGCTAACTCTATGCCATTCTAGAATTGAAAAAAAATAAGTTCCCAATCTCTTAGCATGATATTCTGACCAATGATAGAATTCATAATAATACTTTGATTCTTTTTCCTCTTCACTTCTTATTTCTAAATTTCCATTCTCTAAGAAATATTGAAAATAATCATATAAGTGAGTAAATTCATGAATTGCAGTATGAATGATTTGATTATTTTCAAACGATTTAGACGAAATCAATATTATAAAATGAAGGTCCTCAGTTTGGGGCATTATAACAACCCCATTAAGTTCAGGAATACCTACTCTATCAAGAATTTCTCTTTCTCTCTTTGAGCATTCATTATAATAATCTTTTTTAAAGTCTGAGGTAACTTCAACTGTAAATTTTGGTTCTTTTCCGATTTTATTAAATAAAATGGATTTATAAAATTTATATAAATTCTTTATCTGATGCTTGAAATCTTCATTTTGAGCAATTATTTTCATTCTAATATCTCATTTCTTCCTGTGCTTCCAATCGGGCCTTTTCCTCAGCATAGGTTTTCTCTTTTTCTTCTGGGATTAGTTCAGCTATAAATCCCTCCTTTTTATTTATAGATACTTGGATAAAAGTTTGCCTTTTAGTTTGAATAGAAATTTTACCCGCCTAGCTGAAATCATCTTGTTCCCAAGCTTTGACATTTCGTCTTATATCACAAAGGAGAATGTGATTCAATGCAAGAGTAAACCTATTCCCATATGTAACAATTTTTAGTTGAAAACCCATACTTACAGTTTAAAGAAAGTTTCAGATACCCCCCCAAAAAAAGCTGTCTCCTCGGGCAGGACTCGGATTTGTAGTTTGGTGGTTAAGAACCCCCAATTTTAACTCACTTTTCAGAGTTTGGAAGCCAGGGCTAAATGTTAATGGTTTCCACTCGAATCACTCAAAATTTAGGAAATTCAATGAGTTGTTAAAATTTATTTGTACTAAACACAGAACCTCTCATAAAACTTGCTATTGTTACATTTAATGCCTAAAAAGCTTTATTAAATGAGGAGGTAGCAATGATTTTTCGTTTTCGTCTCCCTCTTCTAAAACTATTACAGCAGCAATTGCCGCTATATAAGCACTGCCAACATGTGTACCAAGAGTAGTGAGAGTCAAAAATTCAATAAAATCCATTTCATACTCTTTTTTAGGGCGTCCATCTGAATATTGAACTTTCCCAGCATCTCTATCAGGCCATGCGGTTTCATGTGCTATCGCGTTCCTTAGTTTAGGTTTTATAATTCGATGATATAAATAAAAAACTCCATTCTCGCCGCCAGTGAGGTCCTAAAATTGTTTGGCTTTTGCTCCGTACGGAGAATAAAACACATTCGGATTTATTTTTTTGTTCTCTACACATCTCCAAGCAACAATGAGAAATCCCAAAAGGCCATTGAGAAATTCATTGTAAGCTAGAAAAAGTCTAGAAGATTGTTGCCATATAAGTAAATAATCTCCTGAATTAGCAACGGATTTAAAAGCCAGAGATGCTTGTGCTAATGAATTCCAGCGAGGCAGTAATAATGAGCCATCAACATTGGGAAAGTCATCAATGAAAGAACTTATGAATGTTGTAGACAAGCTTGGATTGCACTTTTTCGTCTCTCGATAAACCACAATAAACATTTTGCAAAAGTAATCTCTGGCTTCAGCAATTTCTTGATTAGTGGAATCGTTTTTTTCATAAAAATCACTGATATATTTAAGCATGGTAGGAATTCCGACTGGAATTTGACTATATTCTTGTGATGCAGAATGAGCAGCTTCGCCGAATTTCCCTTCAGATGCCAGCTGTGCTATTTGCTGTAGCAATCGTTCATGGATTTTTTTCATTTTATGTTACGATATGTGAATCACTGGCTTCCATCCGCCTCAACCAGACCTGTAAAATTGCTCTTTGACAGTTCCATAGAAAAATAGGCTGTTTTGCTTTATCCAGGTTTAGGATTGTTTCGTTAACCATAGCGACAGACCTATATTGGTTTTATCTGCTCTATATCAACAACCCTTTCCCCTTCAACTTCTTTTGTAAATGGAATCTTTTCTACTTCAAAACCAAAGTATAAATAAATTCTTTCAACTATCTTATAAGCGATAGATGCAACCTCAAATTTCTCAATATCTACATCAATATTCTTGCTCCAATTATTATCTCTTGCTATCTTTTTCTCATCATCAAATATTTGTGCTATGGTATTTAATCCGTAAGGAACTAAATAATTCTTTTTATCGTCCAAATGGAAATTGTGCAAGTCTACCTTGAAAGTAACTATCTTAGGTTTTGTATCCATGTCTTCTATAACCAGTTCATAAAATAAAACAAAGGTATAAACTGATTCTATTAAAACAACTGGATTTATTTTTAGCCCTTTCATTGCCCAACACAAATAATCCCCATCTGCTTTGAATCCTGCAATTAATGCACCATCTTCATAAAGGTCAATAACTTTCCTATCACCATTTGTTACCCTACAAAATTTTCCGCTAATTATGCTCGCTCTATCTAATGTCCTCAAATCAAACCCACTGCTCCTAATGGTTGGAGGATATTCGAGCATTTGCTTAATGCTTTTTGGGTCTGAACTAAATATAGTCCTAAGCTGCATAACATATTCAGGATAAGCACTCAAAATCATTGCTCTTTTTTGATTCAAACCGACATCCTGTAGTGCTATTTCAATTCTTTCATCTACCTTTATCACGTCCTCAAACTTTACCTTTTTCTTTTCTGGAGGTGAGAAAAGTTTCAATATGGTCTGTTGGTTTGCTTCAATTGCTTGGAATCTAGATTCTAGATTGTCGCTAAAGTTGATTCCATCCCTCAACAACAGTTGCAATTCTTCTACTGTTTTTGGGTCATTTCTATCTTGTTTTCTCTCACAGTACCCAAATAAAACCGTCCCAAATCCGCCAGATTCTTTAGGTGTGTGTGTTATTAAAAAAGGCTTTAGGTCTTTCTTCTGTGGAGGTATCTTAATTACAAAAATTCCTTTTTGTGTGTTTTCATCTACTAGATACCATCTTGCTTCAACATCTTTAGGCTTTGGATATATCCATTTTCCAATTACATCTAAATACTGGTCTGGATTACATGAATCTTGTTCAAATGGACGGATTTTCCTTATTTGGTCACAATGCCGACTATCACTTCTTTTAGTTTTTATACCTATAAAAACATATCCACCTTTCGCATTTGCAAAGGAGGAAACATCTTTCGCTAATTCATACTTTTGTTGGTCATCTGAGAGGTCATACTTTACTTTTTTACAGTCAAAAAAATTAGATTCACATTCACCAATCAACTTATGAAAATCACGGCTTTCTGTAATTAACTCTAGCTTTTCAAAATCCAAATCCATTTTAAAACCTTTGATACAATGGAAAATCACCTCTCAACTTTTCATTCTTTCTTTCTGATGAGCAGGTTTTCTTTTGGTCGCCTTCCTCTTAGTAACCTTCCTAGTCTTTCTAACCTTTATCACCATATCGGCTAAGACTTCTTTATCCAAAAGAATCTTTAATGCCTTTACTATATCGTCAATCCCAACCTTAACCTCTGCTCCTTTGTTTACCTCTCTTCTAATAGCCCTTAAAACCTCCTCAGTAAACAATGCTTTTGCTAGTGACTCAGGGATTAGCATTGTTTTCTTTTTGAAGTATTTATCTAATTCGCCCTTCATGAAGTTTCGTTTGTGGAGCAGCATAAATTTCTCAACCACATCTTTAGGCTTCTCTTTAAAACTCCTCACTAAATCTGTGCCGAATACCAGGGTACTTTCTATTCCCTCTGAATCATCATAACTCAAATGGAATAACCTCCACTAACAACCGTTGGTAAGGAGCACCCATTTTATCCCGCTTCTCATTCCATATATTTCAGCCTGCTCTATGTGCTTTTTCACTAATCTTATACCTGGTTGCTTAGCTTCAACCAACAAACCAACCTCGCCTTTAATCTTCAGTGCAATATCACAGTACTTTCCTTTAATCTGGTACTCTTTGCTTATCTCATCAAAGATGCTATAGCCTAGTACGCTCTGAAAGAACTGTACAAGATACATAACAATATCTGCTTCTTTCTTCCCTTGTTCTTGTGCATCAATGAATATCTTAGAATACTTCCTAAGTTGTTTCTTAAGTTCTTTTTCCATATATACCTCCTACCTATTACTTAATATGGTTATTCTAATTTATTCCCGCAATTAGGACACGTCTTCACTGGCTCTCTTTTCTTCCTAATCTCTTCAACAAAACCAGCACTTAGAATTCCTGTAGGCATAGCAAAAAGACCTATCCCCAAAAGGCTGATAATTGCTCCTAGTAATTTTCCTATTGGTGTGATTGGATACATGTCCCCATATCCGACTGTTGTCAATGCTGAAACTCCCCACCACATTGTTGAAGGAATACTTGAAAAAGATTCTGGTTGAGCTTCATTTTCAACATAGTAGAGCAAACATGACGCAACAGTTAGAAGGATGAACACCGCAAATAAAGTAATGAATAGTTGTTCTTTTTTAGCCTTTAGAACTCTTCCAAATAAATTCATTGACTCAGAATATCTGCCAATCTTAAAAAGTCTAAAAATTCGGTTCTTCTCCCATTTAGTTGATAAAAGCTTGGATGATCTTTAAGGAAAAGTAACGCAGATCATGGAAGCCATAAGCTTTTCGCTTAATCACTTTGATCTTGTTATTGACTCCTTCCAGCTTGCCTGTATGAATCGGATATTCACAGTGATTCAGGATGCCATACTGGTAACGCCGCAAGGTTTTTACAAACCTTGTCACCTCCGGATGGTCAACGGCCTGTGCCAGCACACACAACTCCTCAAGGGCCTTCTCTGCCCATGTCCGGGACCGGTAGCTCCAGATGTGTTTGAGTTTGTCCTTGAGGATCATCACCGTATTGATGACTTTGTTCAACTGGAGCAACTCTTCGAGGTGCTCCCTGTCTTTAGGCTTTCGGATATTCCTCCGATTCTTCAGCAAAAGATATTTGGTGCCCTTGAAGATGTCTTTGTTGTCCTGGGAGGCTTTCCGGTATTCGCTGTTACGCACTTTATCAATGACCTTGTTGAATTGGGATACCACATGGAAGAGATCGAAGACGATCTTGACATGAGGAACCTTGCTCTGTATGGCCAAAATATAGGGATCCCACATGTCCATCACCACGGCTTCCAAGTGTTTTCTCTCTTTGGCAGTCATGCTCGAGAAGAATCTCCAGAGTGTCCGGGCTTTTCTGTCTTTGCCCACCCAGACCACTCGCCCGGTCTCGTAGTCGAGGACCACTGTCAGGTAGCGGTGGCCTTTGCGGATGGATATCTCGTCTATGGCCAGGATACGAAGCCCTTGATAATCGGTCTCCCCGTAGTCTCTCTCCAGAAACTTCTGATCGACAGCCTTGATGGTTTTCCAGTCCAATCCCAGATGACGAGCCACCTCCTGGACAGTCATAATCTTGCAGAGCTCGTAAATATAGCGCGCCAGTCTCTTTGTCACCCGCATGTAAGGGTCGAAAAGTTCGAGCTCTTCGATGGGAATCTTTTGGCAGTGGGAACAAACGACCTTCCGGTAATGGCAGAGTATCCAGAGCCGTGTCTGCCCAAAATCCATGTCCCGGATCCACCGTTTTTCCTGGCTGTGAATCCCAGCAGCCGGCCTCCCACAGATATGGCAGCGAGGCCGGAATCGTTTGTCCGGTACCGCTTTCAAGTAAGCCTTCCGGGCATCGCAGGATACCCGCTGTCGGAGAATACGGATTCGCAGAAAGGGGAAATAGTGTGTTATACTCAGTGAGGACATCGTCGGTCTCCTTTGGATGTAGATTTAGAGACGTGTCATCTCTATTATCCACTGGAGATACCAGATGTCCGCTTTATTTTTCAAGCATTTTATTTCAGTCTATATCTCAACTAATCGGGAGAAGAACCAAAAATTCTAATTAGTCTGACTGCTCTGAGAAATCTCAAGTCCAGTTTAATCACCATCGGTAAGTAGAAAGGCAACACAGCAAAGAGGTCAATAAGAGCAAGAGGAGTGAGCATGAATCTCAATCTTCCAAGGATAGGATTTCTATATTTTGGGTTTACTGAGCAAGACCAAAGCCTAAGAATATATTCAACTGTGAAAATTATGACTGAAACTAGTTCAAAGCTCCTGAAGAAACTTCTGTGTAGTACTGAAAGATTCTGAACTGTCTCCAAAACAACGGCAACAACATTCAGGAAGATTAGTGAGATGATAAATATATCAAAAATTCGGCTGGGTTTATCACCAGGTGAAGCAACTTCCAGAATTTCATATGTTCTTCTTTTTATTTTGCTAACCATCCTTTTGCTGGTGTAATAATATCTCAGCAAAGATTTAAAGTCAAAATATGCTATACTAAAAATGGCTCTCTTTGGCGGGCTGGAGAGAGTTCTCATCATCAACCCCCCTTTTGCTGACATCAGCCCGCTTTCAAATCAAAAAAGCCCAGAGACGCAACAGGGACATTAACCTGCCAGAACAGACTAAATTTGTCTGTTGGCGTTTGTTTTGGTTTAGTTTGGATTAGTTGTGGAAATTAACTCATTTCCAAAGCAGTATGGTATAGAGCAGCTCCTCGGGCAGGACTCGAATCTGGAACTTTGTGGTGTGCGATTATATTCGCTTAGTTCGAATCAGCCAACTTTCGAATGTCTCATTTTTGGACTTTCCCTTTTCATATTCCTTTCTTAGTTTGTCTAAAATATATTTTGGAAACCGTTCTTCTAACGGACGAGATTTTTTCGTTTTCCACTCCTCAGTTTTCATCATTTCTTCATATGTTAACTTCTTATATATTAGGCATATTCCCAAAAAATCAGGCTTCTCGGCAGGACCCGGAGCTGCAAGAATGTGGTTAACCATCATCTCATGGCTCTTCCGCTTCCGTGTGGGGTGGGTCAGTTATTGCCAAATCATCTTGTATACGACCACTTCTCTAAATCCAGAATTTTTTTCTTTAAGGCAGTAGAATCTATTAGCCACTATTTTTGCCCATAAATGAACTTCCCAAATCCAAATATTCAAACTAGTTCTGCCAATAAAGACACCATCTTCATTAAAAATATCAAATAAAAATTCCCCAGGATTTTCCCCTTCTTCAAAAGTTGACACAAACAGAAATCCATTATCTCCAGCAACAAGGTTTTGAATTGGAGGAGGGAATTCAGGAAAATACACTATTTTGCTCATTTGCTCTCTCATGCCTTCTGGAAATTGATTCAATATCTTCTTCTTGAAGTTTTCAGAGATAGGCATTTGCTTATATTCTTTTTGTATTCTGCGTATCAATTTGCCATTAAAATCATAGACAAAAATTTCATATCCTCTATCTTCATTTACCACATAAATATTTTCACATGATGCACTCCAACAGAATAATGGCTCTATTGCTCTGAATTTATCTGGCCTCATCTCAAAGCTAAATTCATCAAGGACCTGTAACACGTCAAGGTCAGGATTTATGAGTTCCAGGATAAGGGTATTTATTGTTCTATTTTTATCAGGTTTTGATGAATGTACTAAAGCAAGCAAGTTTTCATTGGGACCAGATGTAACTCTCAGCTCTCCTCCTGACATTTTATAATCACCAATAAGGACTCCATCTTTGTTATATTTATGAAGTATATGAGGCCCCAGGTCATAAATCAGAATGTTGTCTTTATGGTCTACAGCAATGTGATGGGGATTTTGAAATTCTCCTGGCCCTTGGCCTTGAGGTCCAAATGACTTGATAAGTTTTCCGTTACCATCAAACTTGAAGACAAAATCTCCTTCCCCTTGTATGTTCCTTAAAATATAAATTTCCCCAAAAGAGTTAACTTCAAAGCCAAATATGTCTGGAATTCCAAGATTTGCTATTTCATCATCTTCAGTATCAATGTTGAAAATTTCTTCCAAGACAAGTGAGTTTTCTCCACTAATTTTGTATGGCTCTAAATGATTGATGACAACCTCCACTCCATCTTCCATAATCCTTTCCACTTCTTCTTGTTTTGGGCCACAGTGAAAGCATAGGGATAAAATGCAAAAAAGCATCATTAGTTTCTGCATATTCTATTCCTTATCATTGATAATTCCACAACCAGGCTCTTCCGCTTCCGTGTAGGGCGGGTTAGTAATTACAGGTATATTTGTATCTTTTCACGTACTGGTACCCTTCTTCGTCTTCTTCTATGGTGTAAAGTTTGTTGTTTTTCCAAACACGAGGATTGGTTTTTAAAGGAATCTTGGTGATATACCTTCCTTCTGAATCAAAAACATCACAATAATAACCTTCGCCACGTTTGGCTTTTTCAAAGGTGCTTATAAATAATCTTCCATCCTTATCCATCGTGAAAGCTTTATAGGCAGGATAAAATTTGGGAAGTTCCTGTTCAAACTCAGGTGGTATCGGTCTTCCTCCAAATTTTCTTTCTATTCGTTCACTGTGTTCTTCTGGGATAATTCTTACAGGTTCATATTCTTTCAAAATTTTCTTTGCCAACTTCCCATCCCTATCTTGAATGTTGACTTCATATTTTTCTGAGTCTCCCCAGATGATTTCATCAGTCTCAGAGACACACCAAACAATCCTAGATGACAGAACTTCTAATATGGGTATTTTTTCTCTTTCTTTTTTCGCTATGTCAAATAGCTCACTAAAATCTGAACTGAACTTTTTTAATGCAAGACCTTGCTTTTCTCCTCTCAATGGAACTTCTCCAATTATTTCATCTTTTGAGTCGAGCATTACTTTTAAGAGTCTTCCATGTTCCCAAGTCGGAATGTCTCTCTTATATACACCTTCGAGTGAAAAAAAGAAAAGTCTTCTTACCATAGGGTCACATATCACAAATTCTCGATTAGGAGAAATAATAATTTGTGTTGGAGCTCGAAATTCGCCAGGTCCTTGCCCTCTCTTACTAATATTTCTTATGTACATTCCGATTTTGTTGAAAACACTAATTCGTCTCTGATTTACATCTAGAATATAAATATTCTCATCATCATCTACCGCAATATCAAAGATATTAGTGAACATTTGTTCTTCTTTTCCTTCTACATCTCCGATGGTTGATTCCTCTTCCAAACTAAAAACATTTTCTCCATACATCGGTTGTATTGGATTCTTAACAACAGTCACCCCATCCACTTCTTCTGTTGTTCCTTCCCATTCAGTTTTTTCTTGGCTACAGGAAAAAAATGTGAATATTAGAAATAGTGCTAGTCCAACTTTGATGGTCTTCAATTTTTTATCTGCTCCCAGTTTTTGATTTTGTAGCGTTTGACCAGGACATCACCACTCTCCTCTAATACTTTTATCAAATAAGCGTATCCGTTTTTTATAAGATATGGACGGAGAGGAAAAGATAATTTATACAGATAGAAACCTTGAGTGTTAAAAACATCCAAAGACCAAACTTCACTTTGTTCTTGAGGAGATTTGTAATGCTCGACAAAAATCCAATCGCCATCTGCAAGAATTTTTCCGAAATGTGGTTTATGCTTGGGGAATGGGATGTTATTTATGTTTTTTATCGGAGAATCACGATATTCCTCCCTTACAGTGTCCTTTTCTTTTTTTAAGATGGAGAGGATAGGGCTTTCTTTTTGAATCTTTAGGAGAAGTTTCCCTGTGCTATCGATGATATTCAAGCTATAATCTGAGGAAAATCCATAGATGAAAATTTGTGGGCCAATTGCACACATATAGAATTTGTGCTCATAACCATGACTAAACTTGGCTACCCTTCCCTCAATAATTTTCGAGATTTGGTCAGGATAGGAAGCAATTGCTGTCTCGGAACCATCCATGTTGTTAATAAGTCTCAAAGATGTAAAGATTTTTCTCGTTTCTCTTATGTTATTTTCATCAAATGTGATTTTGTCAATCTCCCCAAGAATAATTCCATCTGGACTTATGCAATATGAACGATTGAATGATTCTAATGGAATGGTTTTTAGATAGTTTCCATTCGAGGCGAAGACTTTAATGCTTCGAAAATCCGCCACATAAACTTCTCCGTTTTTGTCATTAACGAAAACATTTTGAGGGCTTCGAAATTCTCCTGGTCCTTGACCTTTTCGACCGATGGTGCGGAGATATTGCCCTTTTTTATCGAATACTTGGATACGTTTGTTGCCACCGTCTAGAACATATATGTTTCCTTGTCTATTCACCGCAAGGTGCCAAGTCCTGTAAAATAAATAATTTTCATCCTTCTCGTTTCCTATTGAGAGGTCCTCTTCCAACTTAAAAGTGATTTCTCCATATAATGGCTCTACTGGATTTTTTATGACCTTA
Source organism: uncultured Eubacteriales bacterium (assembly GCA_964410125.1). Classification (GTDB taxonomy): domain Bacteria; phylum Acidobacteriota; class Aminicenantia; order Aminicenantales; family Aminicenantaceae. Next base: position 41,253 of record CAYPGQ010000007.1, on the reverse strand, counting down.
ATCCCATCTTCCTCTTCAATTGTGCCTTTCCATTTTACATCCTGACCTAAACCATGGATTTGAATTATGGAAAAACTAAGCAAGATTGTAGAAAGAAACAAAACTCTTAGCTTCATGTTCCACCCCAATGCACTGCGTTACACCCTTCCCCCAGTTTAGAATCATGATGCTCTGCTGTCAATTAAAAGGGTTTTGTTTTGGAGTGGAGTAAAGTGGAGCTGCAATAGGACAAGCAGACCACTCCCCACACACCAAATCGGTGACGTATAGGTGACAGTAATTGATTAAAGCTGCCTACTTCTGCTTAACGGTGAGACTTAAAACAAGCCTGTTGGCCCCTATCACCTCTGGATAGAGCGTCTGACTACGAATCAGAAAGCCGTAGGTTCGAATCCTGAAACCGAGCTCACTAAGACCAAATTCTAAAATAACACCTGGTCCGCTATTAAAGGGGTAGGTCATCTGAGGTTAAATAGCAAAATTTTCGGTCACACCATCCCTCTGATGAGGCACGTGATAAGGTTTCATGTTCCAAAAATTCAAATCTGAGAACTTTAGTGGGCAACTAAAAGCCAAGAAATTGATAAGAAGTCGAAATCCCTTATTGCAGTGTCTTGTCTGGAATTCTATAGATGATCTTGATTGCCCCATTTTTTGTTTTTAGCTATAATGCCAAAAAGCGTCATTGAATCAAAGGTTCAAGCAAAATTTGATGATGAAAAATGATGATGTTCTCTCCCAAGAAGATGTTTATTCTCATCAAGTTCGGGAGAAAACCGTTGTGGCGGAGTTGATCGGTGCAGCCAAAAAATTCAAAAGCGGGAATATCGAGATCATCGCCCTCCATAAGACAGATCTGAAAATCCGAAAAGGCGAGCTTCTATTAATAATCGGCCCCTCGGGATCAGGAAAAACAACCCTTATATCTCTTCTGGGCTGTGTACTATACCCCACCGATGGTTGTGTGTGTATCAACAAAATCAACACGAAAGACTTGAATGAGAAAAAACTTGCAAAACTTCGTCGGGAGCAGATCGGATTCGTCTTCCAAAACTTCAACCTAGTGGCTCCCCTGAGTGCGGAAGAAAACATCAAAATTCCCCTTGTACTAAACAAGCTTCCGAAGGAGGCCATCAAGCAAAAAGTCCATAAAGCTCTAGAGTGGGTTGAGCTTGGAAACCGCAGAAGGTCTGTCCCCAAACAACTTTCAGGCGGAGAACAGCAGCGGGTGGCGATTGCCCGGGCATTGGTCTCTGATCCATCCATCATTCTCTGTGATGAACCAACAGCTTCGCTGGATTCCCGATCCATCGAGGTTATACTCCAGGAGCTCAGAGGATTAGCCGATGCCGGGAAGGCTGTGGCTGTTGTTACCCATGACCCACGTTTGGAAAAATACGCCGACCGTATCATCCATCTAGAAAATGGGAAAATTGTCGATCATCCCGAGGATAAGTGAAAACGATGAAAAAATTATTCCAAAGAAATAGGCTTCTGCTAATTTATCTCTTGATGATTTTAGCTCTTGGTTTTTGGAGATGCCGATCCAAGGAGCAGAATCAAACACCCCTTCCCCCACAATCTGTTACTGAGCCAGTCCGAATTGTCGGGATCGGCCGGATAGAGCCGGAGCTGAGGCTTTTGGACCTGAGCAGCGAGAGCTCCGGACTCATCACTGCGCTTCGTTATCTGGCCGGAGATGAAATCGCCGCAGGTCGAGTGATTATTGACCTGACACATGCGGTCGAGCAAGCAAAGCTCGAACAGTCCAAAGCACGCCTCAAATCCCAGCTTTCAGAAATCAAGGCCTTAGAGGCCGCTCTTGCCGCCTCTAAAATCCGGACAGAAAACGCAAAGATCACCTATGAGCGGGCAAAAAGCCTTTTTGAAAAAAATGCACAAACCGAGTCTTATCTGGATAATACAAGAACCGAATATGAATCGCTTTTGGAGGAAATTAAACGCCTGGAAGCCAATGTCATCACTGCCCAAGATTCCGTGAAGGAGTTTCAAGCTGATCAGAAGCTGGCTCAAGCCGAACTTGAAAAAAGATTCCTGGTTGCACCTACGGATGGCCAGATTCTTTCTTTGGATGTGACAATAGGATCGTATGTTTCGGCGGGAAGCCAAATCGGCACTTTCGCTCCAGAAAGCCCGCTCTGTGCCCGTTGTGAAATCGACGAACTTTTTGCTGAATACGTAAAAAAAGGCCAAAAGGCCTTGATCAGATATCCTGGGATGACAGAATCCATTGCGGAAGGAACGGTCACTTTCGCCGGTCCCTATTTAAGAAAAAAATCTTTGTTTGCTGATGATGTGGGAGACTTGGAAGACAGGCGCGTCCGAGAAATCGTTATCCGGCTCTCTCCCGATGCGTCCATCCTTTACGGCAGCCGGGTGGAATGTGTGATCCAAATCAAGCAATGAGATAGGACCTTATCAAATGTTCCGATATGCTCTGCGATTTATCCGCTACGACAAACCCAAATCCATCGGGGTCATCATCGGCATTATAATATCTGTCTTCCTGGTCGGACAGCAGGCAGGGATTTTTTTGTTTCTAACAGGGGCCATGTCCTCGTTGGTCGATAATACTCAGGCCGATATTTGGGTCGTAGACAACCGGACCACCAACGTCAATTCCCTGGGGCAGATAGACGTACGTATCGGATACCAGCTGGAATCCCTTCCCGGAGTGAAAAAAGCCTATCCCCTGGTCATATCTGGGGGAACGGCAAAATTTCAGGGAGGGAAAACATCCCCGGTTTCCGTCATCGGTGCCCAACCGCCTCAGTTTCGGGGCGGCCCGTGGGGCATTCTATCAGGAAAATATGAAGACTTGCTGGAAGAAAGTGCCGTCTCCGCCGATCAATTCGACAGCAAAAACCTGAATAATGCCAGGGAAGGCACACAATTTGAAATCAACGGACATCGGGTTTTTATCGCTGTTGAAACCAGGGGAGTCCGCGGATTTGGGGCGACCTATATCTTTACCACAATCGATCGGGCCCGCAAGCTGGGAAAGGTGCCGTCGACCAAAGCCAGTGCATTTCTTGTGGATGTAGTAAAAGGAGCCGATTTGGTTGCTGTCAGGAATCAAATAGATGCCAGCATTTTTGGAGTAAAGGCCTGGCTGAAACAAGATTTTTCCAGGGAGACCGTGTCAACAATTCTGGCAACAAGCGGGATTGCATTTTCCATCGGCACATTGATCATTTTTGCGGCCTTTGCCGGAATTGTCATCATAGGGCTGACAATGTATTCTGCAGCGGTGGACAGGCTCCGGGATTACGGCACCCTTAAAGCCATCGGAGCCAAAAACTCCACTATCCGGAATCTGATTTTAGCCCAAGCCCTATTTTTCGCTTTTTTTGCCTATGGCATAGCCATCCTCTTGATCGAAGGCTTTCGCAAAGGAATCGCTAATTCCGGTGTTTTGTTCGAGTATAGCCTGGGGATAAAAATCGGATTTTTCATTTTGACTATTTTGATTTCCCTTGGAGGAGCTGTATTTGCCATGCGGCGGATTTCAAAACTCGAACCTGCCAGCGTTTTCAGAACCTGACGCCATCAAAACCCGATCTCGAATACAAACGAACGGACATAGGTGGTTGAAAGACATAAATTTAACAAATCCAATCACTCATAAGTCCCAGCTTATTTCTTAACATTCGACTATCGGAAAGACATCCCGATCATCAGACCGATGTCATAGCTACCCTTGTCTGGAACATAGGCTGCATAGAGCTGGAAAGCGGGAAGCGCCAGTCTGCGTAAGTACAGACGGACTGAAATTCCATAACTGTGGATAAATTCAGAGGAGAAAAGACGATCGAGCTGCTCAGAAAAAAACGCATAGTCGAAAAATGCCACCGCTGACAGGATGAATGCCCGCGATGTAAAGAATGGGATCCGATATTCCAGCGTTCCCGATAACACCTGATCGGCAAGGAATTCGTTGTCATCATAACCCTTTACCGGCAAGGTCCCCCGGCCCCCTTTCCCTCCCAGGATAAATGTATAACCATAAGGAGCATTCCAGCTCATGGAAAGGACATTCTGGAGTGCGAGCGTGTGATGGAAAAAAGCCTTTTTGTAAAGAGAAACATTCAGGCCGGCAATAGTGTAGTCAAAATCCGAAAACCATAATTCTCTTTGAAGACTGAGACCTAAAGATATACCATCCACATAATCCTCATCGTAATAAAGACGGTTATAGAGAAAATCAAGGCTAAGGGAATGAGATTTGCCGTCAACAGGTGTCAGCTCACCGCCCTTGTGTTTGACATTATTGTATCTGTAGCTTCCACCGAAAGAAACAAAATCATCGAACCTGTACCGGACAAGCGCCCCTGCAGAGACTACTTCTTCCTCAAAATCGGTGATGATGTCATCCCGATATCCCCCGATCAAGGTGAGCTCCCAGTCCCATGACAGGAAATGTGGATCACTGTAGAGAACAAAAAACCGCGGATTTTTCTCTTTGATGAGTGCGATCATCCCGGCCGTTTTTTGCGTGCCGAAGAAATTCCTCTCGAAGAGTCCCAAACCATAGGATGAACCGCTTCCTGTTGTTACGATCGGGATGGGAAAGAGTGTCCAGCGATCTTCGAGATGGATGAGGAGGTCCACAAAATCTCCATCGACGTTTTCCTTGAGGATTATGTTTTGAAAGGTTCCGTAGTTATTGAGGCGGCGCTCCATAAGATCTCGTGTTTCATCCGTCCAGGGATCGCCCTCTTTGACATTGACGATATGTTTAACAGCGCTCGTTCGAGTCCTTTTCAATCCCTCGAAGGTGATCTTGCGGACCGTTAGGATTCCTTTAGATTGACCGGAATAAGCGGGAGCGTATACGACAAGAAGACAAATCAATCCCAGAATAAGACACTGGGCTTGAAAATTCGGTTTCTTCATCGCTTTTGTTCCGTTCTGAATAAAACATATAAATTTAGTGAATAATTCTATAGGAATACTCGACATAAATCAAGCCATAGCGAAAGGCCGATGAGCGTTTTTCGAACCTATCTCAACCCAGCAATCCCTTTCTTGTCCGGAGATCCTTACGGTCGAACCACATGATGGAGCAAAAATGGTAGAAAGGCATCCGCGCATATTCGATCAATTAAATACTTTATAGTCAGAATAAATTTCTTCTGATTCCATACGAATGTTTTTTATGATCAATCCGACATGGATGCGCACCTTGGCTACCCTGATCACAAGATTTCCCTCTGGAATGCGGCCGAAGTCGATTGTCATCTCCAATAGCTTTAATGGCCCCGGATTTTTTGCGGGTTGTATCTCAGCCCGCAAGATATCGAATGTTTCCGGATGGATGTAATATTTCCCCTCATAATTGTCAGAAGACTTAAGCTTGGAACGGGTGTCAAGGACATAAACCCTCAGCTTATCTGAAAGGGAGCCTTCGCGAAATTCGAATTCATAATCATTTCTTCTGTTTTCGCCAAAAGGAAATATGTCATCCTGACTCAAATCCATACCTCGATGCCTCCCACCTTTTCTTTTTCCTTTCTTCCCTTTGCTGGATTCATTCCTTTCATTGAATTTTTCCGCTTCAGCTTGGTATTTGGCTGTCATATCCTTGGTTTTTTTTTCATCGTATTCCGTGGCGCTCAATATTTTTTCTGTCCGTATCTTGTTTTTCACTACTGCCAATTTTTCAATAATGGTTTTCTTTTTTGGCTCCCAGTTTTTATCCATATCGAAGAGGGTAACGAGTACGGATGCTTGCCAATTGTCCAATTCTGGGGTGGATTGTATCTTTTCATGTACTTTTTCAACCAGCTCCTCCTTTGATAGCTCAGGCGAAGCTAGAGAGGAAGAGAAAAAATTAGGAGGGGAACCGGAAGCGAGAACGACAAGCAACATAACCAAAATATTATTAATCATGAAATACTCCGTTGAGCATCCAGCTAGACTATATTCTAGAATATTATTCATTTTGCAGCAAATTCCTCTCCCTTACCCAGAATGGTTTTATTCCTAAGTCGAGGATTTCGAAAACTTCAAAACGCTGCGATTCAACCATGGTCACTACGCTGGTATCTTGCGGTTTGCCCATTAGTTTGCCTGTCAGACATGCTATGATCGAGGCTGATGACACCCTGAGAAATTCACGCCTTTTAATGAGAGGCTTAGGAGACATCGCTTTTATCCTTTCACGAATGATTTGAATATTTTTTGAATAATCCTATCGGATTTTTCCATAAGCATCCTTATTGCCGTGATAGATTAGGCTTTTTGCAAGAGCAAGACCATTCCCAAAAGTTGATACTACGCTTTCAGAAATCACGAAACGAAGATTCTTTCATTGTTCCCTTTTTGGACCAGTTTCCTTTTTTATTCGTACCTCAGGATGCCGATTGGGTTCGAAACGGCTGCTCAGATCGCCTGATAGCCCTCCGCCACCAGGGCAAAAAGCATGGCCAAAGCGGCAGAGAAAACGAAAATACATAGGTGTGTTAAATACGATGTCCTGGTTTTTCTCTGGTATAGCTTACGCTAAGACCAAAGGTGATACTCCGGTTATCATGAACTATCCCCCGACATTGCTACACATGTAAAGTGAGAGCACCGAGCTCGATAGCCTCTGGAGTTCAATCCGGGTCGAGTTCAACTTCTCTTGGGCATCAGATTGCGGATATAAGACAAAGGCAATAGCCGCGCACAATCCATCGCCACTATCCGTAGTAGAAAAAATCTTCCAAAAGTGGTACATTTATCTATCGTTTTCCCCTGATATTAAAAGTGGGCGGTTACTCAAATACCATATTTTTAGCAATTTTCAGCATTTTTTGTCACACCCGTGGCACATGGGGAGAAATCTTTAAGGACCCGTGACTATGGATCATGGAATCGGGGTTCGAATCCCTGCTTCCCAGCCACTCTGAAAACCATCATTTCTTGGGGAAAACCAGCGCTTTCTTTGATTTTGTCTTTTGTATTATAGGTCCGTAGTTTCAGCATTTTTACAGTTTAATTGGCACATATTTGCGTGTGTTAATTTTTATCTTGCCTGATACAATTTCAGAGGGCAGAGTAAGGTCTTCACATATTTTCCCTGAAGGACCTGTGACAATTACCGCTCTGTCCTCTGACTTTCCTGGGATGGCTCATAGGATATAGCTCTATTATGCAAGAACACGCAAATGCCGCTGGGGAAGGAAACAATTTAAGGAGGTTTATATGATTAAACAGGACTTAGGGGAATCAAATGGGGGGAGAACAGTCGTCGGAATCGATCCTTGCAGCGAATGTTTCGTTTCAGCTAAATTCGGACCACTCATGATATTTCTTAAGCGATGGATTGCGTATAATAAGATCACGCAAGGAGAAATGCATGAGTGGTCCGAATTTAGCTGAATCGTCACAGTTTTGGCGGATTATCCGGCCCCGTCTCTGGGTGCCCTCCACCAGGAAATCGGTCATGTTGTTCTGGGACCCGTTCCAGCAGAGATGGAACCACAGCTCATGGACCGGCCTCTCCGTGGAGTTGGTCCAGGAGACACGTTCTTCAGCCGTGATCATCCTGTTTTCCGTATCGAGAACCTCGTTAATGGTGTAGGATGCGGTTTGCTCACAGAACGGCCTCTGCTCAGCGGGCAGGGAAGAAGGACCCGTTGGATAGACCGACAGAAAAAAACAGCTCCCAGCAAGTGATACAAGCCTTTTTTCTTGTGACGCCTCCGTTCCGGAACCATATTACAAAATAATCCCTTTTTTACACAATGAAAATTTTTCTCAGAAATAAATCCAATTCTTCTTTCTGTTGATTGAATTGACGGCTTTCGTGTTATCTATAAATCTGATTTATGCGTGAGGCATCAAGAAAGGAGCACGGCTTGGAAAGGCTGTACAGGACTTTTTTTGGATTTATAAAAAATTGGTTTTCGGCCTCGCTGGCCGAGTGAGCATTATTGTATCCCTTATTACGTCATTACAAAAACAGCCTGACTTTTCACCGAAGCATGCCAGGAGTATCGGCTCTGCAACTCATGAGGCGTTTTGACCCACCAGCAGCGACTTCCGATGGTCCTTGACATCTATTTTTTCTGGATTTATAGTTGTCAACGATAATTGAATGGGAAAATGAGAGCTAAAATGAATTCCCAGCCAGCACTACAGAAAAGGAATTTCTTATCTTTTTATTTCAAAGTCGTCCCTATTGGGCTGTAAGGATCCATCTTTGTTTCTGCTGGGATGGGTTTGTAAAGCATACGTTCTTTTAAGGAGTTTCATGTCTATGGTTAAAAAAAAGGCTTATTTGACAGGACCACTGGTTCTTTTTCTGGGATTTTTTCTTTTTTTGATATTGTCTTCCGAAAAAGCGGAAACGCCTCAAGCGGACTCTTGGGGGCTATTGGAAGGAGGATGTACCTCTATCATGGTGGGGAGAGATGCGTCTGCAGATGGATCGACCATGACGACCCATAGCTGCGACTGCGCGGTGTGTGATTTTACATGGCGGCATGTCCCGGCTCAGGATCATCCTCAGGGCGCGACTCGAAAAATTCGGGCGATCTCACAATATGAAACATGGGATCCTCAGAAAGGGCTCAAATGGGATCTGGTCAATACGGAGAAACTGACAAGGTTGGAAATCCCCCAGGTTCCGCATACTTATGCCTATCATCACGGGATGTTTGGTGTCATTAACGAACATCAACTGGCCATCGGCGAATCTTCCGTGGGATGCCGTGCCGAGATGAGAAATCCCGCAGGTCTGATGAATCTTACGGAGTTGAGCTTGATCGCGATGGAGCGATGTCAGACAGCCCGTGAAGCCATCAAACTGATGGGTTCCCTGGGAGAAACGTACGGATACGGACTGGACGGTGGCGAGATGCTCTCTGTCGCAGATCCCCGGGAGGTGTGGATATTTGAGATCATGCCGGTCGGCCCCCTGTGGACTCCTGAAAGTGGAAAACCAGGAGCCTTGTGGTGCGCCCAACGTATTCCGGATGACGAGATTGCCGTATGTCCGAATGAAAATCAAATCGGGGAGATCGACCTTGACGATACGGATCATTTCATGTCATCGCCCAATGCAATCTCCTATGCCGTGGAAAAGGGCTGGTATGATCCAAAGAGCGGTCAGCCGTTCAACTGGAAAAAGACCTATTCTCCCTGGATAAAAAGCTATGAAAATCATCGTCTCTGGCGGGCTTTCGATTTGCTGGCTCCTTCTTTGAATCTCAACCCCAAAACACCCAATGACGAATTTCCGTTTTCGGTCAAGCCGGATCAGAAGGTGACAGTCGCTGATATCATGAGAATTCACCGTGATCATTATGAAGGCACGATCTATGACTGTACCGACAAACTTGTCTCTGGTCCTTATCACAATCCGATTTCGAATAACCCTTACGTCTTTGAGCTGGACGGCGAAACATATGGTTTCAACCGTCCCATCGCCTTGGGTCACTGCGAATACACCACCATCACTCAATCCCGTGCGGGTATGCCGGACGGCATCGGAGGATTGGTATGGGTCGCATTGGGTGTGACTCCCACCTCTTGTTTTGTCCCCTTTTATGCCGGCATTACTGAAATCCCTCACTCTTTTACCATCGGAGACCACTGGACATTTAACCGGAATTCCGCACGCTGGGCTTTCATTTATGTTGATTTTAATTGCATTCCCAAGTACGCCTATGCTATTGAGGACGTCAAAAAGGCGCAAGCGAAGTGGGAGGGGGAGGCCCTAGCACGTCAAGCTGAAATCGAAGAAAAAGCCATGGCTCTTTATGATGAAAGCCCGGATAAAGCGGCGGAGTTTCTGACCGGCTACTGCCTGGACAATGCCAAGAAAGTCATCGATGCTTGGTGGAAGCTCGGGGATGATCTGCTGGTAAAACATCATCAGGGTTATCTCTACACCGAAGACCGAAAGCAGATACAGGTGGGATATCCCGAGAAATGGCTCCGTTTGTTTGTGGAACACGACAGAATGGAACCGCTTCCTAAGAGGAAATAACATCGCCCACTGTTTGGCTTGATTGTTGTGTTCAGAAATCTTCGAATTCTTGCTTTCGATAATCGATTTGAGTCGATTATTCTGGATAGCGGCAATAAGGAATAGCCATGATGCAATGCTCCCAAAGGAGAAGCCTATGCGAAAAATATCATCGGCGTTTGTGATCATTTTCAGCTTTGCCCTGATTCCTCAGGGGATGGAGGCCGCCCACACTAGGCTGCTGAATACAGCGACCTATCTGGAGATGGAAGATATCGGCAACCCTCAGATCTCACCCTGCGGAAGCCACATCCTTTTCGTTCGCAGAAGTGTTGACAAAATGAATGACCGGACACGAAGTCGTCTCTGGATCGCGGATGTGAAGGGCCACCGCCTGCGGGAATTGACTCACGGCCATGGGTCTGATTTCTCCCCGGTTTGGTCTCCGGACGGAAAAAGGATCGCCTTTCTTTCCGACCGGGACGGGACCGTTCAGGTTTACGTGCTGTGGCTGGATTCGCACGAGGAGGCCCAGTTCACGCACGTGGATCACACCCCGGTGGGTCTTCGCTGGTCTCCGGACGGCGAAACCCTGGCTTTCGGGATGTCTCTTCCTGTGAAGCAATCACCGCTTCCGGTCACACTGCCTGAATTCCCCAAGGGTGCGAAGCTGGCCGAACCCGCCAAAGTCATCGACCGCATTGTCTGGGGTTATGACGGCCTGGGCGATATCCCCAAAGGTTTCATGCATATTTTTACCGTGGACGCAAAAACAGGCGGAACGCCCCGGCAGATCACCTCCGGAGATTACACCTATCATGACCCGCGGCATTTCTGGTCCTGCGACCCGCAATGGGGGCGTGACGGCCGAACGATCTTTTTCGCCTCTCTTCTCAAGCCGTGGGATGAAGTAGAAATGGAGATCAATGAATGTGAGATCTATGCCATGGACTTGGAATCAGGAGACATAAAGCAACTGACCGAACGGGACGGCCCCGACCGGGGCATGCGGATTTCCCATGACGGGCGCTGGGTTGTCTATACGGGCTTTGACGACCGGAATTATGCCGACGGGAATATCTCCAGCCTGTATCTCATGGATATCCAAGGGAATAAGAAACGTTTGCTGGCCGGCAGCCTCCCCAGTTCACCTGCTGACGTCACCTGGGCTCCAGACAGTAGCGGCGTGTATTATCTCATGACGGAAAAAGGTCTTTCCAATCTTTATTTTGTCTCTCTGGACGGGAATATCCGCAAAATCACAAAGGGGGATCATTATCTCTCTTCCTTCACTTTGGCGGATAACGGACAGGCCGCCGCGATCTGTTCCACCCCTCACCGGCCGGGATACCTGGTCACTTTTTCACTGGGGCAGCCTGAAAGCCTGACAACGGTCGTCGATGTCAACAGCGATGTCCTGAAGGATGTGAAGCTGGGTGAAGTTGAAGAAATGTGGTTCCAATCGCCGGACGGCCTGAATCTTCAGGGATGGCTGATCAAACCGGCTGAATTCGAGGACGGGAAAAAATATCCCCTGGTGCTTTGGATCCATGGCGGGCCATATGCCATGTACTCGGTGAGATGGAACTGGGCCTGGCAGAATTTCGCGGCCGAGGGATATGCGGTTCTGTATATGAATCCAAGAGGCAGCACAGGATACGGCCAAGATTTTGTCGACGGCATCCAATACAGCTATCCCGGAAAGGATTATGATGATTTGATGGCGGGTGTGGACGCGGCGGTGGCGAAGGGGTTCATTGATACGGAGAATATGTTCGTGTGCGGGGGCAGCGGCGGCGGCAACCTGACCTCTTATATCGTCGGCCAGACCGGCCGCTTTCGGGCGGCCTGCGCCATGCGGCCGATCGTCAATTATATATCCGCCGCCGGAACCGCCGATGATCCGACGGATAAATACAGCTGGTTTAAACAACCGCATTGGGTCAATCCCCTGGATTGGTATCAACGCTCGCCCATCGCTTCCGTCGGCCGTGTGACCACACCGCTCCTGCTCATGACCGGAGAACTCGATCTCAGGACGCCCATGGGACAAAGCGAAGAATTCTTCAGGGCGTTGAAAATGCAGCGTAAAGATACGCTGTTGATCCGCATGCCGAACGAATACCACGGGTGGAGACGGCCTTCCCACCAGATATTGAACCAGCTGTATTTGAGGGCCTGGTTTGAAAAATACCGAACCCGTTGACTTTCCCGTCCGGATACCCGGGCGGTTTTTTAAAACATTTTAGTGACTTGTCGGCATGAAGGAAATATAATCGATTCAAAGGAGATCACATGAATCACGGTCATCGATGTTTCAAAGGCAATGCTTTTGGTTTTCTGATGTTGTTCGCCGCTCTGTTGTTCAGTCTTTCCTGCAGTGCGGACGGCGGCAAAGATGCCGCCCCGCTCCGGTTTGAGATTTCTTTTTCCGGAAACCTCGCTCAGGAAGCCCAGGATGGAAGGATCCTGCTTATGCTGGCGGAGGACCCGAACAGTGAGCCCCGCTTTCAATTCTGCCCCATGTTCGGCATCAATGTCGACGAGTTGGCTCCGGATGAACCTGCCGTCATTGATGGAACGGTTTTCGGCTTTCCGGCCGATAGCCTGGCGGATGTCCCTGCCGGAGAGTATTATTTGCAGGCGCTTTTCAACCGCTATGAGACTTTCCACCGAGCCGACGGACACAGCGTGAAACTGCCTCCGGACAAAGGCGAAGGGCAGCGGTGGAACCGCAAACCCGGGAATTTCTTCAGCACACCGGAAATGACGGCCATCGATCCCTCCGAAAAAAAGACCGTTAAAATCGTCATGGACCGGCAGATTCCCGATTTTCCCGAAAGAGAAGACAACAAATACATCAAGCATATCCGAATCCAAAGCGACCGGCTCACCGAGTTCTGGGGGCGACCCATGTTTCTGGAGGCCATCATCATGCTGCCGGAAGGGTTCGAGGAACATCCCGAAGCCCGCTACCCCCTGATGATCTATCACGGCCACCATCACCGTTATTTTTATACCCCCACTCTCTTCCGGGACACCCCGCCTGATCCGGGACAATCGAGCACCGACCGGAGTGACAGTGCCGGTTACGAGCTTCTGAATCAGGAGATAGCCTACAAATTCTTCAAAGCCTGGACCGGTCCGGATTTTCCCCGGATGATCATCGTCACCATCCAGCACGCCAATCCGTACTACGATGATTCTTACGCCGTGAATTCCGCGAATATCGGGCCTTATGGAGACGCGATAACCTATGAGCTCATCCCCTATATTGAAGAACACTACCGGGGTATCGGCGAAGGATGGGCCCGCTGCTTGTACGGCGGATCCACCGGCGGATGGGAAGTCCTCGCCGCCCAGATCTTTTATCCCGATGAATACAACGGCTGCTGGTCTTTTTGTCCCGATCCCATCGACTTCCGGCAATACACCATCGTGAACATATACGAGCATGAGAACGCTTATTATGCCAACAACAAATGGAAGCTCGCTCCGCGCCCCGGTGCGCGGAATTATCTGGGAGAGGTTCGGGAGACCCTGGAAGAGGCCAATCACCGGGAACTGGTGATCGCCACAAAGGGACGTTCCGGCGGCCAATGGGACGTCTGGCAGGCCGTGTTCAGCCCTCTGGACGACGACGGCTATCCCAAATTGATATGGGACAAAATGACCGGTGAGATCGATCATGAGGTGGCCGCATACTGGCGTGAAAACTATGACCTGCGCAATATTCTGGAACGCGACTGGAAAACGCTCGGGCCGAAACTCAAAGGAAAAATCCATATCTATGTCGGGGACATGGATAATTTTTATTTAAACAACGCCGTTTACCTGATGGAGGATTTCCTGGAAAGCACCACCGATCCCTATTACGGCGGGGAAATCGATTACGGAGACCGGTTCGAACACTGCTGGAGCGGGGATCATGACAACCCGAATTCCCTGTCGCGGTTGACCATCAACTTGCGGGTGGCGCCCAAAATGATGGAGCGCATTTTGAAATCCGCTCCGAAGGACGCCGACCTGACCAGCTGGCGCTACTGAGACGGCGAGGTCAATTGTCACCCCGCTCTCCTCGGCTGCCATCAGGAGATGCTGCTGAACAACTCGAGGCGGAGGTGGCCGTCCGGCCTCCCTGGATTACCGGAGGGAATCTTCTTTGATACTTAAAAGCAAAGAGCCTTTTATTCTTTCAAGCCTCTGAAATATTTCACTTGAAACGTCATATTCCATAATATCTCCTCATCAATTTTGCAAATAAATATTAGATTCTTGTTATCGCCAAGATAAATAAAGTTATCTTCCAAAAAAAGAATCTTTACATTTATACAATGGGCATAGATAAATACTATCCTTGGGGAAAGGATTAAAAAAGGCATGAATACGCCCAAAATTTGAATACTCCTTCCTTTTTAGAAGGACTGGATTCTCTTTTTCTAAATTTTGATATATTTCTTTTGCTTCTTCGCACGCTGCTTCTGTTAGACTTTTATACCCTATGTTCGCCATAATTTGCTCGGCTTTCATGAAATTCCTTGCGGCCTCTGAGGGCTTATGCATTCTCAGATATTCCTTTCCAAGGTAGAAATAATCCCATGGATAGAATGGAGCCCTGGATAAAATTTTAAGCAAGCAGATTTTATTCTTAACTGTCTTTATAAGATTCTTCTTTTTACTGTGCATTGCATTATCCCAAAACTTTCCTTTGCTTATTCATAATTCTAGAATTATACTTGCTAAAGGTCAAAATAATATCAATTATGATGAGAACTCTTTAAGACAGGCTTGTGTCCATTTTGTGTCCATCCGAGGGCAAAAAATATGAAAAAATATCAAAACAAACGAAAGAATACGAAAAGATAAAATTATGTGTTTTTAAACACTTAGCTCGCAATTGCTTGATATTAAACAACTTTAAAAAACTTGGGGGCACGAATCCCTGCTTCCCGGCCACTGCTATAATCTATTTATTATCAATAACTTACACGATAATTAAAAACGCTTGTGACCGAATCTCTGTATAAAACTGAAAATCCTCGGAAGAAATCAACCACTAGTTGTCAAAAAACATCTTCCATCGTCAACATCTGATGACATCCTTTTCTGCCACCGCCTCATGATGTCCAACAGGAGCTCCTGATGGCAACCGATGAAATGCAGAAGTCGTTGACCTTGATGATTTGGATATGGTAATCTTGTTTCAGTATGAACGCAGGTGGATATTGAGGAAAATCTTATTTTACAATGAGTTTGAAAATAGACCTATCTGAAGATAAAATCAAAGAATTCTGTCAACGCAATCGAATTCGCAGGCTCTCTTTATTTGGTTCTGTTCTTCGTGAAGATTTCGGGCCGGAAAGCGATATCGATGTGCTTGTAGAGTTCGAACCCGGGACTAATGTTGGATTAATTACCCTAGCCGGCATGGAAATTGAGCTAGGTCAAATGCTTGGATACAAAGTAGAGATTCACACTGTAAAGGGATTAAATCCCCATTTCCGGGATGAAGTTCTGGACCAAGCTGAGGTTCAATATGAGCAAGCATGATGAGCAGATTTGTCTAAGGGATATGCTCGATCATGCCGGCGAAGCTGTTGAATTGCTTGGTGATTCTAGCAAAGAAGATTTGGGTAACAATCGAATGATGCAATTGGCACTAACCAGATTGTTGGAAATTATCGGCGAGGCTGCCAATCGGGTATCGATAAACACAAAACAAAAAAATGCAGATATTCCCTGGAGTCAAATCATTGGAATGAGAAACCGGCTTATTCATGGATATGATATAATCGATTATGATTCACTTTGGGATACGATAAATTTCGATTTGCCACCTTTAATTCAATCTCTTGAAAAGATCATAAAGGATTAGTTTTTATCAGGATTCGATAAGCGGCTTGTTCGTCAATCCATCAAGAATCTCCAGAAGCTTTCTCTTTCTTGCGTTTTCCGCCCGGACAGCATTCAGAAACCTATCCCACTCATCCTTCCGGCCGGTTCGCTCCAGTAATCCTCTGATTTTTTTCAAATACGGCACAGCGCTCCGGTAAGCCGCCGGTTTCGTCTGGGCGATGAGCCCTTTGACCAATCGCTTCCATATGGCAATGGCCTCATCCGGATAGCGTTTGGCGACAGCCTGAGCGACGTCCTTATGAATGCCCCCTGCCCAAGCACATCCCCATCCCCAATGGGAATGAGTCGATTTTATTTCCGTCTTAAAAACCGAAAGGGCACGATCAATCTCTTTTTCAAAAAGCGCTATTTCAATACGCACCTCAGCCCTTGCAGGCTGAGGTGTCTTTACCTCCTCTTGAGGTCGCAATCCGGTTTCGGGAAGAGGCCAGCCGCCTGTCCCGTACTGCGGCAGCTTTCCCTTATCCAGAAATTCTCGGAGAGCACCCCTGATGCTTTTCCACGCCTCACTGTGTCCGGATGTTTTCTGCTTCAGCTCTTTATAGAGATACAGGGAAGGACGGTCAAAAAAATCTTCGGCGATAAGAGCGGCGGCAAAGGCCCAATCTCCTTGTTTTATCTTGATCTCACCCAGTCTTTTTCGTAAAGCCGATTCGATGCCGGGCCACTTTTCACCGATAGCAGCAATTCCTTTCCTGATCCAGGTCTCAGCCTCTGCTAAGCGTCCTTTTTTCATAAGCAGATCAACAAGCCTCTCATAGCTGCCGTCCTTCTCGGCCTCCTTCTCACAAAGAGGGATGATTTCAGGCTCACGTCCGGCTTTTCTCAAGGCCTGAATCACGTGATTGGACAAAATCCTCCTTTTGTATCCGTACTCGGAAAGCGTTCGCCCGGGCACCGCACTTCCGCCTTCCAGTCGACCAAGAAGCCTGTCGGCCAATCCGTTCCAGGTATCTCGGGGAAAAGAATGTTTCCAGAAAATCACACTCTCGCTGCACAATTCGAATTCATCCTCCAGCTCGAAATTGACAGCTGCTTCCATCTTTTCAGTGTCGGAAAGCGAACATTCCAGAAGCGCTTGATAGACGATTTTCATCGTATCGGCGACCTCGGCTGCAGTTTCTCCATCATCATGGGACATTCCAACCTGTTCCTGAGCTTTCCTGAAAAGCCTTCTGCCGAGTGAAACAACATCATCAGCCCTGCCGGCGTCTAATAGTTCCTTCAGTCCGGCGCGCACCCCCGAATAATCAGGGAGAGATCCCTCTTGTCGCCAGCGGTTGTACCAGGCTTCCTCTTCCGTGACAGAGTCGATCTCCTTACAGACGTATTGGATAAGCTCCTTGAATTGCCCGGTTGCCAGGCTGCTCCGGATCCGCAAGTTCTGTCTGACATCTCCATGCGCGGTCGCAAGCTCTTCCACAAGGGCGATCAGATCTTCCTTGGATTTATTCCGTAGATAAGCTCTCAAGTTCACACGGCCTGAGCCTGACCGCTGGTTTTGAGGTTTTTCTTCTTGCTGTCTTGATTTATGACTGTATTCATTATCGATATCAAAAATATCATCATCGTCGTCGCCGTCATCTTCATCATCCTCTAGAAAATCATCCTCATCCCCCTCCAGGGCTTCATCCAACAATGCCAGCCTTGGATCCTCAGGATTAATCTGAGGGACCTCTTTGTTTTGTTTAAAAGCCTCGATATACTCAAGCAGTACGGCAACTCCATGCTTGCAACCTATCCCCACAGGGCAAGTGCATCCCGAGTCAGGTTCGCCTCCGATGATTTCGACCTCGGTCGCGTATCTTTTTGTTCCCTGAACCCAGGCGATTAACCTGGCTTCCCCTGCAACAGCAAGATCTTGTACAGCGGATGATTTCTGATAGGTCTTTCCCCTGGACAGGGTTTTCGATCCCACCCAGGATTCCAGGTCCTGCCAGGTAAGAACGGCAAATGGATTCTTTTTTATCATTACATAGGCCCAAGCGATAGACATCATATCAGATTATACTGATGCATTTAAACAGAATATGTGAATGTGACGCTCCCCCACCTCAAATTGTCTCATAGATCAAGAGTGCACGGATAGCCAACCTGGAACTTCTCGTTTTATCTCCGAGGCAAAACACTATTTTCCTTTAGAGGATTTTAGTGCACCTGTGAATATTGTGCGAAGTGTTCTAGATAGGGTTGTGTCCATTTTGTGTCCATCCGAGGGCAAAAAATACGAAAAAATATCAAAATAAACGAAAGTAAACGAAAAGAAAAAATTTCGTGTTTTCAATCACTTATCACGCAATTGCTTGATATTAAACAACTTAGAAAAACAGCGGGTCACGAATCCCTGCTTCCCAGCCACTCCTTTTAATCATTTATTATTAACAACTTATAAGATTCCCAAAAGTCCTTGTGACCAAATCCCATTTTTTATGCTTAGTATCTCAGCTATATTTAGCCTCTCTAAGACATCCCATCTCAATTCCTGAGGCTACACTTAAAGGCTGCTCCACCGTTCTCAATTCGGAGTTTAATCCTGAGAGCGGGGCTCGATCCAACACAAATGTACAACCTATGTGGTGTTTCTCTTGACATTGCCATCAATTACTATTAAATAGTAATTGATGGCAACCAAATGCTGGGATGATCCGTCTTAATATATGAGAATACAACCATGAAAGTACTCACCCGAGCCGAAGAAACCCTCCTCCTCTCTATCCTCAGGCTTAAGGAAAACGCTTTTGCTCTTACCATCCTTAAAGAGATAAAGCAGCGTACAGGCAAAAGGTTGACCATCGGCAGCCTCTGGGTCTCTCTGGATTCATTGTATAAAAAGGGCTATATCAATAAAAAATTGGCCGAAGAAACGCCCGCTAAAGGTGGTCGCAAAAAAGTCTTCTATTCCCTTACTCCTTCAGGTGCCAGGGCTCTCCGGAATACCAGAGAGTTTCAAAAATCCTTGTGGAAGGGAGTGGAGCGGCAGCTGAAAAAAATCTGAGTGTAAAAAAGATGAAACAACATACCCCTCCCCGTCTTGCACGGTGGTTGTGGTACAAATACTGTAGAGATGAAGAAAAGTCTACATTAGTCCATGATCTGGATGAATATTTTTCAGAAATCTCAATTGAAGAAAAACGAATGAATGCCTGTTTCTGGTACTGGAAACAGGTCATGGGATCAATGCTCAGCCTGTCTAAACAACAACTCATTTTTGGGGGAACCATGCTTAAAAATTATTTGAAAATCGCTTTGAGAAACATCAGAAGAAACAAAAGCTATTCTTTCATCAATATTTCCGGGCTTGCTGTGGGAATGGCCTGCTGTCTCCTTATACTAATATGGATCAATCACGAAATGAGTTATGATCAATTTCATGAACATTCGGATTCAATTTACAGATTGGCCTATGTTTCAACAAAGAGCGCTCATCAAGGATGGGGGACGCCGTATCCCTTGGGACCGGTAATCAAAGACAATATTCCGGAAGTTGAGGAGGTTGCGAGATTAAGCCGGTTAAGCAGAAGATTGGTCGTATATGATGAGAAAAGATTTTTTGAAAGCGGCATCATTTCTGCTGACCCTTCAATTTTAAAAATATTTTCTTTTTCATTCATTAAAGGTGATCCGGAAAGCGCACTCGCCTCACACTCTTCTTTGGTAGCTACGGAAACAGCAGCGGCCAAGTATTTTGGAACAGAAGATCCCCTTGGTAAAATCCTGAAGTTTAATAACAGTATTCCATTTACTGTGACCGGAGTAATTGCCGATATTCCCGATAATTCTTCCTTGCGATTTGACTTTCTTATTCCCCTGGAATATTTACAATCGGGCAGCGCCCCGACGAATTGGGGAGCATTCGTTTACCACACATATTTTTTGCTCAAGCCAAATGTCGATATTCAAGATGTTGATAACAAAATCGAAAAATTGGAAAAGCCACTTCCGCATAAATTTGTTCTTCATCCTTTTAATACCATGCGTCTTTTTGGGATTAATGAAAATGGAGTGATTCGGTCGATTTCTTTATTTTCTTTTTTGGCCTTTCTGGTTTTGTTAATAGCCTGTATTAATTACATCAACTTCACTACAGCCCGATCCGCAAATCGCGCCAAGGAAATCGGTTTAAGAAAAGTTGTCGGCGCGCACAGAAAGGATATTATCAGACAGTTTTTTGGCGAATCCATTGTATTTGCCATATTCGCTCTCTGTTTTGCATATATATTGGTTTTATTGTTTCTTCCAACGATAAGCCGGCTTACCGGAAGCCGGTTGTCAATCAATTTAGCTCAGCATCATTTTATCTTGATTGAGATTGTTGGAATCCTGTTATTGACAGGAATTTTCGCTGGTTTTTATCCGGCTGTTTTTCTTTCCTCATTCCGTCCTGTTAAGGTTTTCAAGGGAATCCTGTATTCCGGAAAAAGAAATTCAATTCTCAGAAAAGGACTTGTGGTCGGGCAGTTTATCGTTTCCATAACATTGATCATCGGTTCTTTGCTTATCAATGAACAGCTGCGGTATGTGAGTCATGGGAATCCGGGCTTTAAAAAAGAAAACCTAATATATATGCCGATGCGGGGCGATCGAAACCTTTGGCAGAAATATAAAATTTTCAAACAGGAATTGGAACAGCAGCAGGATATTGTTAACGTTACAGCCTCAACTTGTTTGCCGGTTGGGGGAATGATCAACGAATGGGGACAGTTGGATTGGAAAGACAGAGATCCTGAAGAGGCCTTTGGAATGAATCATATGGCGGTGGATGCTGATTTTCTGGAAACCTTTGAGATAGAGCTAGCCGACGGAAGATTCTTTTCTGAGGATCTTTTATCCGACAATCAGAACTTTGTGTTAAACGAAGCTGCTGTAAAGGCTACCAAACTTCAATCCCCAGTTGGAGAGAGATTTCGTCTTTTTGACAGAAGAGGACAGATCATCGGTGTGGTAAAAGATTTCCACTTTGATTCTCTTCATGAGGAAATCGGACCGCTGGTGCTTCAGATGATGCCCTACAGCTATTGGGCATACAGACATATCATTTTTGTTAGAATTAAGTGGTCCGGGGTAAGAAAAACTCTGGCATCCATGGAAAAGTTGTGGAATAAACATGTTCCAGAATATCCTTTTGAATTCCATTTTATGGATTCGTCCATGGAGGCTTTATACAATTCTGAGCAGCGGCTCCGCACTATAGTCAGATTTTTCACTTTTGTCTCCCTATTTGTATCGTGTTTAGGATTGTTCGGTTTGGTCTCATTTTCAGTGGCGAGAAGGACAAAAGAGGTCGGGATTCGAAAAGTTTTGGGCGCATCTGTTGGAAGTATAATCCACTTAGCATCAAAGGAGTATATCGGTTTAGTGGCAATTTCCAATGTCATTGCCTGGCCGGTAGCATATTATTTTATGAATAAGTGGCTTCAGAATTTTGCTTACCGGATAAATCTCAGTATTTGGATTTTTATTCTTTCCGGTCTGACGGCTTTAGTCCTTTCCCTGCTGACTGTCAGTTTCCAATCCATCAAAGCCGCCACAGCCAACCCGGTCGATTCCCTGCGGTATGAATGATGGAGCGTGATGAGGATATGGAAGAGCGATGCCAGGAAATCGCGAGAGCGCTGTGCTAAAAGGGTAAAAAGGAGACTTGATAAAACGCGAAATGTGTAGAGATGACTGGAAGTCGGAAGCTCCTGGCCCCGGCTTCCCTATGATGAAACGACGGACTATTGCCAGAAGAACGCCTCATTGAGATAGACAGATGAAGGAGCAGGTCAATTCCTCTCCCTCTGGAAGGATGCTGGCCAGGTATTATAAAGGCTGAGGATGCCAAGAAGAAGCTTGCTGGATTGAAAGGTCAGTAATTTTCTTCAGGATCGATCAATCCAAAATGGGGAGTAACATTTGAAAAGGAATGGAATAAGTTTGCCTAGCAGTAGAAAAAATCTCTCAAAAGTGGTAAATTTGTCAGTTGTTTTCCTCTGATATTGAGAGTGGGCGGTTAGCTCAGTTGGGAGAGCGCGGCGTTCGCAAGTCTAAGTCCAAGGCATGTCTTAAGCTGTTGATTTTACCAGAATTATCAATATTATCAGCGACTTACCTTTAATCCTCCTTTCAATCCTAATACCTAAATTTCAGCAATTTTCAGCATTTTTTGTCACACCTGTGGCACATGGGGAGGAGTTTGAAAGGACACATGACTCTGAATCATGGAATCGGGATTCGAATCCCTGCTTCCCAGTCACTCCTATAATCTTATTTATAATCAACATTTTTAAAAGATTTTCAGTCCAGGACATCTGGAATCACAGACGACTTCAAATATCTCCTCATAAAGTTTTTTAAAAAAGGTAACCTTTTTTAAAAAAACAAGTATATATAATATGAATATCTACAAGTTACTTGTATTTCAATGAAAAGACTATCAGATGAGAGAATTGACCAAAGCTGAAGAAACACTGCTTTTAGCCATCTTGAGGCTTAAAGACAATGCCTATGGAGTGGCTATCAAACAAAACATCCAAAAAACCACCGGTAAAGCCTTACCCTACGGCACACTCTATTTTATCCTGGAGCAACTGACTAAAAAGGGATTTGTCAAACGGTTCACAGGGGAATCCAAACCCGAAAGAGGAGGAAGGTGCCGGATCTATTATGCCCTCACATCGGAAGGCAGCAAGGCCCTAAAACAGGCCTATAAGATGCAGCAAAAAATATGGAATGGATACGCAGATCTGACCTGGGGAGAGAAAACCGGAAAATGAAAAGGACAAGGCCTCCGAAAATCGCTGAAAGGATCCTCGATATCCTTTCATCTTCAAGAAAAATCGGAATCCTGGGTGACACGGAAGAGGAATACCGTATGATCCTCTCGGAAAAAGGACGATTCAGGGCGAATGTGTGGTATATCTGGCAAATTCTCAAGCCCATGCCATTTTTTATCCGATCGAGCGTTTATTGGAGTTATGAGATGTTTAAAAATTACCTGAAGATTGGAATCAGAAATTTTAAGAAATTTAAATCTTTCACGTTCATTAATATTATCGGATTATCCGTTGGTATAGCCTGCATACTTTTAATCGCATTATTCATCAAGAATGAGTTGTCCTATGACAGGTTCCACCACAAGTTGGACAGTATTTACAGGCTGTCCTCAAATTGGCACAGACCCGATGGCAGTGTGAGTAGGTATGGAAGTGTACCGATTCCTATGGGACCTGTGATAAAGGAGTATTTTGTTGAGGACATTAGGTTTTTCGCGAGAATTTGCACAATGGAATTTACCGTTCGAAGAGGCGATTTTCTCGAAGACCTGGATGTGACCTTGACTGATGAAGCATTCTTCGAACTGTTCACATTTCCACTTTTAGATGGAAATCCGTCACATGTCCTGTCTTCTTTGGATTCTGTTGTCCTCTCAGAAACCCTGGCAAGAAGATATTTCGGAAATGAAAACCCTTTAGGCGAGAGGCTTACGCTTATCATGGGAGAATACCGTGATGATTTTATCGTCTCAGCTGTTGCCAAAGATCCCCCAAATAGTTCATCTATTAAATACTCCCTATTGATCAATATTAACTGCCTTAGCTCATTTAGGAGAGAAGACTTTTTATCCAATTGGGATACGACATCACCACAATGGCAAACATTCATTGAAGTGATGGACTCAAATTCTTCAAGAAGAATCATGAATGGCTTACCCCAATTAACACAACTTCACATTTCCGATCAGGATCAGTTTTTCACTCTGCAAAGAATGAGGGATATTCATTTTGACCAGAAAGATACAGGAACACCGGACCTCACAGAAATCTATATTTTGAGCGCTATTACCTTTTTCATTCTCCTCACAGCTATCATTAATTTTATTACTATTTCTGTGGGAAATGCTTCCTATCGGTTTAGGGAGATTGGAATTCGTAAAATTGTGGGAGCCAAAAGAAAGCAACTCATAGGCCAATTCTGGAGTGAGTCCATTTTTATTACTGCTGTTGCTGTTTTTCTGGCAGTGATGATAGCAAGGGCTCTGCTTCCGGTTTTTAACACTCTGACAAACAAGTCGCTTGTTTATTCAGATATCTTATCTCCCTCCAGTATGGCTGTTCTTTTTCTTTTTACAATGATTGTGGGCATCATTGTCGGCAGTTATCCCGCTTTAATTCTTTCTAAATTCAAACCAGTCGATTTATTCACAGGCAAACAGAGGCTCAGTGGAAAAAATTCCTTCACCCGGATCCTGGTCATTATGCAGTTTTCACTCTCGATCATCCTGATTGTTGTCGTTATCGGTCTCAGCAGGCAGATACGGTTCATATTGAATACGGATTATGGCTTTAATAAAGAAAATATGATTATTGTAAAAACTCATAAAAGGGAGGTGGAGCCCAGTGAAAGATTGTATGAAAAATTCAGGAACCGCCTCTTGAATCAGGCGGATATTATCCGTATGTCAAGCGCTTCAGGATCATTCGATCGAGTAGGAATAGATAGGTTTTATTATAACGGACATAACTACAAAGCAAGCTATATGAGAGTCAATTTTGATTATTTCAAAACAATGGAACTGGATCTTGTGGAAGGACGGGATTTTTCACATGAAATGTCATCAGATATGCAGGCCCTCGTTGTGAATGAAAGCCTCGTTCAAACCCTGGGATTAAAAAAGGCTGTGGGAACTCAGATACGCTACCATTCCAGGACTTTTACGATTATCGGTGTGGTTAGAGATTCTCACATGTGGGGAATGGATAGTAGAATCCAGCCGGCTCTGTACTACATTAATCCTATGATGCCCTATCGGTATATTTTGATAAAAATCTCGCCTTACAATCTGACAGAAACCCTGAATCGCATTCAGGCCACATGGGAAGAATTAGAGCCGGACAAGCCCTTTTCTTGGAGTTTTCTTGAGGAAGACATTGAATCTCAAGTCATGGATGAGAACAGATGGAAGGATATCGTGCTGTATTCTTCCCTGTTGGCGATCTTTGTTGCATGTTTGGGTGTGTTTGGACTGACATCGATATCTGTCGCCAGAAGGGTAAAGGAGATCGGCATACGGAAGGTTCACGGGGCCAGTGTATCCAATGTGGTTGGGCTTCTCACCAGGCAATTTATAAAATGGGTTATCATGGCTAATGTTATAGCTTGGCCTGTAGCCTGGTATGTGCTGCACAAATGGCTTCAGAATTATGCGTATAAGATCAGCATTTCTCCTGCATTTTTTATGATTTCAGCTTTCTCGATAGTCAGTGTTGTGTTGTTGACAACATCCACATTGACAATTAAGGCTGCTTTAGCCAATCCGGTCGATTCGATTCGGTATGAATGAATAGAGGATTTTAAGTCCCTTGGATCGCTAATGGGAAGTCTTTAAGACAGGCTTGTGCCTATTTTGTATCCTTCCTCCGGGAAATTTAGCATTTTGCACAAATAGGCAACTCGAAAACCTTAGGCAATTAGTAGCGATTTTAGTCATTCTGTGTGACACCTGCGTGATTGTGTGTCGTCGAATACTTATTTATGTAAACTTGTGAGTAATGTAATTATATTATATTCAGTCAGTTATAAAATAATGCAGAAATTGGGAAATTGTTTCCAAAAATCTCGGAATTCATCCCAATTCCGCCTGAAAATCACGGTGATTTTCCCATTTACTAGAGGTTTTATCCAATATTTAGGATAAATTGCCCCGCTACAATCGACATATTTAAATGGTGAACCGAAAAGGAAACCAGAAGTCTCTAGAAAAAATCTTTCAAAAGTGGTAAATTTATCAGTTGTTTTCCCCTGAATTCGAGAGTGGGCGGTTAGCTCAGTTGGGAGAGCGCGGCGTTCGCAACGCTGAGGTCGGGGGTTCAAGTCCCCTACCGTCCACCATCTTTTTTTTTAGGAATGAATGTCATGAGCAATGAAATTTTGGTTTTAGTAGGAACAGCAGCCACGATCGGATTTGTCCACACTCTGCTTGGTCCTGATCATTACCTTCCGTTTATCGTGATCGGACGTGCTCGAAAGTGGACTCTTTCCAAAACGCTTTTTATTTCTTTCCTCTGCGGATTGGGTCATGTGTTGAGTTCTGTTGTCATCGGCCTTGTGGGGATTGCCCTGGGTATGGCGATTTTCCGAATCGAGGGGATCGAGTCTTTCCGGGGGAGTCTGGCTGCTTGGCTTCTGATCGGGTTTGGCCTTGCTTACTGCATCTGGGGTTTGCATAGAGCCATCAAAAATAAGCCCCACAAGCATATTCATCTTCATGCCGATGGCGTTGAACATGAACATTCTCACACCCATCAGAAGGCTGCTCACTCCCATTTCCATGACGAAAAGATCAAATCGAGCCTTACTCCGTGGATTCTGTTTACCATCTTTGTGTTTGGGCCTTGTGAGCCCCTCATCCCTCTTTTGATGTATCCTGCGGCCAAACAAAACATCGGGGGTGTTGTTCTTGTCACACTTGCCTTCGGAGTGGTAACGATTTTAACCATGCTGGTTATAATCGCTTCGGCTTCCTGGGGTGTTCGTTTCATCCGAATGGGTTTTTTGGAAAAATACGTCCATGCCATCGCCGGAGCCATGATTTTTATCTCGGGCATGAGTGTTCAGTTCCTCGGATTGTAAGGAACGCATCCTTCTGGGGATCCACATGCGATTTGTCGTTGATTGTATGTTAGGAAAACTGGCTAAGTGGCTAAAAATCCTTGGATTCGATGCTCTCTTTTTCAGCAAGATCGAGGATGATGAGCTGCTGACAATTGCCAGGAAGGAGGGGAGAATCCTCCTGACCAAAGACACCGGATTGATCCAACAAGCTAAGGATGTCGAAACCCTTTTTCTGGAGAGCGAAGAATGGCAGGACCAGGTCCAGCAAGTTTTGGAACATTTTAATCTTAGGGAAAAGGTAGCCCCTCACACCCGCTGTATCGATTGCAACGTAAAGTTGAAAAATCTAACCAAAAAGAATGCAAAAAATCTTGTCTCCGCCTTTGTTTTTGATAAAGCCGATTCCTTTGCCATCTGTCCGAAGTGCGGCCGGGTATTCTGGCGGGGTACTCATTTCAAAGATATGGAAGCGAAGGTCCAAGAAATATTGAAGAAATATCCCTAAAAACGTTATACTTTCTATTGGGTTCAAAGGAGTTTTGATTGAATCAGGAAAAACATTATACGCATTTTTTCGTATGATAATAATGTAGGAGGATAAAATGGAAAAACATGTAAATCTCCTAGGTATATTTTGGATAGTCCTGGGAGCTTTGAACTTTTTTGGCGGATTTGTGGCATTTTTCATCCTTTTTGGGATTTCATTTATTCCGGATATAGGCTATGAAGCACCCGTGATCCTCAGAACAATCGGTATTGGAGTCGGTATTTTTCTGTTTATTCTATCCATCCCTAAAATCATCGCGGGCATCGGGTTGATGAAAAAAAAGGAATGGGGGAGGATTTTGACATTGGTAGTGGCCTTCCTCAGCATTTTGAGTTTTCCGTTGGGAACGGCCCTGGCGATATATACTTTTGTGATCCTTATCAAAGACGAAACCATCCAGCTTTTCAAACCTCAAGCGGATTAGCTCCAATCACGCACGATATCCATGAATGTTTGACAGCTCAAAAGAGTGGTGAATCCATAACCCAGATTTTTAAGGGTTGACAGGTGGAATTCCTCGCTGATCGTAGAGGTTCCATCGGCAAGGAAAAAAACACGAAAGTTCCTGACAAAGGCATCCCTGGCGGTTGTTTCACAACAAAGATTAGTCATCACTCCTCCGATGACCAAGTCTGTAATCCCCAGGTTTTTTAATTTTTTTTCAAGATCGGTTTCATAAAAAGCACTGTATGTGTTTTTGTGTATAACACAATCCGCTTTTTTTACATTTAGCTCCGGAATAACGAGGGAATCATTGCTCCCCTTGATAATCAAGTCAGGCCACCATCGGCCGAGCATGCCATGATCAACCCCAGGATCGTGGCTGTGTTGTGTAAAAAACAGAGGAACCTTTTTCTTTCTTGCTGCAGAAATAAGGCTGACGATGTTTTCCAGGATGGGATTTATAATACCCCGAAAATATTCCTGGAGGTCTATCAGAAGAACAGCGGTCCTGCCTTTTTCCGGCGCCCATAGATGGGAGTTGTTCTCTCTAATAATCTCGTCCATTGTCACGATATCTCTCGTCTTCATACCTTTTCTCCTCAGAAGGTTTTATTTAATAGGAATGAGTATAAGGATGCCTTCTGCGGCGGATTCGATCTTTTGCCTAGAGAAGTAGACCGGGAAATATTGGCCCTTGCTCCAAGGTTTGAACAGGTCTTTGTAATGAGGACTTTCTGGATTTCCTGATTGACCCGGGCAGTTTGTTCCGACCGAGTTGTCCCAATCACTGCAATCCACAATGATGCGAAAAGAGGCGCCTGAACTCTGGTTGTATCCACTTCCGGTCATATTGACGGTAAAGCCGCTTCCTCCTCGGGGAAAGGGCCCGATGTCAAATTTGGTGCGAAGGTCGTCGCTCAGAGCCTTGCTTAGCATATGATAAAGCATAATGTGGTGGAATTTTTCTTGTCCATACAGCCAAAATGACATATCGATTCCCAATCGTTCTACGAGGCCTTTGATGCCTTGCTCCAAACTTTTGATCAAGACATTATCCCGTCCCGCTTCAGGATCTACCCCGAATTTATCGTCTGGGCGAGCCAAGCAATCCATCATTATTTTCATAGGCCGCCGCGGAAGTCTTTGCCTGTTCATTTCAGGCACCAAAAGATCCCAAACGTTATCTCTCAAGCGCCGGAACCAGGCCATAAATATAGTTGCCTCCACCGAGTTTTCGTCTAGGATAAAATCCCAGGCAAGAAGCAGCTTAATTGCTTTTTCAGTAGTCGGGTCACTTGAGTGAAGATCCTTAAGATAGGGCACAAGGTTTCTGGCAGAGATTGAAAGATAGTCCTGCTGGAGTCTTTTCATATTCTCAATGGTAAATTTCCTCTCTGATTTCAAGACTTCCTCAATTCGCTTGAAACGGTAGGGTTCGGACCACATGAAGCCCAAAGCTTGAGGGTATCCCTCGGGAACATTGTTCTGATTTGCTGTTGCAAAAAAACCTTCCGGCGGATTGAAAACATGAGGAAGGTTTTTGATCGGCAGATAACCCTCCCATTCAAACCGTCCGTCCCCTGGGACTGGGAGAAGTCCCTTCCAGTTTTTACGGATGGGCGTTATTCCCACAGCCTGCCAACCGATGTTGTTTTCTCTGTCGGCCCACACCATGTTTTCCGATGGCGTGTGAGAAAATTGGCAGGCCTCTCGGAATTCTTCCCAGTTCCTGGCCTGGTCCATGCGGAGGCTGGCAAGATACGGCGCCCCACCCACTTCGAGCCAGGCTGCCCTCAGGGTGTAGGCCTTGTGACGTTCTCGATCTTCATGCAGGACTGGGCCATGCCGAGTGTATTTTAAGTCAACCGTGACTGGATTTTCGCCTTTTACCGGGATTGTCTCCCGGAGAATCGTCATCTCTTCCCAATTTCCTCGGTATTTGTACTGGTGGGGATTTTGGGGGTTCGTGTTGTACACATAAAGGTCTTCCTGGTCAATGGCAAAAATGGTCAATCCCCATGCACCATCGTTGTTGTGCCCGATAGAAACGCCCGGAAGGGCCGGTTCACCTCCGCCGATAACTTGCCATCCTGGAGCGTTCAAATGGACCCAGTATCGGAGGGAGGGGATCTGTTGGCTTCTGTGAGGATCATTGGCCAAAAACGGATATCCTGTATCAGTGAGGGTGCCTCGTACCACCCAATTGTTGCTGCCTGGGGTCAATTCAGAGATCAAATCATAGATATCTTTGGGTTCGAACCGGACCGATGAGCGGGCGGAGGAATAAAGTTCCATAATTTCAGAGGAAATGAAAGATAGGTTGATACTTTCATCTGGCACCAAATCAGGATTTCCAGGCTCGAGGTTCAGGAGATTCCGGGATTTCTTTTCTCCCAGGAGGTGGACCAATCGGGCTATGGATACCTCTGCTCTGGCATTGCGGAATAGACCATTATGGCGGGATATCACGATTTCCGGAGTCCAGTGTTTGGGCTTGAGGTCCAATAGCCTAAATTCGAGGGGTAGAAAGGAAGGTTTTTCTTTGGTGAGATCGATGTAGGCGTTTATGCCGCGGACAAAGGAAGTGATGATTTCTTCTCCCCGGGGATGGTAGTGGCTGAACTCTTCTTCCAGGTTGACCCGGGCTTTAAGCAATCGAGAACCGATGTCTTTTTTGAGCGCTTTGGGTCCCAAAATTTCAGCCAAACTTCCTGTGGCCTGGCGCCGCCATATCTCCAGTTGGAACAATCGATCACGGGCAACATTGAATCCTTGGGCAAAAAAGAGATCGTTCTGGCTCTGTGCGTAGATATGGGAAATCCCCCAGATGTCCTTTATAATCTCGACAGGCTGGAAAATTCCTTTTATACCAACTGTTTCTTTTGGGACAGAAGGCTTCGTGTGACAGGCTAGATCGATGAAAAATAAAAAAATGACTATTTGAATAAAGGAAAGGGAAAAGAACCAAACAGCCTTGTTTTTTTTTCTTGTCATCATCGACTCCCTTGTGATTTTTCTGATGTCAGACCATGGAAGAGGTATAACATTTTTTCCCGGAAGAAAAAAGGGGCATTTTGGCCAAAAAAAGAGAAAATGGCAGATGGCGAAAAAAACTTGAGAAAAAGCACAGAAATGAGCAACTGAATGGACTGTTTTTCCGTATTATATTAGTAATGTTGATAGAAAAAAACATCCTGAACCTTTTAGGAGGAAAAATAGTGAAAAAGAATGTGCTCCTGAGGATTGGATTTATTGCCATTTTCTCCATGAATGTTGCGATCAACGCAACATCTGCTTCTGAAAACATTGCTCAACAAGAAAGCCAACAAGAACGGCCCAAGGCCCAGAATTATACTGTTGCGGCAGCGACTTCTGCAATCAAGGTGGATGGGAATTTGGACGAGAAGGCCTGGGAAGATGCGACCGTAATAAAAGTTCTTTACGAATGGCTGCCAGGGGATAATGTTCCCGCCCCGGTGGATACCGATTGTCTGGTGACTTTTGATAGGAACAACTTTTATATTGCATTCCGCTGTTATGATCCGGAGCCTTCGAAAATACGCGCCCATCTTATGGACAGGGATGCCGTCGACACCTTCATCCAGGATGATCATATAAATTTCATGCTCGATACTTTCAATGATGAGCGCAGGGCATTTCAGTTCCGCGCCAATCCTCTAGGAGTACAGGCCGATGCCAATTTCAGCGAATCAGAAGGCTATGAGGATTTTTCCTGGGATGCGATCTGGGCTTCAAAGGGGAATATCACGGAATGGGGATGGGCACTCGAAATTGCTATCCCGTTTAACCAGTTGCGATTCCCCCGGACCGATGAGGTTCAAACCTGGGGCTTCAGTGTGGGGCGTTCCTATCCGCGCACTGTCCGCCACCGCATGACCTCCCATCGGAGAGACCGGGATGTTTTCTGCATCCAGTGTCAATTCGATAAAATCACCGGCATTCAGGGGATTTCTCCCGGTTTGAATGTGGAGCTCGATCCAACCCTGACAACCATCCGGACAGACAGCAGGGAAGATTTCCCCATGGATCCCGATGCCCCGATGAAAATCGGCAAAATCGACCCCGATCCCGGTCTAACAGCTAGATGGGGAATCACACCCAATTTAATACTGAATGCAACAGTGAATCCCGATTTTTCCCAGGTCGAAGCCGATGTGAGACAGCTTGAGGTCAACACCCGGTTTGCTGTCCGCTATCCGGAAAAACGGCCTTTTTTTCTCGAGGGAGCCGATTTTTTTCTTACCCCAATGGAAGCCGTATTTACCAGGACGGTAGCCGATCCGGATGGGGGGCTGAAATTCACGGGAAAAATGGGGAAAAATGCATTCGGGATTTTTGGGGCATATGACAGGGTGAACAATTTGCTCTTTCCCTCCAATCAAGGTTCTAGCTCGACAGCCGTGGACCAGGGAGTGGGAAGCGGCGTTTTCCGTTACCGCCGAGACATCGGACGAACATCCAACGTCGGCGTGCTGTATACAGGCAAGGTTTCTGAAGATTACTATAATCATGTTGCAGGAATCGATGGTTTTTTCCAAATCAGCCGGACCAAGCAATTCCGTATCCAGTATCTACATTCCGAAACAAAATATTCGGATGAAATTGCCGCTGATTTCGGGCAAAAAACAGACGCAATCGGGGGCGATGCCCTGTTTGCGGAATTCATGCATTTTGGCAGGCACTGGCTCTACCTTTTCAACTATCAGGACTTCAGCCCTGATTTTCGGGCCGATTATGGGTATATTCCCCGAGTGGATATGCGGAGAGGTTCAGGAGCTGTCGGATACACGTTTTGGGGAGAGCGGGGTGATTGGTTCAACCAGATCAGATTGATGCTTGCAGGCAATGTGGTTTACGATCATGACGGCGATCTCACCGACAGGAGTTTTAACATACAGGCAATGTATATGGGCCCATTGCAGTCCATGGTCATGACCCAATATCAAACATCCCGGGAATTTTATCTGACGGAGTATTATGACCTGAACCAGATCCTTTTTGTCACAGAAATGAAACCCATGGGAGGTCTCCGGCTCAATGCCATTGTTCAGTATGGGGACACGATCGACTACAGTAACGCCCGGCAAGCGATTGGATTAAACCTCCTTCCGACTTTAGAATTCAGCCTGGGGCGGCACATCAACGTCAATCTCCAGCATACTTATCAGCGGCTCTCCCTTGAAGGAGATGAAATTTTCACGGCCAACTTGTCTCAGGTGAAACTCATCTACAATTTTAATGTCCGGACGTTTGTCAGGGTAATCGTGCAATATCTGGATGTGGCACGGAATCCTGACCTTTACCTTTTCCCGCTGCCAGATAAGACCCAGACGATATTCACGCAGTTCCTTTTTTCCTACAAGCTCAATCCTCAGACCGTTTTGTTCATCGGGTATTCGGATAATTACTTGGGCATGACCAATATCGATGTCACCCAGACCAACCGGACCTTTTTTGTAAAACTGGGGTACGCCTGGACAAAATAGAGATGGTTTACTCGCAGTAAACCCGGACGCGCTCCTGGCCTTCCACATCGACAGTCAAATCCCTCAGGCTTTCGACGATCTCCTCGATGTTCTCTTCGTTGATCTGGGAGAAATCCAGGCTGATTCCCTTTTCTTTGAGGGCGTCGTCTACCTTGCCTTGGACATCATTGGGAAGGAGGGAAGCCAGTTTTATACCGGCGCGAATGAGTTTGATAGGTACGCGAATATTCACCCTTTCGTCTTTATCGCTTCCCGGTCCTGGCTCGACGATGACGCGGAGATACTTCAGCTTGGACGTTTCTGTTTTTTTGCCTGTGATGAATTCTCCTTCTGATTCTGAGATGGCGGAAAGCAATCTTTCCGCTTCTTCTACACTGATTTTGCCTTTGGCAAGCATTTCCAGTATTCTTTTTCTTTCTTCACTCATAATTTTTCACCTCTCTTACTTTCCTCTGCCGCTTCCTCGCCATCCTTATAAGCAAGGGTGGGGTGGGTCGGCTATGTTATTTAAGCCAAATGAGCGTTTTGCTGTCGGTTCCTTCAACTTGGATGTGCAGGTTGGACAGGGCGGAAATAACTGAGAATAGAGCTGGACCGGCGCTCAGGATGGTTTTTCCATATCCTGATGGCCATAAAATCAGGACGGCAAAAAAAACGATAGGAGTTAAAATGATGATAAAAGGCAAGATCAAAAGCCATGCAATAAATAAAGGAAGGATCAGCCGCACCTTTTTTTTGTTCTTCTCCACAATATGGATTCTCATAATCATCGGAATCATTGTCTGCCTCGCAGTTTTTCTTCAGCATCTTCGACCGATATTTCTCCTCGATCCAATTCCTCCAGAATTTCTGTGTGAGATGCCGGAGGGTTGATGTCCACGAATTCGAGCATCTGGGAGATCCGGTTCAGACGGTTTTTCACGGTGGGGTAGCTGATGCCGAAGAGCTGTTCCATATCTTTGATCGAGCCATGGCTGCGGATGAATGCTGTCACAAAAATTTGGTCCTCCATGATCAGACGAGCAAGTGGAGGAAGCTCGAAGCTCCCTTCCAAAACAATATCGTCTTCCTTTAGCTTGACCCGTTCAACCAGAAGAGAGGCTCCTCTCGTGATTTTTGTCAATTCCTGCCAATCTTTGTGCATTTTTTTACCTCGAATTAATTTTCTTTATATAATATAGGTCAAAATATTGATAATGTCAAGTTGTATATTAATAAAATTAATTTTGATGGTTGACAAAATTAATATTATTAATAAAAAAAAATGATAAAACTTGGCAACCTTTTGTCCTGTTGATGCATCGTTAATAGTAAGGAGATGTAAGAGGAAAACAAATGGAATTCGCAGCAACAATCCTGATGCAAAACATGCCGAGTTTTGAGTCTGGCAGTTATGCTCAAATTGGTTTAAACTATCCAATCATGGATAATGAAGAAAAAGATCAAGGCTGGAGAAAAGAGCTTTCTGATCAAAAACTGAAGGAATTGATCCAGCAGAGCCGCGATGGCGATCTTCAGGCTGTAGAAATCCTGTATGAACATTTCAAAGCATCCCTTTTCAGCCTGGCTCTCCGGTATACATATAACTATGCTGTGGCCGAGGATGTGATCCAGGATGTTTTTGTGAAAGTTTTCACCAACCTTCACACCCTGGATGAGGATAAAGCTTTTGTGGGATGGCTCTACCGGATTACCGTCAACACATGCCTCAGCTACTTAAGAAGTCATAAAAAGCTGCGGCAGAAAACGATTCCCTTGGATGATGTTCAAAGATTCGTAGCCGATTCCACGCCCACTGTGACAAATAAAGCAGAAAACAAGGCCCTCGAACAGACCATTCAAAAACTTCCTCCAAGATTGAAGAGCGTTTTTCTGCTTCATGACGTGCAGGGCTTCAAGCATCAGGAAATAGCTCATATCCTGGGGTGCTCGGTGGGAACATCGAAATCGCAGCTTTTCAAAGCTAGGAAAAAAATGAGAAAGCTCCTTGAACATAAACAATGGATGTAAAGGAAGAAAAAAGATGAAGTGCGCAAAGGCCAAAAAATTAATTAGCGAATACATAGATGGCGATCTGGACACGGCAAAGACCTCTTCTCTCGAGAAGCACCTGGGTGTCTGTCCGGATTGTCAAGAACTGTTGAAGGATTTTCAACAGATCAAACAAAAAGCGAAGAATTTGGCAAAAGCAGAACCTTCCGGCCAAACATGGTTTCGGATTCAAGCACGCTTGAAAGAAAAAAGACAGGTTCCGGTGCCGGGACCTCGAGTCCGGTTTCTGTTTTTCCCAGCTCGGCTGCGTTACGCTGTGAGCGCGGCTCTGTTGTTGTTCGTCGCTGTAGGGGCTGTTTTCATCGGCTTACGGGTGTTTAATCGGGAAGGACCGATAAGCGGAATCAACGGCCAGGAATTGGCACTGGCGAAAATCCAGGAAGCAGAACAGCATTACAAATTAGCCATCAAGGCGCTATGGGAAGCAGTCCAGACTCAAAAGGAAAATTTCGATCCCAAAGTCGCCGAGACGTTCCGTATCAATCTTGAGCTCATCGATGCGTCCTTAGCGGATTGCGAAAGGGCTATCAAGAGCGATCCTGGTGACTGGGAATCCCAGTATTATCTTTTGACCGTTTATAAAAAGAAGGCGGAGTTGCTGGATAGCATGATAGATGTTTCTTCGACTGCGCCACAAAAAAAGGAATCAAAGACAATCATTTAATGAGGGAGGACAAAATTATGTCAAAGAAAACACTTGTTTTGTTAACCGTTTTAGCCGTAGCTGTGTTTTTCTTGGGTTTGAATCCTCTTGAAGCCTCTGCCCAGAGCAAGGTGAAGTATGAGGAGAAGTTCGAGAAAACCGAGTCTCTTGCTAGGGATGGAAAGGTCGAGATCAGGAATGTTTCTGGGGATGTCGAGGTTAAAACCTGGGACCGTAACGAAGTGAAAATCGATGCATTAAAAACATCCAAAGCCTCCTCGATGGACAAGGCAAAGGAGAATGCTTCCAAGGTCAAAATCGAGGTGACAAGAGAAAACGGTGTGTTAAAGGTCGAGACCAAATATCCCAAGCCATCGATCAAAAACTTGAGCGTTTCTGTTTATTACAAAGTGACGATACCCGCACAGGCTGCGATCAAAGCCAAATCCGTCAGTGGGGATGTAACCCTTGAGAAAATCGGCGCAAAGGCTGCTGCTGTATCTACAAGCGGAAATGTGACGGTTGCGGGAGCGAAAAACGGAGCTAATGCCGAAACAGTGAGCGGAAATGTTGAAGTTGTTGATGTTGAAAATGGTGTCTACTGCAAAACAGCCAGCGGAAATGTAGAAGCGAAAAATGTAGCGGGAAATGCGGATTTAAATTGTGTATCCGGAAATATTACGGCTGAGAATATCAGGGGAGATGTTGAAGCGGATACGGTCAGCGGGAATGTCAAATTGCTGGATATTTCTGGAGCCGATGTCGTCAAAGGGAAAACCATGAGTGGCAGTACTATCTATTATGGAGATATCAGTTCCAGTGGAAGATATTCGTTGGAAGCCCACAGTGGAAGGGTTGAGATGACGATCCCTTCCAATTCAGCATTCGATCTGACAGCTTCGACCTTCAGCGGCAGTATCAAAACAGAATTCAAGGTCATGGTTTCTGGTAAGTTGAGCAAGAAGAAAATCAGCGGCAGTGTGAACGGCGGCGGAGCCGACGTAAAGCTGAAAACATTCAGCGGGAATGTCTATCTGAAGAAAAAATAATTCTCGATAATTTTCACCCTTAAGAGGAGAACATTTTGTTCTCCTCTTTTTTTTTAATTCCGGGACAGGTACCGAATTGACGACCTTCAATTCGGTACCTGTCCCCGAATTTTAAATAGTTCAGGTTAAAATCGCCAGAGGTAACTTGCTTTAAAGAAAAAACTCCGCCTCATGTTCCGAAGGTTTCCATGTCCTGGAACCCAATGTTTGCTCTGCCAATCCTGTTTCTCGTAAAGACCTCCATAACCGAGATGGATGACTGTGCCAGGGATAAAGGTGAAAGAAGCCAATAAATCGGTTAGAAGGTTTTTTTTGTAGCTGTCGTATTGAATGATAGCACGCGCAAAAAGGTATTTGTTGAATTGATAGGTCGTGCGGGAATAGATGATGTTGACATTGTAGATCTCTTCGGTTTCCCTTTTTAAATGGCTGTGATGTAAGCTCAAGGTCAAGCTGAGTTTGGAATTGGGTTGAAGGGTGAATCCGAAACCGGCGCTAAAATAGTCTCCTTTGAACGGGGATTCCGCCGGATAATAAATCTGCCCCCCCCCAGTGAATCCTCCTCCCATCTGGAACCATTTGGTCAACTGAACCTCCCCTTCGAGGTTGAATGTCGTGAGACCGAAAGTTTCCCCTTTCCAACTCTCTTTTTGACGGATGAAGTTGGCTCCAAATCTTCCCTGTTTTATAAAACTGAAATCCACGGCCGCTCTGACAAAAGTATCATCCATATCTGTGAGATAATCGTGGATGTATTGAAACGTGAGATGGGGATTGATTCTCTTCAGCCATGCCATTTTTTCAGGATTGGGATAAAAACTGGGGCCGATCCACAGCCATCCCTCATCGATCCCGGTCCGCATCACAAATCCGGAATCTATCTGGAAATCCTTGCCTATGTGTTCATAGGCTGCCATGATCCCCAGGGGTTTGGATGTATAGGAGTACATGAGATGATAGGTGGGGCTGTTCATGGGCGACTCCCCACCATGATCCCTCGAAAAACTCTGCATGTAGGAAGCCTGGATCTTGTGATTAGTGAAAAACCTGAGGCTGAGATCAAGTCCTCCGACCCGGTTGTATCCCCCGGCAAATTCCCTTCCGCTGTAGATGGCTCCCATGTAGTTGTCCCGTCCCAGGCTCTGTTTTCCTCTGGCGATTGTGAAATAGGCTTTTTTTCCTTCATAGGGATTGAATCCATCCTCCCATTTGAGGCCGGGCCACTCATCACTGGCAGCAAGAAGACCGAGTGCTGTTTTTCCCACGGTTCCTGTCAGTTTGGCTCCCCACAAAGGATCGAGGATTTGGCGCGTGTGGACAGCCGTCTGTATAAAACCATAAGAAATCGTAAAAAAATTGAATATATCCGTTCCTTCCATGAAAAACGGACGTTTTTCGCTGTAAAAGATCGGGTATCGGCGGTTAACTTCCACCTGGAAGGCATCGCTTTCCACCTGGCTGAAATCGGGATTGAGGGTGATGTCTGCGGTGATGGAGGAGGTGATCCCGTATTTGAATCCGGCGCCTATTTCACGAAATGTGTCGCTTGCACTCCATTCTTGAGGAGAGACCCTGTCGCTGCCACTTCCCCAGGTAAAACTAGGAAGGATTTCCAGGTTGAGAGGACTTTTAAGATCCCTGTAAATGATAGGATTGTGCAGATTGAAGAGCCCGTGGCCAGGTTTAATATCGGGCCAGGAGCCGCTCATGCCCAGCCGGCTGATCCTTCTCCAAAAAAGAACTCCCATACGAACCTGTTCGCCGCTTTTGAAGCGAATGCTGCGCAACGGAATGCTCATTTCCACTTGATAACCTTCATCTGTCAGTTGCCCGGCGCTCTTCCAGACAAAGTCGGGAGCGACATCTTCACCGCTGACGGCAGAGTTCAAGATGTCGCCTTGAATGCCGTTAGGATTGCAAAAAAGGTCGTAAGACGTTTGTTTGTTGTCCAGGGAATCTAATGACAATCCCACCCAATCGTCGGAAAACATGCCATCCCGCCTTGTGATGGATGTTTTTATTTTTTCCGGTTCGCTGTCGTAACATTTAAATGCGAAATACAGATTTTTTTTGTCATAAGCCATCCAAACTTTGGTTTTTTGTGGGAGAATTTCTCCATAGGCTGGATTATACGTGATGAAATCTTCGGCAAGGGGGGATTTTTTCCATATCTCATCGTCGAGACGGCCGTCGATTTTCGGTGATAAATCCGAAAAAGGAGGATTGAGGACTCCTTGATTATTTGGTTGATTATTTCCGCTTCCGCTGAGGGGAATCCTTATGCCTATCAGGCTAATTATAAATCCTATGGCAATTGCTGTTTGCATTAGCTTCTTGTTCATGTACACTCCTGCATCGGTGTTTACCTTATATAGACGGAAAACACACCACAAAGGTTTAACCTGAATAATTCAGGCTATTGATGGAGGCAGTTTTGAGATTTTTCTTGACCTGGATTAGCGGAATCCTTATTATAAATCCTACAATTATTATAAAATTTCCCGAATTTGAAAAGATGTTCAAACAAATAGGAGTATCATGAAGAAAAAAGAGATAAGTCGCCGCGGATTTATGGGCGGTTCCATGGCTATGCTGGCCGGCCTTGGATTGTCTGGGAGTTCGAACCTATTCGGCCAGACATCGGATGCAAACAACGAAGGTCCGAAAATCAAGGAATACCGCACTTTGGGACGGACTGGGTTTAAGTGTTCTGATATCGGTTTTGGCAGCAGCGGTGTTACAGACCCTGCTCTTATCGGAGCTATCCTTGATGCCGGAGTGAACTACATCGATACTGCAGAAAATTATCTCCGTGGTCAGGTAGAGAGCGCGATCGGGAAAGCGCTAAAAGGGCGTGACCGTAAGAAGGTATTCATCTCCACAAAACTTGGGCTTCGGGAGAATGTAACCAAACAGGATGTAATCGAAAAAGCGAATAAATGTTTGGGCCGGCTTCAAATGGATTATGTCGATTGTCTGATGATTCATATGCCTTCAACGGTTGAAGCACTGAATGATGAAGCCTATCATGCGGCTATCAAAGATCTAAAAACAGAGGGCAAGGTGCGATTCAGCGGATTGTCCAACCACGGCTCCCAATGGGGAAATGTCCCGGAGACCATGGAGGATGTCCATTTGGCAGCTGCAGAAGATGGGCGTTTTGATGTGGCTTTGCTCGTGTACAATTTCATTCAGCGTGATATGGGGGAAAATATCCTGAAGGCCTACAAAAAAAAGAATGTGGGAGCTACATTGATGAAAACCAATCCTGTCTTGAATTATTTAGAGATGAAGGAAAATGTCGATAAATCCGAAGAGGAAGGAAGGGATCTCAATCCACGCACGAAAGCTCTTGTCGAGCGGTTAAAAGCGCGGGCTGACCGGGCAGAAGGCTTCAAGAAGAAATACAATCTGAAAAATTTTAACGAGATCCGGGATGCGGCGATCAAATTTGTCTTGAATAATCCCGATGTGAACTCAGCTTGCCCGTCTATCCTAAACTACAACGACTTGAAAGCCTATGTTTCTTTATCCGGCAGCAAATTCGATCTGAAAGCCCAGAATACTCTGGCGGCCTACAAAGCCACGTATGGGGAATTTTATTGCCGTCATGCTTGCGGCAAGTGTGAGCCGCAGTGCCCGTACGGTGTTCCAGTGAATACAATCATGCGGTACAACCATTATTTTATGGGCCAGGGAAAAGAAAAAGCGGCAATGCTCGACTACGCCTCACTGCAGACAAACAAAGCAGATATCTGCTCTGCATGTGAGGGATACTGCGAGCAGGCCTGTCCTTATGGTGTTCCGGTGCAGGGGCTTTTAATGTTGGCCCACCAGACGCTAACCCTGACCTGACGGCTTAAACGTAAGTGTAGTCCAGCCGCCCTTCAGCATATGCGTGAGGCCTTTGCCCTTGTATTTGACTTCGATCCCGATCTCTTTTATCTTTTGGATCTCCCGCTGTAGCTCTTTGTATGATACGGCTAGTCCGAACGGGCTTGATAGAATATCCAAGAATTTGTTATGTATAAGAGACCGACGGATTATCAAATTGTGTATGGATGAGCATCGGGGAAGAAAAGGCATGAGAGAGTATAAGAAAGGTCAACAGCCTTGCCTTGTATTTCCCGATAATCCCTTTCTTTGGGGAGATGCAAAAAAATGTTAGACGCAATTATTGAATTCCTTGTTTATGCAATTTTTCCTTATTTCAAGAGGAAAAAAAGAAAAAAAGAGGAATGGTACGGGGTTGTCGAAGAAAAAAGAACGGAAGGGGATTATTCCCTGAAAAAGCATAAGTACGCTGTCGTATTCAGGACGAGTGAAGGCCAAAAAAGGAAGATGAAAATGAGCGAAGAGCTTTTCAACAAATACGAAAAAGGCAAACAATATAAAAAGCGGAGCGGAGAAGATTTTCCAGATCCTGTATCTTGATATTGCATTGGCAAAATAATAATTAGAGGTTATGATTAAAAAAGGAGATCGATGATGAATTTTCGGCAACTTTCTTTTCCCGAAGCCCC